>NZ_MRCS01000050.1 GCF_002303925.1 Pseudomonas sp. ACN8
CGCTCCTACAGGGGAACATCGGCAATTTAACTGCAAAACCCTGTAGGAGCGAGCTTGCTCGCGATGGATAGGAGGGCACCGCGTTTATCCAGGCTGCCCTCGTCATCGTTAACGTCCATCGCGAGCAAGCTCGCTCCTACAGGGTTTTGCAGTTAAATTGCCGATGTTCCAACCCGTATTCATGAGGAGAACGCGCGTGTCGCCAAGCCTGTTCCGACGATAACCATCAGCCCGCTGTGCGTTTTCAGTTTCGCCCTTTTTTCGGCTGCTATTTATTACAGGCCCAGGTTCATGCCCGAATACGTCAATTGGCTTCGTCACGCTTCGCCTTACATCAACGCCCACCGCGATTGCACCTTTGTCGTCATGCTGCCCGGCGACGGCGTTGAACACCCCAACTTCGGCAATATCGTCCACGACCTGGTGCTGTTGCACAGCCTGGGCGTGCGGCTGGTGCTGGTTCACGGTTCTCGCCCGCAAATCGAAGCGCGCCTTGCGGCCCGTGGCCTGACCCCGCATTACCACCACGGCATGCGCATCACCGATGCGGCGACCCTGGAGTGCGTGATCGACGCGGTTGGCCAGTTGCGCATTGCCATTGAGGCTCGCCTGTCGATGGACATGGCTTCCTCACCGATGCAGGGCTCACGCCTGCGGGTGGCCAGCGGCAACCTGGTGACGGCACGGCCGATCGGCGTGCTTGAAGGCGTCGACTATCACCATACCGGCGAAGTGCGCCGGGTCGACCGCAAGGGCATCAACCGTCTGCTGGACGAGCGCTCCATCGTGTTGCTGTCGCCGCTGGGCTATTCGCCGACCGGGGAGATTTTCAACCTCGCCTGCGAAGACGTCGCCACGCGTGCGGCCATCGACCTGGGCGCGGACAAACTGCTGCTGTTCGGCGCCGACCTGGGCCTGATCGACGAGCATGGGCGCCTGGTGCGTGAACTGCGTCCGCAGCAAGTGCCGGCGCATCTGCAGCGGTTGGGCAGTAACTATCAGGCTGAATTGCTCGATGCCGCGGCCGAAGCTTGCCGTGGCGGTGTGGCTCGCAGCCATATCGTCAGCTACGCCGAAAACGGTGCACTGCTGACCGAGCTGTTCACCCGCGACGGTGGCGGTACGCTGGTGGCCCAGGAGCAGTTCGAAGTCGTACGCGAAGCGGCCATTGAAGACGTCGGTGGTTTGCTGGACTTGATCAGCCCGCTGGAAGAGCAGGGCATCCTGGTGCGCCGTTCCCGCGAGGTGCTGGAGCGCGAGATCGAACAGTTCAGCGTGGTCGAGCGCGAAGGCATGATCATCGCCTGTGCGGCGCTGTATCAGATCGCTGAGTCGGACGCGGGTGAGCTGGCATGCCTGGCGGTGAATCCGGAATATCGCCATGGCGGTCGCGGTGATGAGCTACTGGAACGCATTGAAAACCGCGCACGGGCTCAGGGATTGAAAACCTTGTTCGTGCTCACCACCCGCACTGCGCACTGGTTCCGCGAGCGCGGTTTTGTGCCGAGCAGCGTTGACCGTCTGCCGTCGGCGCGGGCGTCGCTGTACAACTATCAGCGTAATTCGAAGATCTTCGAAAAAGCCCTCTGACCGCGTCGCTTTCATCGCGAGCAAGCTCGCTCCCACAATTGACCGAGTATCCCTGTGGGAGCGAGCTTGCTCGCAATGGCTGCACAGCAGCCTTCAGCAATTATTCAGTGACAAACTTCGCGCTGACATACGGCGAATAATCCGGCAACACCGTCTCCACCTTCCCCTGCTCCTTCAAAAATTTCGCCGTTTCACCAATGGCCTTGGCCGTGCCGCCATCCAGCAGCGCGGTGCTTTGTTGCGCCTTGGCATCCGGGAAGGTGGAACCGGCCAATAGCTCCGGTACATCGACGGCGTTGGCACCAGTCAGTTTGGCGATTTTCTGGACAGGCACCGAATCAACGGTCCATTGGTCTTTATGGGCGGCGTAGTCAGCGAATGAGTCCAGGGTGACCCTGGCGAATTTCGCCACGACCTCCGGATGCTTTTCGGCGTAATCCTTACGCGCCACCCATACCTCAAAGGTCGGTGCGCCCCATTGGCCCACTTGCGCAGCGTCGGTCAGGGTCTTGCCACTCTTGCGGATTTCCCCCAGGGCAGGCGACCAGACGAACGCGCCGTCAATGTCTCCACGCTTCCAGGCTGCCGCGATTTCTGCTGGCTGCAGGTTCACCACTTTGACTTTCGAACTGTCCAGGCCCCAGTGCTTCAGCGCACCAAGCAGGCTGTAGTGGGAGGTTGAAACGAAAGGTGTGGCGATGGTCTTTCCGATCAGATCTTGCGGTTTTTCAATGCCGCTGCCGTTGCGTACCACCAGCGCTTCGGCCGCGTTTATCTGGGCCGAGACGATGAACGCGACTATTGGCAGGTTGCGCGAGGCGGCAGCGGCCAGCGGACTGGAGCCGAGATTGCCGATTTGCACATCGCCGGAGGCAATCGCCGTGACCACTTCCGGGCCGCTGTTGAAGCGCCGCCAGTCGATGGGCTGGCCGATGGTTTTTTCATAAAGGCCATCGGCCTGGGGGACTTTGCTGGGGTCGATTCCGGTTTGATAACCGACGGTGAGGTTCGTCGCCTGGGCGGTGAAAGAAAATGCGAGCAATACACAAACTGTAACAAATGGTCCGGATAGTGCGCGTTTGGTCGTCATGGGGCTGCCTTTCGGTAAAGGATTTGTTTCCGAATTGCGTCAGAAACTAATCGATCTAAAAAATAGAAAATAAATACCGTTTAGGAATTAGCTTATGAGCCGAACCTTCTATTCTGGGGTGAATGCGCAATGGGGAGCTAAATTCCTAAACGGTATTAGAAAAGAACTGGGTAATTCTTTTCAGGTTCATGACGAATTCATGAACCGGCAGGGACCAAAAAGTTGGGGATTAGACTATGGTCGTAGACACACATGGTTACGATTGACTTGTGGGTCACGGTCTGGCGCTAATCGCGAATCTTAGGATCTCGGGCGACGACTTGAGACCAGGAATACAAGAATTAGAATCGAGAGGAGCTACACAATGAACAAGTCCACCTTGGCTTTGGCCGTGGCCGTAGGGGTTTTGGCGCAGCAGGCAGGCGCCGCAGGTTTCCTGGAAGACAGCAAGGCGTCCATCAGTTCCCGAACCATGTATTACAACAACGATAACCGTGAAGGCGGTGCGGATCAGAAAGAGTCCGCGGAAGGCCTGAAATTCGATTATCTGTCCGGTTTCACCCAAGGCACTGTCGGCTTCGGTATCGACGCCCAGGCACTGCTGGGTATCCACCTGGACGGCGGCAAGGGGCACCATCCGGATGCCAACACCTTTTTCCCAAGCGACACCGATGGTTCGGCCGTACACGAATGGAGTCGTGCAGCCGCCAACGTCAAGGCGCGCTTCTCGAAGACCGAGGCCCACCTGGGTGGCGCTCTGGCACCCAACCTGCCGATCCTGGTCGCGAACGACAGTCGTCTGCTGCCTCAGACCTTTGACGGTGGCACCATCACCTCGAAGGAAATCGACAACGTGACCATTAACGCCGGTCAGTTGGAACACTCGGCAGGTCGTGCTTCTTCGAACTCCACCGGCCTCGCCGTGGCTGGCGGTACCGAGGACAGCAACAAGTTCTACTACGGTGGTGCTGACTGGAAGGTCACCAAGGACCTGACCCTGCAGTACTACCATTCGAACTTGAAGGATTACTACAAGCAGGACTTCCTGGGCTTGATCCATGTCTTCCAGATTGATGCCAATCAGTCCTTCAAGACTGATATCCGCTACTTCGACAGCAGCTCCGATGGCAAGAACGGTGATCCGGGCTTTCGCTTCAACAACAACAACGGTTTCGCCAAGAACCCGGGCGAGGTCGATAACAAGACCTGGAGCGCCATGTTCACCTACACCCTGGGTGGCAACGCCTTCCTGCTCGGCCATCAGCGGGTCAACGATGATGGTGGTTTTGTTTTCCTGAACCAGGGCAACGTTGTTGATGGCAATGGTCGTCCGGAAGGAAACGGCGGTGCCAGCTTCTACTCGTTTACTGACGCAATGGTCAACAGCTTCATCCGTGCTGGTGAAAACACCACCTTCGGTCAGTACTCCTATGACTTCGCGGCACTGGGTGTGCCGGGCCTGAAAACCTCGATCGCCTACCTGCACGGCGACAACATCAAAGCCACGAGCGGCGTTGGCCCGGATGCGTCCGAGTGGGAACGCGATATGCGGATCGACTACACCGTCCAGCAAGGCGCCCTCAAAGGTTTTGGCGTGACGTTGCGTAATGGTGTCTACCGTGGCAGTGAAGTCTCCAACAGCCCCGATATTGATCAGACCCGTCTGATCTTCAACTACACCTACAGCCTCCTGTAACAAGGCCTGTGAAAAAACCTCGTCTATTGACGGGGTTTTTTTTGAGTCGTTTTTTATATTCCATAATGATCTTTAGTTACTATTTATTATTCTTTTTGGTTTTTATCCGTCTCGCTTAAAGTGCGTCTGTCCGACACTCATCTCTGAACTCGGATTTAGCCATTTCGTCCCTCGACAATCGATCATGTTCAGGAGTCGGCCTCGCCGCTGATACCTCGGATCTGTCGTGGGAAGTCATATTCCTAAGTGGTATTAAAAAGCATCAAAAAGTTCTTTTTGGCTTTAAGGCCATGTATCCTGCGGCCCGCCAAATGACCGGCCTAGACGGTTTGCCGCGAATTTACGCATTCAGGATCCCGGGCAATCGATTCGGGACCAGGCACATCAGAATTAGAAACGAGAGGAGCGAAACATGAACAGGTCCACCTTGGCCATGGCTGTGGCCGTTGGGGTTTTGACCCAGCAGGCAAGCGCCGCGGGTTTTATCGAAGACAGCAAGGCAACATTGGGGCTGCGTAACTTCTACATCAACACCGATTACCGTGACGGCGCTGGCCCGAACAAAAACGAAGAATGGGGCCAAGGCTTCGACCTGCGATTCATCTCGGGTTACACCCAGGGCACCGTCGGCTTCGGCATCGATGCGATCGGCCTGTTGGGCGTCAAACTGGACTCCGGTGGCGGCACCAACGGCGCGAGCAACAACTCGTACGGCGGCACCGTGTTCCCGAGCAAGTCCAACGGCGAAGCGGTTGATGACTTCTCCAGCCTGGGTTTGACTGCCAAAGCCAAGATCTCCCAGACCGAGCTGAAGCTGGGTACCTTGCAACCAAAGCTGCCGGTGATCGTGACCAACGACGGTCGTCTGTTGCCGCAAACCTGGCAGGGTGGCCAGATCAGCTCGAACGACATCAAGGACCTGACCTTGATCGGCGGTCAGATCGAGCAAGTAAAAGGTCGTAACTCGAGCAACAACGAGCAACTGTCTATCTCCGGCGCCAACAGCCGATCCGCTACAGGCCGCGACAGCAACAAATTCATTTATGCCGGCGGTGACTACAAGCTCACCAAGGACCTGACTGCCCAGTACTACTACGGCAACCTGGAAGAGTTCTACAAGCAACACTTCCTCGGTCTGGTGCACAACTGGGCCATCGGCCCGGGCGTGTTGAAGTCGGACTTGCGTTACTTCAACAGCTCCGACGACGGTGCCAACGGTCACGACCCGCTGTACTTCACCACTGGCAACTACAGCGGTGCAGTCAACGGCAAGGGCAAGGTCGACAACAACCTGTACAGCGGTTTGTTCCTGTACTCCGTTGCCGGTCATACCTTCGGTGGCGGTTATCAGGTCAGCAACGGCAGCAGTGACTTCCCTTGGCTGAACCAGGGCGACGGTTCGTCGAACTACACCATCACCGACTCGCAAATCCAGAAGTTCGGCCGTGCCGGCGAGCGTACCTGGCTAGCACGCTATTCCTATGACTTCGCCAAGGTCGGCGTACCCGGCCTGACCGCGGGCCTGGTGTACCTGCACGGCGACAATATCGATACCGTTAACGCCAAGGGTGGCGAGGCGGCCAATGGTGCTTCCGAGTGGGAACGCGACCTGACCGTGGGTTACGTCGTTCAGTCCGGCGCGCTGAAGAACCTCGGCCTGATGTGGAAAAACGCCACGTGGCGTACCGATCTGCCGAACACTCGTTCCCAGGACGAAAACCGCCTGGTCGTCAGCTACTCGATCCCGCTGTTGTAATAGCGCTCGCGTAACCGAGACAAAAAAAGCCCCGCCCGGTATTGCGCCGGGCGGGGCTTTTACATTTTCAAGACGGGTTCACCCCCGTAATCCCGCCTTGAATTTCCCTCTTTGCAGCAACTCAAGGCCTTCTCGAACCTTGGGGCCGATGTTCGGCCGGTTGTGCGGGCACGTCCAGTGAACAGATATTTAATATTTCCTTATGATCTAAATAAATAGATATTTATTCTTTTTAATAGATAAAAAACACAGGCACAGTTGAACCCATCAAGCACTCACAAGGAGCAGCACCATGGGTCTCAGACTTGGCGATATCGCCCCCGACTTCGAACAGAACTCCAGCGCCGGCACTATCCGTTTCCATCAGTGGCTGGGCGATAGTTGGGGCGTGCTGTTTTCCCATCCGGCGGACTTCACGCCGGTGTGCACCACGGAACTGGGCTTCACCGCCAGGCTCAAGGATGAGTTCGCAGCGCGCGGCGTCAAGGCGATCGCGTTGTCAGTGGACCCTGTCGAGTCGCATCACAAATGGATTGAAGACATCAACGAGACGCAGAACACGGTGGTCAACTTTCCGATCCTGGATGACGCCGACCGCAAGGTCTCGGACCTCTACGACCTGATCCATCCCAATGCCAACGACACTCTGACCGTGCGTTCGCTGTTCGTGATCGACCCGAACAAAAAGGTCCGGTTGACGATTACCTACCCGGCGAGCACCGGCCGCAACTTCAATGAAATCCTGCGGGTGATCGACTCGCTGCAACTGACCGATAACTACAAGGTGGCCACGCCAGCCAACTGGCAGGATGGTGATGAGGTGGTGATCGTGCCGTCGCTCAAGGATGAGAATGAAATCAAGCAGCGCTTTCCCAAGGGCTATCGGGCGGTCAAGCCTTACCTGCGCCTGACGCCGCAGCCGAACCGGTGAGCCAGTCTTTTTTGTGGTGTGACTGAAAAGCCTTCGCGAGCAGGCTCGCTCCCACAGTTGATCGCGTACCCCTGTGGGAGCGAGCCTGCTCGCGAAGGCGATAGTCCAGGCACTACAGACGTCATAGTTAATCCACAAAGCAGGGGATTTCGGGCCGTTTCGACGGCCTGTTTTTTTGCCTGGAAGAAACCGGTTTGTATATTTCTATAACGAATAACCAAATGAATAAATATGATTTATAGATATATAAATCAGCTGTTAAGGTCACTCCATCGAAGCGAGATCGCAAGTCGCGAATCGCCAACACCGTGCAAGGAATCGTCTGAATGTTGGTTGTCTCACTCGGTGGCAGTCCCAGTCAGCGCTCTCGTTCCGGGGTGCTGCTGGATCGCTCCCAGCGTTGGTTGCAAGGGCAGGGCGTGGAGGTGGTGAGTTATCAGGTGCGGGACTTCCCGGCCGAGGACTTGCTGCACGCACGCTTCGACAGCCCCAAGGTGATCGACCTGCTGCAACAGATTGAAAACGCCGATGGCCTGCTGATCGCCACACCGGTTTACAAGGCATCGTTTTCCGGGGCACTGAAAGTCGTGTTGGATCTGCTGCCCGAACGCGCCTTGAGCCACAAGGTGGTTCTGCCGATGGCCACTGGCGGCAGCATCGCCCACATGCTGGCGGTGGATTACGCGCTCAAGCCGGTACTGTCGGCATTGAAGGCCCAGGAAATGCTGCAAGGGATTTTCGCCGTCGACAGCCAGATCGCCTACGGCGAAGGCAGCGCCCTGGCGCAGTTGGCGCCGGAGCTGGAACAACGCCTGAATGAATCACTTGAGCTGTTTTTCAGCGCCATGGCGCGACGGCCCAAGCCGCTCGATCCTAACCTGTTGAATGATCGTTTGTTGAGTGCTCGCTGGAGCATTTGAGCCTCACCGAAAAATTGAAGTACTGGCCTTACTCGCCCGCCAACGGGCAAGCAGGTGCAGCCAAAACCCTACTGCAAAAAGGAGAGCGCCATGCGCCCTGTCATTTTGCGTCGTGGTCTGGTCGCTCTGTTTGCTGCGGCTGTCACCTTCGGCGCCATTACTCAAGCTCAGGCCGAGACATTAAGAATCGGCTATCAGAAATATGGCACCCTGGTGCTGCTCAAAGCCAAAGGCACCCTGGAAAAACGCCTCGCCGCCCAAGGCGTGGACGTGCAATGGACTGAATTTCCTGGTGGCCCGCAACTGCTCGAAGGCCTGAACGTCGGCTCCATCGACTTCGGCGTCACCGGCGAAACACCGCCCGTGTTCGCTCAAGCGGCCGGCGCCGATTTGCTCTACGTCGCCTATGAACCGCCAGCGCCGCACAGTGAGGCGATCCTGGTGCCGAAGGATTCGCCGGTCAAATCGGTGGCGGACCTCAAGGGCAAGAAAGTCGTGCTCAACAAGGGCTCCAATGTGCACTACCTGCTGGTGCGCACGCTGGAAGACGCCGGCCTCAAATACACCGACATCCAGACCGTATTCCTGCCGCCGGCCGATGCCCGCGCCGCGTTCGAGCGTGGCAGCGTCGACGCTTGGGTCATCTGGGACCCATACCAGGCCGCCGCCGAACAACAGCTGCAAGCCCGCACCCTGCGCGATGGCCAGGGCATCGTCGACAACCATCAGTTCTACCTGGCGACCAAGCCTTTTGCGCAGAAAAATCCCGAGGTGATCAAGACCCTGGTGGACGAAGTGCGCGCGGTGGGGGAGTGGTCCAAGGCGAACCCGCAAGAGGTGACCCAACAGGTTTCACCGCTGCTCGGCTTGCCGGCGGATATCACCCTCACCTCGGTGAAACGCCAGGGCTATGGCGCGCTGTTCCTCACCCCGGAAGTGGTCGCTGCACAGCAGAAAATCGCCGACAGCTTCTATCAGCTCAAGCTGATTCCCAAACAGTTGAGCATCAAAGACGTGATCTGGACGCCGCCGGTTGCCGTTGCCCAAAGCTCGGCAACCAAAGCCCAATAAATCGATTCCCCAAGGAGACCACTCCATGAGCCTCAATATTTTCTGGTTCCTGCCTACCCACGGCGACGGCCATTACCTTGGCACCGCCGAAGGCGCCCGTGGCGTCGATCACGGTTATCTGCAACAAGTCGCGCAAGCCGCTGACCGCCTGGGTTTTGGCGGGGTACTGATCCCTACCGGGCGTTCCTGCGAAGACTCGTGGCTGGTGGCGGCATCGCTGATTCCGGTGACCCAGCGCTTGAAGTTCCTGGTTGCCCTGCGCCCCGGGATCATTTCCCCGACGGTGGCGGCGCGTCAGGCGGCAACCCTGGATCGACTGTCCGGTGGTCGTGCGTTGTTCAATCTGGTGACGGGGGGTGATCCGGAAGAGTTGGCCGGCGATGGTCTGTTCCTCAGCCACGAAGAACGCTATCAGGCCTCGGTGGAATTCACCCGTATCTGGCGTCGGGTGCTGGAAGGCGAAACCGTCGATTACGACGGCCAGCACATCAGCGTGAAGGGGGCGAAATTGCTCTATCCGCCGATCCAGCAGCCGCGTCCGCCGCTGTACTTCGGCGGTTCATCGGAAGCTGCGCAGGACCTGGCCGCCGAACAGGTGGAAATGGTTCTGACCTGGGGCGAGCCACCGGCCGCCGTCGCGGAAAAAATCGAACAGGTCCGAGCCAAGGCCGCCAAGCTCGGACGTACCGTGCGCTTCGGCATTCGCCTGCATGTGATCGTACGCGAAACGAACGATGAAGCCTGGCAAGCCGCGGATCGGCTGATTTCCCATCTCGACAACGAGACCATCGCTCGTGCCCAGGCTTCGCTGGCGCGTTTCGATTCGGTCGGTCAGCAACGCATGGCCGCCTTGCACGGCGGCAACCGCGACAATCTGGAGGTCAGTCCTAACCTGTGGGCCGGTGTCGGTCTGGTGCGCGGCGGTGCCGGTACGGCGCTGGTGGGCGATGGACTGACCGTGGCGGCCCGCGTGAAGGAGTACGCGGACCTGGGCATCGATACCTTCATCTTCTCCGGTTATCCACACCTGGAGGAGTCGTACCGGGTGGCCGAGTTGCTGTTTCCGCACCTCGATGTCGAGCGTCCAGAACTGCCGAAAAGTGCTGGCTACGTCAGCCCGTTCGGCGAGATGGTCGCCAACGACATTCTGCCCAAAGCCGCATCCCAGAGCTGAGGCACGGTCATGAAGAAAATCATCCACAGCCTGGCGCCCTGGGCGTTTCCGGTGTTGTTGCTGGCGGTGTGGCAGCTGAGCGTGTCGGCGGGTTGGTTGTCGACACGGATCCTGCCGGCCCCCATCGCCGTCATTGAGGCCGGCGTGAGCCTGGTGCGCAGCGGCGAAATCTGGACGCACCTGGCGATCAGTGGTTGGCGCGCCGCGCTGGGCTTCACCATCGGTGGTGGCATCGGCCTGACACTCGGCTTCATCACCGGCCTGTCGAAGTGGGGCGAGCGCTTGCTCGACAGTTCGGTGCAAATGATTCGCAACGTGCCGCATCTGGCGCTGATTCCACTGGTGATCCTGTGGTTCGGCATTGACGAGTCGGCGAAGATTTTCCTGGTGGCGCTGGGCACGTTGTTCCCGATCTACCTCAACACCTATCACGGCATCCGCAACGTCGACCCGGCGCTGGTGGAGATGGCGCGCAGCTATGGCCTGAGCGGTTTCAGCCTGTTCTGGCAGGTGATTCTGCCGGGGGCGCTGCCTTCGATTCTGGTCGGCGTGCGCTTCGCTCTGGGCTTCATGTGGCTGACGTTGATCGTGGCGGAAACCATTTCCGCGAGTTCCGGCATCGGCTATCTGGCGATGAATGCCCGGGAGTTCTTGCAGACTGACGTGGTGGTGCTGGCGATTCTGCTGTACGCGGTGCTCGGCAAACTGGCCGACCTCGCCGCCCGTGGACTTGAACGAGCGTGGCTGCGTTGGCACCCGGCGTATCAGGTTGCCAAGGGAGGTTCGGTATGACCGCCCAACAACCTCCACGCCTGCTGCGCGGGACTCCGCTGGTGGTGCGCAAGTTGCAAAAAACCTTCAGTGCACGGCAGGTGTTGCGCGAGATCGACTTGCACATTCCGGCGGGCCAGTTTGTCGCAGTGGTCGGTCGTAGCGGCTGCGGCAAAAGTACCTTGCTGCGCTTGCTCGCCGGTCTCGATCAGCCAACCGGCGGTGAGTTGCTCGCCGGTGCCGCGCCATTGAGCAACGCGGGGGAGGACACGCGGCTGATGTTCCAGGACGCGCGTTTGCTGCCTTGGAAAAAGATCATCGACAACGTCGGTCTCGGCCTTAAGGGCAACTGGCGGCCGCAAGCCCTTGAAGCTTTGGAAGCGGTGGGCCTGGCCGATCGCGCCAATGAGTGGCCGGCAGCGCTGTCCGGTGGACAGAAGCAGCGCGTGGCTTTGGCCCGTGCGTTGATTCATCAGCCGCGCCTGCTGTTGCTCGACGAACCCTTGGGCGCGCTCGATGCCCTGACCCGAATTGAAATGCAGCAACTGATCGAGCGGCTCTGGCAGCAGCACGACTTCACGGTGTTGCTGGTGACCCATGACGTCAGTGAAGCCGTGGCGATTGCCGATCGGGTAATCCTGATCGAAGACGGAGAAGTCGGCCTCGACCTGCATGTGGAACTGCCGCGCCCTCGGGTTCGTGGCTCCCATCGGCTGGCTGCGCTGGAAACCGAGGTGCTCAATCGCGTGCTGGCGCTGCCCGGCCAACCGGCGGAACCGGAACCTGTTTCACCCTTGCCTACGCAATTACGCTGGGCTCAATAACTCAAGTCTTACTCAACGACAGGAATCAACATCATGACTATCAAGGCCATCAACGTTCGTAACCAGTTCAAAGGCTCCATCAAGGAAATCGTCCTCGGCGACGTGCTCTCGGAAATCGACGTGCAGACCGCTTCCGGCATTGTCACTTCGGTGATCACCACGCGCTCGGTGAAAGAGCTGGAACTGGCGGTTGGCAGTGAAGTAATCGCGTTTGTGAAGTCCACCGAGGTGTCGATCGCCAAGTTGTAAGCCGCATGCGCAAACGACAACCCCCGAAGGGTTTGAGCCCTTCGGGGTTTTTTATGTGTGCTTGTCTTGGGGTAAGTGGTGCGGCCTTCGCGAGCAGGCTCGCTCCCACAGGGGAATGCATTTCAAATGTGGGAGCGAGCCTGCTCGCGAAGAGGCCGGTAAGTCCAATCAAGAAATCAGGCTGGAACGCTGCGCTTGGGCAGATAGGGCGGCAAATACAACCCCACATAAGCATCAAACACCCGCATCCCTTCCTCGGCCATGCGCGGCGTAATCTGCCCGTGCTGTTGGACCGAGCGTGCATACACCCGGTCGCCGAGCTCCATGGCCAGGGCGAACACATCGACATCGCTCGGCAATCTCGGCAGCTCGAAGTGATGGTCGAACAGCTTGTGCATCAGGTAGCCGAGTTCGATGTCGTGCTGACGGTCAGCCTGGGTGACTTCGGTCAGGCCGTGCTGGGCCAGAATGAGTTGGCGGGCGGCGGCGTCCTCTGCATAGATGTCGAGCATGCGTTGTTCCACCAGTCGCGACAGATCGCGCCAGCCATTCAAGGCGAGGTGATCGATGGGGGCTTGCAGGCAGGCGCGGAAGGCCGCATGGACGTCGGCGGTCAAGGCTTCGAGCAACGCCGGCACGCTGGCGAAGAAGTGGTAGACCGAGGAGGGCGGAATCTCCGCGCGCTCGGCGACGCTGTAGATCGACAGACTGGCCACACCCTCGGCGGCCAACAGCGTGCGGGCGGCATCGAGTATCGAATCGATCCGGGCCTGGCTGCGTGCGCGGGGTTTGCGGGGGGTGGCTACGCGTGTCATTGGAGTCTCCTGCGGGGCAGCGGGCATTGTACGAGCAGGGTTTGATGTTGTCTGCCAGGACGCTATCGCTAACAGGCTAGCTCCCACAGGGATTTCCGGTGTACACAGAATTTATGTTCACTGGAGATCAACTGTGGGAGCTAGCCTGCTAGCGATCCGCCGCAGGCGGCCATAAAAAAACGCCGCAAGCTGTGAGGCCTGCGGCGTTGTTTTTTACAGCAACCACTTACACGGTATGCAGGTACCAGTTGTACTCAAGGTCGGAGATGGAGTGTTCGAACTCCTCCAGCTCGCTCTCTTTACAGGCCACGAAGATATCGATGTATTTCGGATCGATGTACTTGGCCATGACTTCGCTGTCGTCCAGCTCGCGCAGTGCATCACGCAGGTTGTTCGGCAGGCTCTGCTCGTTTTGCTCGTAGCTGTTGCCTTCGACCGGGGCGCCAGGCTCGATCTTGTTGACCAGACCGTGGTGCACGCCTGCCAGGACCGAAGCCATCAGCAGGTACGGATTGGCATCGGCGCCGGCTACACGATGCTCGATGCGCACGGCGTCGGAAGAACCGGTCGGTACGCGAATCGCAACGGTACGGTTATCCAGGCCCCAGCACGGCGAGTTCGGCACGTAGAACTGTGCGCCGAAACGACGGTAGGAGTTGACGTTCGGGCAGAGGAAAGCCATCTGTGCCGGTAGGGTCTCGAGCACACCGCCGATCGCGTGACGCAGTGCGGCGTTCTGCTCGGGATCCTCGCTGGCAAAAATGTTCTTGCCGTCCTTGTCGAGAATCGAGATGTGGACGTGCAGACCATTACCCGCCTGGCCTGGGTAAGGCTTGGCCATGAAGGTAGTGTCCATTTCATGGTCGTAGGCGATGTTCTTGATCAGGCGCTTGAGCAAGACCGCGTAGTCGCAGGCTTTGATCGGGTCGGCCACGTGGTGCAGGTTCACTTCGAACTGCGCCGGGGCACTTTCCTTGACGATGGCGTCGGCCGGAATGCCTTGCTCTTTTGCACCTTCCAGAATGTCCTGGAGGCAGTCGACGTATTCGTCGAGGTCGTCGATCAGGTAGACCTGAGTCGAGTGCGGACGTTTGCCGGAAACCGGCGAGCGAGGGGGTTGCGGACGACCGTTCACGTTCTCCTGGTCGATCAGGTAGAACTCCAGTTCGAACGCGGCGCAGATGGTCAGGCCCATTTCGTCGAACTTGCGCACGACATTGGCCAGCACTTCACGCGGGTCGGCGAAGAATGGCTCGCCTTCGAGTTCGTGCATGGTCATCAACAGTTGCGCGGTCGGGCGCTTCTGCCATGGCTCGTTGCACAGGGTATCGGGGATTGGATAGCAGATTCGGTCAGCATCACCGATGTCCAGGCCCAGGCCGGTGCTTTCCACCGTCGAGCCATTGATATCCAGAGCAAATAAAGAGGCCGGCAGGTTGATGCCTTTCTCGTAAACCTTGTGGAGGCTGGTGCGTTCAATGCGCTTGCCGCGCACCACACCATTCATATCCGCAATCAGAAGGTCAACGTACAGAACCTCAGGATGTTCCTTAAGGAACGCGTTCGCTTCGTTAAGCTGAACGGCACGCGGGGGTACCGACATGATGCAACACCTTTGTTGTTAAAAATATCAATCATTGATCTTTTCAGATTCCAGTCAACCCGAACGGCATGCCGAAGTCAAGCGAGGCCTTTTTTGCCCTAAAAAAGCGCTCGTGTGGCTTTTTTGAGGCACTTTGGGGCGTTTTTATGCCCTTGGCCTCCATGGCGCCCGCAGGCTTGAGCGGGCCGTGTTGTATTTTTTACGGGGGTGTTGTGTAAAAAAATGAACAAGGCTAAGCTCGAATCAAACCCATAACAGCAATAATACCGGGGTGCTTCATGTCTCGCCTGCCGATAATCGGCGTCACCGACTGCTCAAGACAGGTCGGTCGGCATGTTTATCACATCAGTGATGACACGTCCGTCCGTTCCGTGGCCTCAGCGGTTCCGGTGATCCTCCCATCCGTGACGGTTCGACCGTCCCCGTCCGATATTCTGGACGGTCGAGATGGCACCCCCATTACGGTTACTCCATTCAATATAGAACCGATTCACAATAGCGGCCTGACCATCGTTCAGGGCACCGCTCGCGATTCTGCACGTCCGGCCTCTGCAGCCGTGTCGGCAAGCACGATAATCTGCCGCGCAAACGCTCTACAACGCGACGCCGATGCGTCAAACAACGCCTGACCTTAAAAGGGCCAGACAACTCAAGCCTAGAGGCATTTATGAGTAACAACCTCGACCAGCTCACCGATTGGTTGAAAAACCACAAGATCACAGAAGTCGAATGCATGATCGCCGACTTGACCGGGATTACCCGGGGCAAGATTTCGCCGACCAACAAATTCATCGCCGAAAAAGGCATGCGCCTGCCAGAAAGTGTGCTGTTGCAGACAGTGACCGGCGATTACGTCGAAGACGACATCTATTACGAACTGCTCGACCCGGCCGACATCGACATGATCTGCCGTCCCGACCAGAGCGCGGTGTACCTGGTGCCGTGGGCCATCGAGCCGACCGCCATCGTCATCCACGATACCTACGACAAACAAGGCAACCCGATCGAGCTGTCGCCGCGCAACGTGCTCAAGAAAGTCCTGAAGCTCTATACCGACAAAGGCTGGCAGCCGATCGTGGCGCCGGAAATGGAGTTTTACCTGACCAAGCGCAGTGACGACCCGGACTACCCATTGCAACCGCCGATCGGTCGTTCCGGTCGTCCGGAAATCGGTCGCCAGTCGTTCTCCATTGAAGCGGCGAACGAATTCGATCCGCTGTTCGAAGACGTCTACGACTGGTGCGAACTGCAGGACCTGGACCTCGATACGCTGATCCACGAGGACGGCACGGCGCAGATGGAAATCAACTTCCGTCACGGTGATGCCCTGTCCCTGGCCGACCAGATCCTGGTGTTCAAGCGCACCATGCGCGAAGCCGCGCTCAAGCACGACGTGGCCGCTACCTTCATGGCCAAGCCGATGACCGGCGAACCGGGCAGTGCCATGCACTTGCACCAGAGCATCATCGACATCGAGACCGGCAAGAACATCTTCTCCAACGACGACGGGACCATGAGCCAGTTGTTCCTGCACCACATCGGTGGCCTGCAGAAACTCATTCCCGAGCTGTTGCCACTGTTCGCCCCCAACGTCAACTCGTTCCGCCGCTTCCTGCCGGATACCTCGGCGCCGGTGAACGTGGAGTGGGGCGAAGAGAACCGTACCGTGGGCCTGCGGGTTCCGGATGCCGGGCCGCAAAACCGTCGGGTGGAAAACCGCCTGCCGGGCGCCGACGCCAACCCGTACCTGGCGATTGCCGCGAGCCTGCTCTGCGGTTACATCGGCATGGTCGAAGGCCTGAACCCGAGTGCACCGGTGGTGGGTCGTGGTTATGAACGCCGCAACCTGCGCCTGCCGCTGACCATCGAAGACGCGCTGGAACGCATGGAAAACAGCGCGACCATCGAGCGGTACCTGGGCAAAAATTTCATCACTGGCTACGTTGCGGTCAAGCGGGCCGAGCATGAAAACTTCAAGCGCGTGATCAGTTCGTGGGAAAGGGAATTCCTGCTCTTTGCCGTCTGATGCGCCGGGCGCCGCCGCTGTCTGGCGGCGCCTTCACCTGATTTTTTTAGGAGATTCGTATGACCAGCAACAATCCGCAAACCCGTGAATGGCAAACCCTGAGCAATGATCACCACCTGGCTCCGTTCAGCGACTTCAAGCAGCTGAAAGAGAAAGGCCCGCGAATCATCACCAACGCCAAGGGCGTTTACCTCTGGGACAGCGAAGGCAACAAGATTCTCGATGGCATGGCCGGCCTGTGGTGTGTCGCGATTGGTTATGGTCGCGATGAACTGGCCGACGCCGCCAGTAAACAGATGCGCGAACTGCCTTACTACAACCTGTTCTTCCAGACTGCGCACCCGCCGGTACTGGAACTGGCCAAGGCTATCGCCGACATCGCGCCAGAAGGCATGAACCACGTGTTCTTCACCGGTTCCGGCTCCGAAGGCAACGACACCATGCTGCGTATGGTTCGTCACTACTGGGCGATCAAGGGCCAGCCGAACAAGAAAGTCATCATCAGCCGCAAGAACGGCTATCACGGTTCCACCGTGGCCGGCGCGAGCCTGGGTGGCATGACGTACATGCACGAACAGGGCGACTTGCCGATCCCGGGCATCGTTCACATTGCCCAGCCGTACTGGTTCGCCGAAGGCGGCGACATGACCCCGGAAGAGTTCGGTGTATGGGCGGCCAACCAGCTGGAAGAAAAGATTCTGGAAGTCGGCGTCGACAACGTCGGTGCCTTTATTGCCGAGCCGATCCAGGGCGCGGGTGGTGTGATCATTCCGCCAGAGACCTACTGGCCGCGCATCAAGGAAATCCTCGCCAAGTACGACATCCTGTTCGTGGCGGACGAAGTGATTTGCGGTTTCGGTCGTACCGGCGAGTGGTTCGGTGCCGACTTCTACGACCTCAAGCCAGACATGATGACCATCGCCAAGGGCCTGACCTCGGGCTACATCCCGATGGGTGGCCTGATCGTGCGTGATGAAGTGGTGGACGTGCTCAACGAAGGCGGCGATTTCAACCACGGCTTCACTTACTCAGGTCACCCCGTAGCGGCTGCGGTGGCTCTGGAAAACATCCGCATCATGCGCGACGAGAAGATTATCGAGCGCGTACATGCAGAAACGGCACCGTATTTGCAAAAGCGTCTGCGGGAACTGAACGATCACCCGCTGGTGGGTGAGGTTCGTGGGGTGGGTCTGCTGGGGGCCATCGAACTGGTCCAGGACAAGGCCACGCGCAAGCGTTACGAAGGCAAGGGCGTCGGCATGATCTGCCGCCAGTTCTGCTTCGATAACGGCCTGATCATGCGCGCCGTCGGCGACACCATGATCATCGCTCCGCCACTGGTGATTACACCGGCGGAAATCGATGAGCTGGTGACCAAGGCTCGCAAGTGTCTTGACCTGACCCTGAGTGCATTGCAGGGCTAAGTGCTAGGCTCTGAGCGGAAGTCCAAAGTTCTGCATATGAAGTAGGAACTTTCGCTCGGAACCGTCAGAAAGCGTGGCCTTTCCTTGAAAGACCGATGTGGATCTTGCCAGACTAGCCGCGGTTCCAGCTGCCCGGGTTCGGTTGCTGAACAAGTGGTTCAAAAAAGAAAAATTTGGAGCATTACGCATGAAGGCACTAGGTAAAAAGCTCGCTGGCAAGACTCTGCTTGCCATGTCCGTGATGGGTTTTATGGCGGGCGCGGTTCAGGCCGATGACAAAGTACTGCACGTGTACAACTGGTCCGACTACATCGCACCGGACACCGTCAAGAAGTTTGAAGACGAGTCGGGCATCAAGGTTGTCTATGACGTCTTCGACAGTAACGAAACCCTGGAAGCCAAGTTGCTGGCAGGCAAGTCCGGTTACGACATCGTTGTACCGTCGAACAACTTCCTGGCCAAACAGATCAAGGCTGGCGTCTACCAGAAGCTGGACAAGTCCAAGCTGCCTAACTGGAAGAACCTGAACACCGACCTGCTCAAGGCCGTTTCCGTGAGCGACCCGGGCAACGAGCACGCCTTCCCGTACATGTGGGGTTCGATCGGTATCGGTTTCAACCCGGAGAAGGTCAAGGCTGCACTGGGTGCCGACGCGCCGACCAACTCCTGGGACCTGCTGTTCAAACCTGAAAACGCCGCGAAGTTGAAGTCGTGCGGTATCAGTTTCCTCGATTCGCCAACCGAGATGATTCCGGTGGCGCTGCACTATCTGGGCTATCCAACCGACAGCCAGGACAAGAAACAACTGGCCGAAGCCGAAGCGCTGTTCCTGAAAATCCGTCCTTCGGTAGGTTACTTCCACTCGTCCAAGTACATCTCCGACCTGGCCAACGGCAACATCTGCGTGGCCGTGGGTTACTCGGGTGACATTTACCAGGCCAAGTCCCGCGCGGAAGAAGCCGGTGGCAAGGTGAAAGTCAGCTACAACATTCCCAAAGAAGGTGCCGGCAGCTTCTACGACATGGTCGCCATCCCTAAAGATGCCGAAAACGTCGAAGGCGCCTACAAGTTCATGACCTTCCTGCAGAAGCCGGAAATCATGGCTGAAATCACCAACGCCGTGCGTTTCCCGAACGGTAACGCGGCTGCAACTGCGTTGGTCGATAAAGACATCACCAGCGACCCGGGTGTTTACCCACCGGCGGACGTGCTGGCCAAGCTGTACGCGATTGCCGACTTGCCGGCCGCGACCCAGCGGATCATGACCCGCAGCTGGACCAAGATCAAATCCGGTAAATAAGTAATTAACTTGTAGGAGCGAGCCTGCTCGCGATGAACCTGAGAGCGCCGCGGGGTGTCAGGCACCCATCGTTATCGTTGACGACCATCGCGAGCAGGCTCGCTCCCACAGGTGCAACTGCATAAAAGTTTTGCTGGAACGGTTTTTCGAGGGTAAGTTGCGCGCCGGTTTTGTTGCCGGACAACCACGGTTGTCATGTAACGCGGGGCAACTTTGGCCCAACTAATTTCAGAGGACCTCCACTTGCCTATTTTTTCTATGTTGCGTAATGCCTTGCTGGTGGGTGCCGGGCTGACAGTTGCTGTCAGTGTTCAGGCCGCCGGTACCGTGCATATTTATAACTGGTCGGACTACATCGGCGAGACCACCCTGGCCGATTTCCAGAAAGAGACCGGTATCAAGCCGGTTTATGACGTCTTTGATTCCAACGAAACCCTGGAAGGTAAATTGCTGGCCGGGCGTACCGGCTACGACGTGGTCGTGCCGTCGAACCACTTCCTCGGCAAACAGATAAAGGCCGGGGCATTCCAGAAGCTCGACAAGTCGCAACTGCCGAACTATTCCAACCTCGACCCGGTGCTGCTCAAGCGCCTGGAGCAGAACGATCCGGGCAACCTGTACGCCGTGCCGTACCTGTGGGGCACCAACGGCATCGGTTACAACGTCG
This sequence comes from Pseudomonas sp. ACN8, assembly GCF_002303925.1. Taxonomy (GTDB): domain Bacteria; phylum Pseudomonadota; class Gammaproteobacteria; order Pseudomonadales; family Pseudomonadaceae; genus Aquipseudomonas. The sequence goes on from NZ_MRCS01000050.1 coordinate 19,908, forward strand.
ACAAGGTCAAGGCTGTGCTGGGTGTCGATACGATTGATTCGTGGGGCGTACTGTTCGAGCCGGAGAACATCAAGAAGCTGCAAAGCTGTGGTGTAGCCTTCCTCGATTCCGCCGATGAAATGATGCCGACAGTGCTCAACTACATGGGCCTGAACGCTAACAGCACTGATCCCAAGGACTATGAAAAGGCCACCTCCAAGTTGCTTGCAGTGCGCCCTTACGTGACCTACTTCCACTCCTCCAAGTACATCGCGGATCTGGCCAACGGCGACATCTGCGTGGCGATCGGTTTCTCCGGCGACATCTTCCAGGCCAAGAACCGCGCCGAAGAAGCCAAGAAAGGCGTGAACATCGCCTACTCGATTCCGAAAGAGGGCGGTGCACTCTGGTTCGACATGCTGGCGATTCCGAAGGACTCGGCCAACGTCAAGCAGGCCAACGCTTTCATCAATTATTTGCTCAAGCCTGAGGTGATTGCCCAGGTCAGCGATTACGTCGGCTATGCCAACCCAAACCCGGGGTCGGACAAACTGATGGAACAGTCCATTCGCACCGACGAAGCGGTTTATCCACCGCAAGCGGTGCTCGACAAGACCTACGTGTCGGTCGAGTTACCACCGAACATTCAACGTTTGATGACCCGCAGCTGGACCAAGGTCAAGTCGGGTAAATAGCTTCAAGGCTCAAACTATCCAAGGTTGGCTCACCTTGAGCGAACTGCACTCTTTTTTTCTGGGAGTTTCGTAAATGGCAGTTGCCTCCGGCGCCTATAAGAAAGCCCTCGAGGGCGACCAGCAACCTAAACAGGTGCTGGTCAAAATCGACCGGGTCACGAAGAAGTTCGACGAGACGATTGCCGTGGACGATGTGTCCCTGGAAATCAAGAAAGGCGAGATTTTCGCCCTGCTCGGCGGTTCGGGATCGGGCAAATCCACTTTGCTGCGCATGCTCGCAGGTTTCGAACGGCCCACGGAGGGGCGCATTTTCCTCGATGGCGTAGACATCACTGACATGCCGCCCTACGAGCGGCCGATCAACATGATGTTCCAGTCCTACGCCTTGTTCCCGCACATGACCGTGGCGCAGAACATTGCCTTCGGCCTCAAGCAGGACAAGCTGCCCGCCGCTGAAGTCGATGCGCGGGTGGCCGACATGCTCAAGCTGGTACAGATGAGCCAGTACGCCAAGCGCAAGCCGCATCAGTTGTCCGGCGGCCAGCGTCAGCGCGTGGCCCTGGCCCGTTCCCTGGCCAAGCGTCCGAAGCTGCTGCTGCTCGACGAGCCGATGGGCGCACTGGACAAGAAGCTGCGTTCGCAAATGCAACTGGAGCTGGTGGAGATCATCGAGCGCGTCGGCGTAACCTGCGTCATGGTGACCCACGACCAGGAAGAGGCCATGACCATGGCTGAGCGCATCGCGATCATGCACCTGGGCTGGATCGCCCAGATCGGCAGCCCGATCGACATCTACGAAACCCCGACCAGCCGTCTGGTCTGCGAATTCATCGGTAACGTGAACATCTTCGACGGTGAAGTGATTGACGATGCCGAAGGCCACGCGATCATCACCTGCAAGGACCTCGACCGGAAGATCTACGTGGGCCACGGCATCAGCACCTCGGTGCAAGACAAATCCGTGACCTACGCGATCCGTCCGGAAAAACTGCTCGTGACCCCGACCGTGCCGACCTGCGAATACAACTGGTCCAGTGGCAAGGTGCACGACATCGCCTACCTGGGCGGGCACTCGGTGTTTTACGTCGAACTGACAAGCGGCAAGCTGGTGCAGTCGTTCGTGGCCAACGCCGAGCGTCGCGGGCAGCGTCCGACCTGGGGTGATCAGGTCTACGTGTATTGGGAAGACGACAGCGGCGTGGTGCTGCGCTCATGAACATGCGCAAACTCAAGCGTCGACTCAATCGAATAATTCCCGGTGGCCGTCAGATGGTCATCGGGGTTCCCTTCATCTGGCTGTTCCTGTTCTTCATGCTGCCGTTCTTCATCGTATTGAAGATCAGCTTCGCCGAAGCGGACGTGGCCATTCCGCCCTACACCGAAATCTACAGCTACGCCGAGCAGAAGCTGCAGTTGCTGCTCAACCTGGGCAACTACGCGATGCTGGCCGGTGACGAGTTGTACATCGCCGCTTACCTCGGCTCGTTGAAGATGGCGCTTTTCAGCACCATCCTCTGCCTGGTGATCGGCTACCCGATGGCCTACGGTATCTCCGTTGCGCGCAAGGAAGTGCAAACGGTACTGGTGCTGCTGATCATGATGCCGACCTGGACCGCGATCCTGATCCGCGTTTACGCGTGGATGGGCATCCTCAGCAACAATGGCCTGCTCAACGGTTTCCTGATGAGCATGGGCTGGATCGACGAACCGCTGCAGATCCTCAACACCAACCTGGCGGTCTACATCGGCGTGGTTTATTCCTACCTGCCGTTCATGATCCTGCCGCTGTACGCCAACCTGGTGAAGCACGACCAGAGCCTGCTGGAAGCTGCGTCGGACCTGGGTTCGAGCACCTTCAACAGCTTCTGGAAAATCACCGTGCCGCTGTCGAAAAACGGCATCATCGCCGGCTGCATGCTGGTGTTCATCCCGGTGGTGGGCGAGTTCGTGATCCCGGAACTGCTCGGCGGTCCGGAAACCCTGATGATCGGTAAAGTGCTCTGGCAAGAGTTCTTCAACAACCGTGACTGGCCGGTGGCGTCTGCCCTGGCGGTAGTGATGCTGGCGATCCTGATTGTGCCGATCATCCTGTTCAACCGCAGTCAGGCCAAGGAAATGGAGGGTAAAGAATGAAGCGCTTCCGTTTCTCCAGCCTGATGCTGGTACTGGGTCTGTTGTTCATCTACCTGCCGATGCTGATCCTGGTGATCTACTCGTTCAACGCCTCCAAACTGGTAACGGTGTGGGGTGGCTGGTCGATCAAGTGGTACGTCGGCCTGCTCGACAACAGCCAACTGATGGGCTCGGTGGTGCGCTCGCTGGAAATCGCCTGCTACACGGCGGTGGCGGCGGTGGCACTGGGTACACTGGCGGCGTTCGTCCTGACGCGCATTACGCGCTTCAAGGGCCGCACGCTGTTCGGTGGCCTGGTGACTGCGCCGCTGGTCATGCCTGAGGTGATCACCGGTCTGTCGCTGTTGCTGCTGTTCGTGGCCATGGCGCAGATGATCGGCTGGCCGCAGGAGCGCGGCATCGTCACCATCTGGATCGCCCACACCACGTTCTGTGCGGCCTATGTGGCGGTGGTGGTGTCGGCGCGCTTGCGCGAGCTGGACCTGTCCATCGAAGAGGCGGCCATGGATCTGGGTGCGCGGCCGTGGAAGGTGTTTTTCCTGATCACCATCCCGATGATCGCGCCTTCGCTGGCGGCGGGCGGCATGATGTCCTTCGCGTTGTCCCTCGATGACCTGGTGCTGGCGAGCTTCGTGTCGGGCCCGGGTTCCACGACCCTGCCGATGGAAGTTTTCTCGGCGGTACGTCTGGGGGTCAAGCCCGAGATCAACGCCGTGGCCAGTCTGATCCTGTTGGCGGTGTCCATCGTGACTTTCATGGTCTGGTTCTTCAGCCGTCGTGCCGAAGAAAGCCGCAAACGTGCGATCCAGCAAGCAATCGAAGAGGCAGCAGCCGATTCGTGGAAGCAACCGGATGTGCGTCGCGCACAGGCGCCGGAAGCGGCTTGAGCCTGAAGTCGGGTTGGCCACGGTTTTGTGGTTTACCCAATCCCCCTGTAGGAGCGAGCCTGCTCGCGATGACGGAGTGTCAGTCGACTGAATTGTTGCCTGACACAGCGCTATCGCGAGCAGGCTCGCTCCTACAGTGGTTTTAGGCAATCCAGGGAGATTTGCGGATGACCTCGACGAAGTTCATCGGCTTGAACCCCGGCTCCTGATCCACCAGCACATCAGTCTTCACATTGCCGAACGTGGTCTGGGGGCGATGACGCAAGCCGTCGGCAAACGCGCAGATGATGCACTCCTTGAATCCCTCGCCCCGTGGATGCGCATGCACCACTGCTTCGCGCTGCGCGCTGGAAAATGCTGCGTAGTCCATGCCCAGCACGTCCATCTCGACGCCCGCCGTGACCAGCGCCACGGTAGGCCGCAAGTGCCGGGGCACGCCCGGGGTGGTGTGCAGGGCAATCGATAGCCAGACCTGTTCGATGTCGTCATCGCTCAACCCGCAGGGCTTGAGGAACGCCGCTGCGGCGTTGGCACCGTCGACTTCGAAGCGCTCGTTGTCGCTGCGATGACCTTGCACCAGGCCCAGGTCATGGAACATCGCGCCGACGTACAGTAACTCCGGGTTGTAGGCCAGTTGCTTGCGCTCGCCGCTCAGTGCGCCGAACAGGAAGACCCGACGCGAGTGGTGGTAGAGCAGGTCGGACTCGATGTCACGGATGTATTCGGTGGTGGCCTTGGCCAGTGCGCTGTCGGGGATCCTGATGCCGGCGATGGTGGTGCTCATGGAATTTTCCTCGTCGTGATGAGGGTTTCAGTCTGTTCCGGTCCCCGAAACCGGACAATCGATCCATGGCTGCGATCCCGGCCAATGAGCGTGCATATCGCGCCAACCTCGCTTGTTGGGCGTGGATTGGCTAGGGTGCACGCAGACGCTGTAGGAGCGAGCGTGCTCGCGATGCACGTGAGGGCACCGCGTACATCCAGACAGCCCCCGTCATCGTTGACGTCCATCGCGAGCAGGCTCGCTCCTACAGGTGAGCGTTGCATTCAGTGCCATGAGAGGCGTTTCGAACCATGAGTAAAACCGTAGCCATCGTGGTGTTCGCTGGCGTCCAGTCGCTGGACGTCACCGGCCCCATGGATGTGTTTTCCGAGGCCAATCGTTTTCTTGCTGCGCAAGATCACTATCGTCTTGAGGTGATCGGCGTCGAGCGCGGGGTGATGGCGTGCTCCAACGGTTTGGCACTCAATGCCCATCGGCATTTCAGCGAAGCGCTGGAGCCGTATGACCTGTTGCTGGTGGCTGGCGGGCCGCAGTTGCCGTTCATGGATTTCGGCATGACATTCGATGGCTGGTTGCGCGATGCCTGTGCGCGGGCCAAACGCTTTGGCTCGATTTGCAACGGCGCGTTCATGCTCGCTCGGGCGGGGTTGCTGGAGGGGCGCACGGTCACCACGCACTGGCAGGACGCCTCGGATCTGGCGGCGCTGTGTCCCTCGTCCCGGGTGGAAGCGGATCGGCTGTATGTCGAGGACGGTGAGCTGTTCACCTCGGCCGGTGTCACTGCGGGGATCGATCTGTCGTTGTATCTGTTGGGCCGGGATCACGGGCCGGAAGTTGCACTGAGCGTCGCAAAGCGACTGGTAGTGTTCACCCAGCGTTCGGGCGGGCAGTCGCAATTCAGCCCGTTCCTTACGCCCCACGCCGAACCTACTTCTGCGGTGGCAATGGTCCAGCATTACGTGCTGGCCAATCTGACGGGCGACCTGACGATCGCTGACCTGGCCAATGCCGCCAACATGAGTGCGCGCAACTTCTCCCGGGTGTTCGCCAGGGAAGCGAAAATCACCCCGGCCGAGTTCGTTGAGCGCGCACGGGTCGATGCGGCACGGACGCTGCTGGAAAGCACCCGCGCGCCGCTCAAGACCGTGGCCTATCAATGCGGTTTTCGTGATGCTCAGCACATGCGCAGCGTGTTCAATCGCCGATTGGGAGTGACGCCGCAGCAGTTCAGGTTGCATTTTGCGGCGATGGTTTGAGCCAGGAGTTGCGTTGGTCTTGCGGGCCCCATCGCTAGCAGGCTAGCTCCCACAATGGATCTGCATGCACCGGACCAATGTGGGAGCTAGCCTGCTAGCGATGAGGCCAGTCCTGTCGACACCGAATTATGGCGCAGCCCGCGCCGGCAACAGCTTCAAGGTACTGCGGGCATTGGCCGTGACTTCTTCATCATTGAGATGCGCCTGGAAGTACATCCCCTCGATGTAGGCCTCGGCCTGATCATCATAGTGACTGTCGAACAGGACGCCGCTCTGGCCGACCGGGTTGACGGTCAGGCTGTGGGCCGGGTCGGCGAAGTCGATCAGGCGCCGGGTCGAAGGGCCGTAGGTGACAGGCCACGGAGCCGGGCCGATCTTCGCCGAGAGGTTGTTCGGCACTTCATGGCTGCCCGGTGCGGCGAAGGGGCCGACATTGAAGAACAGGTCCAGCGGCTTTTTCTGCCCCAACGGATGGCCATGGGTCAATGTGTGCGCGCTGCCCCACTGCCATTGCGAGGCGTCTGCGCCGAGGGTGCTCTTGAGGTGCGCGAGGCTGGCTTGCCAGGCGGTCTTCACCGTATCGCCCCGGGTTTCCTTGCCCTGGGTGGTGCGGTTGTCCCACCACGGTGAATCGGCGCTGGCGGCCAAGCGGGGGAGCGTGGCGTCGATCACCCGGGTCGAGAGCAGTGTTTCGAAGAAGTCGTTACCCAGCTCATCGTGCATCGTCGCGTCAGCCAGGTTGAACAGAAACTGGTTGAACAGCGTGGCGCTGGTCGAGTCGATCGGGTAATCGCCTTGCCACTGGGCCAGTTGCTCCACCAGTTTGAGTTCGGCGGGATCGCTCACCACTTCGCGCAATACCGGCAACAGCGGTGCCAACAAGCGTGGGCCGTAAGCGGTAGTGGTGCCCAGTTGCAGCTTCTGGCTGTTTTCCAGATTCCACTTGACCGCTTTGTCGCTGAGCTGACGATTGAGCTGTTGGCCACGGTCGGCAAGGTTGTAGTAGCCGGGAATCTCCATGCCGGTCGGCGACACCGGTTGGAAGTTGGCCGAGACAATGTAGCCCCGCGCCGGGTTTTCTTCCTGGGGGTTGGCCGTGAACGGGTAGAAGCCGTCCTTGTCCGCCTCGGTGGTGCTGCCGTCGAGGATGAACCACGGGCGTACACCCGCCGGGCGTTTAGGCAATTGCGCCGCCGCCCACCAGCCGATGTCACCCTTGGCATTGGCCCAGACAACGTTAAGGCCCGGGGCCTGGATTTTCGACGCGGCACCGCGGGCCTTGGCCAGGGTGTCGGCGCGATTGAGCTGGTAGAAACCTTCCAGGATCGGGTTCTGGCTTTCGAGAAACGCCCACCACATGGCAATCGGCGTTTTTCCGGCGCCGCTGCTCAAGGCATCGTTGACGATCGGGCCGTGGGGCGATTGGCGCAGCACCAGCGTCACCGGTGCCTGGCCCTTGACCGCGATCTGCTGCTCGCTGGTCGTCATGTCCACCCACTTGTCGCGATACCAGACCTGATTGGGGTTGTCCGGGTTGACCTTCTCGGCGATCAGGTCAAGGTCGTCGTTCTGGAACATGGTGATGCTCCAGCCGAAGTCGTGGTTCATGCCCAGCGAAGCGAACGGCATCAGGGCCTGATAGTGGCCGTAGAGTTCGAAGCCCGGCGCAGAGAGTTGCGCTTCGTACCACACCGACGGCGCGGAAAAGCGGATATGCGGATCACCCGCCAGCAGCGGCTTGCCGCTTTGGGTGCGGCTGCCCGCGACGACCCAGGCATTGCTGCCCTCGAACTGTGGCAGGCCGTTGTCAGCCAGGGCTTGTTCGCTCAGGCGGGCGAGGGCGTTGAGGTCTTTCCAGTCGGCGCTGGCCAAAGTGGTGCCGGTCCCGTTGAGCACGCCCTTGGGCTGCCAGTCGAGATCGAAGACGCTCAGGTATTCAGGTCCCAGTTGATCGCGAACGAATGTCAGCAAGGGTTCGGTACGAAACGCGGCGGCAAAGCTGTAGGCCATGTAGCCGGCGATGCTGATGGTGTCCTGGGCCGTGAACGGGCGTTTTGGAATGCCCAGCACATCGAACTCCACGGGTTTGGCGTGGCTGTCCTGATACTGGTTGATGCCATCCAGGTAGGCCTGCATGGCGATGAAGGAGGGCGACTGCTTGTCGAGGTTCGCCAGGTAGGTTTCGGCGCGTTCGCGGATGCGCAGGCTGCGCATCAGTTTGTCGGTATCGAGCAGTTTCGGCCCGAGCACTTCAGCCAGTTCGCCACGGGCCAGGCGACGCAGGACTTCCATCTGGAACAGGCGGTCCTGGGCTTGCACATAGCCGAGGGCGCGGTACAGGTCGGTTTCGTTGTCGGCTCGGATATGCGGGACGCCGCGCTCGTCGTAGCGCACGGTGACGGAGCCTTGCAGGTGTTGCAGTTCCACCATGCCCTGGCGTGACGGCTGCTTGCTGTAGAGGTACCCGCCGGCTCCGGCGGCCAGCATGACGATCAACAGAGCGAGAGCGGTCAGGCTGCGATTCATGGAGACTCCTTGTTGTTATTGTGATTCCTGGTGCCACTGTGTAACACGGCGTGCCGATTTGGCGCATCGCCCGTAGGAGGGATTCGTATTGCCGCGTCTTTCCCTATTTAGTTGGCTCGACAGGCCACGGGCAGTAACACCCCACGGCCAGTGTGTGCGTGGCACTTACCGCACGCCCCTCATCCAGCGCTTGCAGGATCGGTTCGATAAAGCTGTTGCTCGAGTTGCAGGTCAGGCCTTCGCTGTAGGGGCCGAAGTACGCCAGTTTGCCGCTGCGATCCCAGATCGCCACGGCCGGGCTGGCGGGGATCTGTTCGGAACCGGGCAGGACGTCGATGGTTTTCAGGCTGCTCAAGGTGCCCGGCAACTGGCCGTGGCTGCCGGGTTTTTGCACGGCATAGAATTCCACGCCATGGGGAACGTAGCGCTCGACCAGTTCGGTCAGGTGTTGTTGATTGCCGACATTGCACGGGCAGGCCGGGTCCCAGAAATGCACCAGGCGGATGGCGCCGGGGCCGGCGAGGGATTCGGGAAGGCGTAGCGGATCGCCGGAAAACATCGCGGTGTGCTCGCTGAACGTGCGCAGGTAACGCCCCTGGAACCAGTTGTAGGCCGCCCACAACATGCCGGCACACACCACGGCGAGCAGGCAGGCAAACAGGGTGGCGCGAAAGGGCGAGCGCATCGGTTCAGTCCTCGAAGGTCGGCTAGCTTGCCATGCTTGCCGCGACAGAAGAATATCGCACAAGCTCTGTCGTTGGATAAAACTAAGGACCCTTAGGCTATATGCCGATGCAGTCCGTCTTGTCTGTGAACAACACTCCTCTGGCAACAACTATCACTCTAGATTGGCGGTAGAGCATGTTTTGGTGACACGCGTGGAGTTTTAGGCCCCCGTGGCGACTCAAAGAGGGCGCGTAGGCATGGAAAAACGGTTGGTAGGGGAGATGAATTGAGCTTAATTATCTTCTTTTCACGGTTGTTAATCAGTGGTCGAACACAGTTCTTTAAATTCAAGATGAATTTGCCGATAGGTAGTAGAGAATTTTTTGCAATTTTCTAAGTAAATATCATGCTCTGCGACTGTTCTAGTGGTTTTCGGCTGATGTGTAAGCCTCCAGACATTAATAAGTGTGGCGCTAAGGATCTCTTTGCGTATGGGGATAACGTAGTCGTATCCTTCTTTCTTGAAGTTGGAAATGGCATCTATAAGCTCATTAGGAGTTTCATTGAATGTAACAGGGTGAATCAATTCAGAAGTGAGGGTGTCTGCTTCGGCTAAGTATACATCGCTTTCTACAAGGCCAATAAATTCAAGCAGGCGGTAAATGCCTCCAGTAGCGGCGGTTTGCATGTACTGCTCTGGGTTGGAAGTGTTCAGAGAGCTCGTAGAAAAAAGCTTTTTGAAACCGCATAAACTATATCTACCTAAATCTCTGATTATTGTTTTTTCGAAGTTGCTTGGTTCTGGAGTGCGCAATAGGTAACTGCGGCTTTCCAAAGGTTGGTATGTATAAAGCTCGATGAACAGCCGGAGTAGTTCCAAACATTGAGTCTGTCGCAGTTTGGCTATTGGTGCCAGGCCGCTATCTATAGGCAGAATCAGGCTATTGGGTAACCATATTAAATCTTTGGGGTCGGCTGGCTTGTTTAGACTGTAGCGTGGGTGTTTTCCCGTAGTCAGTTTGTCTACGATTTTGTGTTCCTGTAGAAGCTCAATAGCAATTTTAGCTTTTCGCCAGCTGATACCTGCATATCTGGTAGCAGCCTGAGCGCTCCAGCTTGTATTCATGTTGTTTCGACTTGATCCACAAGCCATCACCAAAAGAAGTATCGCTGAATTGAGTCCCAACTCACAGGCTGATTGAAATTGTGGTTTACCAACAGCAAAAAAATTCCCTTGAGGCAAAGTACTCTCCTTAGCGTTTGTATTATCTCAATGTGTTTTTCCGGCCAGCAGAGCAATTGTTTCCGACTTTGTTGCAGAGAAGTGTTACCAACATTTTGCCAAGCCACAAGTCGGACAGTTTCGACAGGTACGGTGCGAATCGTCCTACAGCGGACAACTCGTATGTAGGATATCGACGAATGGATGACCTTTATAAGTTGCTAGCGAAAACACCCTTAAGGAAGGTCTGAAGTAGTCAGCGATTTTTGATGCCATCCTTGGTTGAGGTTCAAAAAACGCTGGCTTGGTCAGAAATCAGACCTTTTCTGTTCTTAACTCATCGGTTCACCCGTTGAACAACGCCTTTTCAAGGCGCTTTTCCCGCATTACAGGCGCACCTGTCCCGCAACCAGCAGCCGTTTTCGCATCATCCACAGGTTCGACAGGGCAAATAGCGTGGCCTGTTGCGCAGTGTTTTTCATCAGGCCGCGAAAGCGCACTTTCGTATAGCCAAACTGACGCTTGATTACCCGAAACGGATGTTCAACCTTGGCGCGTACTTGGGCCTTGGCGTATTCGATCTTGCGCCGCAGACGACCGATCAAACTCTGTTTTCCGTGCTTTTTGTAGCTGCTGGGCCGCGCCGCAATCGACCAGATCATCTTGCGATTCTGAAGCTCAGGACGCTTGTCCACGCCGGTGTAACCGGCATCGCCAGACACGTAAGACTCCTCGCCATGCAGCAATTGATCGACCTGCGTCACGTCCGCCACATTGGCCGCCATGCCCACCAGGCTATGCACTAAGCCGGATTCGGCATCAACGCCGATGTGCGCTTTCATCCCGAAGAAATACTGATTTCCTTTCTTCGTCTGGTGCATTTCGGGATCGCGCTTACCGTCTTTGTTCTTGGTCGAACTTGGCGCATGAATGATCGCCGCATCGACCACCGTACCTTGGCGCAGCATCAAACCACGGTCGCCCAGATAGCCGTTGATGACCTGCAAAATCCCGCCGGCCAACTCATGTTTTTCCAACAGACGTCGGAAGTTAAGGATCGTGGTTTCGTCAGGAATCCGATCAAGGTGGAGCCCCGAAAACTGGCGCAGAATCGTCATCTCGTAAAGTGCTTCTTCCTTTGCCGGATCGCTGTAGCCGAACCAGTTCTGCATCAGATGAACCCGCAGCATGGCCATCAACGGATACGCCGGACGACCACCGTCGCCCTTCGGATAATGCGGCTCGATCAAGGAAATCAAACCCTTCCAGGGCACGACCTGATCCATCTCGATCAGGAAACGCTCGCGGCGGGTCTGCTTACGTTTGCCGGCGTACTCGGCATCGGCGAAGGACATCTGTTTCATCGAGGCTCAGCCGTTCAGTTCGCGGGAGGCGAGTATTTCACCAAATTTGGAAGTCTTTTTGAGAGCTTCCTTAAGGAATAGATGCAGGCTAAATCAGTGTCTCCACGTCGTGGGCGGAATAGACGACCAAAAAACCAGCAGGAATCGAAGTTAATTCAGGTTGATATCAATGTTCGCTTCTATTGCTTTTGAGAAAAAATAAATATGTTGATATCAAGTTTTATCAAAAAAATTAGAACGGTAATCTACGTCTGCATAGTAGTGGGTTGGTGTGAAAAAAAAGTATTGCCGTAAAGGTTCGCATATGTAAATTTAGAGCTGCACTCAACACGCCGTTGGTGTAAATCATAAGGAGAAATATGATGTCTACTACAAATCAAGATTTCAAAGTTGTTGAACGTAACGAAGGTGCGCTACAGCATGGAGATGGTGGTGTTAATCACTAACTCCCGCTGATACGCCTGGGGCGGGTCTGACTCGCCCCTTCCCAAAAAATTACATAGTCACGACAAGGATGATCATGATTACTACAAATAGTTTGTTGCGCATAGATACTTATGAAGATCATGATTTAGCTTATTTAATAAATTCACCTGATCGGTACGAAATTTCACGTGAGGTATCGAAATTTCTATTGGATATTAAAATAAATCCGGTTAGCGTCGAGGCCTATGAGGAGTACGATCTCAATATTTCGATGCACGCAAAAGACTCTTTGTTACAGCACAAGTTGGTGCTGGATAGTGCATCCATTCAAGCAATTGAGAGTCAGGCGAAGTTTTTTAATTTGGAATCGTACAACTGGCGCTTGGCATCTGATTACTTAGAAAGAACTAGAAATTACAAATTTTTTAATTATGCTTTTGATGGTTGGAAAAAAGACGCTGGGATGATGGCCGACTACCTAAAAGAAGAAGCAGAAATAAGTCGTTCGAAAATATATGAAAAAGTATCCTATGTGCCTTGGAAATATACACCTGCGGAGGCCTTAGCCGTTACTGAGCGACTTGCTGAATTAAACACACTGGATTTTTCTTTCAATAGTGTGGTAGCCACGTTCGGGAAGCAGCGGACTAAATCTTTGAGTCAGGGGGAGCCGGTTTTTCAAAAGAGTATTCCAAGCGGCGGAAGCCGGCACCCGACAGAAGCCTATGTAGTCGATGTCGTAAAGAAAGAAATTTATCACTACTGCTGCGAAAAAAATGCTTTTGGGAAGATCAGTGTAAGAAATAGTGATATTTATACTTGTTGCTTTGGTGAGCCAGAGGTTTATGTTCCGTTCAAGGTCAGACATGTTGTGTTGCTGACCTGCGTTTGGGAGCGAAATATGTTTCGCTATAGGGAACCTCGAACTTTCAGGTCTGTTCATTTGGACGCAGGGCATGCCGCATGCAATGTAGAGGTCCTCTGCCAAAAAGCTAGAGTTCGCTATAAGGTTCAATATGGAATGAACTCGAAAGTACTCGAAGGTCTTCTGAATATAGATCCTTTTGTAGAGGGTATTATGTGCGCGGTGATGATCGGTGGGAGAAAGAATAAATGAACTATCTTCACATTGATTTTTCCACGGGTAACCACCAGGTGGAAATCCAGGACCTGTTGTCCGGTCAGGTATATTCCACAGAAAAAAATCTTTTGAGGGACCACTTCTTCGAAAAAGAAATCACAGATAATCGTAGAAACATTCCGTACGAAAGTAAAACGATTGAGCATTGGCTAACAAGAGGTTGGGATGCTTCTTTGCCACTATATATGTCCTCTAGGCACATAAAGTTTGTAGACAGTGGACTGGATAGAAATACCGTTCTGGAAGAACTTTTTGATTTTTATATGGTATCGCAGGGCTGTCCCGTACTGGATACCAGAGATGCCCAAGGAGCTAAGTCGATTTCTCTGGAGCGTATAAGTTCTGACTCAACAAGATGGAATACAAATTATCGACAGGCCATGTTAAATAGAAGAAGTAAACGTGCCTTTCACGACCAACCATTGGATAAGACAGTTTTTATTTCTATCATCGAAATAGCAATGGCTCGTCTATTTGAAACGGTCCAATCGAAAAGCAAGGTCAGTGAAATAGAAAAATATACAAAAAGTTATGGCTGTGCGTTCAATATTTATTTGCTGATTTACTCGGTTAGCGATTTTGCTAGAGGGATTTATATAATAAATAAAGACTGCGCAATGTTAACGTTGATTAAGTCAGGTGATTTTTCATCTCAAATTTCCACAGTAAACTGGGGGATGCGAGCACCACTTTCAGCTAATTACTCAGTCGTGTTAACTGTGGATCCTAGCGTTTATGCATGGCGTTACAGGCATGACCGTTCGTTCAGAAATCTAATGGTAGAAGCCGGCAGAATAATGCATGAGTTCGTGCTTTCCGCCAGCGGTGCTAGTATCCAGGGAGTAGTTACGCCCGCCACTGACGATAGCCTACTGTCTAAAGTATTAGATATCCCTCATCACTCACAGGAGATCCCCTTCTATACCGGTACTTTTGGAGTGTCTCCAAGTGGGCTCTGAGAAAACTAGTAATTATTTATTTATGCTCTCAGGGCTTTTGGATGCGGTCAAGGTTCTTGGTATTATGTGGGTGTATGAGTTGTTTTGGGCGGATAATTTCGGCCGTTTAAGCTTTAATATTGATCTAATTGGTGCATTCGGTGCATTGCTAACCCCTTGGTTAATGGCGTATCTCCAAAAGTCTAGAGAGTCAGCTGCGCAAGCCTATATAATAGTCTTGATCTATTTGCTAATTCTATCCGGAGTGGTTGGCAGCGCATACTGGATTTTGGCAAACTATTTACTGGCAGGTGGCTTGGATTCTATCGAGGATTTTAATGTGTTCATTGCGCTAAGGGCGCTATCGCTTATCGTTATTACTCTAACCACGCTAAATTACTCGGTGTTGGCTCAAGCTGGGCATGGTCTATATATTTTTCTCTTTCAGTTGTGTGCCGTTTCGGCAACTTTAGGGCTGTATTATATATTCAGTGATTACGGTTTGTATTCAAGTTTGGTCTATGTCGGGGTCGTATTGCTGCTTTTGGAGCTGGCGATAATGAAGATGACCTTCAATATGGCAAAAAAGCATCTTGGCATCACACGTTTTTGGCGACGTGTTCTAGAGTTTAAATATTTGAATGAATTTAAAGGCTATAGTCGGATCGTTTTTCCTGAAACCGGTACGGTACTATCAGTTGTAGCGTGTACCTTTCTGATTTCTAGTTCGGCTTATATCACGTTGCAGGAGCACTATGAGTTTTATCGCTTGCCATTGGCGTTCATGACGGCGAGCTGGATTGTCGCGAGCAAGGTGACTACGCTGCTAGTGTCGTTCTCCAAAACTGATGCGGTTGCTTTTTCTATGCAGAACTACATGTATACGATTAGATATACTTGGTATATACCAGTTCTCTTGTTGTTGATATATGTAGCTTTGTTTTATCAAAGATTAAATTATTTAATTTGCATTAATGTTGTAGTGGCTATGTTGTATTTTCCAGCTATGGCAGCTGTCATCGCTATGGGTGGCTCCTTGAGAGTGCAAAACCGCAATGCTTTACTACTTAAAGCCAATTTGGCTATGCTCTGTTTTTATTTTATTCCTGTCGTTGCACTGATCTACTTGCGTTTCATTGGCGCAGGCGGCTTGATACACGCTATTGGTGTCAGCTATTTAGTTCGTATCATGGTTATTAACTGGCTTGGTATTCGGGAGCTGAGACGGGATGGGGCACTCATATGATTTATGCTTTCTCGCCTGTATCAAAATTATTAATAAAGTATGATGTGTGTACTGGCAGTGCTTATGTTGCTAGTTGTTCTAGTGCTAATGTGCGGCGTTATATTCAATTCGTACCAGCTTTCAAGGTTGGAGGTGACTGCCCATACAGTGAGATGTTGTATAAGGAGCGTACGATGACTCGATATGGTCAGGCAGGTCGTTTAAATGCCATAAATAAAATGCACGCCAAGGCTAATAAATTTGGGCGGTTTTCGGAAGCTGAAGAGGGTATTTATAATCTTGGCCTGGAAAAACTTGAGCTGTGCAGAAAAGAAATCTCAATTTTAAATAAAATCATCTCGGTCTTTGAAAATAGGGGTGTGACGGATTGGCAGTTTGAAGGCGTGGGGCGAGGCGCCTTGAGGGTATATCCATCCAATGGGGCTATTCATTCTTTTCGTCCAAGAATTATTTTTAAAAAATACACAGTTGACTACTTCCCTTGTTCAAAGTCGTTCTCGATCTCAAAAAATAAAGTAGAGGTTGATCACAATTGTTTATATGTGATTTGCGAAATTGATAGAGTGCTAGAGAAATATTCCGATGTTGGAGCTCTGGTGGCGCTGTATATAGAGTTTGGTCATTTGGTTTCTGCACTACTTTTTTTTGCAGGTCTCGCTATTGGATCACTTTCTCTAACCTCCTTGGAAAAAGAAATACATCAAGCTGCTGTTTTTGCAAGGCTAACACTATGAGCAACTTCAAATACATGAGTGGTCATTGGGAGTTTATTCTAGAGCAGGAGCTGTATGTATTAGGTATGATTTTCAATGGATTGCCGGAAATTCAAACGTCCACGTTGAAAAAGCTTTTGGAAAACAAGGTGCTACTTGAGGAGTTGTTCAATTATCTCACGCTCTCTGAGCAGGCTTGGCTAGATAGAAGAACGTACAGATATATAGGGCCAGGCTGCCAGCAGCAGGAGTCAGATCGCGTGGATTTTGCTCCGATAATGGAATTGATAAATTCGTTGTTAGAAAAATTGTCACCGACTCTTAATGTCGGGCAGGTAGTAGGTGAAGATCGCTTGAAATTAATCGAGTCATTGAATGACCAAGCTGAACTATCCGCCTCTCCTTTAATTTTAGGTTTTTTTATAGCACCCATGAATTTTCCAGGTATAAGGGAAGACTGGTTATTGATGGGGTTGGTTGCTCAACTTTTGTGCGTATTTGCGCAACAAACAGGGAAAGGTGCATTCATTACCCATGGTATTGATCGAACTGTTTTGCCCGCCTCGCTGAGCACTCTAGAGTATATTATCGCTTTCGGTTAGATTCGTAAAAAAGTGTATGTGCTTAAGTATGTTTTTTACAGATAGGTATAAAGTAATGATCTTTCTAGCTTAGTCAGATTTCTAGTCTGTTTTTGCTGGGGCCGATTGTTGCTGTAAAGTCTTCATGCATGGCTGAGGGCTATTATAGGAACGGTTACTGTTTAACTACATTATTGCTGGAAGGAGCGAATATGTCAGATCCGTGCATAGAAACGATTAAAGTTATCGATGATCTGCTAGAATCCCACTGCAAGGAGGAGCTATTTGAATTCGCTGCTAGGCCGATATGGCAATATGGTTGGCGTTCAAATATCAAGGTGGATAGACATTTTTTCTGGCACGCACATTTTGCCGGTCATGGCATAACCAATTGTACTTCTTGTTTAGATGAGTTGAACTCGCGCGCGGATATTTCACCTATATCGAGGCTGTGGAGTTTTTTGGCTGACACCATTCTGGTAGGCCATGAACCAATTCGAGTGTATGCCAATGCGCATACATACGGGGCCGAAGGATACTGCCATACTGATAACTTGGATGACGAAAATTATTTCTCTACAATTTTCTATGCTCATGCGGAATGGGAGAGTAATTGGGGGGGTGAACTTCTTTTCTATAATGGTGATGGCGATATAATAAAAGCAGTGAGCGCCAAACCGGGACGTATCGTTTCCTTTCCGGGCTCTATAATGCATAAAGTTGGCTCTCCGAGTCGAATCTGCAATCGTCTGCGGGTTTCCTATGTCTTCAAAACCCAGTTGATTATAGGTGCATAAATGAATGGTAGAATCGTTGTCCGCATGGCATCAACAGAGGATGCCGAGGCTATCAGTCTTATACTTTGCACCTCTATTCGATCAGGTTGTGTAATTGATCACGGTGATCGACATGAAGTTGTGAACGCATGGACGGAAAATAAGAGCGTTGCGACTGTGTTGAAATGGGTAGAGGACACTTCCTTATATTTGGTTGTCGCTACACTGGGCTCGAAGCCGGTTGGAGTGGGCATGGCAACTGCGACCGGAGAGATCTCGTTATGCTATGTGCTCCCCGAGTATTTCAGAAGGGGGCTCGGCAAGGCGATCATGACAACCTTGGAGCAGTGGTTAAAGGGTAAAGGATTCCACTGCGTTGTTCTGAACAGCACCATTTCGGGCTATCACTTTTATAAACGTCTTGGCTATTGTGACAATGGTGAAAAAATAGTTGTGATTGGTCTCACAGCAAGCCCGATGTTAAAGGATATAGACGCAATCGAGTTTGACTCCTGTGTACAATAGTTTATTGGCTGGCTAATGCTCAGCTTCAGCGCTCGACAACGGTGCCTTAGAAAGAGCAATCGAGCTGCCACAGGGACAAAATAGCTATTCAGTCACATGCACAGAGGGGCGGTATCCCGCGTAAATATTTACAGTCTGGTCAAAACCCAATAGCCCTTTACGTACAGAGCCATCCGCTGACGTCTTCTGGAAGCCTCTCTGAGAGAAAACTTCAGTGCTCGCTGTCTGGATCTGTCCGCCATAGATGCCGCGGCACTCACTAAACTCGTGTTTGGTATCTCGGTTCTATAGATTGCATACGATAAAACCTACTCCGCGCCTCGCGCTTTTGTCTGGAACCCCTTAATGCCGGCCACTTTCGACCCCGATCTTCTACGTGCAAGTCTGCTGCCATTGGCGGCCGGGCAGCCGTTGTCGGCGCAGGCGCAGGCTTACCAGCGATTCTACGGACTGGATTTCGCGCCGCGTCAGGTGCGCAGTGGCCTTGGGCGATTCGAGGTCGATGGTTATGAGCTGGTCAGCCAGTTCTGGTGGCCCGAGCGGGCGAAGGCGACGCTGTTTGTCATCCACGGTTTCTACGACCACACCGGGCTCTACCGGCATGTGATCGAATGGGCGTTGGACCAGGACTTTGCGGTGATCGCCTGCGACTTGCCGGGGCATGGCTTGTCCAGCGGCGAACGGGCGAGCATCAAGGATTTCGCCGAGTATCAGGACGCATTGCAAGGCTTGTTCGGCGAGGCGCAATCTCTTGATTTGCCGCAACCGTGGCACCTCTGCGGGCAGAGCACCGGCGGGGCGATCGTGATCGATCATGTGTTGAATGCGGGGGCGAGCAGCCCGGCCCAAGGCCAGGTGATTCTGCTGTCGCCGCTGGTGCGGCCGCGGGCGTGGGGTTGGTCGCAGCTGAGTTATTACGTGCTCAAGCCTTTCGTCAAAGCCATTGCCCGGCGCTTCAGCGAGAACTCCAACGACCCGGCCTTTCTGCCGTTCCTGCAAGCCGATCCATTGCAGCCGCTGCGCCTGCCGACAGCCTGGGTGGGCGCATTGGCACGCTGGATCAAACGTATCGAGGCCGCCCCCATGAGTACCCGCCGGCCGCTGATCGTGCAGGGGCAGGCTGACATGACGGTGGATTGGGAGCACAACCTGGAAGTGTTGCGGGGCAAGTTTGATCGGCCGCAGGTGCTGATGCTGCCCGAGGCGCGGCATCATCTGGCGAATGAAACACTGGTGATGCGGGAGGAGTATTTCGGGTTTTTGACCAGGCGGATCAAGGGCCGAAATCCTTAGCGCCAGTTCCGGCCCCATCGCGAGCTTGCTCCGGGCGGCGTTCCGACGATAGCAATCTGTCAGGTGCCGAAGATCACTGGGTCAGATTCGAATTGCTCTGCCCCACCGCCAACCCCGCCCGGATTGCCGCCAACGCCGCCTGATAATAAGCCTGCCCTTCCGCCGATTCGGCAAAGGTCGCGAATTCTTCCAGTTCGTCGTCCGACAGATCGCGATAGACATACAACAGTGTGTTGTTCAGGTCGCTGCCGATCTGGTCCATCAGGCGCTGGCGCTGGCCGTTGAGCATGCCTTGGGCCTGACCGGCACCGAGCAACCCCGGAATCATCGAACTCAAACTGTCGGCGGCGACGCCGGCAATCGCCAGGCTGACTTCCGCGCCGGCCTCGCGAGCGGGCAGGGCTTGTGCCAAGTGGCCGATGATCAGCAGGCGGCTGTCGCTGGCCTGCATCTTCGGCAGACCCTTGGCGTTTTTCGCCAGTTGGTCGCGACGGGTTGCCAGCAGTTCGGCGGCGACGACTTTCTTGCCCAGGGGTGACTGGAAAAACGTCAGCGCGGGTTTGGGGTTGGCGAGGTTCTTGCGCAATTGCGCTTCGGCGCGCTGGTCCACGGCCTGGGCGGAAAATCGCTGATTGCTGTTATTGACCAGTGCCTGAAACACCGCCGGTGGCAGGCTACCCTGGTAGCGTTGCTGAGCGGCCGAGAGGGCGTCGCTGAAATGCGCGCGTTGTTCCGGCCAGCCGGCGACCTTGTACAACTGGTCGTGGCCGTCTGCCCAGGCGGGCAAAACGCAGAACATCAACAGTGATAAAAGCAAACGGCGCATAGGGACTCCTGTCAGCAGGCGACTATTCTCCGTGCGGCACCCCTGCTTGTCGAGAATTCGTATCAACCCGCTGCGCGGCTCTGTCGGATTTCCGGGCACAGGAATACTATGCGCGCCATGCAAATATCCTCTGATCACCCGCTGCTGCTACGAATTGTCGACGACCTGGCCGAGCACGGCTGGTCGCAGCAGAATATTTTCCTGCCTCTGGATCTGACCCGGGCGCTGGCGGCCGAGTGTCGCAAGCGTGCCGCCGAGGGTGAGCTGGCTCCGGCCGCCGTGGGCCGTGGACCGTTTTCGGAAATCCGCGAGGGGATTCGTGGCGACCATATCCAGTGGATCGACCCCGGCCAGGCCAAGGCGTGCGACAGCTACCTGGGTTTGATGAACAGCCTTCGCGAGGCGATCAATCGTGGTCTGTTTCTCGGCCTGGAGGATTTCGAAAGCCATTTTGCGATGTACCCGCCCGGAGCCTTCTACCTGAAGCACGTCGACCGCTTTCGCGATGACGACCGGCGCATGGTTTCGGCAGTGGTTTACCTCAATGACGGCTGGCTTCCTGAACACGGTGGCCAGTTGCGCATGTACCTCGACAATGATCGCGTCCAGGACGTGCAACCTATCGGTGGCTGCCTGGTGGTGTTTCTCTCCGGCGAGGTTCCCCACGAAGTCCTGCCCGCGACCCGGGATCGCCTGTCGCTGACCGGCTGGTTCCGCCGGCGCGGCAACGAGCCGTTCTGATCATGCGGAAAATTCTCGTCAGCCGTTGCCTGTTGGGCCACCGGGTTCGTTACGACGGCGGGGCCAGCGGGCCGTTCGATCAACTTCAGCAGTGGCTTGACGAGGGCAGGGTCGTGCCGTTGTGCCCGGAAGTGGCCGGCGGTTTGCCAACGCCTCGGGCGGCGGCGGAAATTCCAGGCGGGCAGGGCACGCAAGTCCTCGATGGCCAGGCGTTGGTGATCACCACCGAGGGCGAGGACGTCAGTGCGCAGTTTCTGTCGGGGGCGTATCAGGCACTGGAGTTGGTGCAGAAGTATGGCATCCGCATCGCCGTCCTCAAGGCCAACAGCCCGTCCTGCGGCAATCTGCTGACCTATGACGGGACGTTCAGCGGCGTGAAGGTCAGTGGCGAGGGCGTGACGGCGGCGCTACTCAAGCGCCACGGGGTGCAGGTGTTCAGTGAGCTGGAGTTGCCGCAAGCGGCGCGGGCATTGGCAACACTCGATTAACGAGCGACACAAGACACTGTAGGAGCGAGCCTGCTCGCGATGAGGCCAGTCCAGCAAACATGGATGTTTGAATGTCAGGCCGCCATCGCGAGCAGGCTCGCTCCTACAGGATCAGCTTTCACTCCAGACCTGCAACAACTTCAAGGTTTGGGTACCACACCCGCTTCCGCCCCCAACCACTTCTGCTCCAACGCTTGCAGTCGCCCGTCATCCTTGATCCGCTGCAGCGCGTTTTCCAGGCTGGCATGGAACGCCGGATTACCTTTCTGAAACGGAATCGCCAGGCTCACGGCCGGGTCGGATTTGGGCTTCTCTTGCGTCAGCGACTGCACCAGCAAAATGGAGCGCGGCTCTTCTTTCTGCGCGATCAATTGCGCATGGGTTTGAATGTAAGGCTCGCTGAAGTCGAAACGATCCTTGAGATCCGGGGTCACTGCTATGTGGTTGATAGCGATGTCGTATTTGCCGCTTTCGACGCCGGTCAACAGATCGCTGCCGTCGGTGACGACAAAGTCGGCCCGGACATCGAGTTCACTTGCCAGCAGTTGGCCCAGTTCGACTTCGAAGCCGGTGAGCCTGTCGTCATCCTTGAAATTGAATGGGGGAGTGTTGGCTTCAACGGCAATGCGCAATTCGCCCCGGTCGTTGACGTCATCTATCAGTTCGGCATGAGCCAAAGGGCTCAAAAGGGGTAGCAGGCAGATCAGGCCAGGCAGAAAGCGCATGGTCACTCCTTTGAATTTATTATCGCGACCCTCTGATTCAGGCTCGCTTTGCTATGGTTGTCGAGTGCCTTCGACAACAAATGGCCATGAAGTTGTCATGGTCACGCGGATTTTACGGAAAAACTGGAGAAGAGAATGAAAACCTTTATGTCACGTGCTGCTTTGGCTGGCGTGTTGATGGGTGTTTCGGTGCTGGCCAGTGCTGCAACCCCGGCTCCGAAAGGCGCCGAAGTGTCCATCGTGTCTCCCGAGGACGGTGCGACGATTCCGCAGACAGTCGTCGTCAAGTTCGCGGTCGAGAACATTGCCCTGGCACCGGCGGGCGATACCACCAAGAACACCGGTCATCACCACGTGCTGATCGACGTCGATGAGCTGCCGGCCGCCGGTGCGCCGATCCCCAAGGATGCCAACCACCTGCATTTCGGCGGTGCGCAGACCCAGGCTGAAATAACGCTCACCCCGGGCAAACACACCTTGCAGCTTGAACTGGGCGATAGCAACCACATGCCGTTCGATCCACCGATCGTTTCCGAGAAGATCACCGTCAACGTCAAGTAACGTTGTTGCGTGAATGAAAAAGGGAGCCCGAAGGCTCCCTTTTTTGTCGCTCAGGTCGTGATCAGAACAACACACGGCTACGGATGGTGCCGTTGACGTGTTGCAGCTTCTCTTGCGCCAGGTCCGAGTACTCGGCGTCGACGTCGATTACCACGTAGCCGACTTTCTCGTTGGTCTGCAGGAACTGACCGGAGATGTTGATGCCGTTTTCGGCAAAGACCTTGTTGATCTCGCTGAGCACGCCCGGAATGTTTTCGTGGATGTGCAGCAGTCGGTGCTTGCCAGGGTGAGCCGGCAGGGCCACTTCCGGGAAGTTCACGGACGATACCGAAGTACCGTTGTCGCTGTACTTGACCAGCTTTTCCGCCACCTCCAGACCGATGTTGGCCTGGGCTTCAGCGGTGGAGCCACCGATGTGCGGGGTCAGGATCACGTTGTCCAGGCCACGCAGCGGGCTTTCGAACTCTTCGTCGTTGGAGCGTGGCTCCACCGGGAATACGTCGATGGCCGCGCCGATCAGGTGCTTGTCCTTGATCGCGTCCGCCAGGTGGTCCAGTTCGACCACGGTGCCACGGGCGGCGTTGATCAGGATGCCGCCTTTCTTGATGGCGCGGATTTCCTTCTCGCCCATCATCCACTGGGTGGCGGCGGTTTCCGGTACGTGCAGCGAAACGATGTCGGACATCGCCAGCAGTTCGTGCAGGTTGCCTACCTGAGTGGCGTTACCCAGTGGCAGCTTGGTGATGGTGTCGTAGAAGTACACCTGCATCCCCAGGCCTTCCGCCAGGACCGACAGTTGAGTACCGATCGAGCCGTAACCGACGATGCCCAGCTTCTTGCCGCGGATCTCGAAGGAGTTGGCCGCGCTCTTGATCCAGCCGCCACGGTGGCAGGAAGCATTCTTCTCAGGGATGCCGCGCAGCAGCAGGATCGCTTCGGCCAGCACCAGCTCCGCTACGGAACGGGTGTTGGAGTACGGTGCGTTGAACACCGCGATGCCGCGTTCGCGGGCAGCGTCCAGGTCGACCTGGTTGGTACCGATGCAGAAACACCCTACAGCCACGAGCTTCTTCGCGTGATCGAAGATCTCTTCGGTCAGTTGAGTGCGGGAGCGAATGCCGATGAAGTGAGCATCGGCGATCTTTTCCTTGAGCTGGGCTTCCGGCAGAGAACCAGTGAGGTACTCGATGCTGGTGTAGCCCGCCGCCTTGAGGACGTCGACAGCCGATTGGTGGACGCCTTCGAGAAGAAGGAACTTGATCTTGCTCTTATCGAGAGAAGTCTTGCTCATCTGCGTAAACCTGTATCCCGGAGAAAAATGGCAGGAAAGGGAGCAGCCCGGAGCTGACCCGCACGGCAGGAAAGCCGTCACCGCAGAACAGCCCTTGGGCACTATCCTGCGGGGTCGTTATGCTAGCATATGCACCCCGCTAAACACTCATTCCTGCGACGTGAAGCGTTCTCAGGATGACCATGAATTGTTCGAGAGTTCTGTCGATGACCAATCCTGCCCTGATTGAAGAGCTGAAGACCCTGGTTGAGCCTGGCAAGGTGCTGACCGATGCCGACTCCCTGAATGCTTACGGAAAGGATTGGACCAAGCATTTCGCCCCGGCCCCGACTGCCATCGTGTTCCCCAAGACTACCGAGCAGGTCCAGGCCATTGTCCTGTGGGCCAACAAACACAAGGTGGCGCTGGTGCCGTCCGGCGGTCGTACCGGGTTGTCTGCCGCTGCGGTGGCAGCCAGTGGCGAAGTGGTCGTGTCCTTCGACTATATGAACCAGGTCCTCGACGTGAACCTCACCGACCGCACCGCTGTTTGTCAGCCGGGCGTGGTCACCAAGCAATTGCAGAACGTCGCTGAAGAAAAAGGCCTGTACTACCCGGTGGACTTCGCATCGTCCGGCTCGAGCCAGATTGGTGGCAATATCGGCACCAATGCCGGCGGGATCAAGGTGATTCGCTATGGCATGACCCGTAACTGGGTCGCTGGCATGAAAGTGGTCACCGGCAAGGGTGACGTGCTGGAACTGAACCGTGACCTGATCAAGAACGCTACCGGCTACGACATGCGCCAGCTGTTCATTGGCGCCGAAGGCACCCTGGGGTTTGTGGTCGAAGCGACCATGCGCCTGGACCGCGCGCCGAAAAACCTCACCGCGATGGTTCTCGGCACCACCGATTTCGACTCGATCATGCCGGTGCTGCACGCTTTCCAGAGCAAGCTTGACCTGACCGCCTTCGAATTCTTCTCCGACAAAGCCCTGGCCAAAGTCATGGCTCGTGGCGATGTGCCAGCGCCATTCGAAACCGATTGCCCGTTCTACGCGCTGCTGGAATTCGAAGCGACCACCGAAGAAGTGGCCAACCACGCCCTGGAAACCTTCGAGCACTGCGTCGAGCAAGGCTGGGTGCTGGACGGCGTGATGAGCCAGAGCGAAACCCAACTGCAGAACCTGTGGAAGCTGCGCGAATACATCTCCGAAACCATTTCCCACTGGACGCCGTACAAGAACGACATCTCGGTCACCGTATCGAAAGTTCCGGCATTCCTGAAGGAAATCGACGCGATCGTCGGCGAACACTACCCGGACTTCGAAATTGTCTGGTTCGGCCACATCGGCGACGGCAACCTGCACTTGAACATCCTCAAGCCGGATGACCTGAGCAAGGATGAGTTCTTCGCCAAGTGCGCCACCGTCAACAAGTGGGTGTTCGAAACCGTCGAGAAGTACAACGGTTCGATCTCTGCCGAGCACGGCGTGGGCATGACCAAGCGTGACTATCTGACCTACAGCCGCTCGCCGGTCGAGATCGAGTACATGAAAGCGGTCAAGGCGGTGTTCGACCCGAACGGCATCATGAACCCGGGCAAGATTTTCGCTGTTTGATTTTCGAACTTTAAGAGCCAAAGAAGCAGGAGTCGGTAATGAGCTATCAGCACCAGTATGTCGACGGTACGCGCATTCACTTCCCGCTGGGGAAAGTGGTGTGCATCGGCCGTAACTACGCCGAACACGCCAAGGAACTGGATAACCCGGTGCCGACCGAGCCACTGCTGTTCATCAAGCCGGGCAGTTGCGTGGTGCCGCTGGAAGGCGGTTTCAGCATTCCGACCGACCGCGGTTCGGTGCATTACGAAGCGGAAATCGCGGTATTGATCGGCAAGCCATTGTCGACCAAGCCGAGCCGTGAAGAAGTGCTCGACGCCATCTCCGGTTTCGCTCCTGCCCTGGACCTGACCCTGCGCGACAAGCAGGCCGAACTGAAATCCAAGGGCTTGCCCTGGGAAATCGCCAAGTCCTTCGATGGTGCGGCAGTGCTGGCTCCGTTCGTGTCCGGCAGCACCTTTGCCGACCTGACCGACATCGGCATCCGCCTGACCATCAACGGTGAAGTGCGCCAGGACGGCAACAGCAGCGCAATGCTCAACCCGATCGTGCCAATGATCCAGCACATGGCCGGCTGCTTCTCGTTACAGGCCGGGGACGTGATCCTCACCGGCACGCCGGTGGGCGTTGGTCCGCTGAATGTCGGTGACGAGATCGTTCTGGAATTGCCGGGCGCCAGCAGTTTCACCAGCAGCGTTCGCTAGTTGTAACACCGCTGTACCCTGTGGGAGCGAGCTTGCTCGCGAT
>NZ_MRCS01000051.1 GCF_002303925.1 Pseudomonas sp. ACN8
TGAGGGCACCGGGTTGATTCAGGTGCCCCGCGTCATCGTTGACTTTCATCGCGAGCGAGCTCGCTCCTACAGGCCTTCACACCAGGTAGTTCTTCAGTTCGCGGGCAATCACCATCCGCTGAATCTCGCTCGACCCTTCGTAGATCTGCGTGATCCGCGCATCCCGATAGTATTTTTCCACCGGATAGTCTTCAAGGTAGCCATAGCCGCCATGAATCTGAATGGCGGACGAGCAGACCTTTTCCGCCATTTCCGACGCAAACAGCTTGGCCTGTGACGCCTCCGACAGGCAGGGTTTACCAGCGGTGCGCAGGCGTGCGGCGTGCAGGATCATCAGTCGCGCGGCGTTCAACTGCATGTGCATGTCGGCCAGCAGATTGGCGATGCTTTGGTGTTCATTGATGGTTTTTCCAAACTGCACGCGGTCGCGGGAGTAGGCCAGTGCCGCTTCGAACGCCGCGCGGGCGATGCCCAGCGCCTGGGCGGCGATGCCGATGCGGCCGCCTTCAAGGTTGGACAAGGCGATGGCCAGGCCCTTGCCGCGTTCGCCCAGCAAATTGGCCTCGGGGATACTGCAGTTGTTCAGGGTGACGGCGCAGGTATCGGAAGCACGGATGCCCATCTTGTGTTCGGTGCGGTCGACGATAAAACCGGCAGTGTCGGTCGGCACCAGGAACGCCGAGATGCCACGTTTGCCCAGGTCCGGATCAGTTACGGCAAACACAATCGCCAGTTTGGCCCGCTTGCCGTTGCTGACGAATTGTTTGGCGCCGTTGATCACCCACTGGCCGTCGCGCAGTTCGGCGCGGGTGCGCAGGTTGTGCGCCTCGGAACCGGCCTGGGGTTCGGTCAGGCAGAAGCAGCCGATGACCTGGCCGCTGGCAAGGTCCGCCAGCCAGGTCTGTTTCTGTTCTTCGCTGCCGTAGTTCAGCACAGGCCCGCAGCCCACGGAATTGTGGATGCTCATGAAGGCGCCGGTAGCACCGTCGCCGGCGGAAATCTCTTCTACCGCCAGGGCGTAGGCCACGTAGTCGACATAGGTGCCCCCCCACTCCTCGGGGACCACCATGCCCAGCAGACCCAGTTCGCCCATCTTCGCCACCAGACCGTCGTCGATCCAACCGGCCTTTTCCCAAGCCTGGGCATGGGGCGCGATTTCGCCGCGGGCAAAATCCCGGGCCATGTCGCGGATCATGACTTGCTCTTCGCTCAATTCGATATCGTGCATGGCTCAGCTCTCGCTCTGGTCAAACCCGCTGAAGAAGCTCGCCACGTGTTCGGCGTCCAGCGCCCGGAGGGTGGGCGGGTTCCAGCGTGGTGTCTTGTCTTTGTCGATCAGCAAGGCGCGCACGCCTTCGATCAGGTCGCCGCGCTCGAACCACTGGCGGTCCAGGTGCAGCTCTAGGGCGAAACATTGTTCCAGCGGCAGCTCGCGTCCGCGACGGAGCATTTCCAGGGTCACGGCCATGGCCAGCGGCGAGCGGGTTTCCAGCAGGTCGGCGGTGGTCACGGCCCACTCATGGCTGTCGGCAACCGTTACCTGGCGCAGTTGTTCCACAATACTCGGCACGTCGACCTGGGCGAAGAAGTGGTCGATGGCCGGGCGCAAAGTCGCCAGTGGCGCATCGGGCAGTTGCTGCACGCCGAGTTTTGCCAGCAGGCTTTGCAGATCCTTGAGTGGTGTGTCGTGCCATTCGAGCTGGTCGAGTTTTTCGTCCAGCGTGCCCAGCCTGGCGCTTTCGAGGTACCAGTCGGCCAGGCCGCAATACAGCGCATCGGCGGCGCGAATCTGCACACCGCTGACCCCGAGGTAAATCCCCAGTTCACCGGGAATGCGCGGCAGGAAGTAACTGCCGCCGACGTCCGGGAAATAGCCGATACCGACTTCCGGCATGGCCAGGCGGCTTTTCTCGGTGACTACCCGCAGGTCCGCGCCTTGCACCAGGCCCATGCCGCCGCCAAGGACAAAACCGTCCATCAGGGCCAGCACCGGTTTGCGGTAGTGATGGATCGCAAGGTCCAGGGCGTATTCCTCGACGAAGAAATCTTCGTGCAGGGTGTCGCCGCTTTTGAAGCTGTCATGCAGCGAGCGAATGTCACCACCGGCACAGAAGGCTTTTTCCCCGGCACCGCGCAGGACCACGGCATGGACTTGCGGATCCTGGGCCCAGGCGTCGAGCTGGCGGTGCAGGTTGCGCACCATGTCCAGGGTGAGGGCATTGAGGCCGGCGGGGCGGTTGAGGGTCAGGTGACCAATGTGGTTGCGAACCTCGGCCAGTACTTCGTTTTGCGTGGCATCCATGGACTGAGTCCCTGGAGAAGTAACCTGAGCAGTCATCACTAACTCCCTGCTTTTATTGTTCTTTATCGAGATGCTCGCGCGCGAGCGATGGCGGATCGTATCAGTGCAAATTTGCCTTGTACAACCCGAATAAGTGCAGGTTGTCTGTGCATTTTTGCATGCCGGTGTCCGGTATTGTTACAGCGTAGACCAAGGCGAATTCAGGCAAACGCTGCGAGCAGATCCTCTTCGAACGCCTTCTGCGCCTCACCGGCCACCTGTGCGCGGTGCCGGGCCAGATGAAACGCGACGTCGAAACTCATGTCGCCTCCGCGCACAGCCCTGAGCAAACCCTTCTCTTCCCAACCACGGGCGAAGTGGCTGGGCAAGTAACCGACATGCTTGCCGGAAAGGATGAAGGCGAGGGTGCCTTCGACTTGTTCGGAGCGCGCCGAACACAACTTGCCCTGGAAGGGTTCGTCACTGCGCAGGAAGCGGTAGGGGTGATCGACCCGGTCGCAGGCCTGCAGATCCTGATCGTCGGGGGCCGGATTGGTGAACAGCGGATGGCCGGGGGCGCAATACAGATGCTGGGTTTCAATGAACAATTGGCGGTAGTCAAACGCGCTTTGCACTTGGGAGAAATAGCCGATGGCCAGGTCCAGCCGCTGTTGCAGCAGCAAACGCTCCATTTCACCAGGCATGGCGCTGATCAGTTCGATGCGCACGGACTCGTCCCGCTCACGGAAGCGCCGGATCGCCTCGGCCACCCGTTGCAACACCGATTGATCCAGGGCTTCGGACAGGCCCAGGCGCACTTCGCCGATCAAGCGCCCGGCCACGCCGTTGGATTGATGACGGAACGCTTCGATGGACTGGAACAGTCCACGGGTGGCGCTGAGCAGTCGTTCACCCTTGGGCGTGACCCTGAACCCTCCCTTGCCGCGACTGCATAGCCGATAGCCCAGGCGGGTTTCAAGTTTGGCCATTTGCTGGCTGATGCTCGACTGGCTCAACCCCAGTTCGCCCTGGGCGGCGCTGAAACCGCCGCACTCCACCACGCTGACAAACAGACGCAACAATTGCAGATCCAGATCGTGGAGTTGGCCGAGCATCAAACATTACTCCGTCATAAAGTCAGGTTAATTAACTTGATATTTTACCAATGTATCCGACGACGCATCCTGCCACCACTTCCTCTGGTCAGGTGTTCGTCATGGCTCCCATGTTCAAGCTGTGTTTACCCGCGCTGTTCCTTGCCATGGCCGCATCGGCCCAGGCCGAAGACAAGGTGGTCAATCTGTACAGTTGGGCCGATTACGTGGCCCCCGAAACCCTGCAACGGTTCGAGCAGGAGACGGGTATCCATGTGCGCTATGACACCTTCGACTCTTCGGAAGTACTGGAGACCAAGTTGCTCACCGGCGGCAGCGGTTATGACGTGGTGGTGCCGTCCTCCAGCGTACTGGCCCGGGGGCTTGCGGCCGGGGCGTTGAAACCGATTCCCCACGAAGGACTCAAGGGTTACGCCAACCTCGACCCGGACTTGCTCGAAAAACTCGCCGCTGTCGACCCGGGCAACCGCTATGGCGTGCCTTACACCTGGGGCACCCTGGGTTTGGGCATGAACGTCGAGGCGGTCAGGCAGCGCTTGCCGGATGCGCCGCTCAACAGCCTGGACCTGCTGTTCAAACCCGAGTACGCGAGCAAGTTGAAGGACTGCGGCATCGCCATTCTCGACTCGCCCCAGGAGGTGATCGGACTGGCGTTGCACTACCTGGGTAAAGATCCCTACAGCACGGACAAGAACGATCTGTCAGCCGCCGAGGCGTTGCTGCATCAGTTACAGCCGAACGTGCTGTACGTCGCCACCGGGCGGCAGATCAGCGACCTGGCCAATGGCAGCGTGTGCCTGGCGCTGACCTACAACGGTGACGCGAGCATGGCTGCCGACCAGGCACGCAAGGCCGACAAACCCTTTGAAATCGCCTACCGGATTCCCAAGGAAGGCACCCTCGTGTGGCAGGACAACCTGGCGATTCCCAAGGACGCGCCGCACCCCGAAGCCGCCCGCGCCTTTATCGAGTTCATGTTGCGCCCCGAGTCCGTGGCGGCACTGACCAACACCTTGTTCTTCGCCACGGCGAACCAGGCCGCCACGCCGCTGGTGGATGAAGCGGTGCGCACCGATCCGGACATCTACCCGCTGGCCGACCTGCGGGAGCGGCTGTACGCCGACCGCAGCATGAACCTCAAGGACATGCGCCAGCGTACCCGCTTGTGGACCACTTTCCGTAGCCGCCAATAAGAAAAGAGAAGGAGCCTTCAATGGACGTCCCGATGCAGAACGATCAAGCCCTTACCCGTGACAGCCTTTACGGCACGGCCGCCGAAAGTACCTACGCCGGCATCACCAGTTTCATGCGTCGGCGTTACAGTCGCGACCTGCGTGGCGTTGATGTGGCGGTCAGTGGCGTGCCGTTCGACACCGCCACCAGCAACCGCCCAGGCGCTCGCTTCGGACCACGTGGCATTCGTGCGGCCTCTGCCGGGATCGCCTGGGAACGGCACTGGCCATGGACGTTTGATCCGTTCGATCACCTGGCGGTCATCGACTACGGCGATTGCGATTTCGATTACGGCTCGCCGCAGTCGACGCCCGAAATGATTGAGGCCCACGCCGAGCACATTCTCGATGCCGGCACGGCGATGCTGACCTTTGGCGGCGATCATTTCATCACCTATCCGCTGCTCAAGGCCCATGCCCGCAAGCACGGGGCCTTGTCGCTGATCCACTTCGACGCCCACAGCGACACCTGGCCGGACGAAGAGGGCAAGCGCATCGATCACGGCACCATGTTCTGGCACGCGGCCAAAGAAGGGCTGGTGGATCCATCGCGCTCAGTACAAATCGGCTTGCGCACCACCAATGACGACCATCAAGGCTTTCAAGTGCTCGACGCGCGGCAGGTGCATCGCCGTGGCTGCGAAGCGATTGTCGAGGCGATTCGCGCCCGGGTCGGCGACAACCCGGTGTACCTGACCTTCGACATCGACTGCCTCGATCCGGCGTACGCCCCAGGCACCGGAACCCCCGTGTGCGGCGGCTTGAGCACGGTGCAGGCGCTGGAGATTCTCGGTGGCCTGCGCGGGATCAACCTGGTGGGCATGGACGTGGTGGAAGTGGCTCCGGTCTATGACAGCGCGGAGATCACGTCACTGGCGGCGGCGACATTGGCGATGGAAATGCTGTGTCTGTATGCGGCCAGGCATAAGGTCGATAAGTAGTACGCGGTCGAAATGCAGGAGCGAGCCTGCTCGCGATAGCGATCGTTCAGCCAACATGGATGTTGAATGTTCCGCCCTCATCGCGAGCAGGCTCGCTCCCACAGTTTTGATTTGTGTCAGGCCACTGGAATCATTGGCAGGTCGAGGATCTGACCGCCGCTGAACCGTGCGGACGAACCGGAAATGGATTCGTGCGGCACGCCTTTGGCCACGTCACTGACGGCGTCCAGTCGTGCCATTTGCTCGGTGCTCAACTGCACATTCAGCGCACCTAACGTGGCGTCCAGTTGCTCCCGGGTCCGGGAACCGAGGATCGGAATCAGCGCCGTGGTCGAGCGCCTGGCTTTTTCCCGCAGCCAGGCAATGGCCACGTGGGTCGGGCTGGCGTCCTGTTCGACGGCGACATCGATCAAGGTGTCGAGCAGGGCGGTTTCGCGGGCGCTTTTTTCGGCATGAATCAGCACGCCGAGCTTGTTCGCGCGATTGTCGCCCTCACTGTTGCGATATTTACCCGTCAGGAAGCCGCCACCCAGCGGCGACCACAAGGTCGCTGCCAGGCCCAGGGCTTCGGCCATCGGCAGTTGTTCACGCTCGGCAGTGCGTTCGGCGAGGCTGTACTCGACCTGGATCGCGGCAATCGGCGAAAAACCACGCACCTCGGCCAGCAGGTCGGCACGGGCGATGCGCCACGCGGGGAAGTTCGACAGCCCGGCGTAATGAATCTTGCCGGCACTGACCAGATCGTCGAAGCCGCGCAGGATCTCTTCCATGGGCGTGACGCCGTCGCTCATGTGCGCCCAGAACAGGTCGATATGCTCGGTCTTCAGGCGTTTCAGGCTTTCTTCGACGGCGCGCACCATGTTCTTGCGGCTGTTGCCAGTGTGGGAAATGCCGTCCGCCGGTGTAGTCCCGAGGGTGTATTTGGTGGCGATGACCAGGCGATCCCGTTCTGCGGCAATGAATTCGCTGAGCATGGCCTCGGACTGTCCGCCCTGATAGCCATTGGCGGTATCGATGAAATTGCCACCGGCCTCCAGATAGGCATCAAAAATCCGCATGGCTTCGTCACGCTCGGCGCCATGGCCCCAGCCGGTACCGAAGTTGCCGGCACCCAACGCCAGTTCGGAAACACGCAAGCCGGTTTTACGACCGAAAACTTTGTAATGCATGGGATGACTCCAGATGGGTGGCGACAAGATTCAATAGATTGCATATGACATTTATAAATATGATGCTGATAATCTAATGCGTCAAGGTGCTTTTCCTTCCTGCATAAATTCGCCGATCACTGGTCGCGTTATCGATACGCAATGGCATACTGCCGCCCATGACTATCTATTCCCCCTTAAGCGCCTGGCAGCATGCCATCGAACAAAAGGGCTTCGTCCAGGACGAGGCCCAGGAACATGCCGTGTGGGCCCTGCAAAAGTGCCACGAAGCGCTGCGTGAAGGCCGCTCGTCCATTTCCGGCGTGTACCTGTGGGGGCCGGTGGGGCGGGGCAAGACCTGGCTGATGGACCAGTTTTACCAAAGCCTGCGGGTACCGGCGCGGCGCCAGCACTTTCACCACTTCATGGGCTGGGTGCACCAGCGCTCCTTTCAACTGACCGGCACCGCCGACCCGCTCAAGGCGTTGGCCCGGGAACTGGCCGAAGAAGTGCGGGTGCTTTGTTTCGATGAGCTGTTCGTCAATGACATCGGCGATGCGATCATTCTCGGGCGCCTGTTCCAGGTGATGTTCGAACAGGGCGTGGTGGTGGTCTGCACGTCCAATCTGCCGCCGGACCAGTTGTACGCCGACGGTTTCAATCGCGACCGTTTCATGCCCGCCATCGCGGCGATCAAGCAGCACATGCAGGTGATTGCGGTGGATGGCGGGGAAGACCATCGCCTGCATCCGGGGGCCGGTTTGCAACGTTATTGGGTGGCCGAGCCCGGTAACCTCGGCGCTTTGGGTGAAGTATTCCAGTTGTTGAACGTCGGCCAGTCAGTATCGAGCGAGCCAGTCAAGGTCGGTCACCGTTCCCTTGAGGTGATCAAGGCCAGCCCGACGGTGCTCTGGACCCGTTACGCCGCGCTGTGCGAGCAACCCTTCGCGGCCATGGATTTCGTCGCCCTGTGCGATACCTACGGCGCTATTCTGTTGAGTGACGTGCCCAACCTCAGCGCACAGAAACGCGCCGGGCGTATTGCCCGTGGCACAGAGGACGGTGTCGAGCGGGTGGAAGCGGGGGACCGTGAGTTGCCGCAGTTGTCGGTGCATGACGACGGTGTGCGACGGTTCATTGCCCTGGTGGACGAGTGCTACGACCGCAAGGTGCCGCTGTACCTTGAAGCGCAAGTGCCCATGGCGTCGCTATACACCGAGGGTTATCTGGAATTCCCGTTCCGCCGTACCCTCAGCCGATTACAGGAAATGCAACTGCAACGGTTTGCCGAAGTTTGATCAGGATTTGATCGGGAGCAGCGAACATGAATCAGCCCCTGTCACACCATTTGCTGACCATGGCCTATCAGAACGCCTGGGCCAATCACCGCCTGGCCAAGGCCTGGCGTCAGTTGAGCCCGCAGGAACTGAGCGCGCCCCGGATCAGTTTCTTCCCGACGATCCGCGCCACCCTCAACCATATCCTCACCTGTGACTGGCTTTATGTGGACGCCCTGGAGCGCGAACTGCGCGGCGACGATCCGCATCCCGATTACCGGGTGTTCTTCAAGGAAGACGAGCCCTGTCTTGTTGCGCCAGACCTGGTTGGCGAACAGGCCCGTGTCGACCGCCGGCTGATCGCCTACTGCGAGCAGATGCGCGATGCCGACCTCGGCAAAATCGTGACCATCGCCCGCGACACCCCGCAATACGACAGTCGCTTGCGCCTGCTGTCCCATTTGTTTGAGCACCAGATCCATCACCGCGGCCAGGTTCACGCCATGCTCAGCGGCACTTCGGTCAAGCCACCGCAACTCGACGAGTTTTTCTGCGCCGGTGAGTCGCACTTGCGCGCCGAGGACTTTGCCGAGCTGGGATGGACCGAAGCCTTGATCTGGGGCGCTTGAGCGGCAAAAGATTTCCTCGGTTGCGATTGTCGTCGGCACGGTGCTCGCGCTATGGTCAGCGCGCACTTCAGCGTGAAATACATGCTGGGGGCTACTTCATGAGTGATCGAGGATGGAAATGGACTTCGCAGAAATTCTTGTGCTTCAGGCCAGTTACACCAATCCGGTGCATGCCGAGGCTATTTGTCTGGTGTTGAACCACTACGCCGAGGACCCGATGGGGGGCGGCCAGCCGTTGCCGGCCCATGTTCTGGAGCAACTTCCGGCAGAACTTGCCCGGCGTCCTCACGCCTTCAGTGTGCTGGCCTTTGTCGGTGGCGAGCCGGCCGGGCTGGTCAATTGCTTCGAGGGATTCTCGACCTTCGCCTGCCGGCCGCTGGTCAATGTGCACGATGTGTCGGTGGTGAAAAAATTTCGCGGCCTGGGCTTGAGCCAGAAGATGCTGCAAAAGGTCGAGGACATCGCCCGTCAACGTGGTTGCTGCAAGCTCACCCTGGAAGTGCTGGAAGGCAATGCCGTGGCCCAGGGCTCCTATGAAAAAGCCGGTTTCGCCGCCGGCATGTTCGACCCGGCACACGGACGGATGCTGTTCTGGACCAAGAGCCTCTGATTCAACAGGCAAAAAAAGGGCGTCCATCAGGACGCCCGACAGTCTTCTTTGAAGCTAACGATCATTTCGGTCTGTAGGTTTCAGTCATTTGTGCGGTTTGATCGTCCGGAACCCTCAGCGCAGTGCTTTGGATAGGGTGCCCCAGGGCTTCTTGCTGGGCCAGTCGCAGGCTTTCGTAGTAATAGCGCATGCGTTCGGCCCCACCTTCGGCAAAAGCGCTGGTTGAGCCCAAGGCCATCAGGCCGGCGAGAATCATTGCGGTGTGTTTCATGGTTTGCCTCCCACTACAGATGTCGGATGCCTTTCGTCCATGAATCAATGAAGCAGTGTCGAAATGGCATTATCCGCCGATTCGGTTAAATGGGAATGAACTTCGCCAACGACCTGAATGGCTGCAGCGGGGCAT
Organism: Pseudomonas sp. ACN8; assembly: GCF_002303925.1. Classification (GTDB taxonomy): domain Bacteria; phylum Pseudomonadota; class Gammaproteobacteria; order Pseudomonadales; family Pseudomonadaceae; genus Aquipseudomonas. Next base: position 9,640 of record NZ_MRCS01000051.1, read on the forward strand.
GAAAAAGGGGCCGGAACCGGCCCCTGAAAGGATTACTGCTGGACGACCGTCGGTGGCGTCCTGGGCTTCATCAGACTGAAGTCGATCAACGCCCGTTGCTCACGCTCATAGGGGTTGCCGATCATCAATGGCCGGGGCTTGAAGCTGTCGCTGACGAGGCTTTTGCTGCGATCGAGTTCATCGAAACTCAGGCCGGCCAGGTCCGCCCAGGTGTGGATCAGGTGCGAGCTGCTGTAAGGACGCGAGAGATCACCGGCGAGGTTCCAGTCATGGGTTGCGCGCCATTTCGGCGAAGCCCAGGCCATGAACGGAATGGTGTACATCGGTGCTGTCGGCTTGTTCTCGTTGCGCCCCAGGGTGCTGTGGCCCACGGAATCGAACACGTCTTCGCCATGGTCGGACAGGTACAGCAGGAAGCCGTTGGGATTGGTCCTGGCGTAGTCCTTGATCAGGCTGGACACCACGAAGTCGTTGTACAGCACGGCATTGTCGTAGCTGTTGTACGTGGGCAACTGGTCATCGCGAATACCGGCAGGCACGCCTTCGCGGTCCTGGAACTTGTCGAAGGTCGACGGGTAGCGGTACTGGTAGCTCATGTGCGTGCCGAGCAAATGCACGACGATGAGTTTACGCGGTGCCCCGTCGGCGAGGGCCTTGTTGAACGGCTCGATCACGTCGCCATCGTATTGGGCGGCGTTCTGGTTGCGGTTGTTGTTCAAGTACACCTGCTCGTCGGCCTGTTCGGAGAAGGTCGTGAGCATGGTGTTGCGCTTGGTCATGGTCTGCTGGTTGGTGATCCAGAAGGTCTTGTAGCCCGCCTGTTTCATCATGCTGACCAGCGATGGCGTCGACAGGTACAGGTCCGGGTTTTCTTCGTCGGCGAAGGTCAGGACCTGCTGCAGCGCCTCAATGGTGTAGGGGCGCGGGGTGATGACGTTGTCGAAAACGTTCAGCTGATCCTTGAGCTTGTCCAGTTCCGGCGTGGTTGGCCGGGGATAGCCGTACAGGCTCATGCGTTGGCGGTTGGTGGACTCGCCGATCACCAGCACCAGGGTCGCAGGCGTGTTGGCCATGACGTCCTTGAGGTTGTGCAGCGGTGGAATCTTGCTGGCGCTTTCCAGCATGTCCTGCATGCCGGCCAGGGTGTCGAGGTAACGGTGATAGGCCACCGCCATCTGCCATGGCACCGCCGGTTCGATGCGGGTTTCGAACTTCTCGAAGCCGGCGGCGAAACTGCCGGTGCGCTGGGTCTGCTTGATCAGTGGATAGGCGACCACGGCGAACAGGAGGGCTGTTGCCGCGACCAGTGCCTTGCCACGCGACAGGTACACCGGGCGCAGGCGTGTCCACAGGAACCAGGAAAAAGCGCTGTGGGCCAGGAACGCCGGGACCATCCACCAGGCAAAGTATTGGGTCATGTACTCGCCGGCTTCAGCCACGTTCGACTCGAACATGATGAAGATGACGCTTTGGGAAAACTCCTGCTGATAAATGAAGAAGTAACCCAGGCTCGCCATGGAACACGCCCACAGCACGACGCCGATCACGGCAGCCATGACGCGGGTTTGCCGGGGGAACAGCAGCATCGGCGCCAGCCAGATGGCGCTCATGACGAAGGCCTGGCGGAACCCGGTAAAGCCGGAGGTGCCAGTCAGCTGGATCAGTAGTTGGGTGATGCCGGAAAAGTACCAGAAGAAGACAAACAGCCAGACAAATCCGGCCCAATCGAAACCTGCCGCAGTGGTTTTACTGCGTTTAAACCAAGACATTCAGCGCTCCAGCCGAGAATTCACTACCACCGCCGTGACTTGGATATCGCGGACGACGAACGAGGGCCGCGCGGAATCGGGCGACCTAAACGAGTAATTATCGTGGGGCAATTGTGAAAATTTTGTGAGTTGCCAAGGGTGGCAGGGCATGAGCCGGTGCGGAAACAGTGCAGACTGCTTCCGCTTCAAAGGAGGGAATCAGGTGAGCGGGGTGCGCTACACCGCAGCCAGGGGCTGCACTTGACTGGCTTGCAGCTGTAGCCGCAGTTTCGCCAGTTCCTGCTTCAACTGATCGCGTTCGCTTTTCAACTGACGCAATTCATCGCGACGGATTGTGACGTAAAGGGTTTGTGCTGGCAGTGCGGTATGTACTGTGCCCATTGCTCACCTCGCAAATGGCGTGTCTCAACTGTGGGTACGCCTCGAAATCCGGGCTGACCTACTATCGGCGCCAATTTTGATTTCTTTTGCCCCCAAAGGGAACTTTTTTATTTTTCATGGTCGTTGTGTCTTCGGTTTGATTCCCGACGTTATCCATCAGGATCGGGCACAATGCCCGGAAACTTCACGCCAACGCTCTGGACTAACCTCATGAGTCGCGTTGGGCTATAACCTTTGACACACTTTAATTTGTAGTAGGGAGCATCAGCACATGCAACTCGGGATTATTGGACTGGGCCGCATGGGCGGCAATATTGCGCGGCGCCTGATGCTCAACGGGCACACCACCGTTGTTTACGATCGCAATACCGCCTTTGTCGAAGCCCTGGCCACAGAGGGCTCCACCGGCGTCAGCGATCTGCCGGCGCTGGTCGCCGGCCTGGCCAGGCCGCGTGCGGTCTGGGTCATGCTGCCGGCCGGCGCGCCGACCGAAGAAACCATCGACACCCTGAGCACCTTGCTCGAAGCCGGCGACACCATCATCGACGGCGGCAACACCTTCTATAAGGACGATATCCGCCGGGCCAAGACCCTGTCGGAAAAAGGCCTGCACTACATCGACGTCGGTACATCCGGCGGCGTCTGGGGCCTGGAGCGCGGTTACTGCATGATGATCGGTGGCGATGCCGAGACCGTTAAACGCCTCGACCCACTGTTCGCAACCCTGGCACCGGGCCTGGGCGACATCCCGCGCACCAAGGACCGCAGGTCCGAAGACGATCGAGCCGAACGTGGTTATATTCATGCAGGTCCGGCCGGCGCCGGGCATTTCGTGAAAATGATCCACAACGGCATCGAATACGGAATGATGCAGGCGTTTGCAGAAGGCTTCGACATCCTCAAGACCAAAAACAGCGAGAGCCTGCCGCAAGACCAGCGTTTCGACCTGAACGTCGCCGACATCGCCGAAGTGTGGCGTCGTGGCAGCGTGGTGTCCTCGTGGTTGCTGGACCTGACGGCCGATGCCCTGGCCAGCGACTCGAAACTCGACGGTTTCTCCGGGTCCGTGGCCGACAGCGGTGAAGGGCAATGGACCATCGAAGCCGCCATGGAACAAGCGGTGCCGGTGCCGGTGCTGTCGAATTCGCTGTTCTCCCGCTACCGTTCCCGTGGACAAGGCAGTTTCGGCGACAAGATTCTCTCGGCCCAGCGCTTTGGCTTCGGTGGCCATGTGGAGACCTCGAAAAAATGACCCACGCGATCCGCAGGAAATCCAAGGCTGAGCCCGCTCCACCGACCACGCTGTTTCTGTTTGGCGCCCACGGTGACCTGGTCAAGCGTCTGTTGGTACCGGCGCTGTATAACCTCAAGCGCAACGGGTTACTCGGGGATGGACTGCGGATCATCGGCGTTGACCATAACGCCATCAGCGATGAAGGCTTTGCGCAAAAGCTCGAAGAGTTCATTCGCAACGAGATGGCTGGCAAGGGTGACCACACCCTTGATCCAGCGGTCTGGTCAAGACTTGCCAAAGGCATCAGCTACGTCCAGGGCGATTTCCTGGACGACAGCACTTATCAAGCGCTGGCGGCGAAAATCGCCGACAGCGGTACCGGCAATGCGGTGTTCTACCTGGCCACCGCGCCGCGTTTCTTCAGTGAAGTGGCACGTCGTCTCGGTGCCGCCGGATTGCTGGAGGAAACTCCCGAGGCGTTCAGAAGGGTGGTGATCGAAAAGCCCTTCGGCTCCGACCTGCATACGGCCGAGGCCTTGAACGCCTGCCTGCTCAAGGTGATGACGGAAAAGCAGATTTACCGGATCGACCATTACCTGGGCAAGGAGACCGTGCAGAACATCCTGGTCAGCCGCTTCTCCAACAGCCTGTTCGAAGCGTTCTGGAACAATCACTACATCGACCACGTGCAGATCACCGCCGCCGAAACCGTCGGCGTGGAAACCCGTGGCAGTTTCTATGAGCACACCGGCGCGCTGCGGGACATGGTGCCCAATCACCTGTTCCAGTTGCTGGCGATGGTGGCGATGGAGCCACCCGCGGCGTTTGGTGCCGATGCAGTGCGCGGCGAGAAAGCCAAGGTCGTTGGCGCGATCCGTCCATGGACAGTCGAGGAGGCCCGCGCCAACTCGGTGCGCGGCCAATACGCCGCCGGTGAAATCGATGGCAAGGCGCTGCCGGGCTACCGCCAGGAAGACAAGGTCGCGCCCGACAGCAATACCGAAACCTATGTGGCCCTCAAGGTCATGATCGACAACTGGCGTTGGGTCGGCGTGCCGTTCTACCTGCGCACCGGCAAGCGCATGAGCGTGCGTGACACCGAGATCGTGATCTGCTTCAAGCCGGCGCCCTATGCACAGTTCCGCGATACCGAAGTCGATGAGCTGCAGCCGACCTATCTGCGCATTCAGATTCAGCCGAACGAAGGCATGTGGTTTGACCTGTTGGCCAAGCGCCCCGGTCAGGCCCTGAAAATGGACAACATCGAGCTGGGGTTCGCCTACAAGGACTTCTTCGAGATGCAGCCGTCTACTGGCTACGAGACCCTGATCTACGATTGCCTGACGGGTGACCAGACGTTGTTCCAGCGCGCCGACAACATCGAAAACGGCTGGCGCGCGGTGCAACCGTTCCTGGATGCCTGGCAGCAGGATTCCACCGTGCAGCGCTATGCCGCCGGGGAAAACGGCCCCAGGGCCGGCGAAGAACTGCTCACCCGTGACGGCCGCGTCTGGCACCGCCTCGGATAATGTGGGAGCGAGCTTGCTCGCGATGGCGGCGGCACATTCAACATCCTTGTGTCTGACAGACCGCTATCGTCGGAACGCCGCCCGGAGCAAGCTCGCTCCCACAGGGTCGGTGGTGTCAGAGCCAGTAGCTCACCGCATACCACCCGAGCACGCCCATCACCACGGTGTACGGCAACGCCATCCAGACCATGCGCCCATAAGACAGGCGCACCAGCGGTGCAATCGCCGAAGTCAGCAGGAACAGGAACGCCGCCTGACCGTTGGGTGTCGCCACGCTCGGCAGGTTGGTGCCGGTGTTGATCGCAATGGCCAGGGTTTCGAAATGCTCACGGGTCATCTCGCCTGCCATGAAGGCGCGCTTCACTTCGGTGATGTAAATGGTTGCCACGAACACATTGTCGCTGATGGCGGACAACAGTCCGTTGGCGATGAAGAGCATGCCCGGTTGCTGGTCTGCCGGCAGCATCAGCACCCAGTGGATCAGCGGGGCGAACAGTTGCTGATCGTGAATCACCGCGACCACGGCGAAAAACACCACCAGCAATGAGGTAAACGGCATGGCGTCCTTGAACGCGGTGCCCAGGCGGTGTTCGTCGGTGATGCCGGTAAAGGCGGTGATCAGCACGATCACCATCAAGCCGATCAAACCCACTTCGGCGATGTGAAACGCCAGCCCGGCAATCAGAATCAGTGCGGCAAAGCCTTGCACCAGAAGCGCTGCGCGTTGGCGCGTGGTGCGCTCGGCATTGTCTTCGGCGGCGTAGTTGGCCAGCACCGCACGGACGTTATCCGGCAGCAGCGTGCCGTAGCCGAACCAGCGCAATTTTTCCAGCAGGACGCAGGTTACCAGCCCGGCAACCAGTACCGGCAGGGATACCGGCGCGACCCGGGTAAAGAACTCGGCGAAGTGCCAGCCCATTTCATGGCCGATCAGCAGGTTCTGCGGTTCTCCCACCAGCGTACACACACCGCCCAGCGCGGTGCCCACGGCGCCGTGCATCAGCAGGCTGCGCAGAAAGGCGCGGAACTGTTCCAGATCGCCCTGATGCAGGGTGGGCAGATGATTGTCGTCGCTGTACTCGCTGTCCTGACGCGGATCGTTGCCCGAGGCGACGCGGTGATACACCGAGTAAAAGCCTACGGCGGCGCTGATGATCACGGCGGTCACGGTCAGGGCATCGAGGAACGCCGACAGAAAGGCCGACAAAAAACAGAACATCAGGGCCAGCAGGGCCTTGGAGCGGACCCCGAGCAGCAGGCGCGAAAACAGGTACAGCAACAGGTCCTTCATGAAATAGATACCGGCCACCATGAACATCAGCAGCAGGATCACCGGGAAGTTGTGCAGTAACTCGTCGTACAGCGCCTGGGGCGTGGTCATCTTCAGCAGCAGGGCTTCAATCATCAACAGGCCGCCGGGCATCAGCGGGTAGCATTTGAGCGCCATGGCCAGGGTGAAGATGAACTCCAGCACCAGGAGCCAGCCGGCAGCCACCGGGCCCGCGGTCCACAGCACCAGGGCATTGAGAATCAGAAAGCCGACGATGCAGGCCTTGTACCAACGGGGCGAGTGCCCGAGAAAGTTGTGCGCGAACGCCTGGGCCATTGAACCGGACATCGGCTGCTCCTTGTCTTGAGAAGCGCGCAACTTGCCGTAAGCGCGCCAGAAGATCAAGCGCAGGAAAAACTCCGGTGTTTATCCCTGGAAACGGGCGATGACCGCCTTGTAGTTTCCGTGCAGCGAATAGCCTCCCACCACGATGTGTCCATCGACTTGCGCGGCGACACAGGTGGCGCTGTCCAGGCTGGGGCCGAGGCGGGTACGTGTATAGCCGCTGCCTTTACCAAAACGGCGATCGGGAAGGCCATTGGGCAGGCACCGCCCGAGAATGAAGTCTGCTTCGACGCCGCCGAGGGTGGCGCCCGCCGTGAGCACACTGCCATCGGGTTGTAACTGCGCGGCGGTCCACTGGCATCCGCTGTAACCGATTTCTCGCCGCTGGGGGTGTCCTCCGTTGCAATGACTGTCGGCTCGGCCGTTGCTGTGCAATTTGAATGTCAGGCAGTGCATCGGCTCGCGACTGCTGCCAAAACACAGGATTTCGCCTTCGTGTTGCTGGACCACCCGGCTGACCCGGGCGCCATGCCCTTGCGCCTTGAAGGTCACGAATCCATCCACAGCAAAACGGTCGTCGAGGCGCCCGTCCGGGTGATAGCGTGCCAGCAAGCCTTCCTCGGGAAAATTGATCGATCCACCGACCAGGATTCGGCCATCACGTTGCACCGTCAGGCTGCTGAGCCAGGTATTCATCAGCAGGTGCCTGACCATCACGAAACCGCGACCGTTGAACGAACAGTCCAGTGAGCCTTCGACATCCAGTCGTATCAACATACCGACGTGATCGGCCAGTTCGAAGTGATGGTTGGCCAGGATCAGGATTCGGCCGTCTTGCTGTACGGCCACATCGCAGGCTTCTGCGCCGGGCACACCGGGAGGCAGCAAGACATCGCGCATGCCCAGGGACAGACCACCAGGCAATCTCACGACACGGCGGCCATTATCGCCAAAGCCTTGCACCAGGCCGCCGTCCTGGTCCAGCAATGCCAGGGCCGGGAGTGTGCGGTGCGCGTTTTCGTATTGCAGGCCGGCCAACAGGATATTGCCGTCGGGCAGGATCAGGACCTTGGTGCCCATGGCTTCGAACCCCGGTTCGAATTGCCCGATGACACTGCCTTGTTTACCGAACGTCAGGTCTGCGCACCCATCCGCCAGCAAGCGGGCCACGCCAAAGCGGCTGCCATCGGGCATGCCGACTTTTGCGGCTACCAGCAAGCGACCTTGCGCATCGATTGCAACGTCATTGGCCAGGCTGAAAAGGCTGTCGGCGAAATAGACCTGGGTTTTGCCATTGGCGGCAAACGACGTGTCGAGGGCCCCGGCGTTGTTCCGGGTGGCGGAGTAGGCAATAGCGGACTGGCTTGGCATGCACCGCACCTCCTTGCGAGTCGTCCTGATCCAGAAGTTTGGGTGGCGACTTGATAAGGAGATTATTCAATCCCTGAATGGGAATATGCACAACTGCAAGAACTAACAGACGGAGGGTCGTTGTGTGCCACAACAGTGTCTTTTCGAACCAATGGCGAGCCTGCAAAGTATCAGGCGTATGCAAAGTTCGAATTAAGCAGTGTCAAGTAGTGCGTGCGGCCAGAAAAACTGCGAACTAAAGAAAGGAAAAGGGCGCGGATTACCCCGGAGTAATCCGCAAAACGATTAGTGCGGCATCGACCACGACTGAAGCGTGTAACCTTCCTCGCTCAATTCGGCGCGAGCCTGTTCCAGCAGCAGTTCGAGTTGCGCGGGATCGGAATAGGCGCTGCTGGGGATCTGCTTGCGGCCAATGCTGGTGCTGGTGCGGTCGATAACGGTCAGGCTGAGCTCGCCATTACCGTCTTGTGGAGCCCAGGCCACGCACTTGAATGGTTTAAATGCGCGGTCGGCAATCAGAAGTGCTTCGTTGATACGCAGCGGGGCGTTCATAGGGTCTTCTCTCTGTGTGCCCAATCAAGTGATGTGCCGAGGGTTGGGCTTACCGTTCGGCTGGTTACTTGTACTGATGCCCGCAACCGGGGGTTGGGTCACACACATTCAAAAGAAATTTCCACTTTATTTCACAGACCCAGGAATGAGCCTGACATTGAAAGCTGAGTGAAAGGAAAGAGTCGTTAGGTGACTAACATAATCGCAACTTATAACTGGTTTAATGGCGTCCCTATAGTCAAACAGTACAAGGCCCTGTCAAATTCTTGCTAATGTTACAGTTGGGTCTGCCAAATGACTGTTTTTAATAAAATTTTGTAAATTTGGCGCCAAGGAACAGTCATGAGCGATGTGCCTGCCTTACGACGTTTGTTAGTGGTTGACCCCTGTGACGATTGCTATCGCCTGCTCCCTGGATTGCGCGATATCGGTTGGGACGTTGACAGCTGCACGCTGGAGAACGCCGTTGACCGGACCTGTGACGTAGGCTTGCTACGCTTGCAGCCCTCGCACCTTGAGCACCCGGAGGCCGTCAAAGAACTGATCAGCCGCAGCGGCACTGAGTGGATAGCCGTACTCAATCAGGAAGTGCTGCGGCTGCAAAATGTCGGCGACTTCGTCTGTGAGTGGTTTTTTGACTTTCATACCTTGCCGTTCGACGTGCACCGGGTTCAGGTAACACTGGGCCGGGCGTTCGGCATGGCGCGGTTGCGCGGGCAGGGTACGGTCCATGTTGATCAGCCCGAGCACGAATTGCTGGGCGACAGCAAACCTGTCCGTGAGCTGCGAAAACTCTTGAGCAAACTGGCTCCGACCGAATCTCCGGTGTTGATTCGCGGTGAAAGCGGCACTGGCAAGGAGCTGGTCGCGCGAACCCTGCATCGCCTGTCCCAGCGTCACAGCAAACCCTTTATCGCGATCAATTGTGGGGCGATCCCTGAGCACTTGATCCAGTCCGAGCTGTTTGGCCATGAGAAAGGCGCATTTACCGGCGCGCACCAACGCAAGATCGGACGGATAGAGGCCGCCAACGGTGGCACTCTGTTTCTCGACGAGATCGGTGACCTTCCACTGGAGTTGCAGGCCAATCTGTTGCGCTTCCTCCAGGAAAAACACATCGAGCGGGTCGGCGGCAGTCAGTCGATTGAGGTGGATGTGCGGGTTCTGGCGGCGACGAACGTCGACCTGGAAGCCGCCATCGAGAAGAAACGCTTTCGCGAAGACCTGTATTACCGCTTGAACGTACTGCAAGTGGCGACCGTTCCGCTGCGCGAGCGACCTGGCGACCTGGCGGTGCTGGCCAACCACTTCTCCCATTTCTACAGCCATGAAACCGGGCGTCGCCCACGCAGTTTCAGCGACGACGCGTTGATTGCCATGGGCAAACACGACTGGCCAGGCAATGTGCGCGAGCTGGCCAACCGCGTCCGTCGTGGATTGGTGTTGGCCGAAGGCCGGCAGATCGAGGCCCGTGATCTGGGGTTGATCAGTCAGCATGCGATCGCCGCGCCGATGGGCACCCTCGAAGAATACAAGTCCCGGGCCGAACGCCAGGCGTTGTGCGATGTATTGAATCGCCATAGCGATAACCTGAGTGTCGCCGCCAAAGTGTTGGGTGTGTCGCGACCGACCTTCTACCGGTTGTTGCACAAGCACCAGATTCGCTGAGCTCCGGCCGCAAACCAAAAAACCGTTGCGATTGCAGCGGTTTTTTTGTTCGGGTCAGAAGTAGTAAGGGAGTTTCAGACTGAACTGGAAGTCCGGCGCATCGTCGGTCATGCCGATGGACAGGTTGGGCACGATGGTCAGGTTGTTGGTGGCCGCAATGGTCATGCCGATGTTGAAGTAACCGGCATTGGCATCGCTGGAAACCACCGATTGCCAGTCCCCGCCGTCTTCCTTGAGCTTGCTTTTGCGTTGCACCAGGTCAGAAACCGAGAACGACATGCTCATCTTTTCGTTCAGGGCGAACGCGATACCGGCGCCGATCTGGAAGCTGTCGCCAATGCGTACCTTGCCCGGTGTCTTGACCGCCGGGTTGGAGCTGATGTCGTCGAAAGATTCTTCCAGGTTGTGCGTGTAGGACAGGCTGCCGAACAGCACTGCCGGATCGAACGTCTTGACCAGCGAGATCCCCGGCGTAATCGACCAGACGCCGTTACCGGTAGGCAAGGACTCAGGCACGGCCAGGTTTGAGTTGTCGGCCACCCGAACCAGCTTGATACCGAACGGGTCTTTGCCGGTGGGCGCCTTGACGCGCAAGGTCACCACGGCATCCGGCGTGTTGACTGACTCGTCGAGGAATTTGTAGGCGATACCGAAGTTGACGTCGCCTATGGTCGGGTCTTGCGTGACGGAATCTTCGGTCGTGACGTTTGCGGCTCCGCTATTACCGCCACCGGACTGGTACGTGGACTCACGGTAGACCACCGGCACGTTCAGATCGAACTGCCAACGATTGTTGAAGTTGTAGCGGCCGGTGAGGTCAAGCGTCCAGGTGTCGGCCTTGATCCGGTCCAGGTTGATGGCGCCCAGGAAGATCGAGTCCAGGGCGAGAAACCCGTTGAGGATCAGTTGGCGGGTATCGTACCGGGAGTAGGTTATCCCGGTTTCGACGCTGAACTTGCCACCGCCGAAGAACCCGCTGGCTTCGTCATACAGGTTCGAAACGCTTTGCGCCGGTTGCGAGTCACTGGCCAGCGATTGTCCATAAGAACTGCCGCTGCCCCCGGCGGCGACCCCTGGATTGCCTTTGAGATCCGCTGGCGATTTGGCCAGGCGCTTGGGTGGGGGCGAAGCGGGCTGCTCTTCGACCTGGCGAACTCGCTGCTCGAGCACCGCCAGGGCCTTTTGCTGGACTTCGTATCGTTGTTTCAACTCCAGAAGCTCTTGTTTGAGCGCCTCCAGTTCCGGGTCAGGTGCTGCGTGCAATATCGCTGCCGGGAGCAGAGCACTCAAGCATGCAACTGCACGCAGTGATACTGATCGGTACATGAAATAACCCGTCCATTTGTGCCCAATGGTCCAGAGTCAGCGTAGTTCAATACCCCATGGTCCGTAACGCAGCGAGTTGGTTGAGGTTGCACTCCAGTACACCCGCACTCGGGCCATTGTTGTTGAGCACCACGTTGAGTTGAGTCATGTTGTCCACAATATTGCTGCTGCCCAGCAACCGGGTGTTTTGCAGCAACCCGCCCTGGGCGACCTGTTGCAGGCTTGTGCCCTGGTTGTTGTTGGCGGTAATGGACATCTGAACACCGCCGCCGGTCGCGGATACGGCGACACTGCCTGCGGCATTGCTGCCGGTAATGGTTTGGCCGGCTATCAGCGCCTGGCCCTGGCTTGGCACCAGTGCAGGGGCCGTGCTGGCCTCTTTGACGTTGATGGCGATGTTGTTGTTTGCGCTGTTGCCATCGCCTGCTGCTCGTGTGACCTGGGTTATGCCCCGGGAAGTGTTCAGCGCATCGCCCCCCGACACGTGACCGCTGCCCGACTTGGGCGAGCCGCCATGACCGGATTGCTTGATGGTTGAAACATAGAACTGGGGTTTGACCGTTTCGGCTTGAAGCTGCATCGAGGTGGACGCTCCGATCAGGTCACCACTGGCATTGCGCCAGGTACTGCTCATGACAACACCGAAGCTGATGACCCGCCCCGGCATCACATACCGGCCACGCAATTCGGCCAGTTCATCGTCCTTGAGTTCGATGGGTCTGAACTCTTCAGCAAAACCTGAAGTGTTCGCTGCCAGAAAGGCAGCGACCACCCAATACGAGGTTTTCATTTGCTGCTCCCGGAGCATCCAGCCCCCTGTCATCTTGTTGGCGATTAAAAGAAGTCGCTCTGTATGAAACCAAAATCCATCAATTCAGCATCTTTGACCGGGTTGAAGTTATCCATCTTGTTCTTGGCAGTCAGCGGTTCCGGTGGACTGCGTAACGCATTGGTTTTGTCGTAACCGGGACCGACGATAGCGAAAATAATGCCATTCCAGCCTTTGACAAAATCATCATGGGCGTAGCGTTTGTGTCCGAGTACCGGGTCGCCGATATAGACCCAGTTCTTGTCCGCCCGCTGTAGCACCACAAAATGCTTGTAGCCGCGAATTTCCATCAGCACCACCACTGGAATCGTCACGGCTTCGAGTCTTTCCGGCGGGATCCTGTAGCCCCGGGCGCGCATGCCGATGCGTTCTATGTAGCGCTTCATGTCCAGCATGGAAAAACCCTGGGTACGCACAAGGTCCTGGTCTGCGGTGACCAGCATGCCTTTGATGATGTGTTCCTCATCGACGTCCAGCCAATAGGCCTGGCGCAATATCGTTGCCAGCGCAGCGGCGCCGCAGCTGAAATCGGTTTTTTGTTCGACGATGTCGCTGAACTTGCGCTCGCGCAAACTCTGTACGTGCTTGTACACCAGTACGCCACCGGGCAGGGCGGCAACCGGCATCTGTGCAGCCTGGGTCAGGCCAGACAGGCAGAGCAGGGCGAAAAGGACAGTCTTACGCATGTTCGATACGCCTTGGGACAGTGGAAAAAAACCGTCGCCGGAGCTTCCATTGCAATCGCGGTTACTGACAAGACCTGCAGCCCGCGGCGATGGACAGCGAGTTGCTTTGCTGGTTGCCCACGCCAGACGATACGTTGGCTCCGCCGTTGCCGGAGAAGTTGTTCATCGAACCCGTTATCGAAGCATTGTTGGTTACAGGGGGTTTCCAGCCCTCTGGCGTCATCACCTGTTGAGTGGTTACGCCCGCCAGACCGAGTACACCCACGGTGACTAAATCAGTCGGGGTGCTGTCGTCATGCCTGGCGTTGTTGGTGACGTTCAACCCGGACGTACTTTGGTTGGCCGCCGCCGCCGCTTCTGCTACACGTCCGCCTGAAACGGCAATCGCCAGGTTGTTTTTCTGTTGGTTGAAGTCGCCGGTGGTCACGTTGATGCCGATGTTGCCGGAACCGCTGTTGCCTGCGTTGTTGAGCGTTGTGTTGTTGGTGTTGGAGTGGTTACTGGCGGTGTTGCCGGCGCTCTTCTGAGACGCGCTGGAGACGGCGACCGCGGTGCCGAAGATGAAGCTTTCGTCAGCCGTGGCAAGGGCGGCGGCGTTGTCTTGCTGGTTGCCGTTACCGGCTGCAACGTTGGCGCCCATGTTGCCGTTGGAGTTGTTCAGGGAGTCATCGATTCCAGCTTCGTTCCTGGTGTCCCGATTCAATACGCTGCTGCCGCTGCTTTTCTGCGAATCCAGCACGGCGGCCCCGGCACCTGCTGTTATCCGCATGATTTGTTCCAGCGTCGGGCCTTTGGGCTGATGGTTGTTGCCTTGTCCATTGCCCTGCTCGTGATCTTCAAGACCGCCGGCTTGTGCTGCGAATGCCATCACAGCTGCCAGAGCGAAAGCCAGAGGTTTGAGAGCCGTTGTCGGGTTCATGGTGTTTCTCCGTGCTCATTTGTCTGTCAAGTGTTGGTACTTCCCTGATCGCACTGTATCGGGGGTCAGTCAGCGACCCGGATGCTCAGGGTATTAGCCATTCGGTTCCCCACTCCGGCACTTTGGTTCAGCTGGATCACTCCCCGGCTGCCGGTAAAGGCCTGGTCGCTTGTCACGACCTGGCGACTGCCGTGTGGGGTGCCAGTTGTTCCGGAGTTCGGTAGCAACGCCACGTTCTGTTGAGAAAGCGCACTATCGTCAATGGCTTGCGGTGCAGCGCTGATGCTGACGCGCATGGCGTTGGCCATCTGGTTGTTCGCCCCCACGCCCTGGTTGACGCCCAGTACGCCGTTGCCATTACTGAAGGAGGAGCCGCCGATAGTGGCCGTCGCATCCATGGACGGATTGGCGGGCGTGGTGATGTTCTGCTGGACACTGGTGGTCGCCCCGGCCTGTGTACCCATGGCGATCGCGCGGACGTTGGCCTGCTGTTGTCGATCGCCAGCCGCCTGGTTGACGTTGAAGTTGCCCCGGTATTGAGTACCGGAATCCTGGAGGGTGGCGTTGTTCACCGAACTGACGACCGAATCCGCCATTACGCTGGTACAACCGAACAGGGCCAGTAGCAGCAGGGATCGACTCATCTCATTGGCCTCCCGCCATTCTGCCCAGTGAGCCGAGGCCGCTGCTCATGGCGCGGTTGATGGTTCCGGAAATCGCGCTGCCACTGCCACCGCCGTGGCCGACGGACATGCCGGGCAAACCGTTGGGGTTGGTGACGACGTTGAGGCCTTGCATGCCACCCGGGCTTTGACCGTTGTTGTGGCGAAGGGCCGTTCCGGTGGTGACCCCGGCGATGTCGGCATCGCTGAGTTCGCCGGTGACGCGGGTCGATGGGTTGGCATTGACGGTGTTCGGGTTCGGATCTCTGCCGCCGCTGCGACCGATAGGGGTTGAGTGAATGGTGCGATCAAGCACGATGACGCCGTTGCCTTCGGCGTGAACGTCGAAACTGAAAAGCGTGCCCGCAACGCTTGCGATCAGCAGCAGGCACGTCAAGACTCTCTTGTTGAGTATCCCCACGATGCTCTTTCCTTCTCATGTGGGCTGGCTCTGGTCGGCTGTGTGAAGGAGAGAGCGAAAGCTGTGCCGGTTTTTGAATGTCGTGTTGATTCAACGGCTTATGGATGTTGGCCGGATACCTTCTGTCGAGGATGTTTCAGCACTGAGACAAAAAAACCGCGCAGGCAGCACGAAAATACAGATAAACCGCTCTGGAACAAGGGTTTCAGGGGCGCTGTATCAATGACTTAACAAATCCGATGATCAGGCGGTGCAGGGCGCTGAAATGGGCGGTTTGAGGCAGGGAGGGTGTTTCAGGATCGGACACTTTCCCCCCCGGGACAAGGGGGGCGGGGGAATTGCCCCAAATGCCGGTCAGGCGCCGAGCAATCGGGTCACGGCGTGCAGCGCCTGGAATCGGCGTTCTGCCCAATCTCCGTGCAGTACCTGAACCGGTTGTGCATGGCGCTCGAGCCAGGCCAGGGTCTGGTCGAAAAATGCCTGGCGCTCACTCAATCGGGGCTGGCAACGTTGGCCGTCATCCGTCCATTCGACGTGTTCCGGCGACAGCAGCAAGTGCAAGTCGTAATGCCGGGCCAGTAGCGCTTGTTCGATCCAGGCGGGGCAGTCGCCAAACAGGGTCTGGCTCCAGAGGATATTGCTTAGCAGGTGCGTGTCGAGGATCAGCAAAGACGGTTGTTGCGCCCGCGCTTCGTCCTCCCATGCCAATTGACCGCGGGCGATGTCCGGAATGTCGGCCAAGGTGGTGTCCCGCGGATTCTGCTCGATGAACCAGCGCACATACTCGTCGACCAGAACCCCGCCGAAACACTGTTGCAACTCGGCCGCCAGCCAGCTTTTACCGCTGGATTCCGGGCCTGTGAGTACCAGGACTTTCATGCGCGCAACGCCGGGTCGGCGCGCCATTCGCGCCAGCCCTGCACGGCGATGACCGCGAACAACCCGTACAGCGTGGCGGTAAGGTACAGGCCTTTATAGAGGAACAACCCGACGAAAATCACATCGAGAGTGATCCACAGCGGCCAGCATTGGAGCCGTTTTTGCGCCATCCAGACTTGCGCCACCAGGCTGAATCCGGTCAGCGCCGCATCGAGCCAGGGTTGCGCGGCGTCGGTCCAGTGGGCCATGGCCGCTCCCAGCAACAGGCTGCCGAGTGCGCCAATAGCGAGGCTCAACGCCATGGAGCGGGTATCGAGCCGACTGACTTCGCGGCCATGGGTCGTTTCACCCACCCGTGTCCATTGCCACCAGCCGTAAAGCTGCAAGGCGGCATAGACGACTTGCAGCAACATGTCCGAATACAGCTTCACCTCAAAAAAGATCCAGCTATAGAGCAGCACCATGACCAGGCCGATGGGCCAGCACCAGGGGTTCTGTTTGACTGTCAGCCAGACGGCAATGACACCGAGGGCGGCGGCAAACAGTTCAAGCCCGGACATGGAGGCTCCTTGGGAAAATCGAAAAGGGGGCCGATTGTAACCGGATTGGGGTCGGGAATCCCCTGGCGCAGAGTGTGCTTCATTGGCGCGCGATAACGCGGCAGCACCAATCGGACTTGTCTGATAGGATTTCGGCCCCGCACGGATAAGCCCGGATCAGGATTGTTTTTTTCACAGGATTTTGACGGTTCTGTGGTGATCCTTGATGCGCGGGGAATCAGCTACGCTGATCGCATTTCAAGCTTTTGAAAAATACTGACGGGGCATGCCGGCGCGCATAGCCTTTTGGGGGATTGATGGATTTTTGGACCGCCTTTCAGGCATTGATTCTTGGGGTTGTAGAAGGGCTGACAGAATTCCTGCCCATTTCCAGTACCGGCCACCAGATCATCGTGGCCGACTTGCTCGGCTTCGGGGGCGAGCGGGCAATGGCGTTCAACATCATTATCCAGTTGGGTGCCATCCTGGCGGTGGTATGGGAGTTTCGACGCAAGATCTTCGACGTGGTCATCGGCTTGCCGACCCAGCCGGGCGCTCGGCGGTTTACCGCGAACCTGTTGATCGCGTTCTTGCCGGCCGTGGTGTTGGGCGTGATCTTCGCCGACTTGATCCACGAATACCTGTTCAATCCGATCACCGTGGCATCGGCGCTGGTCGTGGGCGGGTTCATCATGTTGTGGGCCGAGCGCCGTCAGCACGAAGTCCACGCTGAAACGGTGGACGACATCACCTGGAAAGATGCCCTGAAAGTCGGCTTCGCCCAATGCCTGGCCATGATTCCGGGCACTTCCCGTTCGGGCTCGACGATCATTGGCGGGTTGCTGTTCGGCCTGTCGCGCAAGACCGCTACCGAGTTTTCTTTTTTCCTGGCGATGCCGACCATGGTCGGCGCGGCGGTGTACTCGGGCTATAAATACCGTCACCTGTTTGTCCCGTCTGATTTCCCGGTGTTCGCGGTCGGCTTCGTTACGGCGTTCGTCTTCGCGATGATCGCGGTCCGCGGGCTGCTCAAGTTCATCGCCAACCACAGCTATGCGGCATTTGCCTGGTATCGCATTGTGTTCGGCCTGATCATCCTGGCGACCTGGCAATTGGGCTGGGTCGACTGGAGCGCGGTCAAGCCGTGAGCGACTCAAGCTCGCGCAATAACCCCGGGCGTCAGCCCGGGGGACAGACTCGCCATCCACGGCTGAAGTGGCTGGTGTTTGCAATCCTGTGCGCGTTGCCGCTGTCGGGTTCGGTGTCGTCATGGCTGCACGGGGTGTCGCTGATTCCCCTGGCGGCCTATGGCATCGTCAGCGTCGTGACGTTTTTTCTGTACTGGAGCGACAAACGCAAGGCCCGCGCCGAGCAATGGCGGACGCCGGAGAATGTCCTGCATGCGCTGGAGCTCGCCGGCGGCTGGCCCGGTGCCTTGCTGGCGCAGCAAGCGTTCCGGCACAAAACCCGCAAAGTCTCCTACCAGTTGGTGTTCTGGATCATCGTGCTGATGCACCAGGTGTTCTGGATCGATCACCTGTTCCTCGGTGCACACCTGTTCGCCTTGTTCTGATAAAGAACGCCCTAGAGCAACAGGCCGACTTGAGTGCGCTTAGGCAGTTTGCTCACCACCAACTGGTGGGAACGCTGCAGCAAGCCCTGTAGTTCTTCGCTACCGAGCGGGTAGGGCGTTTCCATGATGATCCACTGGGCGCGCGCCAGATAAGGCGCCGGATGAATTCCCGGGCGGTCGCAATGACCCAGAAACAGATCCTTGTCGACCTTGAAGGCCAGGGAATTACCTCGCAGGCCCTGCAAGGCGAACATCTTGTTCCCGGCAATCGAAAATACCCGTACGCCTCCCCATTTATAGTCTTCCCGCGCTCCGGGCAGGGTAAGGCAGAATTTCGCGACATCCTCTTCGCTCATCCGTGCGGCTTTCATAACAATCGTTCCCCACAGGCATTGAATGACTCGACCAGATGGTCAATCCAGGCGCGTACCGCCGGCATGACCCCGCGCCGATGAGGATAGACCGCTTGCAGCCAGCCACCGGGCAACGACCAGTCGGGCAACAACTGCACCAGTGAGCCGTTCTCCAGTTCCTGCTCGCAATACATCATGGGCAGCATCGTAAAGCCCAGGCCGGAGAGGGTGCTGGCCTTGCGCACGATAAAGTCATCGATGCCCAGCCGGGCCTCGAGCGCGAGTTCACAACTTTTGCCTTTTTGATCCAGCAGGCGGATGTGCACCATGCGGTCGGCTTCCAGGGCGCCGAGCACCGGCAGGCTTTTCAGATCCTCGGGATGGTTGATCTCACGGCCAACGAGAAAGCCGGGACTGGCGACCATCAGCATCTGCGCCTGACGCAGGCGGCGAGTGACCAGCAGCGGATCTTCGTCGCCCAGTTCCCGCACGCGCAGGGCCACGTCGATGCCTTCGTTCACCAGATCGACCCGCCGGTTGAGCAACATCACCTCCAGCTGGACTTGCGGAAAGCGTTCCAGAAAGTCGCTGATCACCCCCGGCAATATTTCATGGGCCAGCCCTACGGGGCAGGACACCCGCAAGCGTCCGCGGGGCTCGCTGGACATGCTGGCCACGGCCTCGTCGGCCATTTCCGCCTCCAGCAGCATCGCCTGGCAGTGCCTGAGGTAGCGCTCACCGACGGCAGTCAGCTTCAGTTGTCGGGTGGTGCGTTGCAGCAGACGTGCGCCAAGGCGCTCTTCCAGCTCGGCGATGCGCCGTGACAATCGGGACTTGGGAATGCCCAGCAAACGCCCGGCTGCCGCGAATCCCCCGGCTTCCACGACTTTGGCAAAGTAATACAGGTCATTGAGGTCTTGCATGATGTGAATCCGATTGTTCTATCTGTGGGACGAACTATCGCATTGTTGCCGTCTAATCAGCTATTGGTTTCGTCTGTAGGATTAGTCCCATCAGATCGCCCTTGTGGGCGATCCTCACTTGGAGATCCCACATGAAACTGCTGCATATCGATTCGAGCATCCTGGGCGACAACTCGGCTTCCCGTCAGTTGAGCGGTGAAGTCGTCAAAGCCTGGCAAGCCGCCGAGCCAACCGCCGTGGTGACCTACCGCGACCTGGCCGCCGACGCCATCAGCCACTTTTCCTCCACCACCCTGGTCGCCGCCGGCACCACCGCTGAACTGCGCAACGCCGCGCAACAGCACGAAGCCGAACTGAGCGCCTCGACCCTGGCCGAATTCCTGGCTGCCGATGCCGTGGTGATTGCCGCACCGATGTACAACTTCACCATCCCGACTCAACTCAAAGCCTGGATCGACCGCATTGCGGTGGCCGGCCAGACCTTCCGTTACACCGAAGCCGGCCCTGAAGGCCTGTGCGGTGGCAAGAAAGTCGTTATCGTTTCGACCTCCGGCGGCATGCACGCCGGTCAGGCAACCGGTGTTGCCCACGAAGAGTACTTGAAGTTGCTGTTCGGCTTCATCGGCATCACCGACATTGAAATCGTGCGCGCCGAGGGCCTGGCTTACGGTGACGATGTGCGCAACAAAGCCATGAGCGCTGCCCACGCACAGATCAGCGAGCAGTTGTTCGCCGCCGCGTAAGGCTTTCGTAAAACTTGGCAACCGTTCAGGTAAAGCCCAAAAAACTCTGTATTCTGGTTACGCAAGTACCAGGTGCGGAGTTTTTTGTTTCTGGTAGTTTCAGATTGTGGCCCGACTTATGCTATCCAGGGTGTACGTCTCAAGTCCGGTAACAAGGTGGGGCATCCATGATGCGTCTTTGTGCAGCTTTACTGATTTGCCTGCTCAGCAGCCTGAATACAGTGCACGCCGCGCCTGCACCACATCCTCACTGGAGCGCCGGCTTCCATGAGATGACTTTCCTCGACCCGCTGGACTTGCAGCCGATGCGCGCCATCGCCTTCTATCCTTCCAGTGATCGGGAACACACCAGCAAGCTCGAGGGTTACACCGTCGAAGCGGGGGAGGACACCAAGGTCGCCATCGGCCGGTTCCCGATGCTGATGCTGTCCCACGGAAACACCGGCACCCCGTTGGCCCTGCACGACCTTGCCACGTCACTGGCGCGCAAAGGTTTTGTCGTGGTGGCGGTGATTCACCCCGGTGACAACTCCAAAGACCACAGCCGACTCGGTACGTTGAGTAACCTGTACGGCCGGCCGATCCAGATTTCCGAAGCCATTACCGCGACCTTGGGCGACCGTATGCTGTCGCCGTTCGTCAATGCCGAGCAGGTGGGGGTCATCGGTTACTCGGCCGGTGGCGAGACTGCATTGATTCTGTCCGGCGCGACCCCGGACCTGGATCGCCTGCGCCGTTACTGCCAGGAGCGCCCGGACGATCGCGATGCCTGCAACACCCAGGGCGAATTGATTGTCGACCGCGACGATCTGCAACCAGTGGCCGACCCTCGCGTTCACGCCTTGATGCTGATGGCGCCGTTGAGCCTGAAGTTCGGCCGCCATACCCTGGCCGATGTGCATGTGCCGGTACTGCTTTACAGCGGCGATGGCGACAAGCTGGTGGCTGTCGACAAGAACGCCGCGGCACTGGCGCGCAAACTGCCGACCGCGCCTGACTTCAAGCTGCTGGCCGGGGCAGGGCACTTCGTGTTCATGGCGCCGTGCAATGACGAGCAGATCGTGATCATGCCCGCGCTGTGCACCGATGCCGATGGCGTCGACCGGCAAGACATTCACCGCAATCTGATCTCTGAAGCCGGAAGATTTTTCTCGCGCACCCTGGGCAGGCCGACCCGGGCCGGAATGCAGACGGCTGATCAATAATAGGCGCTTCAGCCCTTGTGGGAGCGAGCCTGCTCGCGATGAGGCCTTCTGATCCAGCATTGCAATCGCCTGACACACTGTAATCGCGAGCAGGCTCGCTCCCACAAGTGACTACACCAAGGCTTACGTCATCGCGCGGCGCTTGAGCAGCAACGTCAGCCCTAGCCCCGTCACCGACAACAACGCCGCACTGAAGAAAATCCACACATAACCCAGGTTCAACGCCACTGCGCCCATCAACGGGCCGGCAATGGCCAGCGCCAGATCGAAAAACACCGCATAGGCACTCAGGCCCGCGCCCCGGCTGGAGTTGGGCACCTGTTTGATGGCCTCGACACCCAGCGCCGGATACACCAGAGACAGGCCGAATCCGGTCAGGCCGGCACCAATGAGCGCATACCCGGTTGAAGGTGCCAGCCACAGCAGCACCAGGCCAACGGTCTCAATGCACATGCACGCGATGGCCGAGGTGAAGCCGCCAAAACGGCTGATGGCGGAAATGAACAGCAGCCGCGACAGTATGAAACACACGCCAAACATCGTCAGGCAGTAGGCCGCGCCGGTCCAGCCGCGGTTGACGTAATACAGGGTGATGAAGGTCGTCAGGGTGCCGTAGCCAATGGACGCCAGACTCAGGCTCGCGCCAAACGGCGCAATGCGCCCGAACACCGCCAAAAACGGCAAACGTTCACCGCGCACCACCGGCACCGAGGGCTTGTTGCGAATCAGCACCAGAGCAGCCAGGGCCAGCAACGACAGGGCGATGCCCAGGCTGGCGAAGCCGAGTTGTTGCACCATCACCACGCCCAGCGGTGCACCGATGGCAATCGCCCCATAGGACGCGATGCCGTTCCAGGAAA
This sequence comes from Pseudomonas sp. ACN8, assembly GCF_002303925.1. GTDB lineage: Bacteria > Pseudomonadota > Gammaproteobacteria > Pseudomonadales > Pseudomonadaceae > Aquipseudomonas. The sequence continues at coordinate 31,677 of NZ_MRCS01000051.1, forward strand.
TCGACCGCGCGGTATGCTCAGCGCCGACCTGGCCCATGCACCAACTTATAGTGCCGACGCCGATCAACCCTTGGGCGATCCCCAGCAACAGGCGCCCGGCGATCAGGATCAGCAGGCTGATCAAGGGAAAGCCCTGCAACAGGGTCGACAGCCAGGTCAGCGCGCCACTGAGCACAATCCCCGACAAGCCATAGATGATTGCGCGCTTGGTGCCGACGCTGTCCGACATCCGCCCGGCCATGGGTCGGCTGAGCAGGGTGGCGAGGTATTGCGAGCCGATGGTCAGCCCGGCGACGACCGCACTGAACCCGAGTTGTTCGTGGACATAACCCGGCAATACCGCGATCGGCAGTCCGATGCAGAGGAACGCAATAAAGGTATAGAAAACGATGGAGACGATCTGCAGGGTGATCGCCATGGAGCTTTGCGGAGGCACTTGCTGCACAGACATGAGGGCTCGTTCGCGGGCGGCGGTGGGAGACCTGCATCATGGCGCGGCGTTGCAATAAAAGAAAGCAGGCTAACGGTTTTGCTCGTCAGTGCCCTTGAGTCAGCCATCGCGAGCAGGCTCGCTCCCACATTTTGAAATGCATTCCCCTGTGGGAGCGAGCCTGCTCGCGATGATTTATGCACCAACAAGAAACCTTGGCCCGGAATGCAAAAAGCCCCGTCACCAGGACAGGGCTTTTCACTTGAAGCTTGCAGCTAAACGCTTGTAGCTACCTTTAGAACACCACACCCTGGCTACGCAGGTAGTCGTCGTAGGTGCCGCTGAAGTCGGTCACACCGTTAGGGCTCAACTCGATGATGCGGGTGGCCAGGGACGATACGAACTCACGGTCGTGGCTGACGAAGATCAGCGTGCCCGGGTAGTTTTCCAGCGCCAGGTTCAGCGCTTCGATCGATTCCATGTCCAGGTGGTTGGTCGGTTCGTCCATCACCAGTACGTTCGGCTTTTGCAGGATCAGCTTGCCGAACAGCATGCGGCCTTGCTCACCACCGGAGATGACCTTGACCGACTTGAGGATCTCGTCGTTGGAGAACAGCATCCGGCCCAGAGTGCCACGGATAATCTGCTCGCCCTGAGTCCACTGGCCCATCCAGTCGAACAGGCTGACGTCATCTTCGAAGTCATGGGCGTGGTCCTGGGCGTAGTAACCCAGTTCCGCGCTTTCGGTCCACTTCACGGAACCGGCGTCCGGGGTCAGCTCGCCCATCAGGGTGCGCAGCAGGGTGGTCTTGCCGATACCGTTCGGGCCGATGATCGCCAGGCGCTCGCCGGCTTCGACGGTGAAGCTGAAGTTCTTGAACAGGGTCTTGCCGTCGAAGCCCTTGGACATCTGCTCGATGGTCACGGCCTGGCGGTGCAGCTTCTTGGTCTGTTCGAAACGGATGAACGGGCTCACGCGGCTCGATGGCTTGACTTCGGCCAGCTGGATCTTGTCGATCTGTTTGGCGCGGGAGGTGGCCTGCTTGGCTTTCGAGGCGTTGGCCGAGAAGCGGCTGACGAACGTCTGCAGTTCGGAAATCTGGGCTTTCTTCTTGGCGTTGTCCGACAGCAACTGCTCGCGGGACTGGGTGGCCGCTGTCATGTACTCGTCATAGTTGCCCGGGAACAGGCGCAACTCACCGTAGTCCAGGTCAGCCATGTGGGTGCAGACGCTGTTGAGGAAGTGACGGTCGTGGGAAATGATAATCATGGTGCTGTTACGCGCCTTGAGAATGGTTTCCAGCCAGCGAATGGTGTTGATGTCCAGGTGGTTGGTCGGCTCGTCGAGCAGCAGTACTTCCGGATCGGAGAACAGCGCCTGGGCCAGCAATACCCGCAGTTTCCAGCCTGGAGCCACTTCGGACATCGGGCCGAAATGCTGTTCCAGGGGAATACCCAGGCCCAGCAGCAGTTCGCCGGCGCGGGATTCGGCGGTGTAGCCGTCCATCTCGGCGAATTCGGTTTCCAGCTCGGCCACGGCCATGCCGTCTTCTTCGCTCATTTCCGGCAGCGAATAGATGCGGTCGCGCTCGGCCTTGACCTTCCACAGCTCTTCGTGACCCATGATCACGGTGTCGATCACGGTGAACTCTTCGTAGGCGAACTGGTCCTGACGCAATTTACCCAGGCGCACGTTCGGCTCCAGCATGACCTGGCCGCCGGACGGCTCAAGGTCGTCGCCGAGAATCTTCATGAAGGTCGACTTGCCGCAACCGTTGGCGCCGATCAGGCCGTAACGGTTGCCACCGTTGAACTTGACCGAAACGTTTTCGAAGAGCGGCTTGGCGCCGAACTGCATCGTGATGTTAGCTGTAGAAATCAAAGGTTTTTCCTGCGAAGCATTCAGAGTAGCCAGGGGTTGTGGCAGTACCGGTTCAGTATCCGTTTCCACTGTTGGAACCACGAGACATTCATCCCGATCGGCAGTGGAAGATCCATCTGGCATTAAGTGGACAGCGGCATGTGGCGCGCCTGGCCCGGGGCAACGTGGGCTGAAAGGGGAATTTCCCGCTTTCAACCCGGGGGCGCGTAAAGTTTGGCGGCAATTGTACTGGTCTGGCTCTTTAAACGATAGGGCGATGAGGCCTCTGCAACGCTTTGGCGGTCTTTGCGGACACATTTTCACAGTTGCAGGTTAACTATTGGTTACAAACTGTGGCTAAAATGCCATCCATCAGCTGAACGTCGACCATCGGAGTGGCTAGATGGCACTACTGACCGCTGAATCATTTTCAGACGCTGCACAAGCCCCTGGACCGTTGACCGGCAGGGTGGAGCAGTTTGTTCACTTCTGATGTGTGACGATTCCGTGAAACTGATCATTGCCGCTATCTACGTTGTCTCCATTGCGTATGTCCACCTGCGTGGCCGAGTGCGCCACAAGCTGGGGCGTCAGTTGAGTGATCACTCGACGTTTCTGGCGCCGATCAACTGCTTTCTTTATCTGTTTTCGAAAATCCCCAACAAACCGTATCTCGATCCGGCTGACTTTCCCGACCTGAGCCCGCTGCAGGCGCATTGGGAAGAAATTCGTGCCGAAGGCCAGAACTTGCTTCACGCCGGCGAGATCAAGCGTTCGAACCAGTACGACGACGTCGGTTTCAACTCGTTCTTCAAGACTGGCTGGAAGCGCTTCTATCTCAAGTGGTACGGCGATAGCCACCCGTCGGCCATGAAGCTCTGCCCGCGCACCACCGAACTGGTGCAGGGCATTGGCTCGATCAAGGCGGCGATGTTCGCCGAGTTGCCACCGGGCTCCAGACTGGTGCGCCACCGCGACCCGTATGCCGGTTCGTATCGCTATCACCTCGGACTGGACACACCCAACGCTGAAGGTTGCTACATCAATGTCGACGGCCAGAACTATCATTGGCGCGATGGCGAGGCGGTGATGTTCGATGAGACTTACATTCATTACGCCGAGAACACCACGCCACACAATCGCATCATCCTGTTTTGCGACGTCGAGCGGCCGATGAAGTACCGGTGGGCAGCGGCATTCAATCGCTGGTTCAGCCGCACTGTCATGTCGGCGGCCGGTGCACCGAACGAGGATGGAGACCACACCGGCGGGCTCAACCGACTGTTCAGCAAGGTCTACAAGGTTCGTCTGCGCGCCAAGGAACTGAAGAAGCGCAACCGCAAGCTTTACTACTTCCAAAAGTGGTCGATCTTTGCCGGGTTGCTGGCGGTCTTCATTCTGATCTGATTTTTTCGGTGCCGCGTACCATGGCTTCGCGAGCCTGTTCGCGAAGAGGCTGGGACGTCCAGCGGATCACTTGCTGACTTTTTTCCTGGCAACCGGTTTGCTGGCCGTCTTTGGCCTGGTCGCTGCTTTACCGCTACCGAGACTGCGCTTGAGCAGTTCGGTCAGGTCAATGACATCCGCCGTTTTGCGTTCCTCTTCACCAAAAGCGGTTTCGACGTCTTCGATCCTGCCTTCACGCGCCTTCTTGTCCACCAGGGCCATGATCTTGTCCTCAAAGCCGTCCCGATAGTCATCCGGCGTCCACTCGGCACTCATGTCCTCCACCAGGCGCCTGGCCATGTCCCGTTCGCCCTTGGCCAATTCGGGCCTGGTCACGTCGCTGCCCAGCGCCAATTCATCGAGACTTCGCACCTCGGCCGGCCAGCGCAGCATGACCAGGACCAGTGCCGATTCCAGTGGCATCAATGCAGCCAGATGCTGGCGGGTATGCAAGACCACGCGGGCGAGGGCGACCTTGCCGGTTTTGCTCAGGGTTTCGCGCAGCAGTGCATAGACCTTGCCGCCGCGCTTGTCGGGTGCCAGGTAGTAAGGCGTGTCAATGTTCTGCAAGGGAATCTGCTTGCCGTCGACAAAGGAAAAAATGTCGATGGTCTGGGTCGAGAGCGGATGAGCGGAACGGATTTCCTCTTCACTGAGCACCACGTACCGGCCTTTTTCGTATTGCACGCCCTTGACGATGTGCTCCCTGGTGACTTCCTTGCCTGTGACCTTGTTGACACGCTTATAGCCCACCGGGTCCATGCTGCGGCTGTCGAGCCAGTCGAAATCGACGCCTCGGGAGGACGTTGCCGAGACCAGCGCCACAGGGATGTGCACCAGTCCGAAGCTGATTGCGCCTTTCCAGATTGCCCGTGCCATGGTGGTCTACTCGTGAGTGATGTTCAGGTGACCGGCGGCTTTGGGTAAAAGTTTCTGTGATCAGCGCACCGGTTTCCTGGCCGGATCAACCTGGTGCCGCATCGTGCCGGAGAGTTTTTGGTTAACAAATCCGAACCTCGGGCGTAGCGTGGTATCGAAGTCCTTATCCACGCGGATGCAGGGAGGTACCCCATGAACCGATACGTGTTTGGCGCCATTGCACTGGCCTTGAGTGGCGTACTGGGCTCCTTGGTCCAGGCCGACGTCTCTGCTTCGTTGCAGTTGACCCAGAATCTACCGGGCAGCACCAACAACAACCCTTACAACAGTCCGATTCACCGGGCCAATCCCAACAGCATGCAAGGCACTCAACCCAGTGCCCCAACCATACGCGGACCCAATACCGTGCCGGTCCCGCGCCCGCCGACGCTGGACAACGGTGGCATCGGCAATCGCTACCCCGACCGGACAGCGCCCGCCGGCCCGCCGAAATTCATTACCAACCCGCCCCCTAGAGACACCGGTTCCAGCAACCGTTGAGTGGCAGGCATGACGACTGGCCGCTACTTTTCAGCAAGCCTCATTTTCATCGGAAAAGGAATCCTGCATGTTGCGTAAAAACTTTTTGGCAACCCTCTGTGCCAGCGTATTGATCAGCGCCACTGCCCCTGCGCCGGCCCAGACGATGAAAAGCGAAGACGGCACCCTTGAAGTCACCCCCATCGTGACGGGATTGGAACACCCCTGGGCCCTGGCATTCTTGCCGGACAGCAAAAACATGCTGGTGACCGAACGACCCGGCAACCTGCGGCTGGTGACCGCCGACGGCAAACTGTCGGCACCGCTCAATGGCGTACCCAGGGTCTGGGCCAAGGGGCAGGGTGGATTGCTCGACGTGGCGCTGTCGCCGGATTTCAGGCAGGACCGGATGGTCTATCTGTCCTATGCCGAAGGTGACGATAAAGGAGACAAGGCCGGCACTGCGGTGGGCCGTGGCCGGCTCTCCGACGATATGACGGCGCTCAAGGATTTCCAGGTGATCCTGCGTCAGGAACCCAAACTCTCGGTCGGCAACCATTTTGGCTCGCGGCTGGTGTTTGATCGCGACGGCTATCTGTTCGTGACCCTGGGGGAAAACAACGACCGTCCGACCGCCCAGGACCTCGACAAGCTGCAAGGTAAAGTGGTGCGAATCTACCCGGATGGCACGGTGCCCAAGGACAACCCCTTTGTCGGCCAGGCCAACGTGCGCCCGGAGATCTGGTCCTACGGGCAGCGCAACCCGCAAGGCGCGGCGCTCAACCCGTGGAACGGCACGTTGTGGGAAAACGAACACGGCCCTCTGGGCGGCGATGAAGTCAACATCATCGAGCGCGGCAAGAATTACGGCTGGCCGCTGGCGACCCATGGCATCAACTACTCCGGTCAACCGATTCCCGAAGCCAAGGGTGAGACCGTCGAAGGCACCGTCGCCCCGAACCACGTCTGGGAAAAATCCCCGGGCCTGAGTGGCATGGCGTTCTACGATGCCGATCGTTTCAAAGTCTGGCAGCGCAACGTGTTTATCGGCGCATTGGTCAGCCAGGAACTGATCCGCCTGGTGTTCGATGGCGACAAGGTGATACACGAAGAGCGCTTGCTCGGGGATATGAAAAAACGCGTCCGCGATGTGCGGCAGGGGCCGGACGGCTATTTGTATGTTTTGACCGATGAGGAGAACGGCGGGTTGTACAAGGTGGGTTTGAAGTAGTCAATCGTTGCTGCGGTCTGCAGCCGTCGTGGCGGCTGCAACCTGCCATTGACTTGCCGAGCGCGCCGCGTTGAGTGGCGCCCCGGCATGATGCCGGGTTATTCCTGCACGGCTTTCTCGACCTTGGTCGACGCCGACCAGATTCGGTAGCGCACTTCGATGTCCTTGGGTACGTACAGCACGAGCGGCAGTTTGCTGTTGTAACGCAGCAGGAAGCCGTCACCGACCACCGGTACAAAACCCTGTTTGCTGGTGCCGGCCGGGCAAGCCATCAGCGTGCTCATCGGGCCAATGACTTTTTCCAGGCGGTAGAACGGGTAGCCCCAACCCTCGAGGTTCTTCTCCTCGAGAATGCCGCCCAGACGCGGGTTATTGCAGTCTACGGTCATCGTCTTGCCGGCCAGGATCTCGACCTGCAAGTCGTTTTCCCGGGTCTGTGGCGCGAGGTGGATCACTTGGCGGGTAAACCCGCTTTCGGCCTTCGGATAGGGTGCGGTGTCTTCGAGTTTGGCGGCGTGCGCCACGCCGGCAAGCCCCAGTGTGACCAGCGCCGTGCAAGCGTTAACGGTCAAAGAATTCATGATGCCTCCTTGCTTGAAGTGAAGGGCGGCATTTTCACTGTCGTGTACAGCGAATGCAAATCCGGGATGCCCAGTGTGCAAATTGCAGGGTCGCCAGGGTCTATAATTGCAAATTGCATGACAGGCTTTACAGGTAACTCGCCGGACCCTTGAATTAACGATGAACTGCACAACGAAGTTCACGGCATGTTTTATGCTGTAGCTGTCCTTGAAGCTTGCCGGGATTTCAAATGAGCGAGCATTGATCGTCGGCAGTTTAATAAAGGAGGGAGTCGCCATGTTTCTTTCTGCCTTGGAAATTCGCAATATCATCGAAAGCAGTTTTCTGCCCAAGCGCTGCCAGTGCACCCTTTCACCGGATCTGTCGATGACCGTCAAGGTCTATGCAGACGGGCAAACCGATCAGCTCGATCTATTGGTCACTGGCATCGATGCCTCTGGACTCAATGGTTGCCGGGAAATAAACGAATTGATTGCCCAACTGCGTTCCAGACAACCTCACGTCGAGGTCGAACCGCACTCTATGCAGGGCAAAGCACTCTAGCCTGCTGTTTCGGGTTCCAGGGACACGCGCCGGGTCTGGAAGAACGCCAGGCCCAGCGCCAGTTCAAACCCCACCGCCAGCAAAATCCCCGGCCCGACATGGCCACTGATCCATTCGGCAAAACCCAGCACGGCCAATCCCCAGCTGCCGACGACGAAGCCGAGGCTCAGCGCATTGCGGGTCGCGCAGGGGGGCGCGTTGCGAACCAGAAAAGAGAACACGCTCAACGCCCCAAACAGCACGGCGGTGCGTCGCGCGACCAATCCCACCGCGAATGAAAACTCAATGTCCCAGAACGACAACAACCATTGCGGTGTCAGGCCCCAGACCAGGCTCAGCACCAGACATATGGCGGCGGTAAACATCGACAACGTGCGAAACGACAACTGCATGGCCAATCCTTGCGGGCAGAGAGGGAGGCGCTAGAGCATAGCGCCGCAACCCTCAAAGGAATACCGCCAAGTGCCAAATCAGACTTTTCAGTCAGCCCTGGTTCTCGCAAGCGTCGGAAAGTTTGCGGTAGGAAATTTCTGCGGGTTTTCCCGAGTCATCGATGTACTTCATCTCGGCCGTCACCACTTTGCACTCCAGGGTGTCCGGCTCGGAAAGTGAAATCACTTTGCTGACATGCAATGGCATGCCGTAGTGATAGGGCACGGCTTGAGAGGTGGTGGTGTCATTGGCCTGAGCCAGGCCGGCAAACGCGGTGCAGGCGAGGGCGGCGGTAACCAGCAGGGTGCGAGTGTTCATCAGCGATCTCCGGTGCGGACGGAATGTCAGTTCGATGTGTCGCTTGTCGAACTTGCCGCACTGGGCGTCAGAACAGTCTGAGGGCGTGCGGTCCAGTGAAGTGTTGGATCGCACGGTTAAGCGAGGGTTAACCCGGCTGAACACCGCCTGTCGCGGGTGCGCGATCCTGTGTATCAGTTAAGACCATCGGGCGCCTGATGGAAAGTCATCGCGAACAAGGGTGGACACACATGCTGTGAACGATCCGCAACCCTGTGGGAGCGAGCTTGCTCCGGGCGGCGATGCGACGATGAGGCCCTCGAACTCAGCGCAAATCCAGTTGCTGGCGATAAGGCAAATCCGGCCCGGTCTTGCTGCATGTCAGCGCCGCCGCCTGCACCGCGAACTTCAGCATGCTGTCGATCTGCTCGCGGCCAAGTTGCTTCACACCCTCCACTGAATCCAGCTGCTGTTCGGTCAACCAGGTAATCAGCGCCGCCTGAAAGGTATCGCCCGCGCCCACGGTGTCGGCGATTTTTACCCCACAGGCAGGAGTCGACCACGAACCGTGAGCCCGGCTGAACACACTCGCGCCTTCGCCACCCCGGGTCAGGAATACCAGCTGACAGCGGTGCTGCAACCAGCCTTCGATCACCCGCGCCGGGTCCTGGCCGGGGTACAACAGATGCAGGTCCTCGTCGCTGACCTTGATCAGGTCGGCCAGCTCCACCAGCGTCGCGATCCGTTTACGCCACAGGTCAATGTCCGGCTCCGGATTCAGGCGCACGTTAGGATCGAGGCTGATCAGGCGCTTGCCGCTTTCCCGGCGCACCAATGCCAATAGCGTGTCGGCAATCGGCTGCACCACCAGGGAAAACGAGCCCATATGCAGGCCGCGTACTTCAGGCCCGAGTGCCGGCAGGTGTTCCGGTTGCAATTGCCGATCCGCGCAGCCTTCGCCACGGAAGCTGTACTGCGGCGAGCCATTGGTTCCCACGGCTACCATCGCCAGGGTGGTCGGCGCGGCAAAATCCAGCAGGTAGTCCTGGCACACGCCTTCATCCTGCAACACTTGCAGCAGGCGCCGGCCCAGGTAGTCGGTGGATAACCCGGCCAACAGCGCCGCGTCCACGCCCAACCGGCGCAAGCCCACCGCCACATTGAATGGCGAGCCACCGGCAATGGCTTTGAAGTTCACTTTGGACGCCTGACCGCTGGCGTCGTTTTCACTGAAAAAATCAAACAGCGCTTCGCCACACACCAGGTACATAGTTGATCACTCTTTAATTAGGGTTGCGACTTGCTGTCGATAGCGTTCATACGCCTGCTGGCAGGCTTGCACATTGTCGGCGACCGGCAGGGTTTCACTGGCCGGGTCGAGTTTCACGCACCGCTCGCACAATTGCGCCAGGCTGTCTTCGCGCCCGTTCGCCCGGGAGACGCACCAGGCCGCCTGAATCGCCGCACCCAGGGCCGCGGCCTCGCTTTGTTCGGTGCAGATCACCGGTGTATTCATGGTGTCGGCGACAATCTGCCGCCAGACAGCGCTTTTCGATCCACCGCCGATCAGCCGAATGCTGCGGCTTTGTAAGCCATTGTTGCGTAGCAGGTCCAGTCCGTAACGCAAACCGAACGTCGTGCCTTCGACCACCGCGCGGCACAGGTTGGCCCGGGTCAGGTTGGTCATGGTCAAACCCGACAGGCTGGCACTGGCATGGGGCAGGGCGGGCACCCGCTCGCCGTTGAAGAATGGCAGCATGCAAACGCCTTCGGCACCGATCGGCGCCTGGGCAACGAGCTCGTTGAACTGATCGATGTCGAGGTCCAGCAGTTCACGGATCAGGCCGGTGGCATTGGTCAGGTTCATGGTGCAGATCAATGGCAGCCAGCCGCCACTGGAAGAACAGAAGGTGGCAACCACGGCATCCGCGGCAACGTTCGGTTGATCGGCGTAGGCGTACACCGTGCCCGACGACCCGAGGCTCATGGTGATTGCACCGGGCTGGATGTTGCCGGTACCGATGGCGCCCATCATGTTGTCGCCGCCACCGCTGCAGATCAGGGCCTTCGGGTTGACGCCCAAGTGTTCGGCGATGCCCGTTCGAATGGTGCCGACTGCCTGGGGTGCCTCGATCAGCTCCGGCAGCGCGGCTTGCAGGCGTCCGCTGGGGTCTATGTCACGCAACAATTGCACATCCCACTGGCGCGTACGCACGTTGAAATACCCGGTGCCCGAGGCATCGCCGTATTCGCTGCAACTGCGGCCGGTGAGCCAATGGTTGAGGTAATCGTGGGGCAGCAAGATGTGGGCGATCCGGGTGAAGACCTCGGGATGCTGCTCTTTGGTCCATAACAGCTTGGAGACGGTGTAGCCCGGCGCGATGACCACGCCGAGGCGTTCCAGCGAACCCTTTTCGCCACCCAGGTGGGCCAGCAGTCGGTCATTCTCCGGGGTGGTTTCGGTGTCGCACCAGAGTTTCGCCGGGCGCAACACCTTGCCCTGATCGTCGAGCAGCACCAGGCCGTGTTGCTGGCCGGAGACGCCAACGCCTTGAATCGACAGACCATCGACTTTGGCCGCGAGCAAGGCGCGGCGGGTGGCGGTGGCGAAGGCTTCCAGCCACTGCTGGGTGTCCTGTTCGCGGCGACCATCAGGGCCGCTGATCAGGTTGTGGCTGGCGGCTCCCTGGCCGAGCACTTCACCACTGGCCGCGTCGAGGATGATGGCTTTGGTGCCCTGGGTGCCGCAGTCGATGCCGAGGAAGAGTTGTCGAATTGTCATGCAGGATCCTTGGATATCAGTAAACCCTCTTCGCGAGCAGGCTCGCTCCCACAGGGGGCTGAGGTGATCATCCGTTTTGCGGTTGAAACACAGTCAATGTGGGAGCGAGCCTGCTCGCGATGACGGCAGTTGCTACACCACCGACCTCAAGCCAGCACCCGCTCCAACGTCCGCGACACCCCCACCTCGCGCAAGCTGCTGCAGCACCACTCAAACGCCGCGACAAACTCCGGCGAGCGCGCAATGACCGTACCGAAAATCTCCTCGACCGCCAGCAAACGCTGGGTAATCAGCACATCATCGGCCACCAGTGCCTGGCAGAACGCTGCCCGTGGATCCGCAATCGAGTAGGTCTCGCCTTGCTCATCCACGCCTTTGAGGTACAGCGCCCATGCCGCCACCACCAACGCCGCGCGCTTGGTCTCGCGGCCATCGGCGATCAAGCGGTTGATGGTCGGTACGGTGAATTTCGGAAACTTCGACGAACCGTCCGAACACACCCGTTCAAGCTGATCGGCAATAGCCTGATTGGAAAACCGCGCCACCAGGGTGTTCTTGTACTCGGTCAGGTCGATTCCCGGCACCGCCGGCAGTTGCGGTGTCACGTCCAGGTCCATGTAGGCGCGCATGTAGCGCACGAACAGCGGGTCGTTCATGGTCTCGTGGACGAAGCGGTAACCCTTCAGGAAACCCAGATACGTCAACGCCAAATGACTGCCGTTGAGCAACTTGATCTTCATTTCTTCGTAGGGCGTGACGTCGTCGGTGAATTGCACGCCGACCTTTTCCCAGGCCGGGCGACCGTTGACGAACCTGTCTTCCAGCACCCACTGCGCAAAGGGTTCGCAGACCACCGGCCAGGCATCGTCCACGCCATGCTGGTCCGCCAGTTGCAGGCGATGAAGGGTGCTGGTCATTGGTGTGATGCGGTCGACCATGGCGTTGGGGAAACTGACGTTGGCGTCGATCCAGTCGCGCAATGGGTGGTCGTGCAAGGCGGCGAAGGCCAGCAGGGCCTTGCGGGTGACGTCGCCGTTGTGCGGCAGGTTATCGCAGGACATCAGGGTGAAGGCCGCTGTGCCAGCGGCGCGACGCCTGGCCAGTGCGGCACAGAGGAAACCGAATACGGTTATCGGGGCGCCAGGGTGCGCCAGGTCATGCTGGATCTGCGGCAAGTGCGCCATGAACTCGCCGCTGCTGTCGTCGATGCAGTAACCGCCTTCGGTGATGGTCAGCGAGACGATGCGGATCTCGGGGCTGGCCAGTTTGTCGATCAATGCCTGGGCACCGTCTTCGGCCAGCAGCATGTCACGGATGGCGCCGATCACCCGCACTTCGGTGTCGTCGCTATCGCCGAGTTCGTACAGGGTGAACAGGAAGTCCTGATCCTTGAGGTCGTCACGGGCGCGGCGGTCTTCAGCACGCAGGCCGACACCGCAGATGGCCCAGTCCCGGCCTTCGCCGGTATTCATCAAGGCGTCGGTGTAGTACGCCTGATGGGCACGGTGGAAACCGCCGACCCCGATGTGCGCGATGCCTTGGCGGGTGTCGCCCAGGGAGTAGGCGGGCAGGACCACTTCAGGGGCGAGGCGGCTGAGGTTTTGTTGGTTCAGTTTCATCGCAGGCTCTCTGAAATCAGGCGGCAACGCGCAGCGGGCGGGTCAACGCCACGCCGTCGGCATCGAATAAATGGCAGTGTTGCGCATCCAGATGCAGGCTCAGGGTTTCACCGTAGCGGCTGGCCAGATCGCCGCGAACGCGCAGGGTCAGCGCTTCGCCGGATGCCGTCCGGACGTGGCAGAAGGTGTCGCTGCCCAGGCGTTCGCTGACATCGGCGGTGACCTGCAAGGTGCAGTCACCGGGCTTGGCCAGTTCCAGATGTTCCGGGCGAATGCCCAGCGTCACCGCACTCCCGACGCTCAGGTGCCTGCCGCTCAAGGGCAGGTTGATACGGGTTCCGGCATCCAGCTGGACTTCACAGCCCTGGCTTTCAATGCGGGTGACCTTGCCCTTGAGGAAGCCCATTTTCGGCGTGCCCAGGAAACCGGCGACGAACAGGTTGGCCGGCTGGTGATAGAGGTCCAGTGGCGAGCCGACTTGCTCGATCTTGCCGCCATTGAGTACGACCACTTTGTCGGCCATGGTCATCGCTTCGACCTGATCGTGAGTCACGTAGATCATCGTGGCTTGCAGTTCCTTGTGCAGGCGCAACAGTTCCAGACGCATCTGCACCCGCAGGGCGGCATCGAGGTTGGACAACGGTTCGTCGAACAGGAAGATTTTCGGGTTGCGCACGATGGCCCGGCCAATCGCCACGCGCTGGCGCTGGCCGCCGGACAGTTGCTTGGGCTTGCGCTCCAGCATCGGCCCCAGTTCGAGGATGCGCGCCGCTTCGCCGACCTTCTTCTCCACTTCGGCTTTCGCGACGCCGGCCAGGTCGAGGGCGAACGACATGTTCTTGCGCACGCTCATGTGCGGGTACAGGGCGTAGGTCTGGAACACCATCGCCAGGTCGCGCTTGGCCGGGCTGACTTCGGTGATGTCGCGGCCGTCGAGTTCGATCGTGCCGCCGCTGACTTCCTCCAGCCCGGCGATCAGCCGCAACAGCGTGGATTTGCCGCAGCCCGACGGGCCGACGAAGACCACGAACTCCTTGTCGTTCACTTCAAGGTCGATGCCCTTGATGATGGAAAAACCTTCGAAGCCTTTTTGCAGATTCTTGATTTTCAGGTTGGCCATGGTGATGGGCCTCCGTTTGTTTTTATTCAGATTGAGCCGAGCAGGCTTTTCTGTAGGAGCGAGCTTGCTCCGGGCGGCGTTCCGACGATGAACGTTCAGGCGACGCATTCTTCCAGTCAGCCAGCGTTATCGTTCATGTCCATCGCGAGCAGGTTCGCTCCCACAGGGATCGTGTCGGGGCGGCGATCTTCATTTAACGGCGCCGAACGACAGGCCGCGCACCAGTTGTTTCTGGCTGATCCAGCCGAAGATCAGGATCGGCGCACAGGCCAGGGTCGAGACGGCCGACAACTTGGCCCAGAACAGCCCTTCGGGGCTCGAGTACGAAGCGATCAATGCGGTCAGTGGCGCGGCTTTCGACGAGGTCAGGTTCAGCGACCAGAACGCCTCGTTCCAGCACAGGATCAGCGACAGCAGCAC
>NZ_MRCS01000052.1 GCF_002303925.1 Pseudomonas sp. ACN8
GCCGAGGACACCTCCCCCAGCGCCACAAAGGTTTCGTTGGTGATCAGTTGCTTCTGCTGCGTCGCCAGCAGGATCGCCGCCCGCCGCACGATCCAGTACAGCCCCAGGTTCGGGCAAACGGCCCTGAGTGGGCTATAAACCTAGAGGGGGTTTCCGGGAACCGTGTCCATGAACACAATCGCCAAAGTACTTGCGACCGACAGCGAAGTTCGCTTGAACACGCGCAAGGAGCCGTTCAATCTGCTGCGCTGGTTTTCGCTGATCAGCATGGTGGTAATCGGCACGGTGGCGGTGGCGCTGGGGGCGGTGTCCTCGCGGTTCGTGATTACCGAAAGCGTGCAGCGCGATGCGCTACTGACCTCACAATTCATACAGGCGATTGCCTCGACCGAGGTGCGCCAAGTGTCGATTCCCAACGTCCGGACCATGGGCGAGTTGCTTGACCCACGCAAAGACAAGGACTTTCCTGACGTCGACCCGCTGTCCCGTGCCAGTGCCCGTGATGATTTCCTCGACCATATCGCAAATTTGCCGGACGTGATCCTGGCCAACATCTATGCCCCCGACCGCATGGTGATCTGGTCGACCAACCCGGCCTTGATGGGCACTACGATCCATGGCGATGAAGACCTCGATCGGGCATTCAACTCGAAAATTTCCGTGTCGACCAGTTATCACGATGTGGACAAAACCCGCATGGAGCAGAAGTTCCTGGAACCACCCAGATACACCTTCATCGAAAACTACATTCCCCTGTTCGACGCCGATGGCAGCACCGTCACGGCAATGGTCGAGATCTACAAGGAACCGCAGGACCTGATCAACCGCATGGAGCGCGGCCTGGTGCTGATCTGGCTGGCAACCGCCCTGGGCGGCGGTCTGGTTTACCTGGGGCTGTACTGGATCGTGCGGCGGGCGGCGATCCTGCTGGCGACGCAGCAGAAGCAACTGATCACCAACGAAACCTTTGTGGCGCTGGGGGAGGTGTCCTCGGCGGTCGCCCACAGTCTGCGCAATCCGTTGGCGAACATCCGTTCAAGCGCCGAACTGGCGATAGAGTTCGACAGCGGTCCGGCGCACGGGAACATCAACGACATCATTGGTCAGGTCGATCGCATGTCGACATGGGTACGGGAATTGCTCCAGTCCCTGCGACCGCTCAATGACGAGGCGGAACCGGTGAACCTGGTGGCGGCCCTGCATGACAGCCTGATGGCTTACGAGCATCAGATCAGCAGGGCCAAGGTCAAGGTGGTGTTCGAGCCGGACCAGACGCCCATGGTGCTGAGCCAGCATGTGCAACTGACCCAGATCCTCAACAGCCTGCTGTCCAATGCGGTGGAAGCCATGGACGGCGGCGGCACCCTGACCATCCGGATCGAACCGCGCGATGCCCAGCGCATCAGCGTGAGGGTGAGCGATACCGGCAAAGGCATGAGCGAAGAACAGCGCACCATGGCCTTCCGGCCGTTCTTCACCACCAAGCAGGGCGGGCTGGGAGTCGGGCTGGTGCTGGTCAAGCGGATCATGGAGCGATTTGGCGGTGCGGTGACCCTCGAAAGCCTTGAAGGCGAGGGCACCACGGTGCGTCTGTCGTTTGTTCTGGCTCCCTGAAAACGGGGATGGGCTACCCCCAATAACGGGGGTCAATCCCCGGTCACTTCCCCGGTCATCGCCCATTGATTTTGATAAGTCATTGTTTTGTCGAGTGTTAGTACGTTTTTTATAAAAAAACACATGATTGGCGAGGTCCTTGCAAAACCACAATCACCCTCCCTTCACCACATCGAGGCGGCTGGTGATGGAAAAAAAAGAGATGCATTCACCACGCTCACGAGCCTTGGGCATGCACCTGGTGCTGATGCTGGTGACCGGTTTGCTGGCCAGCCAGCTGCTGGTCGCCAGCCAGCCGACGTCGATGCCCGCACCTGCTCCGGCATCCACTGTCGAATCCGCTGTCGTTGAAGCCGACACCCCGTGGGGTGGCAACTATTTCCCCAACACCCTGCTGACCGACCAGGACGGACAGCAGCTGCGTTTTTTCGATGACTTGATCAAAGACAAGGTGGTGGTGATCAACTTCATCTTCACCTCGTGCAGCGACTCCTGCCCTCTGGAAACCGCGCGCCTGCGCCAAGTCCAGAAACTGCTGGGGGATCGGGTCGGCAAGGACATCTTCTTCTACTCCATCAGCATCGACCCCTTGAGTGACACCCCCGAGGTGCTCAAGGCCTACGCGCAACGCTTCCAGGTTGGGCCCGGGTGGAAATTCCTCACCGGGGAATTCGCCGACGTCACCGACCTGCGCAAAAAACTGGGGCTGTTCATCGACGGCGTCGATAACGGGCGCAACAAGGACCACAACCTGAGCCTGATCGTCGGCAACCAGACAACGGGCCGCTGGATGAAATCCTCGCCGTTCGAAAATCCGTGGATTCTGGCCGACCAATTGGCCAATACCCTGCATAACTGGAAACAGCCCAGCGTGGAAGAAAGCTATGCCGATGCACCGGAAATTCGCCCGCCGAGCAATGGCGAAGAGCTGTTTCGCACCCGCTGCGCGTCCTGCCACAGTCTCGGTCCTCTGGACGGGCAGGGCATCGGCCTGCGCAGCATCGGCCCGGACCTCATCGGCGTGACCTATCAGCGCGATCCGGCCTGGCTCAGCCGCTGGATCCGCGAACCTGACCGCATGCTCGCGGAAAAGGACCCGATCGCGATGGAACTGTTCGAGCGCTACAACAGGATCTCGATGCCCAACTTGCGGCTGGATCCGCATTCCGCCCAGTCCATCATCGATTTCCTGAAAGAAGAAACCGACCGTCAGCATCCGCCAGCGGCGCCATTGGTCAGTGGTAACGAGGAGCCTGAATAACGTCATTCGGTCGCGCCCCCCGAGACACCCCGGGTGCAATAGTGTCAAAAAAATTACGCGGGCCAGCCAATGGCTATCAATGCCACCTACACTGATTCTGAAAGCGGCTGAACAGGCTCGATTTCAAGCACCCAGGACACAGCCATGCAGATACTCGAACAGCAAAAAGTAGCTGCGCCGCAGGCTCCGGTAGCTCAACGCAGGGGGTGGCGGCCGCAGTTCAACTTGCTGCGCTGGTTTTCCCTGGCAAGCTTTTTCATCATTGCCGCGGTGGCGCTGGGGCTGGGTTACATCTCCACGCGCTTTGTGGTCGATGAAAGTATCGAGCGTGATTCGATGTTGACCGCGCAGTTCATCCAGTCCATTGGCGAGGCCGAAATCCGGCATGCCGGAATTGCCCCGGGCCGAACCATGGGTGAAATGCTCGACCCACGCATGGACCATGCCGACTCCGACGTCAACCCAGAATCCCGGGCCGCCGCGCGGGTTGAGTTTCTCGACCATGTGAGGCATCTGCCGGACATCCTGCTGGCCACGGTGTACGCCCTGGACCGCACCGTGGTCTGGTCGACCAACACCGATTTGATTGGCGTGCGCATCGAAGATGACTTTGAGCTGGACGAGTCCTTCGAAATGAAATCGCCGGTGTCCACCAGCTACCACGAAATCGATGAGGAGCGTCCCGAGCAGCGCCTGCTGCGCGAACCGGAATATTTGTTCGTCGAGAACTACATTCCGATGTTCAACGCCGACAGGAGCAAAGTGGTTGCCATGGTGGAAATCTATAAGGAGCCGCTGGATCTTGTGGAACGCATCCAGCGCGGCTTCAAGGCGATCTGGCTGGCCACGCTGATCGGCGGGGCGGCCATTTACCTGGGGCTGTTCTGGATCGTGCGCCGGGCGGCGACGCTGTTGCAGAGCCAGCAGAAACAACTGATCGCCAACGAGACCTTTGTCGCCCTTGGCGAGATGTCCTCGGCGGTGGCCCACAGCTTGCGCAACCCGCTGGCCAATATCCGTTCCAGCGCCGAACTGGCCCAGGACATCGCCAGCCAGACCGCGCAGAAAAACATCGGCGATATCATCAATCAGGTCGACCGCATGTCGCGTTGGGTCCGTGAATTGCTGGTGTCGTTGCGACCGATGAATGACGATTGTGAAACGGTCGACCTGGTGCTGGCCCTCGAAGACACCCTGAGTGCCTTTGAGTCCCTGATCAAGCGATCGGACGTCGAAGTGCGATTTTCCCCTGTCAGCGTGCCACCGGTTGTCAGCCAACAAGTGTTGCTTACGCAAATACTCAACAGCCTGTTCGCCAATGCACTGGAAGCAATGCCCAAGGGCGGCGTGCTGACGATCGAGATCGATTCCTCGGTGTCCGGCGACGTGAGCATGACATTGACCGACACCGGCAAGGGCATGTCCAAACAACAGCAGCAAATGGTCTTCAAGCCGTTTTTCACCACCAAACAAGGTGGATTGGGTGTAGGCCTGGCCTTGGTCAAAAGAATCATGGAGCGTTTTGACGGTTCGGTCGAACTGACCAGCCGGGAGCAGGAAGGAACCCGTGTTTGTCTCAATTTCAAAGTGGCAACGGGAGGGGCATATGGAGCACAGCATTCTGCTGGTCGAGGATGACGAAATTCTCGCTGAGAATATTCAGACTTACCTGGAGCGCAAGGACTTCGAGGTCACCGTCTGCCACTCGGCTGAAGATGCACTGGAGCAATTGGGTTCTTTCGCGCCTGACGTGGTACTGACCGACAACTCGTTGCCGGGCATGAGTGGTCACGACCTGATCCAGAAGCTGCGCATCAGCGCGCCGGATCTGAAAGTGATCATGATGACCGGCTACGGCAACGTCGAAGACGCCGTGGTGGCGATGAAAGAGGGCGCTTTTCACTACGTCACCAAACCCGTGGCCCTGCCAGAGCTCAAGCAGTTGCTGGACAAGGCCCTGGCCACCGACCGCATGGAGCGCACGCTGTCGTTTTACCAGGAGCGCGAAGCCCAGAAGTCGGGGGTGCAGGCACTGATTGGCGAGTCGGCCCCAATGGCGTACCTCAAGGGCACCATCAGTCAGTTGCTCGACGCCGAACGGCGGATGGCCAACAGCGATCTGCCGCCGGTCCTGGTGGAAGGCGAGACAGGCACCGGCAAAGAGCTGGTTGCCCGGGCCTTGCATTTCGATGGCCCGCGCGCCAAAGGCCCGTTCATTGAATTCAACTGTGCTTCGATCCCGTCCAATCTGGTGGAATCGGAACTGTTCGGCCACGAGAAGGGCGCCTTCACCGACGCCAAGGATCGTCGCATGGGGCTGGTGGAAGCGGCCGACGGTGGCACGCTGTTCCTCGATGAAATCGGTGAAATGGACCTGCTGCTGCAAGCCAAGCTGCTGAAGTTGCTGGAAGACCGGACCATTCGCCGGGTCGGTTCGGTGAAGGAGCGCAAGGTCAATCTGCGGGTGATCAGCGCTACCAACTGCAACCTCGAACAGATGGTCCAGCAAGGCAAGTTCCGTCGCGACCTGTTTTTCCGCCTGCGCATCATTTCCATAAAGGTGCCGCGCCTGTATGCCCGTGGCGCCGATATCCTGCTGCTGGCCCGGCACTTCCTGGCGCTACACGGCAAGCGTTACGGCAAACCGAACCTGCATTTCAGCGACCAGGCCGAAGAATTGCTGCTCAGCTACAGCTGGCCGGGCAACGTGCGCGAGTTGCGCAACATGCTGGAGCAAACCGTGTTGCTGGCACAAAGCGACACCATCGCCGTCCATCAGTTGAACGTCTGTCTGAGCCTCATGGATGAGCCAGCGGTGTTTCATCACGAGCCGCCAAATCTCAGCGAACCGCGTCCGTCCTACAACGGCAGTGAATCCATGAACCTGCCGGAAGTGGAGCGCGACATGGTGCGCAAGATGCTCGACAAGACCGACTGGAACGTCACCAAATCGGCACGCCTGCTGGGCCTGAGCCGTGACATGTTGCGCTACCGGATCGAAAAACTCGGCCTCTCCCGTCCGGACAAGCGCCAGTGGTAGGGGGCGTTCTCAATGGGTTTCCCTACCGGTGGGGAAACCAATGAGAATGCCCCCTGGTTCACTGCAATACCGGGCCCTGCCTCAGGCAGGACATCACGCAGCCGGGGTTCTCGACTTCCTGGTTCACGTATACGCCACGCTCCGGATCGTAGGAGCGGATAAACACCCGAACCGTGGCGTCGGCCACTGTCGGCAGGCGCGAGTCCGAGAACACGTGCTCACTGGAAACCGGGATGAATTCCCCGGGTGCGGTCGGGATGTACGAGCCTGGCGGTATGATGTTCATGGACGGTGGTACGGGGTGCGCGAAGGGTTGGTCGGCGCCGTAATAGTTGAATTCGCTGCTGTAGTTGGTGGTGTTTGGCATGTCGTCGGCGTGGACGACAGCGGTTGCACCCAGGCAGACGGCGAGCAACAGCGTCAGGTCGGACTTTTTCATGGCAACACCTGCTAGATCGGTTTAACCACATTCTCCCCAAGGTCTTTAACTATAGCTGGCGCCGTGGACAGCCGTCGGTGCTGCGCGGATTACAAGTTCGCAACACCTGCCAGGATGAGGTTGATCTAGACTCCGGCCGGTCAAATCGACGACCCGGACCCTGGAGCGTGCAATGGAAATGCCGACAAAAGAACAAGCCATCGCCAGTAACCGCGAGGCCTGGAATGACTCCGCCCGTCACCACAAGGACTCCAGCGAATGGCAAGCCTTGTTGAAGGGCGTGGCGCGCGCGGATTTTTCCTGCCTGGACGACACCCTGACCGCTTTGCTGACCCAGACAGGCGTCGATGGCAAGGACGTGGTGCAACTGGGCTGCAACAACGGCCGTGAAAGCCTGTCGTTGTTCGCCCTGGGCGCGCGTAGCGTGGTGGGCGTCGACCAGTCTGAAGCCTTTCTCGGGCAGGCACGGGAACTGGCGTCCCGCTCGCCCCACGCGCCGCAATTCATCGAGGCGGACATCCACCACTTGCCTGCCCGATTGCAGGAGCGCTTTGACCTGGCGCTGATCACCATCGGGGTCTTGAACTGGATGCCGGACATCGGCGAATTCTTCCGCCATGCGGCGCGCACGCTGAAGCCGGGTGGCGCGCTGGTGGTGTACGAAACCCACCCGTTCCTGGAAATGTTCGACCCCGAGGCCGCCGATCCTTATCGCCCGGCCAGCTCATACTTCCGCCGCGAACCGTTCGTGCAACACGAACCGATCGTCTACGAAGGCAAGATCGAACAGCCGGCCGCGCCGTCCTACTGGTTCGTCCATACCCTGGGCGACCTCTTCAGCGCGGCCATTGCAGCAGGGCTGCAGATCCGTCACTTCAGGGAATACCCGCACTCCAACCGCGAAGAACTCTATGACCGCTATCAACAGCAGGTGGCGCAGTTGCCGTTGTGTTTTACGTGGGTGGTGGTGAAGGGCTGATGTACTGAACTCGATAGTGTGTGGGTTCTGCTGGCCCCATCGCGAGCAGGCTCGCTCCCACAGGTGTTCGGTGTCGTACTACGTTCTTGCACACGACAAAATGGGGGGGACGCAAAAACCAAAGGCACCCGTGGCGCACGAGCGTGGTTTTTCATTGACCTTGCCGCGTTCGCCAGGCACCCGGCGCGCACCCCAGCCACCGCAGGCAGGCACGGTTGAAACTTTGCACGTCGCTGTAGCCGAGGCGGTCGGAAATCTCCACCAGCTCCAGGTCTGTCCCCTGCAAAAAGTCTTCGGCCCGGTAGCGGCGGTACTCGTCGAGCAACTCTGAAAAACTCCAGCCCAAGGCCTTCAAGCGTCGGGCGGCGGTGCGCTCGAGCAAGTGCTGGGTGGTACAGAATTGCTGCCAGTTGGCCTCGGCGAGGTCAGCGATCAAATGGTCGCAGACTTGCTCCAGCAAGGTCGGTTCGCTGTTGCGTCGGGTTTGCTCCAGCAGCTCGATCAGCGTGTGTTCCAGTGCATGATTGCCCGGCGTCAGCGGGATGAGGAACAGCTGTGGATCGAGGCGGATCGAGTGCTGCGCCTGCCCCCATTGCACCGGCGCGCGAAAGGCGTGTTGATGTTCCTGCGCATTGGCCGTGCAAGCACCGGCCAGCCCGACGCCCAGAATCGGATCACGCCCCAGGCCACTGGCGAGGAATTTGCGCCGCAACATGCTGCACAGGCTGATGAGGATGTAATCGGTGGTTGCTGCGTGGGTTTTCACACTGCCGCAGTCGAGCAGGTGCAATTCGACGCTGTCGTCGCCGCGCACGATCCGGGCCTGGAAATGTCCGTTGAAAAACGGAAAGAAGCGCACGAAATACTGGCAGGCGCTGTCCAGTGAATCGGCCACGTCGAACAGATACGTCAGGCCATTGGTGGCGGTGGAAACGAAACGCCGGCCGGCCGCCAGGCCGATCAGCGGGTCGCCGGTCTGCTCCAGGGCAAACGCCCAGAAGCGCCGCGACATGAACAGCGGAATGCGCATGAATGGCGTGCGCAACTCGAACAGGCTGCGACGAAACAGGTCTTCGATGCTGTCCCGGTCCACGCCACGGGCCAGCAACTCTTCGATGGCCGGCAGCAGGGTCGGCGCGTAGAACGCATTGGGTATCGATTGATCGCGCAGTGGCTGATCGCTTTTTGTCATGTAGGGCTCACAGCTTGTTCCGCAACACGGGTTAGGCTGCCCGACGTTAAGCGATTTGCCGGAGCAAGACCATGCTTGATTTACGCCACGGAACAGCCGCAGATCCAGGTGTCGAGCCGCCGCGACGGGCTCAGCCCGGTGGACTTGCAGCTTGGCTTGAAAGGACTGCGCCGGAATGTGGCGATGAGCACCCAAAGCACCCTGGCCGCGAAACTCATCGTCGATCGCCAGCCGTTCGGCATCAGCCTGCCAAGCCGGGTCGCCAACGTGCTGGGCCTGCAATACGTGCCGCTGCCCATGGACGAGCCGGTGGAATTGAAATTGGCGCTGTACATCGAGTCGCGCTATCGCTTCGAACGCAGCCGCGAGGAGGCGGTGCAGTGCCTGCTGCGCGCCCTCGGTGAACCCCGGGCATTGCAGGCACTGGCGCGGCGTGCGTGATCTGGATGCAACGCCGTCCCCTTGTGGGAGCGAGCCTGCTCGCGAAAGCGGTGTGTCATTCAACATTGATTGTGACTGACACGGCCCCTTCGCGAGCAGGCTCGCTCCCACAAGGATTGCAGCGTTGCAGGCAGACCTTAGTTCGACGCCAGCAAGCGTCGGTCAACCGACAGCACCGCATCGACCATCGCCAGCGCGGCCGGTGTCAGGGAATGCCCGGCACGGCTGACGATGCCGTAGTGCAATTGCAGGCCGGGATCCTCCTTGGGCACATCGGCAAACTCCAGCAGGCGGATCAGACCCTGGTCGACCAGTTCGGCCAAGGCCTCCACGGTGGCGATGCCTACCGCGTCGGAACGCATCACCACGCGGCGGATCGCATCGAATTGCGCGCATTCCACGCTCGGGTTGAAGTCCGCTTGGCCCTGCACGTCGGCGAGGATCTTGCGGATCATCGGCGGTATTCGCGTGCCGACCACCGCGTAGTCGAGCAGGGCACGCAGGCACAGGTTCTGCTGTTGCACCAAGGGATGACCGACACGGCAAAAGAACCGCCCGCGACGAGGGCGCAACAGCTGTACCTGATATTGCGGGTCGTCGGTGAAGTACCGTGCGTCGGCCACGAGGAATTCAATCTGCTGCTCACGAAGCCAGACCGCCAGTTGCTCCCAGTCGCCCTGGTGGAAACTGATGCGGATCGCCGGATGGGCCAGGATGAATTCCGCCAGCGCCTCGGGCACCAGCACCTGGGCCGGGTAAGGGCCGCAGCCGAAGTGCAACTCGCCACCGGTCAGACCGTTGTATTGCGTCAGTTCGTTGTGCAAGGCCTGGCTGCCGGCGAGCAGGCGCCGGGCGTGTTGCAGTACCAGTTCACCCTGGCCGGTCAGGCGGAATTCGCGACTGCTGCGTTCTACCAGCGCGCAGTCGAGGTCACGCTCCAGGGTCTGGATGCTGCGACTGAAGGCGGGCTGGCTGAGGTTGATCGCCTCGGCGGCGCGGCCGAAGTTGCGGTAATCGGCCAGGGCGACAAGGTGGCGGAGTTGTCGTAGGTCCATCATGCGTCTCCTGCATTCTGTGGATGCTTTTAATGCATTGGATCGATAGCACAGAGGCTGGCATAAGTACACGCCTGTCTTCTCGCCGTAACTTGCCATGACCAGCCAACCGTTCATTTCCAGCGCTTTCACCCGCACCATTCTCAGCCATGCCCGGCAGTCCGGACTGTGCCAGGACCAACTGCTGGAACGGGCCGGGATCTGCCTGTCGTTGATCGAAGGGCAGGACCTGCATGTGCCCGTGCACCTGGTCGAACGCCTGTGGAGTGAATGCGAGCGTGCGGGCGCCGGGGTGTCGTTTGGCTGTGATCTGGTCAACGGCATGGCGACCACTACGTTGCGGGGTTTGAACATTCTGCTGGACTCCGCCGCGACCCTGCGTGCGAGCCTGACGTGTTTCACCGATTTCCTGCCACAGGTGACGAATTACGTCGTGGCGGAACTGGAGGAGGGTGACGGGCAGGCCCGCTTGCACCTGCGCAGCGTTGACCGGCAGCCGCATTTTTTCGGCCTTGATGCCGCGACCCTGACGTTGGTGCGCAACATCGCCCGACGTTTGGGGCGAGCGCCGGCCGAGGTGTTCGTCGCGGTCCAACTGACGCCGCAACAGGCTGCCGGGCAGTGGTTGCGTAGCGCAGGTGTCGAGGTGCTTTCGGGTTCACATCCGTGTCTGAGCCTGCCGGCGGCCAGTCTTGATGAGCCTCTGCTGGGGGCCAATGGGTTTTTGCATCAGAGCATGTTGCGGCATTGGCAGACTGCGGCGGTGCAGAATACCCGCAGTGACAGCCTGGAAATGGCGCGGCATTGGTTGACGGCGGGGGATCAGCCGATCGAGCGGATTGCCGAGCGGTTGGGGTATCGGCAGCCGAGTAATTTCATTCGGGCGTTTCGTAAGCAGTTCGGGATTACGCCTAAGCAGTTTCGCCTTGGTTTGTAATTTTGATTGAGTACATATCCGTTTCTGCGGTAACGGATATGTACACTCACAAAACAATCATCGCCTGACACAAAGCCATCGCGAGCAAGCTCGCTCCCACAGGAATCCAGGCTGTTCACTGCATTTGTGAATGACACCGATCCAGTGTGGGCGAGCCTGCTCGCGATGAAGGCGACGCGGTTTCCCGCGTCATCCGGTCAAGGCGTCACGATATTGAACTGCGGCGCAAAGGTATCGAGGCTGCTCATCAACTCCCCAAGCTTCTTGCCATTGCCCTGCAGCGTGATCAGGCCTTTCTGCATCGCCGTCGGGATATCCAGTTGCTTGAGGCTGATCTGTTCCAGGGTGGTCTTGGTCATGGTCACGCTGGCGTCCGCCTGGGCATTAAGCCCGGCGCGGTGGGTCAGCACGCCATTGCGCAGGGTCAGGTTGAAGTCCTTGTTCAGGTCATCGAAGGTCCAGTTCAGGGTCAGGTCATGGCCTACGGCCTTTTCACTGTCCAGGCGCACCGCCAGGAAGTCGAAGAACATCTGTGGGCTCATCGCCCGCACCATGTCCACCGATACCGAAGTGCCCGCATTGGGTGGCACGCCATTGCGCAGTTCCATGGCACCGGTCAGGTACATGTTGCGCCAGGTGGCGTTCTCACTTTGATAGCCCATTTGCTCCAGTGCCTGGGCCTGGGCTTTGCGGGCGTCGCCGTTGTCCGGGTTGGCGAACAGCACCTGATTGCCCAGTTGCGCGGCCCAGCGGTATTCGCCCTTGGCCATCGCCGCTTGCATTTTCCCCAGCACCGCCGCTTCGCCGCCCATGGCTTCGACCGAACGCTTGGCCGCTTCCACCGGCGGTAGCGGATTGAGGTTGGCCGGGTTACCGTCATAGAAACCCATGTAGCGCTGATACACCGCCCGGGTGTTGAAGCTCAGTGAGCCGTAGTAGCCGCGGGTGTACCACTTCTGGTCCAGGCTGCCGGGCAGTTTCTTGATCGAGTCGGCGATTTCCAGCGACGTCAGGCCCTGATTCAGCAAGTGCAGGGTGCGGTCGTTGAGGAAGGCGTACATGTCGCGCTGGTCGGCGAGGAAGGTGCGGATGCGTTCACCGCCCCAGGTCGGCCAGTTGTGCTGGGCGAACAACACGTCGCTCTTGTCGCCGTAACGCGCCAGGCTGCCGTCCAGGTACTCGGCCCAGGCCTTGGCGTCGCGCACTTGTGCGCCGCGGGGGGTGAGGATGTTATGCATCATTTGCGTGGCGTTTTCCGCCATGCACAAGGCGCGCAACTGCGGCAGGTACAGGTTCATCTCCGCCGGCGCCTCGGTGCCCGGGGTCAACTGGAACTCCACGTCGAGGCCGGCGATGGTGCGTGTTTCCAGTTCCTTGTCGATCAGGTCGGTGGGCGGGATCAGGGTGACGGTGCCGCCGCTCGGCGTGCTCTTGCCCAGGCCGGCATCGACCTGGCCTTTTTCGCCGCGAGGCAAAAGGCTGCCGAACTGGAACTGCGCGCGGCGGCTCATGGCGTTGCCGGCGTAGACGTTCTCGCTCATCACGTGTTCCATGAACCCGGCGGGGGCGAACACCTTGACCTTGCCGGCCTTGACGTCGGCTTCGTCGATGACCCCGCGCACGCCACCGAAGTGGTCGACGTGGGTGTGGCTGTAGATCACCGCCACCACCGGTTTGCGCGGACGGTTCTGGTAGTACAGGTCCAGCGCCGCCCTGGCGGTTTCGGCCATGGTCAGCGGGTCGATGATGATCAGTCCGTCGTCGCCTTCGATGATGGTCATGTTGGCGAGATCAAGGCCGCGCACTTGATACAGCCGTGGGCTGACTTCGAACAATCCGGCATGGGCGCTGAGCTGGGCCAGGCGCCACAGGCTCGGGTTGACCGACTCCGGGGCTTTATCCTTGGCGAGGAAGTCATAGGCCTGGATATCCCAGATGACCTTGCCCGAGGCGTCCTTGACCTGGCCCTTGAATGGCGCGATCAGACCCTTGGTGACCGACTCGTAGTCGGTGCGGTCGGTGAAGGGCAGTTGTTGCAGCACGGCGGCGTTACTGGCTGTGGTTTGCGGGCTGGCCGCGACCGGTGCGTCGGCGGCGACCACCGATTGCGCAAGGCAGGCAGCGATCAGGCAAGCGAGCAGCCCACGAGGGCTCAAGGTGAAACGAGGCATGGCGTCTCCGTTTTTTATCGTTATGGTCAGACCAGCTTCGAGAGTAGGGCGATGGTCGGGCAGGACGATGAGCGTCAGCGGACAAAAACCATTCAGGGCCGCTATCCTTGGGCCATGCCAATCCAGCAGGTTGACCCATGCTTGAAGTCCATGGCGTTTTCAAAAGCTACGCCACCCCGCAGGGACCGCTGCCGGTGCTGCAAGGCGTCGACCTGACGCTCAGGCCCGGCAGCAGCTTTGCGCTGATGGGCGAGTCGGGCAGTGGCAAAAGCACCTTGCTGCACCTGATCGCCGGACTGGACAAGGTCGATCGCGGCAGCATCCGCAGTGGCGAACATCACCTGGAACAGATGAATGAAGGGCAACTGGCGAACTGGCGCCGTACGGAAGTCGGCCTGGTGTTCCAGCAATTCAACCTGATCGGCAGCCTGCGGGTCGAAGACAACCTGGCGATTCAGGCGCGGCTGGCGGGGCGTCATGACCCACGCTGGCAGGCGCATTTGGTGCAACGCCTGGGCCTGGGCGAGCTGTTGCGGCGCTACCCGGAGCAACTGTCCGGCGGTCAGCAGCAACGGGTCGCGCTGGGCCGGGCGCTGGCGTCGCGCCCGCCATTGCTGCTGGCCGACGAGCCCACCGGCAGCCTCGATGAAACCACCGGCGCCGAGGTGTTGCAGTTGCTGCTGGAATTGCTCGACGACAGCCCCACCAGCCTGTTGATGGTCACCCACAGTCCCGGCGTGGCGGCGCGCCTGGCGGAAAAAGCATTGCTGAGCGGCGGTCGTCTGGCCGGTGTGGGCGAGCGCTGACATGCGCATCTTTGGCGAAACCCTGCGGGCGCTGCTCAGCCACTGGCGACAGCACCCGGTGCAGTTTTTCAGTGTGCTGACCGGGTTGTGGCTGGCCACCGGTCTGTTGACCGGCGTCCAGGCACTCAACAGCCAGGCCCGCGACAGCTATGCCCGTGCCAGTCAGTTGATCGGCGGCGAACCCCAGGCCAGCCTCGGTGCGCCCGGTGGCGGCACGTTCCCCCAGCAGTGGTTTATCGACCTGCGGCGCGCAGGGTGGCCGGTGTCACCGGTGCTGCAAGGCCGGGTCACGCTCAAGGGGCACGAAGAGCAGCGCTTGCAGTTGATGGGCATCGAGCCGGTGTCGCTGCCGGCGGGCGCGGCGGTGGCCGGGCAGGCCCTGGCGATTGAACAGGTGGTCGGCTTCTTCAGTCTGCCGGGCAGCACCTGGATATCGCCGCAGACCTTGCAGGCACTGGGTTTGCGCGAAGGTGACCGACCGCTGAACCTGGCGGGCGAGGCACTGCCGCCGCTGCATGTACAGGCCGACATGGCGCCCGGTGTGCTGCTGGTGGACATCGGTTTTGCCCAGCAGATTCTGGGGTTGCCGGATCAAGTGTCGCGGCTGCTGTTGCCGAAGGATTTCACCGCACCGTTGCCGGAGCCGCTCAAGGGCCAGTTGCAACTCAAACGCGCCGGTGAAGAAAACAACCTGACGCGCCTGACCGAAAGCTTTCACCTGAACCTCGACGCCTTGGGGGTGCTGTCGTTCGTGGTCGGCCTGTTTATCGTGCACGCAGCCATCGGGCTGGCGCTGGAGCAACGGCGAAGCCTGCTGCGGACCCTGCGTGCCTGCGGTGTGAGTGCGCGGACGCTGATCGCTTGTCTTGCCGTGGAATTGGCTGGATTGGCCCTGATCGGCGGTGTGGCCGGTGTGGTCAGCGGCTACCTGCTGGCCGGCGTGCTGTTGCCGGATGTCGCCGCCAGCCTGCGTGGCTTGTATGGCGCCGAAGTGGCGGGGCAGTTGAATCTCAGCCTGTCGTGGTGGTTCAGTGGTCTCGGCTTGAGTCTGATCGGCGCATTGCTGGCCGGGGCCAACAGCCTGTTGCGGGCGGCGCGCTTGCCATTGCTGGCGCTGGCCGACCCGCAGGCCTGGCATCAGGCCCACGCACGCTGGTTGCGACGCCAGGGTTGGGTGGCGGCAACGGCCGGGGTGATCGCGCCGCTGGCGTTGATCTTCGGCGACAGCCTGATCAGTGGTTTCGTGTTGATGGCTGCGCTGTTGATCGGTGCCGCGCTGGCCTTGCCGGTGGTGCTCAGTTCTCTGCTCAGTCTCGTTTCGCAGCGCACTCGCTCGGTGCTAGGCCAGTGGTTTGTCGCCGATTGCCGCCAGCAACTGCCAGCGTTGAGCCTGGCCTTGATGGCGCTGCTGTTGGCCATGGCGGCGAACATCGGTGCCGGAAGCATGACCGCGGGGTTTCGCCAGACCTTCAGCGACTGGCTCGAACAACGGCTGACGGCTGAGCTCTACCTCAACCCACAGACCCCGGCCCAGGCCAGGGAACTTCACGGCTGGCTCAACCAGCAGCCGCAACTGGCGGCGGTGCTGCCCAACTGGCAGGTTTCGATCCAGTTGCAGGGCTGGCCGACGGACCTGTCGGGGATCATCGACCACCCGACCTATCGCCGGCATTGGCCACTGCTCGAAGCCTTGGGTGAAAACCCCTGGGAGCGCCTGGCCAAGGATGATGCGGTGATGCTCAGCGAACAACTGGCCCGGCGCCTGCGCGTGCAACCGGGCGATCACCTGACGCTGCCGACCCCCACCGGCCCGTGGTCGCCGCGGATCGTCGGGATCTACGCGGACTACGGCAATCCCAAGGGCCACATTCTGGTGAACATCCACCATCTGATGCGCGGCTGGCCGCAGCTGACACCGAACCGCTTCAACCTGCGCATCGAACCGGCGTCGATCCCGGCGTTCGTCACGGCACTGCAGGCGCGTTTTACCCTGGACGACAGCCGCATCGTCGATCAGGCGCGACTCAAGGGCTGGTCCACTCAAGTCTTCGAACGCACCTTCGCCGCCACCGCCGCGCTCAACGGCCTGACGTTGTGCGTGGCCGGGGTAGCGTTGTTCATCAGCCTGTTGACCCAAAGCCAGAGCCGTCTCGGGCAATTGGCGCCGCTGTGGGCCCTGGGCGTGACGCGTCGGCATCTGATGTTGCTCAACCTCGGGCAAACCTGGCTGCTGGCGATACTGACCCTGGTGCTGGCGTTGCCGCTGGGCATCGCCCTGGCATGGTGCCTGGACACGGTGATCAACGTGCAGGCCTTTGGCTGGCGCCTGCCGTTGCGGGTGTTTCCATGGCAACTGTTGCAATTGATGGGGCTGGCGCTGGTGGCGACGTTACTGGCTTCGGCCTGGCCTTTGTACCGTTTGTACCGCATGCAACCGGCGGACCTGCTGCGGACGTTTGCCCATGAAGATTAAGGCCTGTGTGTTGCTCCTGGCGCTGCTGGCGAGCGGTTGCGATCAACCGGCTCCGGTCGAAAAGGGCTTTGCCGGGCTGGGCAACCAGGCCGCTGCGTTCACCCCGGTGGTGCCCGGTCGGGTGTTCAGCTTCCCGGCGGATCACGGCCCGCACGACGGCTTTCGCATCGAATGGTGGTATATCACGGCCAACCTGAAGGACGATCAGGGCAATGAGTTCGGCGCGCAATGGACCTTGTTCCGCAGCGCGTTGAAAGCCAGCCCCGAGGTAGTGGGCTGGCAGAACCAGACGATCTGGCTCGGCCACGCGGCGGTGACGTCGGCGACGGCGCATCACGCGGCCGAACGTTATGCTCGTGGTGGCGTTGGTCAGGCTGGTGTCAGCGCTGCGCCGTTCAATGCGTGGATCGACGACTGGCAATTGCGCAGCCAGACGACTGCCGACGACCCGTTGGCTGACGCGCTACTCAGTGCTCGCGACCGGCGTTTCAACTACCGGCTGCGGTTGACCTCGACAGGTCCGCTGGTGCTTCAGGGAGACCGGGGCTTCAGCCGGAAATCCGAACAGGGTCAGGCTTCTTACTACTACAGCCAGCCGTTTTTTCAGGCCAGCGGCACCCTGGAAATCGACGGCAAGACCTTTCAGGTCAGTGGCCCGGCCTGGCTCGACCGGGAATGGAGCAGCCAGCCCCTGACGAGCAACCAGACCGGTTGGGACTGGTTTTCCCTGCACCTGGACAGTGGCGAGCAGGTGATGCTGTATCGCATGCGGCAAAAGGACGGCGAGCCTTACCTCACCGGCACCTGGATCGACGCCCGGGGGCAGACACAATTGCTGCATGCCGGCGACATCATCCTCACGCCGCAAGACACCGCCCGGGTTGCCGGGCGCGCGATGCCCATTCGCTGGTCGATCAAAATCCCCGCCAGACACCTCGATATCGCCATTACCGCGCTCAATCCCCAGGCCTGGATGGATTTGCGCATTCCTTATTGGGAAGGCCCGGTGCGCCTCATCGGCAGTCATGCAGGGAGTGGCTATCTGGAAATGACCGGGTATTAGGCGCGCCCGTTACGAAAATCACTTTTCGGTGCGACCACTGGCTCAACAGCGTCTATGCTCACTCGCACACATGGCGTTGAGCCCGGTTTCAACGCCGTCTGTTGCCATCTATCACAGGGAATGTACTGCCTATGAAACGCCATGCACTGACCAAAGCCATCACCCTCGCTACCCTGCTGTCTGCCGCCAGTTTTGGCGCGGTGGCCGCCGATATCCCGTTGTCCGAAGTCGTTGTGGCCGATCAGATCTCCACCAAAGTCGTTTCGGTTGATGCCGCGAATCATTCCGTGGTTCTTAAAGGCCCGCAGGGTAATGAGTTCCCGGTGCAATTGACCGACAAGGCGAAGAACCTCGATAACCTCAAGGCTGGCGATACGGTCGACATCACGGTCACCAGCGCCGTTGCAGCCTACCTCGACACCGATATCGACAAAGGCCTGCCCGGCACCGCCGAAGCCATTGGCGAAATTCGTGCAGCGCCAGGCAGCGCCAACCCGGGCGGCGAAGCTTATCGCCAGGTGAAAGTGCAGCTGAAAATCACCCACATCGACCTGAAGAAAAACCAGGTGACTTTCGAAAATCCGGAAGGCAAGTCCAAGACGGTTGACGTCAAACGACCTGAAGTTCAGGCCAAACTCAAGGACTTGAAAGTCGGGCAAAGCGTTAACGTGGTTTACACCGATGTATTGACGGTGACCAGCCAGCACTGATATCGAATAATGGTTCTATACGGGCTGATTATTTTTGTACAAGTTTTGTATAGGAGTAATCCGCTCGTAATGGTCGAACTGGTGAGTTTGAGATGCCGTGTTGCATAGTATTTAAATCGACATCTTTGTTAAACATTGTGTCGATAAATTTCATCTTTGCAGTACGGACATATTAATTCGCTTCTACTAAAATACTTTCCGTTCACCCAGTGTCAGGGCTCTTTACCAGTGCATGGATTGCCGAGGCCATTGCACTGGGCGAACACTTTATTTGTTGTATTGAAAGTTTTGGACATAAAAACGGGCGGCCTGCAGGTCGCCCGTTTTTATTGAGTGGTGACAAATCATTCAGTCATGTTTTTTATTGACTTGAGCAACATCGGCCAGCGCGGCGAAACACTGTTCGATCGAACGCCGCTGGCTCTCGGCATACAGTTCCAACTCATCGATCGTCGAACGCCCCAAGGCCTGTTCGAACGCCTGCTGATTGGCATGGGCGCCGTAACGGGTTTGCGCCGCGTCCCCCAGGTTTGACTGAAAGATCCCCGCCGCGCTGACCGGCAGGAAGTCTTCGTACACCAGTGGTTCAACCCGCAGGTAGCCTCCTCCGAGCAGGTCTTCCAGTGCGGCGCTTTTCAGGTCGCCCGCCGCGAGGCCTTTTTCCGTCACGAAGTAGCGGAAGTAGGCCAGGCCCTGTTGGCGCATGCCTTCCCAGGTGTCAGGGAACTCGCTGAAATGCTGCGCCATCAGGGCGTTGTAGCGCGCGGCGTTGGTTTCGTTGGGGAAGTCCTTGAGTTCGTCCCGCGCGGCATTGAGCAAGCGGTCGTAGAGTGCACGGCCTTTGGGCGTGAGGGCGGCACCGCGCTGTTCGATCTCGCCAAACCGGGCGCTGTGGCTGCCGCGCGCCTCGCTTTGATCGGTGAAGGCTATCGGCTCGTCCAGGGCCTTGAAGCTGGTCTGGCGCAGCAGGATCGGGCACTGGCGGCGAGGCGGGCCTTCGATCACCGCTTTGGGGGTGATGCCATGGGCCGGCATCTGCGCCTGCACGATGTCGATGTCCAGGGTCCGCGGTGTCAGGTGGTTGATGTGCGGGCCCTTGAACGCCACTACGTCGGCGATCAGGCGATGCTGGGCGCTGAGCTGTCGATACTGTTCGGCGGTGACGGTGGCGCTGTGGTGCCAGCGAAACGTTTCCAGTGCCTGTTCGACGAATTCCTGGGCTTCCTGCTCGGTCAGGCCACCCCGGGATTCGGCGCGTTCGATAAGCGTGAGGGCCGTGGGGGTGAAGATCGAGCGCTGGTCGAGCATCGACTGGGCGAACGCTCGTAGCTCCAGATCTTCGATCAGTTCCAGGCGCAACAGCGAGGTGAACACCCGGAACGGGCTGACCTGCAGCGACGCTTCATGCACTGCGCGAAATGCCGTGGAATGCACCGGCACGCCGGCCGGTGTCAGGTCGTAGTAACCCACCGGTTGCATGCCCATCACCGCGAACAGGCGGGCGAGGGTCGCCAGTTCACCAGCTGTGCCGACGCGGATCGCCCCATGACGTTCCAGGTCCAGGCGTTCGATTTCGCCGGTGCTGGTGAGTTGCCGCAGGATTTGCCCATCGCTGTCCAGCACGTGACGGTTGGTCTGTTCCACCAGTTCCATCAATGCGCCGTACAACGGCACTTCCTCGCGGTACATGTCGGACATCGCTTTGGAAAAGCGTTGGCGGATCAGGTCAGGGCTGACGAAGTTCGGGTGGTTCATGAACAGGATTCCTGGCGCGGTGACGTAAAGGATGGACGAAAGATCGCAGCCTTGCGCAACGCCGGCAAACGAAGTTTCTGACGAACTTCATTCTTTAAACGACTACATGCCTAGTGCAGTCGTTGATCCTGTGGGCTCTCCGAACGCAGCGATGCCAAAAACTCGCGATACAGGCGCGCCGAACCGTAGGGCGCTTCCACCATGGGCATGTGCCCGATGGCGTCCCAGATATGCACGCGCAGGTCGGCGATGCCCTTGCTCCAGACCGCCACGCTACTGACGTCGATCAACCGGTCCTTGCGCCCCCACAGCAACAGCGCCGGGGCGGCAATGTCGGGCAGGTGCGGTTCCATCGGCGGGCTGGCGCGAAATTCGCGGAAGATTTCTTCCAGTTCCTCGCGGGACTGTTCATAGCGCTGGGCGACGGCATCGAGCACCAGTTTCGGTACCCAGGGCGGCGAAGCCATGGTCATGGCGTAGAAGCGCTGGAATTCTTCCCGCGAATGAATCAGAAACGGGTTGTGGCCCTTGGCCAAATGCCGCTCAAGGTCACTGGGCTCGGGCGCGGTGACCCCGGCCGGGTCGATCAGGGCCACGGACACAATGCGTTCCGGATACGTGGCTGCGAGCCAGGCCGCGATGTAGCCGCCCATGGAGTTGCCGATGACATGGACCTTCTCCACGCCGCACACGTCCAGCAGCTGGATCATGCGCTTGGCCTGTAGCGGGATGTCGTAGCCTCCGCCCGCCTTGAAGCCGGTTTCGCCATGGCCGGCGATGTCCGGGATGATCACTCGATGGCTGCCGACAAAGTGCCGGGCGAAACGCAGCCAGAGGTTCTTGTCGGCGCTGAAGCCATGGAGCATCAGCACACTGCTGGTGGCTTCGTACGGCCCGCCTTGCCAGGTCGAGACGGTCATCTCGGGGATGGGCACGACGATCTTGTGCAGCCGGTACAGCTTGGCCTCGGCCGCCATGCTCAAGTCATAGAGCCAGTAGCCGATGGCCGGGTAGGTCAGCCAGCTCCAGGCGACGAACACTGCGAGAACGACGAACAACAAAAGCATCACGCGTCTCCCTTCTATCTGCTCAGGACAAAATGTGATCGGCGGGTTTCAGCGCTCGGGTCAAGCGATGAAAGCTGAAGCTGAATCCCGGAAACATGGCAATCACATGACCGCTCTTGCTTTGATACCAACTGTGGCAACCACCGGATTTCCACACGGTGCGTTCCATTTCCCGGTGGATCTTTTCAGTGTAGGTACGTTCCGCCTCATGGCGAACCTCGATACTGCGTAAACCTTGAGACTTCAAGGTGCGAATGCAGTCGAGGATGTAATTCATCTGGGATTCGATGATGAACAGCGCCGAGGTGTGGCCGATGCCGGTGTTCGGCCCGGTGACGATGAACAGGTTGGGAAAGTCGGGCAGGGCGGTGCCGAGGTAGGCCCGCGGATACTGCGCCCAGACCTCCTTGAGACGGGTGCCGTTTTTGCCTGTTACCGGGTAGGAAATCACCCCGTCGGTGGCATCGTAGCCGGTGGACCAGACGATCAGGTCCAGCTCTATGTGCTGACCGTCCAGGGTCACGATGCCGGTTTCGTCGATGGATGCGATGCCTTGCTCGCGGCTGTACAGTGTCACGTTGTCGCGCGCCAGTGCCGGGTACAAGGTGCTGGACAGGATTACCCGTTTGCAGCCGATGGTGTAGTCCGGCGTCAGCTTGCGCCGTAGCTCGGCGTCCGGCACCTGGCGTTTCAGAAAGCGCAGGGCCTGGCGCTGGACCATGTGTACCGCCGGCTTCGAATACTTGAAGGCAATCACCCGGGTTTCGAATTGCCAGTAGATCCCCCAGCGCAACAGCTTGTAGGCCGGCTTGAACCCCAGCAGCCAGCGCTGGAAACGGCCAAAGCGGCGGTCAGCCCGGGGCAAGACCCAGTGGGGCGTGCGCTGGAACACATGCAAGTGCTCGACGTCCGGGGCGATGGCCGGAATGACCTGGGCCGCACTGGCGCCGCTGCCGACGATGGCCACGCGTTTTTGCCGATAGTCGTAGCTGTGGTCCCAGTTGTTGGTGTGGAACGTCCTGCCCTGGAAGCGTTCCTGTCCATCGAAGCGAGGGACCACCGGTTGGCTCAGGGGCCCGGTCGCGTTGATCAGGAACTGCGCGCAAAACGTGCCTTTGCCGGCGGTGTATACCGTCCAGCGTTTGTGGGTGTCGTCCCATTCGACGCGCTCGACATTGGCGTCCAGTTCCACCTTTTCCCGCAGGCCGAAGCGCTCTACCACGTGGCGGGTGTAGCGGTGCAGTTCGGCCTGTTCGGCGAACATTTGTGTCCAGCGATACGGGGCGAAAGACAGGGAGTACAGCGGCGAGGGCACGTCGACTGCCGCGCCGGGGTAGGTGTTCTGGCACCAGGTGCCGCCGAAGAAATCCCGCCGCTCCAGCAGGCGGAAATCGTCGATGCCGGCCTTGAGCAAATTGATTGCTGCACATTGGCCGCCAAACCCGCTGCCGATGATCAATACTTGAAAGGTCTGCATGGGCCTCCTCTTATGGTCATCGATCAACCCCTTCTTTCATGTATAGCTGTTTCCGGGGTGAGGCCTTTGCTTTTATGTAAGCGTGATGCCGCGATATTCAGCCTGTCAGTCGGTGATGGCTATTTGATCTCGCCCTGATAGACTCCAGCGCACAGGCATAGGCTGTAATCACATTCCGTCGAGTGGCACAGAGGCCCTATGGCAAAAACGGGAGGAAAGGGACTTTCATTGGCCAGGAGGCTCTATACATCACGGATCCTGGGGTTGGCCCTGGGGCTGGTGTGTGTGAGCGCGGCAATGTATCCACTCGATCCGGCGCCCTGGGTCTGGGGATTCATGTGGTTCAATGGCCTGGTCTGGCCGCATCTGGCTTACCAATGGGCGCGCAGGGCCAGGACGCCCTATCATGCCGAACACCGCAATCTGCTGATCGATGCTTTTCTCGGCGGCTTCTGGATTGCCGCGATGCAATTCAATCCACTGCCCAGCGCGACCACCATTTCCATGATGGCCATGAACAACGTGGCCATAGGCGGCTTGCGCTTCCTGCTGGCCGGAACAGCCGTGCAAATCCTGGGCGTGGGCGTTGGCCTGCTGATTTTCGCCCCGGCGTTCATTCCTGCCACCAGCGCGGTGCAGCTCTATGCCTGTTTGCCGTTGCTGTGCCTGTATCCATTGGCGCTGGGCTGGATCTGCTTCCGCCAGGCCCATACCCTCGGCTGTCAGAAGCGTGAACTGCTGGCACTGAGCCGCACCGACAGCCTGACGGGCCTGCTGAACCATGGCACCTGGAAGGACCAGCTGGAGATCGAGTTCCAGCGTTGCAAACGCCAGCAAAAAGGTGGGGCGATCGCCCTGATCGACATCGACCATTTCAAAACCATCAACGATACCTACGGCCATGTTGCCGGCGACATCGTCCTGCGTCAGTTGAGCAAGATGCTCAAGCAGAACCTGCGAGCGACCGATGTGGCAGGGCGCTACGGCGGTGACGAGTTCTGCGTGATCCTTCCAGACCTGCCCCTGAACCGCGCCATCGCCGTCATGGATGCCTTGCGCGATCGTTTCGCCACCTTGGGGTACGAGCAGAGTCCGGCGCTGAAAGTCAGCCTGAGCATTGGCCTGGCGTCATTCAACCCGGCCCACGCCGACGCGACGCTTTGGCTCAATGACGCCGATCACGCGCTATACGAAGCCAAGACCACCGGGCGTAATCGGGTGATCTGCTGCGGTAACGGGAAACCCTATCGCGAACTGCTCGACTCGGTGTGATTGTCCGCCGCAACACCTGTGGGAGCGAGCCTGCTCGCGATGGCTGAGTGTCTGGCGATCTGGATGTTGGCTGTGAAGGCCTCATCGCGAGCAGGCTCGCTCCCACAGTGGATTTGCGGTGAGCACATCATTTGTGCACACCAGTGATCAATTGTGGGCGCGAGCTTGCTCGCGATGGCGGCGTGTCTGGCGATCTGGATGCTGGCTGTGAAGGCCTCATCGCGAGCAGGCTCGCTCCCACAGAGGATTTTCGGTGAACACATGATTTGCGTACACCCGCGATCACCTGTGGGAGCGAGCCTGCTCGCGATGGCGATGTGTCGGTTTAAACCGTCATTCCTTCACGCTCATGAACTCTTGCGCGAAGCGGATGTATTCCTCGGGTTGCGTGTAGGTGTGCGTCAGCTCGGTGGCGCTCAGGTCCGATGTCTGGGTCAGGATCTGGCGTTGCTCGCGCAGGCTGTCGTAGGTCGCTTTGATCGCGGCGAAGTACGCGCCATGACCGTCGATGGTCACGCGCACACCCAGTTCGGCCAGGCGCTTGTCATCGCGCAGCAGCGGGTTGCCGTAGGTCACCAGCATCAGCGGCACGCTCAGGTGCTCGGCGATCTGCTCCAAATGGTCAAAATCCTTGATACCGACCATGCAGATCCCGTCGGCCCCGGCGTTCTGGTATTGCCGGGTGCGGCTGATGATTTCCTGCACCGGCAGAATCCCGGCGTGGGTGCGGGCGATGATTGCCATTTCCGAATCGCAGCGGGCTTCGAGCGCCGCGCGGATCTTGCCGACGCCTTCGGCGACCGTGATCAGGTCGGTGGATTTGCGGCCAAACTGCGCGGGCAGCAGGGTGTCTTCGATGGTCAGCGCGGCGACCCCGGCCCGTTCGAGTTCGACGATGGTGCGCATGACGTTGAGTGCGTTGCCGTAGCCGTGGTCGGCGTCGGCGATCACCGGCAACTGGGCGACACGGCCGATGCGGGTGGCCTGCTCAGCGAATTCGCTGAGGGTGATCAGGGCAAAGTCGGGGGCGCCCAGCACTTGCAGCGAAGCGACCGACCCCCCGAGAATCCCGACTTCGAAGCCCAGGTCGGCGGCGATGCGGGCCGACATCGGGTCGAACACCGAGGCCGTGTGGTAGCAGGTGTCGGAGGCGAACAGTTGGCGAAAATTGCGGCGCAAATCTTGATGGGAAAGCCTGGACATATGAGTTCCACCAATGGAATGGAAGGGCTTGAGCAAAAGTGTCAACGCCGAAGAAATAAAAGGCTATCACGCGCGCCGGGGGAGAATGATGACGAATTTTCTGGGTTAGGCCGATTGACGTCGCAGCGATCGAACTGATAGTCACGCCGCCACGGCCTGTTGCCGTTGGTCAAGCAGCGGTACGGCTCGCACCGAGTCACCGGGTTGCAGCTGCAAGCGCTTGGCGGTCAGGCGATCGAGCACCAGGCTGTTGCCCACCTGGCGGGCCGGGGCGCAGGTGATGCGGCAGTTTTCCAGGCGGCGATTGTGGATCAGCCAGAGGGGCGCTTTATCGTCCGGCGCGCCGATGGCCAGAAGCAGCGGTTGGCTGTCGCGTACGGTACGGATCCCGGAAACCGGGGCTTCGATGACCGGTCCGCCATCGAAGATATCGATGTAGCCCTTGTGGGCAAAACCTTCGGCGGTGAGGATTTTCAGGGCCGGCTCGGTATTGGGGTGGGCCTTGCCGATCACCGCCCGGGCCTGTTCGGTGAGCAGGCAGGTGTACAGCGGCTGGCGCGGCATCAGTTCGGCGATGAAGGATTTATTGCCCAACCCGGACAAGTGATCGGCGTGACTGAAATCCATTTTGAAAAAGTGCCGGCCAAGGCTGTCCCAGAACGGCGAGCCACCTCGTTCGTCAGCGCTGCCGCGTAATTCGGCGATGAGCCGGTTGCCGAACAACTGGGCAAACTCGGCCACAAACACCAGGCGTGCGAGGGAAAGCAAACGGCCGTTGCTGCCCTGGCGCTGGTCGGGGCGCAGGTACAACGAGCAGACTTCCGATTGCCCGGTCAATTCATTGCTCAGAAACAGGGTCGGGATCTGGCGCTGGATACCCAGGTCCGCCGAAGCGCTGACCGTCAGTCCGACCCGGTAGTTGTACCAGGGCTCACGCAGACCGATGCCACCTGTCAGGGCGCTGACGCCCACGACTTGCTGCTCGTCGTCTTCAAGCACGAACAGGTAATCGGCATCGGCCCGATCGACCTGCCCGGCAAAGGTGCGTTGGGCCCAGCGAATCCGGTGGGCCAGGCGCTCTTCGTCGGCCGGCAGGCTGGTAAGCCCCGGAACGGCCTGACGCACCAGCGTGAGCAGGGCGGGCAGGTCGGTGATCTGGACCGGACGGACAATCATGCGGCAGTTCCTTGTGCGCGTGTACTCGGGCGTTGAATCTGCTGGATATTCACAGGGCCACCAGCCTGATGGGGCTGCCCTCGGTCACCTTCAGCGCCTCGCACATGGCGGCGTCCAGCCCCACGGGTTGCCTGGGGATGTAATCAAGATCGGCGACGATGGCCCGATAATCCTTCAAGGAATCGTTGCTCACCAGAAAACAGCCACGGGCATCGATCACCGGGCCAGGCTGCGTTACGCCGCACTGGCTGTAGGCGATGGAGCGAATGCCCGAGGTGCGCGCGTAAAGTGTCGGGCCGCCATCGAACAGATCGATGTAGCTGTTGGTTTCGAAGCCTTCCCGTTCGAGGATATCGAAGGCCTCCTGGCCATCGGGATGGATGCTGCCGATGCAGTCCTGCGCCGCCTGGCTCAGCATGGGCACGTAGATCGGATACTGCGGCATCAACTCGGCGAGAAAGGTGCGGCTCTGCAGGCCGCAAAGCCGTTCGGCCTCGACGTAGGGCAAGTCGAAGAAATGCTTGCCCACGGCGTCCCAAAAGGGTGAGTGGCCTTCATCGCTGCTGTAGCCGACGATCTCGGTGATGACCGTGTCGGAAAAACGCCGGGCGTGGGCGGCGATGAACAGCAGGCGCGCCCGCGACAGCAATTCGGAATGCGCAC
Source organism: Pseudomonas sp. ACN8 (assembly GCF_002303925.1). Classification (GTDB taxonomy): domain Bacteria; phylum Pseudomonadota; class Gammaproteobacteria; order Pseudomonadales; family Pseudomonadaceae; genus Aquipseudomonas. The sequence goes on from NZ_MRCS01000052.1 coordinate 26,795, forward strand.
TGCGCACCCGCGCGGCATCGATATGGAAGCCCCGCAGCAAGGTATGGCCACTGAGGTCGTGACACAACGACAAGGCCGGTACGCCGTGCTCGATGTTCAGTTCCCGCGAGGCACTGGTGAAGTGCCGGTTGCGCAGGCTGTAAAACGGCTCGTTGTACCCCGCCGTGGCGAGGATTTCCGAGCAGCCGGCCAGGTGCCCTGTCGTCAGGTCCTCGAGTACAAAAAAATAGTTTTCCGGGCCATGAGTCTCGACGTTCTTTTCGAACGAGGCACAGGAATCGAGGATTTTTCCACGTAACCGTTCGCTATCGTCGGGCAGGGACGTGACGCCCACGAGGCTTTCACGGGCGAGCCTCTGCAACTGGGGCAGGTCGGCCAACTCGACTGGACGCAAGACCAGCATGGAGACACTCCTGTATCAAACGATTCGGCGATTGGAGCCGAACCTGACTATCACTGTCGGTTTTTCCACACATTAAATCGGTGGTCGTCTGAACGTTGTCAGGCGCCACGCTTTTTCTTATCGGGTGTTTCCCGGGATGGACCGCATTAAACGAGGAACGGGTGGTTCGGCCGCAGGCGATGCCTGGCCAGACGCGTTGATCGGGTGTTCGAAAAAAGGCATCCGGGCTCCTGCTGGATAAGCGTGGCAAGTGTTTTAACAGTCCGTTGAAAGGAGTATTTAATCATCGCGTACTGCCTGTCTAGTGAATTTTCGCGTGGTCTGTTCGTGCCCGAAAAAGGGGCGAAATGCCTGTGCTAAAGGGCTACGGCGATGTCGTAAAGTCTTGTAGGTGATTGCCTGCGTTGCGGTCAGCCATGACAGAAAGTCTGGCAGGAAATGACTGTAGGAATCTGTTTCGAGCAGGAAAATTAAACACCACCCGGGCCTGCTTTCTTGCGGCACAATTGCGTGATGGCGCTTACCTGACGCCGCTGTTCCTTTCCATCCCTGGAGTGATTACTGGTGCAGGCAACCCGTTTAACCCTGATTTGCCATGCGCGAACCGTCGCACAGAAATTGGCGCGTTTTCCTCTGGACGAACCTCTGGAGATGGATTGGCAAGCGCTCAGGCTTTCCCGTTGCAACCCGTTCAAGGGCGCTCCACGTCTTGTCTGCGGCCCGGAGTTGCGCACCCGGCAAACCGCGGAACTGTTCGGCAGCGAGTCGGAGATTGTCGACGCGCTGAGGGACTGCGACTTCGGGCGCTGGAGCGGTGTGCGCATCGGTGAGCTGCAAAAAACTGAAGCCCAGGCGCTCCAGGATTGGCTGGAAGACCCGGCTTCGGCGCCCCACGGTGGTGAGTCGCTGGTGCAACTGGAGGAGCGGGTGGGCGCCTGGTTGACAGCGCTGCAGTCGACGCCGGGGCACATCGTTGCCATTACCCATCCCTTTGTCATCCGCGCCGCGCTGACGCAGGTCTTGCAGGGGACTTCGTCCAGCCTGATCGACGTCGAACCTCTCTCGGCTGTCGAGTTACGCTTCCATGGCCGCTGGCGACTGCGCTTGCCGGGCACCGACCCCGAGGACCTGCTGTGATGAAAAAACTCCTGGTCATCGGGATCGGTGCCGGCAACCCCGACTACATCACGATGCAAGCGGTGAAGGCGTTGAATCAGGTCGATGTTTTTTTTCTCATGGACAAGGGCCGGAGCAAAGACACGCTCATCGATCTGCGCCGTGAAATCTGTTCACGCTACATCACCGGCCACGATTACCGTTTTGTCGAAGCCCACAGTCCTGAGCGTGAGCGCGGTGAGGTGGACTACAAGACCAGTGTCGACGACTTGAACCTGGCCAAACAACGGACCTTCGAACGGCTGATCAACGAAGAACTGTCCGACAGCCAGTGTGGTGGTTTTCTGGTGTGGGGCGACCCTGCGCTGTACGACAGCACCATCCGCATCCTTCAGACGATCCAGGCCTCGGGCACCTGTGGGTTCGAGTTCGAGGTGATTCCCGGCATTACCAGCGTCCAGGCGTTGGCGGCCCGACACAAGGTGCCGCTCAACCAGATTGGCCGCTCCGTTGAAATCACCACCGGCCGGCGTCTGGCGGCAGGGCAGGTGAGTGATGCCGACAGTCTGGTGGTGATGCTCGATGCCCAGGATGCTTACCGGCAGGTGGTGGAACAGGACACCGAGATTTACTGGGGGGCCTATCTGGGGACGCCGGATGAAATCCTGATCAGCGGCAGGCTCAAGGATGTCGCGGATGAAATCGAACGGGTGCGCAAGGCTGCAAGGCTGGCCAATGGCTGGATCATGGATACCTATTTATTGCGCAAGCCTTGAGAATTGAGGTGACCGGGCTGACGTCTTCGCGAGCAGGCTCGCTCCCACAGTGAATCTCCCACAGTGAATCTCCAGTGTTCACACCGCTCATGTGGGAGCGAGCCTGCTCGCGAAGGGGCCCCTGAGAGCACATCAAGAAACAGCACTGCCCCCACGCCCAAACCGCTCCCGATACACCGAAGGCGGCACGCCAACCACCGTTCGAAAGGCCACCCGAAAACTTTCCACCGAGCGATAACCACAACGCTCGGCAATCTGCTCGGTGTTCTGGTCGCTGCTTTCCAGCAGTTCGCGGGCACGACCCAGGCGTTCGTGCTGCAACCAGGTTTTTGGTGACTGGCCGCTGGCTTCGGTGAAGCGGCGCAGGAAGGTGCGTTCGCTCATGGCGGCTTCGCTGGCCAGGTCGCGTACCTCCAGCGGTTCGTGCAAACGCTCACGTGCCCACTGCATGACGCGGGAAAGATCGCTGCGCGGTGTAGGACTGACCGGCGTCGGTATGAATTGCGCCTGGCCACCGCTGCGTTGCGGCGACATGACCAGGCGTCGCGCCACGGAATTGGCCACCTGGGTGCCGAAATCCCGCGCCACCAGGTGCAGGCAGGCATCAATGCCTGCCGCGCTGCCGGCGGAGGTGATCAATTGGCCGGAATCGACATACAGCACGTCCGGGTCCACCAGGATGCCGGGAAAGCGCTCGGCCAGTTCCGAAGTATAGCGCCAGTGCGTGGTCGCACCGTGGCCGTCGAGTAACCCGGTGGCGGCGAGGACGAAAACACCGGAGCAGATCGACAGCAACCGCGCCCCCCGGGCATGGGCCTGGCGCAGGGCGGCGACCAGTTCCGCCGGCACCGCGGCGCTGCGGTCGCGCCAACCGGGAATGATGATGGTGCGGGCATCGGCGAGCATTTCCATGCCGCCATCGGCCAGCACCTGGATACCGCCCATGGCACGCATCGGACCTTGATCGACCGCGACGATACGATGCTCGTACCACGGAAAATCGAATTCAGGTCGTGGCAGGCCGAAGATCTCCACGGCGATGCCGAACTCGAACGTGCACAGGCCGTCGTAGGCCAGAATCGCGACCGTTCCTGGGGTTGGGTGCATTTGGCGGAAAGTTCCCGGTGAGTGTCTTGTGCGCCACTGTAGCCGCAAGCGGCTGGCGGATAAAGTCCTCCCACACCCACCGCTTATTTGGAGTACAGCCCATGACCAGCCTGGTTCGCGAAATTCCCGCCGCCCCCTCGGCCATCGCCCTGATGCATTTCAGCAACCGTCTGACCTTCGAAACCGATTGTTCCGACGTCCACGGCAGCCAGCAGGCTGGCGAAGTCGATTTCATTCTGGTGGATGTTCGTGGTCCGCTGGCGTTCGAACGCGGGCATGTACCGGGAGCGATCAACATTCCCGGGCGCTTGCTGAGCGCCGAAAGCCTGGCGGGTTATCCGAAGAACAGCCTGTTTGTGGTGTACTGCGCCGGGCCGCATTGCAACGGCGCCAACAAGGCGGCAGTGAAACTGGCGGCCCTGGGTTATCCGGTCAAGGAGATGATCGGCGGCGTGACCGGGTGGCTGGATGAAGGGTTTGAGTTGAGTGCCGGGATACAGCGGCAAGCCAGCAGCGTGATCGGTTGCGAATGCTGATACCCAAACCCCCTCGCCAAAGGTCTGTATTTCAGCGACAGGCAGAGGCTGCCCACCACTCATCCAGCGTCGCCTCTAACCACTTGGCGACTGCTGTGTAAGCTTCAGTCTTCTGCGGGCCCCGGGGCAACGGCGACTCATCGCCAAAGTGCGCATTGAGCATGGCCACCGACTCGGCGTTCCACTCCGGATGAAACTGCAACCCCAGCAGCAAAGGCCCGGCGCGGTACATCTGCTGCGCACATTGTTCGCTGCTGGCCAACAGCTGCGCGGCAGGTGGCAGGTCGATGGCGTCTTCGTGCCACTCCAGCACCTTCAGCGCTTGCCCATCGATGAAGGTCACGGTGGTCCATCCGGTTTCGGTCCGGTCCATCCGTCGCACATTCCCGCCCAGGCTCAACGCCAGCAACTGCGCACCCAGGCAAATGGCGAACACGGCCGCGTCCTGATCCAGCGTGCCTCTGAGCCATTGCCGTTCGGCTTCCAGCCAGGCAGGGCCGGCGTTGGATTCATAAGGCCCGCCCAACAGGATCACGGGATCGGCGCTGACGGGCGGCAATTGACCGAGGTCGGCGCGAAACGCCTTCAGCGTCAGCCCTCGGGATTCGGCCCAGGTCGCGATGGCGCCCGGACCTTCGGCGGGGTGGTGCTGGATCAGGTTCAACGTGGGCATCACGCTACTCTCGATGGGACGCAAGGGCGCTCAATGTGCCGCAAATCACCGGGCATCGCCAGTCGTCCCGTTTTGTCGGATTGAGCCGAAAAACCTGTAGGCCTTGTCTGAAATCGCGATATGTCTGACAGACATTGCACCTTCATGGCGCGTTCACCTTGGCGCCTCTATTCAGGTGCCACTTTTCTGTAAATATTTGTCGCCTCGGCGTAATTTGCCCTCCTGTAGCCGCTCTAGACTGCCGGCCACTTCGGTTCCCGCTCATAAAGCAATGACCGAACGCTGCCAATAAAAGCCTCCGCACACAGGAGTTATAAATGAAGAAGCTAGTGATGTTCGGTGCCCTGGCACTGTCGCTGTTGTCCCTGACCGCCGTGGCCGCAGACGCCAAGCCGATCCGCATCGGTATCGAAGCCGGCTACCCGCCATTCTCGATGAAAACCCCTGACGGCAAACTCACCGGTTTCGACGTGGATATCGGCGATGCGCTGTGCGAGCAGATGAAAGTCAAGTGCACCTGGGTCGAGCAAGAGTTCGACGGCCTGATCCCGGCGCTGAAGGTCAAGAAAATCGACGCCATCCTGTCGTCCATGACCATCACTGACGACCGCAAGAAGAACGTCGATTTCACCATCAAGTACTACCACACCCCGGCGCGCTTCGTGATGAAGGAAGGCAGCGACGTCAAGGACCCGCTGACCGAACTCAAGGGCAAGAAAGTCGGTGTTCTGCGCGCCAGTACCCACGACCGCTTCGCCACTGAAGTGCTGCAACCGGCGGGCATTGTCCTGGTGCGCTACGGCTCCCAGCAGGAAGCCAACCTGGACATGGTGTCCGGTCGCATTGACGCGCTGCTGGCCGACTCGGTCAACCTGGACGACGGTTTCCTGAAAACCGACGCCGGTAAAGGTTTCGCTTTCGTCGGCCCTGAATACAACGATCCGAAATACTTCGGTGGCGGCGCAGGCATTGCCGTGCGCAAGGGTGATAAGGAACTGGCGGACAAGTTCAACACTGCCATCACTGAAATCCGCGCCAACGGCAAGTACAAGCAAGTGCAGGACAAGTACTTCAAGTTTGACGTTTACGGCGAGTAATCCAGCCGTTTGGAAAAATGGCAACCGTTGGCGCGGTTGCCATTTTTTTTGTGCTTTCTTTCTATTGAAACGAGATACCTGTGGGAGCGAGCCTGCTCGCGAAGGCGGCGGTACATTCAACATCCATGTTGCCTGACATGACACTTTCGCGAGCAGGCTCGCTCCCACAGGTGATCTCGCCGTTCTGACATCAGGAGTCCCCCCATGCAACGCATCGACCACAAACTGCCCTGGAGCCACCTGGGCAGCGAGCGCACCCTCAGCGTGTTTCGTTATGGCGCGGGCACGCGCAAGGTGTACATCCAGGCCAGCCTGCACGCCGACGAATTGCCGGGCATGCGCACGGCCTGGGAGTTGAAGAAACGCCTGGCCGAACTTGAACAGCAGGGACAATTGAAGGGTGTGATCGAACTGGTGCCGGTGGCCAATCCCATAGGCCTCGACCAGCACGTGCAAGGCAGCCACATGGGGCGTTTCGAGCTCGGCAGCGGCAAGAACTTCAACCGCTCGTTCGTCGAACTCAGTGCACCGGTGGCCGCGTTGATCGGTGATCGTCTCGGCAACGATGCCCAAGCCAACATCGCGCTGATTCGTCAGACCATGGGCCAGGTCCTCGACGGCTTGCCGGCAGCGCCATCGCAGCTGGAAGCCATGCACCGCCTGTTGCTGCGCCATGCCTGCGACGCCGACATCACCCTCGACCTGCATTGCGATTTCGATGCGGCCATTCACATCTACGCATTGCCGCAGCACTGGCCGCAGTGGCAATCCCTGGCGGCGCGCCTGAAGGCCGGCGTGGCGCTATTGTGTGAAGACTCCGGCGGCAGTTCGTTCGATGAATCCTGTTCTTCGCCATGGTTGCGCCTGGCCAGGGCGTTCCCGGCGGCGGCGATTCCACCGGCCAACCTGGCGACCACCCTGGAACTGGGCAGCATGGGCGACACCCGGGTCGACCAGGCCCAGGCCAATTGCGAGGCCATCCTCGGGTTCCTCGCCGAGCAGGGTTTCATCTCCGGCACCTGGCCGGCGGCACCGGCCGAATGCTGTGAGGGCATGCCGTTCGAAGGCACCGAGTACCTGTTCGCCCCGCATCACGGCGTGGTCAGCTTCCTGCGCGAGGCCGGGGAGTGGGTGGAGAAGGGCGATGCACTGTTCGAGGTGGTCGACCCATTGAACGACAAGGTCACCACCGTGCAGGCCGGCACCAGTGGCGTGCTGTTTGCCATCGACCGTGGGCGCTACACCCAGCCGGGCAGCTGGCAGGCGAAAGTCGCCGGGCGCGAGCCGATTCGGGTGGGCAAGTTGATCAACGACTGATCCAGGTACTTCGCTGTCTGTCCTGGCCTCATCGCGAGCAGGCTCGCTCCTACGGTGGAATGCATTTCATATGTAGGAGCGAGCCTGCTCGCGATGACGGCACCCGCCACGCTAGAGATGCCTCTGCCTACTGACCAGTGTTAGGCTCTTCCCCGAATCCTGCATTCAGTGAAGGAAGCCCCATGTTGAAGATGCTCGCGCTGCTCACGCTCTTGCTATCCACCGCCGTCCACGCCCAAACCCCGCTGCAAACCGACCTGCCGCTCAAGTACCTGGCGCAGGCCAGCGCCGATTCGACCCATCAACCCCTGGTGATTTTTCTCCACGGTTACGGCAGTAACGAGCAGGACCTGTTCGATATCAAGGATGGCTTGCCCAAGTCCTACACCTACCTGTCGGTGCGGGCGCCGATGGTGATGCAAGAGGGTAGCTACCAGTGGTTTCGCAAGAAGGGCGAAGGGGCCTACAACGGCGAGACCGATGATCTGAAGTCCAGCGGCCAATTGCTGCTGGATTTCGTCGCACAGGCCACGAAGAAATATCAGACCGAACCCGAGAAGGTGTTCCTGGTCGGTTTCAGCCAGGGCGCGATCATGTCCTACGAAACAGGCTTGCGGCATCCCGAGGCGCTCGGCGGGATCGCTGCGTTGAGCGGGCGGATTCTGCCGGTGCTCAAGTCCGAGCTCCAACCGGATGAAAAACGCCAGTCGCTGGCTATTTTCATCGGTCATGGCGAACAGGACAAACGCTTGCCATTGAGCGACGGCACCGAAGCCAACAGCCTGTTGCAGAGCGTGTCACTCGAGCCCGAGTTTCACGCTTACCCCGGTGTCGGTCACAGCATCAGTGCCGACGAGGTACAGGATCTGAGCGCCTGGTTGCAGCGTCTCAACCCTTGAGCCTCATTTTCCGCTGACGATCTGTTTGACCAGGGTTTCGTGGGCCGCCATGTCGCCTGGGCGGGAAATCACCTGGATCACCGCCATGCGGGTGCCGGATGCCGCCATCAACGTGGTGGTGAGGGTCATGCCACCGCCCTGGGTGGCAGTGCCGTCGATCTGGCGCAGGCCCAGCCCGTTTGTCCGGGTCAGGGCTTTCTCGCTGAGCTTGTTGTAGTCGGGCAGGGATTTGTGTTGCGCCGCATCGAAGTCGGCCACGGTGCCGTCGAGGAACCCGCCGTCGTTGTCCTTGACGCTGATACCGTTGGGCAGGGTGTTTTCAGCGGCAATCACCACGGTCTTGGTGGTCTCGTTGCTGTACAGGGTGCCGCTGGCACCGTCCGGGCTGGCCGGCAGCGGGTTGGCGATGAAACCCTTGGGCAGGTTGAAGGTGAACTTGCTGCCGAGCATCGAGACTTTATGGGCGGGCGTATTGCTGGAAGCGGCCTTGGCGGCCTGCGCATTCAAAGCCCCAAGGCCGGTAGCGACGGCCAACAGAAGGACAAGGGCTTTTTTACTCAACAATGACATCGGGATCTCCAGGGATGGGCGCGCGGTGGGGCGCGATCATCCCATGGAGGTTGCGATGCATTCCAGTGTGCTCTACCCAGCGGTCGCCTTGGCCAAGTATCCACCTATGCTGAGGACAGCCCGATGAGCTGATGCAGCTTAGCGTTTGATGGCTGCTCCTTCAGTGTCAGTCGCCGGGCCCGCCGGCCGCGCCAGCAAACGCTTGGTCACGCCCAGCATGGCCACCGACACCGCGACGCCCAGTACAAAAGCGTTCATTCCCATCGTCGGCAGGGCCAGGGCCAACACCAGGCAGAAGGCGGCGAACGAGTACATGCCGGTGGCGGTGGCGCACAACAGCGCGGCGGTGAAGGCCGGGCCACGGGTTTGCTGGGAGAATACCGCCATCACGCTGCCCAATACCGGGAACACCGCCAGCAGGCCGCTCCAGCGGTCGCCGACGGTGCTGGCCAGCAGAGTCACGATCAGGGTGAGCAACGCACCGGCCACCATGCGCAACAGGAGTTTGTCGGACTTCGGTGCCGGACCACTGAGCACCGGTTGCACGGTGGGGAACAAGTACGGTGCAGCGAGCAGCGCGGTGGCGGCGGAGCACACCGAAAACATCAGGGAGGCCGGGATCAGCGACAGGGCAACCGCCACCAGTGCCCAGACCGACAGTGAGATCAGCAGCGCCAGCGGCCATCCGGCCCGTTGTGCGACTTGGGCGTAAGTCACGCAGAACGCAATCATCGCGAACATGGCCGACAGCGCGGCGGTGGCCGATTGCGCGGCGAACGCCTGGCCTTGTTCGAGGGCGAGGAACAACAGGATCGGTCCGACCACTACCGGCAACCCCGATAACCAACCGGCCACGCTCGGCCCCCAGCGTTTGCCCGCCAGGGAAATCAGTAGCAGGAAGCCTGGGATCACCAGCAATTTGAGGATCAACACGCGCACGTCTCCGACCTGTGTGAAGTGGCAACGGTAACATTGCATCGGGTAGATTGCTTTATTTGTATGTGGATTTTGTATACAAAATCCAAGCCCTTTGAAAATTGTGCGAAAGGTCTTTGCGCATACGTTTTTTGGACATCCCGCGATGGGGTCAATCCGCTATGGTTGAATCTGCAGTTTTTGAGGTGACAGTTCGGGCCTCATCGCGAGCAGGCTCGCTCCCACAGTTAACTTTCTGTGACCACAAATCCCCTGTGTGAGCGAGCCTGCTCGCGAAGAACGATGACTCGGTCCACCTGAAAAAACGCAGGCAAAAAAGAACCCGGTACGACTTGCATCGTACCGGGTGTTTTTCCAGGCGGTCACGGATCTTCGTGGGTCCCCGCGCCGTCTGTTGAACGCTGTTGGCTTACGCCCGTTCGAGCGCCAGTGCCACGCCCTGACCACCACCGATACACAGGGTGGCGAGGCCTTTTTTGGCGTCGCGCTTGAGCATTTCATGCAGCAGGGTCACCAGCACGCGGCAACCCGAGGCACCGATCGGGTGACCCAGGGCGATGGCGCCGCCGTTGACGTTGACCTTGTTCAAGTCCCATTCCAGGTCCTTGGCCACCGCCAGCGATTGCGCGGCGAAGGCTTCGTTGGCTTCAACCAGCTCAAGCTGGTCGATGCTCCAGCCGGCCTTGTCCAGGCAGCGGCGAGTGGCCGACACCGGGCCGATGCCCATGATCGCCGGATCGACGCCTGCGTTGGCGTAGGCAGCGATTTTCGCCAGTACCGGCAGGCCGAGGGCCTTGGCTTTTTCCGCGCTCATCAGGATCACGGCCGCGGCGCCGTCGTTCAGCGACGAAGCGTTGCCGGCGGTCACCGAACCGTCCTTCTTGAAGGCGGCTTTGAGTTTGCCCAAGGATTCGGCGGTGGTGCCGGCCCGTGGTTGCTCGTCGGTGGCGAAGGACAGCGGATCGCCCTTGCGCTGCGGGATCAGGATCGGGGTGATTTCATCGACGAAGCGCCCGGCTTCGATGGCGGCTACGGCTTTCTGCTGCGAGGCGGCGGCGAACGCGTCCTGCTGCTCGCGAGTCAGGCTGTATTTCTCGGCCAGGTTCTCGGCGGTGATGCCCATGTGGTAATCGTTGAACGCATCCCACAGGCCATCGCTGATCATGGTGTCGACGATTTGCCCGTTGCCCATGCGCAGGCCGGTGCGGGCGCCGGGCATGACGTAGTTGGCCAGGCTCATGTTTTCCTGGCCGCCGGCGATGATCACCTCGGCGTCGCCGCAGCGGATCGCCTGGGCGCCCAGGTGCAGGGCTTTAAGACCCGAGCCGCAGACCTTGTTCAGGGTCATGGCCGGTACGGCGAAGGGCAGGCCGGCCTTGATCGCGGCCTGGCGCGCAGGGTTTTGCCCGGCGCCGGCAGTCAGTACCTGGCCCATGATCACTTCATCGACTTGTGCAGGGTCCAGGCCGGTTTGCGCCAGCAGCTGGCGGATCACCGCAGCGCCCAGGTCAACCGCGGACACATTGGCCAGGGATCCCTGGAAGCTGCCGATCGCGGTGCGCGTGGCGGCAACAATGACGACTTCTTGCATGGAATGATTCCTCACTGGGCAGCGAACTGCATTTCCGGTACGTGGTCCGGCACGATCAGTTTACCGGCTGTTTTGGCGACGATCTCTTCGACGCTGACGCCCGGCGCACGTTCTTTGAGAATGAACGCGCCGTTTTCGATTTCCAGATAGGCCAGGTCGGTCAGTACACGCTTGATGCACCCGGCGCCGGTCAGCGGCAGGCTGCATTGGGACAACAGCTTGGACTCACCGTCCTTGGAAGCGTGGGTCATGATGACGATGATGTTGTCGGCGCCGGCCACCAGGTCCATCGCGCCGCCCATGCCCTTGACCAGTTTGCCGGGGATCATCCACGAGGCGATATTGCCTTGCACGTCCACTTCGAACGCGCCCAGCACGGTCAGGTCGACATGACCGCCGCGGATCATCGCGAAGGACTCGGCGGAGGAGAAAATCGACGCGCCGGTGCGTGCGGTCACGGTTTGCTTGCCGGCGTTGATCATGTCGGCATCGATGGTTTCTTCGGTAGGAAACGGACCCATGCCCAGCAGGCCGTTTTCCGACTGCAGCATGACTTCCATGCCTTCGGGGATGTAGTTGGCGACCAGGGTCGGAATGCCGATGCCCAGGTTCACGTAGAAGCCGTCCTGCATTTCGCGGGCGACGCGTTGAGCCATTTGTTCGCGGGAAAGTGCCATTGTCGTTATTCCTTCATTCGGTCCGGGGGCAGGGGATCACTTACGCACGGTGCGCTGTTCGATGCGCTTCTCGAACGTGCCGCAGATGATCCGGTCGACGTAGATGCCAGGGGTGTGGATCTGCGCCGGGTCCAGCTCGCCGGGTTCGACGATTTCTTCGACTTCGACCACGGTGATCTTGCCGGCGGTGGCCGCCAGCGGGTTGAAGTTCTGGGCGGTGTGGCGATAGATCACGTTACCGAAATGGTCGGCTTTCCAGCCTTTGACGATGGCGAAGTCGCCGGTGATGGATTCTTCCATCAGGTACTTGCGGCCATGGAATTCGCGGACTTCCTTGCCTTCGGCGACTGGAGTGCCAACGCCGGTGGCGGTGAAAAAGGCCGGGATGCCGGCGCCGCCTGCGCGCATTTTTTCGGCGAGGGTGCCTTGCGGGGTCAGGGTGACTTCGATTTCGCCCTTGAGCAGTTGCTCTTCGAACAGCTTGTTTTCGCCGACATAGGAGGCCACCACTTTGCTGATCTGGCGGTCGGTCAGCAGTACGCCCAGGCCGAAACCGTCGACGCCGCAGTTATTGGAAACCACGGTGAGATCGCGGGTGCCCTTGCGCTTGATCTCGTTGATCAGGTTCTCCGGGATCCCGCACAGGCCGAAGCCGCCGGCGATCACGGTCATGCCGTCTTCAAGACCTGCCAGTGCTTCCTCGTAGGAACTCACGCGCTTGTCGAAACCTGCCATATGCACCTCTTTTATTCTTTGTGGGCGGCTGGCTAGCCGAATGGGATGGAGTGTCTCGCTGTGAGATTCATTTGTTAAGTTGTTTTTTAGAGCGGATTGATTGATAAAGCTCAATAATGTTTTGTCTCTTCTATTGCAGCTTAGAACCTGAAGCTTACAACCGGAGCATCGCCCCATGACCGTCAAGCAGATCCGCGCCTTTCTGGCCGTGGCCCAGAGCCTGAGCTTTGCCGTGGCCTGCGAGCGCCTGCACCTGTCGCAATCGGCCCTGAGCCTGACCATCAAGGCGCTGGAGGAGGGCTTGGGCGGGCGCTTGTTCACCCGTAACACACGTAACGTGTCGCTCACCGCCGAAGGCGAATCCCTGGTGCCGCTGGCGCGCCGCTTGATCGCCGACTGGGACAATGTCGAGGATGAACTGCGTCAGCGCTTCACCCTGCAGCGCGGTCGCGTGACCCTGGCGGCGATGCCGTCGTTTGCCGGCAACCTGCTGCCGCCGATCCTCAAGACCTTCCGCGCGCGCTATCCGAATGTCAACGTGACGGTCAATGACGTGATCAACGAACAAGTGCTGGAAATGGTCCGTGACCGCCAGGTGGAACTGGGGGTGGCGTTCGAGCCGACCCAGAGCTCGTCGCTGCAATTCACACCGTTGTACATCGACCGATTCGTCGCGGTGGTGCCCCTGGATTCGGCGCTGGCCGAACTCGACGACATCGACTGGCAGACCCTGCTCAAGGAACCCTTCATTACCTTGCAGCGACCGTCGACGGTGCGGGTGATGCTGGAAGAACACTTGCAGGCCCGGGGCATGAAGCTGCCGGTGGAGTTTGAAAGCCATCAACTGGCGACGGTCGGGCGCATGGTCGCCAGCGGCCTGGGCGTGAGCGCGGTGCCGGCCTTGTGCGCCGGGCAGATGCGCGAACTGGGGGCGCGTTGCATTACCTTGCGCAACCCTGTGGTGGAGCGGGCGCTGGGGGTGCTGACGTTGCCGGGGGGAGAGCTGTCGGCGGCGGCGCAGGCGTTGTTTGATGTGCTCAAAGAGGAAAATCTTGGGCAGCGAGTTGCCATGAGCTGATCACAATCCTCTGTAGGAGCGAGCCTGCTCGCGATGGCGGTGTGTCAGTTGACAAAGATGTTGTATGTGCCGGCCCCATCGCGAGCAGGCTCACTCCTACAGGGATCGGGTTTCGTCAGTTGCCAAGTAGCTTCGCCAATACTGGCAACAACCGCTCGCACGACTCCTCGATCTTCAAATCCAGCATCTCATCGGCCCGGGTCTTGCCCAGGTTGATCGCAATCAACGGCTTGCCCTGATCCACCACCGCCCGGCACAAGCGAAACGCCGAATAGGCCATCAACGACGAGCCAATCACCAACAGCCCCGCAGCCTGTTCGACGGCGGCCATCGCCTTGGCCGCCGTGGCCTGTGCGACGTTCTCGCCAAAAAACACCACATCCGGCTTCATCCGTTCCCCGGCGCAATGCGGACAGCGGGGGACCTTGAAGCGTTCCTCGAAGGCCGGGTCGAGCAAGGTGTCGCCGTCCGGCGCCTGCATCGCGTCGACGCCGGCCAGGTAGGGGTTCTGTGTTTCCATCAGGTACTGGATCGAATCGCGTTCACTGCGCTGGCCGCAATCCAGGCACAACACCCGGTGCAGACTGCCGTGGAGTTCGATCACGTCACGGCTGCCGGCCTGGTCGTGCAGGGTGTCGACGTTCTGGGTGATCAGCCCGCTGATCTGCCGCGTGCCTTGCAAGCGGGCCAGGGTGTCGTGGGCCACGTTCGGTTGTGCCAGTCGCACCCGTGGCCAGCCGAGCATCGCCCGCGCCCAATAGCGTCGCCGGGACTCCGGGATACCCGAGGGCGTGCTGATACCGGCACCGGTCAGCACTGCAAACGGCGCGTCGGCCATGAACTGATGGAGGCGATCGAGTTGGTCACGGGTCTGGCGATCGAGCATGCCGGGAAACCTGTAGGAGCGAGCTTGCTCGCGATGGAGTGTCAGTCGTCATCAATATAGCTGACACACCATCGTCGGAATGCCGCCCGGACCAAGCTCGCTCCTACAGAGATGGCGGCGGGGACTATTTACGTGCCTCCAGGATCAGGTTGAACGGCGTTTCAGTCGCCCGGCGGAATTGAGTGAAACCCGCTTCGGTGAACACCTTGCGCAACCGCGCTTCACCGGCCTGGGCACCGAGGCCGAGGCCAACTTCCTGGGACAGCGAGTTGGGCGTGCAAATAAAGGTCGACGCCGCGTAAAACAGGCGTCCGACCGGGTTGACGTTGTCGTCGAGCAAGTCGTTGGCGTAGGGCTCGACCAGCAGCACCGTGCCGTCATCCTTCAACGACTCATAGGCATGCTTGGCCGCGCCCACCGGGTCGCCCATGTCATGCAGGCAGTCGAAGTAGCAGATCAGGTCATAGTCGCTGCCGGGGTAGCTTTTTGCGTTGCCCTGGAAGAACCTGGCCCGGCTGGATACACCTCCTTCTTCGGCCCGTTGGGTGGCAACGGTAACGGACGGCGCGTGGTAGTCGAAACCGACGAAGCGCGAATCCGGAAACGCCTGGGCCATGATCACCGTCGAGGCGCCATGGCCGCAGCCGATGTCCGCCACTTTGGCCCCTGCCTCCAGTTTGGCCACCACGCCGTCGAGGGCCGGCAACCATTCGGCGACCAGATGGGCTTTGTAGCCGGGGCGGAAGAAGCGTTCGGTCCCGCTGAACATGCACGGATGGTGATCGCCCCAGGGCAGGGCGCCGTCGCCGCGCATCGCTTTGACCAGTTTGTCCTTGTCGTGGAAAAACGACGCGACCACACCGATTCCGCCCGCCACATAAACCGGTGAGTCTTCGTTTGCCAGAGCCATGGCTTGCTCTTCCGGGAGGCGGAACTGACCGTCGCGGTGTTCCATGTAGCCCGAGGCGGCGTGGGCACTGAGCCATTCGCGCAACAGACGGGTGTTGCAGCCGGTTTTCTCGGCAAGGGTTTCGGGGGTGATGGGCTGACTGTCGGCCATCGCCCGGTACAGGCCGAGTTCTTCGCCGAGGATGACGTTGGCGAGCATCGCCGCGCCGCCCATGTCATTCACCAGTTTGCCCATGAAATCGTTAAGTCTGGCCTCGTCCATCATGTGTGCTCCTTCAGCAGGATCACGGTCCAGGGGCATTGTCTGGCGAGGTGCTCGCCGCTGGGCGGTGGTCGTTGGAATGTGCAGGGCGCTGAGCGGGCCCTGTGTGCGTTAAGTTTAGTTCGGGCCTTGTATTGCGTGGTCTGGCGCGACGAAAGCGGTGAGCCTGGCACAACCCTCTGTCGGAGCGAGCTTGCTCGCGAAGGTCGTCAACGATAACGCGCGCTGTCTGGATATACGCGGTGTGCTCGGGTTTTCGCGAGCAAGCTCGCTCCTACAGGGGGTGGCGTTGTGTATTGCAGTGTGTCCAGCCCCGGTTTCGATACATAGCCATCCATTGTCGAGCCCTGTCGAACACAGTCCCGATACACCCCTTCGATTAACTGTGTCTCAAGGCGGGCACCTGCCCGCAATCCTGGACACATGCGAGATCGACACCATGCAGACATCCATCCCCCCCGTAGCCAAGGCCAGCGCAGGGCTTGGCCTGCGTCGCGGTTTACTCAAAGACCTCCAGGCCGCACCGGCAGGCGATTTCGACTTTCTGGAAGTCGCGCCGGAAAACTGGATCGGCATCGGCGGCGCCCACGGCGCGGCATTGGGCGCCCTGGCGGAACGCTATCCGTTGTCCTGTCATGGCCTGTCCCTGTCCCTCGGTGGGCCGTCGCCGCTGGACATCGTTTTTTTGCAGGAAGTCCGGGTTTTTCTCGATCACTACAACGTGCCGCTGTATAGCGAGCATTTGAGCTATTGCAGCGATGACGGCCACCTGTACGACCTGTTGCCGCTGCCGTTTACCGAAGAGGCGGTGCACCACGTCGCCGCGCGTATCCGCCAGGCCCAGGACATTCTCGGGCGACGTCTGGCGGTGGAAAACGTTTCCTATTACGCCGCGCCCCAACAGGACATGGAGGAGGTGACGTTCACCAATGCCGTGCTGTGTGAGGCCGATTGCGACCTGCTGCTGGACGTCAACAACGTCTACGTCAATTCGATCAACCACGGCTTCGATCCGCAGGCGTTTCTGGCGGGCATCGATTCAGGCAGGGTGGTGGCGATGCACATTGCCGGGCATTTCGACGAGTCCGATACTTTGAAGATCGACACCCATGGCGCTTCGGTCAAACCGGCGGTGTGGTCGTTGCTGGCCCAGGCTTATGCCCGGTTTGGCGCGCAACCGACCTTGCTGGAGCGGGATTTCAACTTTCCCGTATTCGCCGAACTGGTGGCGGAACTGCAGACCATTCGCCGCCTGCAACGGGAGGGCGTGAACCGTGGATAAGTCGAGTCTTTTGCATCAACAAACCACCCTGGGCCTGTACCTGCGCGACCCTGAACACAACGCGCCACCCACTGAAATGGACCCGGTGCGGGCACAGGTTTATCGCGATCTGGTGTTCGCCAACCTGTCTTCGCTGCTCAGTGGCACCTTTCCGGTGTTAGTGAAGGTTCTGGGGGATGAACGCTGGCGTTCGCTGGTGCGGATCTTTCTGCGGGACTACCGCGCTCGCACGCCGAAATTTGGTGAGATCGCCCAGGAGTTTGTCGAGTTTCTCGCGGCCGGGCCTCAGGCGTTGAGCGATGGGTCGTGGCCGCCGTTCATGGTGGAACTGGCGCATTACGAGTGGGTGGAAATGGCGCTGCAGCAGTCTGACGCCGAGCCTCTGGTTGCCGGTGATGCCGCGTTGCTGCTGGATCGGCCCTTGCAGGTTTCGCCGCTGGCCTGGCCGTTGGCGTATGCCTGGCCGGTGCAACGGGTGGGGCCGGATTGTCAGCCTGATGTGGTGCCTGCTCAGCCGACCTTGTTGCTGGTGCGTCGTGCCGAGGACTGGGGAGTGAAGTTTTCTGAACTGAGTCCGTTGGCGTGGCGGTTGTTGCAGCGAATTGGCGAGTTTCCCGAGTTGACCGGGCGTGAGCAGTTGCAGGGATTGGCGGTCGAGGCGGGGATGGTGGGGGATTTGGCTTTTCTGGAGGGTGGGTTGGCTTTATTGCGGCAGATGCATGGGGAGGGGGTTGTTGGTGTTGGTTGATCTTCTTTGACCTTGGCGGCCTCTGGGCCGACCAGGCTCTTGGGACTGTCAGATATTTTGTGTGCGGGCCGGTAACGGCCTGCCGTTAGGCAGGCCGTGCTTTACCCGGTCGGCCTGATAAATCGATCTCCGTACAGAATCGCGAATTGATTCATCGCACTTTTC
>NZ_MRCS01000053.1 GCF_002303925.1 Pseudomonas sp. ACN8
GCACCTGGTTCGCGCAAAAATACTGGCCAAGACCGGTCGCCAAAAGCTACTTCAATGAATTGGCCGACGGCAGCCGCTTGACGCTGAGCTTCAAGGCCGCGCTGGATAAAAGCAATGTCGAGGCCAATGCGCTGGTGTTCGCGGATCAGGTCTATACGATCAAGGCCTTCAAGCTACCCGTGGCCACCTTCTGGGAAGCCACCGGTGCCGGCAACGACCTACTGAACCCGGACGATGTGTACCCTCTGGGCGCCACTGTCGTGATTGCCCAGACAGCCCTGCTGAAAACCGATGACTTCATCACCGTGCAGGTGCAAGGTAAAACCGTCACTACCTATACCCACCGGGTCCAGCCAGAGGAGGCCGACAAGGAACTGAAGACCATCAAAGTGGCGTATTCGGTGATCGCCGACAACGTAGACTCGAGCATTAGCCTCAGCTATTCCATCGCGCGCAAAGCCGGGGGCACCGATGGCCCGGCTGATCCGAGCGTTTACGATGTGCGCAGGGTGATTGGTTCGGGCAATCTGAAGGTCATGGGTGCGCGCAATATCCGCAGTATCTGGACGGCGTCCCGTTCCTCGCAGGTGTTGAGTGCCTTCAACAAAACAACGGATCAGCCGGTGCAGGCGCAATGGAAATACCCCGGCGACAGCGACTGGACAACGGCAGCCACCTGGCGCGATAGCAAACCGCAGGAGCCGCTGCAGGTTCGTACCGGCGATGATCAGCTCACGCTGAATCCGGCCAACATCATCGGTAACGGTGAACACATATTCGACCAGGCTGCGTTTGTTGCGCTTCGCGATGCGGGGGATGTCGTCGCCTGGGGCAGTGATACCTACGGTGCAACAATTCCCTCTCCCATCATCACCCTCAACGACATCGTTGAGGTGAGCGGCACCGCTAGGGCCTTTGCGGCACGCCGGGCGGATGGTGAGGTCGTGGCGTGGGGATCAGCCGGACTTGGCGGGGACATGACCGGGGTCTTGCCCGATCACTTTGTTGAAGTTGTCGGTAACGGCGGGGCGTTTGCCGGCCTCAAAACCACGGGACACGTGGTGGCCTGGGGAAGTCCTAATAGCGGCGGCGCCGTTCCTGCGCCAATCGCTGCACTGAATGACGTTGTCAGGGTTGTCGCCGCAGGTAGCGCATTCGTCGCACAGCGAACAACCGGCCATGTACTGGCATGGGGACTCGCAGAACTTGGCGGTCGGGTGCCAGAAGACATTGCCAGGCTCACCGATCTCGAGACCATCATTGGCAACTACAGTGCATTTGCAGCACTTCGCGCCAACGGCAGCCTCGTCGCCTGGGGCAACGAAGAGTCAGGCGGGAAATTGCCGGACAACATCGCCGCCATGACCGACATCATTGAGCTGGGTTGCGCCACCATTCATGCCTTTACCGCACGACGCGCCACCGGCCAGATTATCGCCTGGGGCAGAGCAGAGAACGGTGGCACGATTGCCCCGCAGATAGGAGCACTGACCGACATCGTGGACGTCAGCGCCACTGCTAGCGCATTCGCCGCTCGCCGTGGCAATGGCCGTGTCGTAGCCTGGGGGAACCCATCATTCGGAGGAACAGTACCTGGCGACATTGCCGATCTGGACGACATTGTACAGGTGTGCGGTACATATAGGGCGTTCGCCGCCTTGCGTAAAAACGGCACGGTGGTAGCTTGGGGGAATAGCTACTACGGAGGCAATACTTCAACGGTGGTCGACCAACTGACCAACGTACAGGCGCTTTACAGCAACGTTTGCGGTTTTGCCGCCCTCACCTCCGACGGGCGTGTCGTGACCTGGGGCGTCCCGGGTGGTGGTGGCGACAGCAGTGCGGTGCAAGACCGTCTGCGCGGCCACGTCTCTTACCGGGCCAATGCGGCGTCACGGGGGCGGGCACTCAAAGCCAGTTGCCGGGCGGCGCTGAACGCGAACCCACACCTTCAGGATCGGTGATCTTCCGCGCCTCACCATGGCGCTCCTTCGGGAGCGCATTTGCGAGCACAAGGCTTGCGTCTTCTCGATACCATGCCTGAAGTTCAGGCCAGAAGACCTGCACTCTAACCCAAACAGCAGGCGCCGGACCTCAGGCTGGAACACCTCGCGCATTGGCCAATGGCGACCGATAATCAAGTGCTTTCCATCTCACCGAGGAATAGAAGGATGTCACTGACTCTTTATTTCCATCCGCTCTCGTCGTTCTGCCACAAAACGCTGATCGCGCTCTATGAACTGGAAATCGAGTTTGAAAAACGGATCATCGACCTGGGCAACGAGGCTGACCGGGCCGAGCTTCAAACGCTGTGGCCGATCGGCAAGTTTCCGGTGCTGCGCGATCACGCCCGGCAAAAGAATGTGCCGGAGTCGAGTGTGATCATTGAGTACCTGGACCGGCTCCATCCCGGCCAGGCACACCTGATTCCGGATGATTGGGAAACCGCGCTGGAAGTCCGCCTGTGGGATCGCTTTTTCGACCTGCATGTCCAGGTGCCGATGCAGAAGATCGTCGCCGACCGAATCCATGCCGCAAACGGCGACCTGACCCGCGAACGCGCCGCGCTGACAACGGCGTACGGCATGCTTGAACGCCAGTTGGCCGCCAACACCTGGGCAGCCAGCCCCGCATTCAGCATGGCCGATTGCGCCGCCGCCCCGGCGCTGTTCTACGCCAGCACCCTCGTACCCTTTGCCGCCGATCACCACCACTTGAGTGCGTATTTTGACAGGTTGACACAAAGGCCCTCGGTCAAGCGGGTGATCGACGAGGCACGGCCGTATTTTGCCTTGTATCCGTTTGCCGAGGCCATCCCGGAGTGCTTTCGGTAGTGGTAGACGGGGGAACGGGAGGCAAAAAAACAACGAATCGACGAATAATAACCGTCGGTCGAGTGTTATCTGATTAGGCAGGAATAAAAAATGGCAGGGGCGGCTGGATTCGAACCAACGCATGGCAGGATCAAAACCTGCTGCCTTACCGCTTGGCGACGCCCCTGTATCTGTTGCGATGAGTGCCTGGCACTCGCTTTCTTGAGTGGCAACAAGACCTGTTGCCTGCTCTCGCGACTGGTCCCTGAGGGCCGCTGCAAGAGTGGGCGCAAATTTACCAACATTTTCCTCGTCTGGGAAGCCCAAACAAAAAAAATTGTTCATTAAAACAGGTGCTTAGTGTTGAGCCGAATCTCGGGGAGTTATCGGCGCACATTCACCCCGAACAGCTCTGCTACGCTTTTCTTTACTCGAATTGAATCGGGAATCGTTTGTGCAACACCCTTCCCTTGCCATTTGAGGGCGCCAAAAGTGAAAGGCAAATTAATGGGGGCCGCTGCAACCCTTCTGGTACTCGGGACCGCGATTTATGGGTTGAACACCTGGGAACACATCCAGAGCCAGCGACAGGAAGCGGTCTGCAAGGCCGCCCGCGAGCATCTCAATCGCCTGGAAACCCAGACGCGAGCGTTGGCCTCCGGGTTGACGGTCGAAGCCTATGCCGAAGCCGAAAAAGCCGAGGCCGGCCAGTTGGTTTTAGCGCTCGATACGGCCAAAAATGAAGCCGAGGTCGATGCCGTCATCGACAGGCACGCCGCTGCCATCGAGGCGCAGATAACCGCCGAGGACGCAGAGGTCCAGTCCCGAGGCGAACAACCCTTCCTCGGTCAGGAAATGAAAAAGCAGCGCATCCCCACCGACGTCAAACAGGAATTCAAACGCGCTGAAAAGGCCGTCGCCGAGACCTGCGGATAGTGTCGACCGCCAGCTCCAGGTTTGTCGCCAGCGTCCAGACTTCAGCAAAAGCAGGTTTCAAGCCGGAACAGGTGAGCGCGCCGTTGCGGCGCACTCACCAGTCACTCAGTGCGGTGCGCGCGGGATGGTCTTGAGCAGGTCTTCGGGGCTGATGTGACCGACCACGCTGCCCGGTTGCGGCAGGTTGAGGATGTGGCCTTTCATCTTGCCGATGATGTGCATTTCACAGGGCTTGCAGTCGAACTTCAGTGTCAGCACTTCATCGCCGTGGATCAATTGCATCGGCGCGACCTTGGTGCGCACGCCCGTCACGCCCTTGGCCTGTTTCGGGCACAGGTTGAAGGAGAAACGCAGGCAGTGCTTGGTGATCATCACCGGCACCTCGCCGGTTTCCTCGTGGGCCTCGTAGGCCGCGTCGATCAGCTTGACGCCGTGGCGGTGATAGAAGTCGCGGGCCTTCTGGTTGTAGACGTTGGCCAGGAACGACAGGTGCGACTCCGGGTACACCGGCGGCGGCGTGGTCTCGGCCTTGCGGCTGCCACGGGGGTGGGCGGCAATCCGCGCTGCGGTCAAGGCTTCAATCACTTCACGGCGCAAGGCCTTGAGCTGCGAGTTCGGAATGAAGTACGCCTGCGGCGCGTCCAACTTGATGTCGATGGCGTGGTACTGCGTTGTGCCCAGTTGACCGAGCAGATCCTGCAATTGCTCCAGCGCCTGTTCCGGCTTGTTGGCGGCGCCAAACGGGCCGGCCAGGGTGACGCTGGCGCTGATGCCCTCTTCGCTGGTAGCGGTCAGTTCCAGCTGCTCTTCACGCAGGCGAGCGACCCAGCTCAGGGCGATGCGACGCTCGGCGGAGGTCTTTTGCAGCGCCTGTTGCCAGTTGTGATCGAGATTGCGATTCAGCGGATGGTTGGGGCGCAGCTTGTACATCCCCTCCGGCATCTCGTTGGGCTCGACGCGATAGCGATAGCGCTTCTCGCCGTCCTCCTCGAATTCGCCTTTGGGTTCGGCGATGTTGGCGCGGAACCCCACCACTTCACGCTTGACCAGCACGTTGAGGCCGTCGCCGTTGGACAGCGGCTCGTGCGTCACGACCTGCATGTCACGCTTGGCGACTTTCTCCACCACCCCCACCGGCAGACCGGTGAAGGTCGGCGAGTCAAAGGCACCGATATCGATCTTGCGGTCAGTGACGAAATAATCGGTGCTGCCACGGTGGAAGGTTTTTTCCGGGTCGGGCAGGAAGAAGTGCGCGGTGCGGCCGCTGGAGGCGCGGGCCAGGTCCGGACGGTCTTCGAGCACGGCGTCGAGGCGCTGGCGGTAGTAGGCGGTGATGTTTTTCACATAGCCCATGTCCTTGTAGCGGCCCTCGATCTTGAACGAACGCACGCCGGCCTCGACCAGGGCGCGGATGTTGGCGCTCTGGTTGTTGTCCTTCATCGACAGCAGGTGCTTTTCGTAAGCGATCACCCCGCCCTTTTCGTCCTTGAGGGTGTACGGCAGACGGCAGGCCTGGGAGCAGTCGCCACGGTTGGCGCTGCGCCCGGTTTGCGCGTGGGAAATGTTGCACTGACCGGAAAACGCTACGCACAACGCGCCATGGATAAAGAACTCGATGGCCGCGTCGGTTTCGTCGGCGATGGCGCGGATCTCCTGGAGATTCAGCTCGCGGGCCAGCACCAGTTGCGAGAAGCCGGCCTGATCGAGGAACTTGGCCCGCTCCAGAGTGCGGATGTCGGTCTGGGTACTGGCGTGCAGTTCGATCGGCGGAATGTCCAGCTCCATCACACCCATGTCCTGGACGATCAGCGCATCGACGCCGGCGTCGTACAACTGGTGGATCAGCTTGCGGGCCGGCTCCAGTTCGTTGTCGTGCAGGATGGTATTGATGGTGGTGAACACCCGGGCGTGGTAACGACGGGCGAATTCCACCAGTTCAGCGATATCGCTCACTTCGTTGCAGGCGTTGTGGCGGGCGCCGAAGCTCGGGCCACCGATGTAGATGGCATCGGCGCCATGCAGGATGGCCTCGCGGGCGATGGCGACATCGCGGGCAGGGCTGAGCAATTCCAGGTGATGTTTGGGCAAAGACATAATTTTTTTAGTCAGGCTTGTCACGGTCGAGGCATGCATTGTAGCGGCGAAACGCTCGAACGACACCTATGCGCTGATTCTGACGACTGGTACCGAGCACATATTATATCGCTAAGCAACTGTCATATCTGACAGTAGATTCTTCAGGAGACAACGGATAAGTTCAAAAAGGATCGCGCTATCCCACAAAGCGATCTTGGTTAGTCCACATTTACCCATTAGAGAAAACTTCTCATGAATAACATTGAAGATAAATACTATGCTTCCCTTGATATTGATAAAGAAACCATGTCAAGCGCTGGTGCAAAAAGCGTGGTAGTGCCGACATTTCAGGCGACCTACACCCCCCCGCACCCTCTTCTCGGAACATACTACTCGGCAAACACATTCATTTACGCGTCCTTAACCGAGCGTTCGATTAGCGTCATTGGTCGCTATGAGGCTGCCGGCGTATTTGAACAAATCTCGATTGTTTTTCCCAGAGACATAGAAGACGGCAAGCATCCTGTAGTTCCACAGGAGCAAAACGGTGTACATATTACCGACATAATGAATGGCGAGTTCAACCATGCAACCAAAGGTGAAATCACCATAAAACGAAACAGTGAAAAAAAAATATTTGAGGCAATATTTGATGTAGAGACAAAAAATAACGGAACCATATATAAAATAACACATGGAATTGTCATTTTAGAGGCTACTGGCCCACTTTGACTTTGATATTCAGGAGTGCCTGCAAGCTAGCTTTATATAAAAAACCATTGAGGCATGCTACAAATTCGTTAAACATCCTTATCAAAACGAGCTTCACCCTACAGCCACCTCAGTGCTGGACAGAGGTGGCTGTAACATTTTTTGCAGACTCAGCCCTTGGCCGCCATCGCGGTCACTTCCACACGCATGCCTTCCACCGCCAACGCGGCAACCCCGACAGCGGCGCGCACCGGCCATGGCTTGGCGAAGTAGCGCTTGTAGACCTCATTGAACGCAGCGCGGTCGGCCATGTCGGTGAGGTAGATGGTCAGGTGCATCACGCGGTCCATGGAACTGCCGGCACGCTCCAGCGCGACCTTCAGTGCTTGCAGGGTGCATTCGCTTTGCAGGGTGATGTCGCCCAGTTCCAGGCTGCCGTCGGCGCGGGTGGGGATCTGGGTGGAGACCAGCACACCGCCGAAACCGACGACGTCGGAGGAAATCGAATCCGCATCAGGATCGGGGGTAAAGGTCAGGTCGTGGTTTGCCATGGGGACTCTCTTGCTTGAAGTGATGAGGCTGGCGCCTTGTGCGCGGCCAGTTTACAGGGCCATTGGCGGTCCGTCGCTAATCCAGCCCGGACGGCTGCTCGTGGCCCAGCCTCATGGTCTGCCAGCGACGGCCCCGTACCGGCTGGATCGTTTCTGAGGCCCCCGATCGAGCCACACCCGGGTCATTGCAAGGGCGAGAACGTCGCGGGCAGGTAGCGCTCGCGCTCCGCGTGCCTCAGGTGTTCGTCGGCGTAGCCACGCAGCACGGCAATCTGGTTCAACTGGCCGATTTCCGAGGCCCAGCAGCCCATCAACACCCCGCCGACTTCCGGCTTCGCCAACTCTGCCTCGATGCGTACCAGCGCATCAGTCACTGTGCGCACCCGCACGGTAAAAGTGATCCGTTCAAATAAACGCATAACGACTTCGCCCACCGGCCATTATCGGCCCAGCCGATTCAAACCTGCGAATTATCGATTTGTGCAGCCGTCCGTGGACCGCGAGCATGGCGTCACTTCCAACAACAAAAACAAGGACCCGCCATGACCGCCCGATTTCACAATCCAGTGGATACCCGTTTCGGCTGGGGCAGCCTGCAAGAGCTTGCCGCCATCACCGAACACCAGAACGTTGCCGTCGTGACCTTTCCCGAAGCCCGTGGCCTGGGGCTGGTGGATCGCCTTCAAGCGCTGCTGGGCGAACGCCTGGTCTACGTGATTGAAGATGTCCAGCCCAACCCCGATGTCGCGCAACTTCGCGCGACCTATGAACGCTTCTGGCAAGAAGCCGGCGATTGCCAGGTGGTGATTGCCGTCGGTGGCGGCAGTGCGATCGATACTGCCAAGGCGCTGATTGTCGGCACCGAATCAGGTCGCTTCGATGAGCTGCTGGCCTTGCTGGCCAGCGGTAAACCCTTCGTTCCGGTTCGCAGTAAACAGCTGATCGCAGCCCCGACCACGGCAGGCACCGGCAGTGAAGTCACGCCCTGGGCGACGATCTGGGACGCGGCCAATCACAAAAAATACTCGCTGCACCTGGACTGCACCTGGCCAAGTGTCGCCATCATCGATCCGCAACTGATGCTCACGGTGCCGGCCAGCGTCACCGTTTCCACCGGGCTGGATGCACTGTCCCACGCACTGGAGTCGATCTGGAACATCAACGCCAACCCGCTTTCCGACACCTTCGCCATCTCTGCCATCGAGGACATCCTCGAATGCCTGCCCTTGCTGCGGCGGGACCTGTCCAGCCAGGAACTGCGCTCACGGATGGCCCTGGCCGCACTCAAGGCCGGCATGGCGTTCTCCAACACCAAGACCGCACTGGCCCACTCCATCTCCTATGAGATGACCTTGCGCTACGGCCTGCCCCACGGCATCGCCTGCTCCTTCACCCTGCCACTGGTTTTGGGCCTGGCCTGGGGCCACGACGCGACGCGCGACAAGACCCTGCAACGGGTTTTCGGGCCAGATCTGGATAAAGCCCAGGCCCGTTTGCGCGCCTTCCTGCACAGCCTGGAGGTGAAAACCGAGTTCGCCGACTATGGCGTGACGGCCGAAGAGGCCCAGACCATGATCGATTTCGCCCTGCAGGGCGCACGCGGCAAGAACTTCATCGGCGCACGAGCGGCCTAGGGCTCGCCAGCCCCCAAAGACACTACACTGCCAGCGGCGTAACGAGCCGCGACGATTTCCTGCCGCACCTGAAAAAGAGTGCACCCTGCGATGCAACTCGCAGGGACCGAACAAGAATAAGGAAAAGATCATGAATCGTGCCCAAGCCATGCCAGGTCTCGCCGTACATACCGCATCGTTTCGCGTCGCCCAGTGGCGCATGCTGCTGGCAGCCATGTTTTGCTATCTGTTTTTCTATACCGGGCGACAAACGTTCGGTTTCGCCATTCCCGGTATCCAGGCCGAGTTCGGCTTTACCAAAGAGCACCTTGGCTGGGCATCGGCCGCCATGCTCTGGGCCTACGCCATTGGCCAGGCCATCAACGGCAACCTCGCCGACAAGTTCGGTGGTCGACGCATCATGACCCTGGGCGCCGTGCTGTCCTGCGGCGCCAACTGGGTGACCAGTTTCGCCAGCGGTTTTGCCGGGCTGATCCTGCCCTGGGGCATCAATGGCTACTTCCAGGCATTGGGCTGGGCACCGGGCAGCCGGCTGATCTCCAACTGGTGGAGCGCGGGCGAACGCGGCAAGGTCTACGGCTTTTATGTGTTCGCGGCCGGCTGCGCGTCGGTACTGTCCTACGTGACCTCGATCGTCGTGCTGGAAGTGATGCATCTGGAGTGGCGCTGGATCTTCCGCCTGCCCGTATTGCTCATGCTGGCCGGCGGCATCATCTTCTACCTGGTGGCCCGCGAGCGTCCGCAGGACCTGGGTTTCGAACCGCCTGCCGACACCGGTGTGGCCAACGCCGAGGACAAAAGCCATGAAGTGGCCCAAGGCGAAGTCGAAACTTCCGCGCAGCGTTACAAGGCTGTTCTGAAAAACTTCCGCCTGATCATCGCCGCCGTGTCCCTGGGTTTCCAGAACGCCGCCCGCTACGGTTTGATCGTCTGGGTGCCGGTGCACTTCCTGGGCGCCAACTGGAAGACCGGCGACAGCATGATCGATCCGAAGTGGATCACCGTGGCCCTTCCCGTCGGCATGGCCATAGGTGCACTGAGCAACGGCTGGATCTCGGACAAACTGTTCGGCTCCAAACGCTATCTGGCGATCATGCTCTACATGTTCCTCGGTGCAGCGACCAGCTTGTGGATGTGGACCCTTGCCCCCCACAGCGCAACCGGCCTTGTGGCGTTGTTTCTCTGCGGCTTCTTCGTGTACGGCCCCGCCTCCAGCTTCTGGGCGCTATGCCCGGACCTGGTCGGCGCCAAACGCGCCGGCACCGCGACCGGTGTGATGAACTTCTCGTCCTACCTGTTCGCCGGCCTGGCGGAACCGCTGATCGGCAGTATGCTCGACAGTACCGGCAACACCTCGCTGATCTTCATCGTGGTCACCGCGGCTTGTCTGTGCAGCGCGTCGGTGGCGCTGTTCATCAGGCGTTGATGGCCCGGCCAGACAGATTGAATCAATGGCAGCGGCTCAGGAACAGGATCGTCTATGTACCAGTACCACAAGTGGCTACGTTCATTTCATGCCGTGGCCAAGACCGGCAGCTTCACCCTCGCCGCCGAGTATTTGAGCGTCGGCCAGCCCACGGTCAGTGAGCAGGTCAATGCCCTGGAAAAGAAGTTTTCCGTGGAGCTGTTCCATCGCCGCGGCCGCTTTATCGAAATGAGTGCCGCCGGGCACCAGCTCTACGCGATCACCCAGGGCCTGTTCGGCCAGGAGGATGAAGCCGTGCAATTGCTGCAAAGTTTCAAGCAACGCAAGACCGGCATGCTGCGCCTGGGCGCGGTGTCACCGCCGATTGCCATGAACCTGACCTACGAACTGATGCAACGGCATCCCGACATCGAGCTGGAAACCTCGTTCTCCCCGGAAAAAGAGACCCTGGATCGCCTGTTCAACTTCGATATCGATGTGGCGATCCTGGCCCTGTCCGAATTCGACCAGCGTTTTGACACGCAGCTTTACCGACGCTACCCGATCATTGCCGTGGTGCGTGACGACCATCCATGGGCCCGGCAGAAAGAAGTGCATGTCGAGCAGATCAGCGAAGAGAAATGGGTACTGCGGGAAAAAAGCTCC
The DNA here is from genome assembly GCF_002303925.1 of Pseudomonas sp. ACN8. Lineage (GTDB taxonomy): Bacteria > Pseudomonadota > Gammaproteobacteria > Pseudomonadales > Pseudomonadaceae > Aquipseudomonas. The sequence continues at coordinate 10,793 of NZ_MRCS01000053.1, forward strand.
CGCACTCGTCAACTGGTGGAGGAAAGCTGCAAGCACCTGGGCGTCGCACTGAACTGCGTCATGCAGTTGAACAGCCGCGAGGCCATCGTGCATGCCATCGCCAAGGGCATCGGCATCGGTTTCGTCTCGGCGGTCGAATACGCTGAAACGCCCGGTACCAAACCGATCACCTTCGTCAATCACCCGTTTTCCATCGACTACCACCTGTGCTGCCTGGGCATTCGCCGAAATCGGCCAATGATCGCGGAACTGTTCGACTCGAGCCCGACACCGACCATCTGATTTCGCCTCACTCTTGAGCAATCCATAGGTCTACTTCCTGGCGACAGGAGGGACGGCCTGCCCACAACAAAAAATGGAGAAATACCATGAACTACCAACAACCGACCCAACTGCAAGCCGTGGTCCTGGACTGGGCCGGCACCGTCGTCGATTTCGGCTCCTTCGCCCCCACGCAGATTTTCGTCGAGGCCTTTGCCGAGTTCGGCGTCGCCGTTTCGCTGGAAGAGGCTCGGGGGCCGATGGGCATGGGCAAGTGGGATCACATCCGCACCCTGTGCAATCAACCGCAGATCGCTGAACGCTACCGTGCGGTGTTTGATCGCCTGCCGACCGATGACGATGTCACCGCACTGTACGAACGGTTCATGCCGCTGCAGATCGAGAAAATTGCCCTGCACTCGGCCCTGATTCCCGGCGCGCTTAACACCATCGATGCCTTGCGCGACAAGGGCCTGAAAATCGGTTCCTGTTCCGGTTACCCGGCCGTGGTCATGGAAAAAGTGGTCGAACTGGCGCGGCACAATGGCTACGTGGCGGACCATGTGGTGGCCACCGACGAGGTGCCGAACGGCCGCCCCTACCCGGCCCAGGCCTTGGCCAACGTGATTGCCCTGGGGATCAGCGACGTCGCCGCCTGCGTCAAGGTCGACGACACCTGGCCCGGCATTCTCGAAGGCCGGGCCGCCGGGATGTGGACGGTGGCGCTGACCTGTTCGGGCAATGCCCTGGGCTTGACCTACGAGCAATACAAGGCCCTGCCCTCCGACCGGCTGGACAGCGAACGGGCGCGTATCGTCAAGATGTTCGAAGGCTCCCGCCCGCACTATCTGATCGACACCATCGTCGATCTGCCGGCGGTCATCGAAGACATCAATGCGCGACTGGCGCGAGGTGAAACGCCGCAAGGGTCCTGAGCTGATTCAGGCATCGAGCGGCCGTCCCGTGGGCGGCCGCCTCACTTGAAAAAATCACTCGGCGTCTTGCCGAACTGCTTCTTGAACATGGTCGTGAACGCGCTCGGGCTGTCGTATCCCAGCTCCCCGGCGATGTCGATGATCTTCTCCCCCACGGCGATTCGTTCCAGCGCCAGCAGCAGTCGTGCTTGCTGGCGCCATTGGCCGAAGGTCATGCCGGTTTCCTTGCGAAACCTGCGCTGGATGGTTTTGGCGTCGAGGCTCAAGCGGGCGCTCCAGTCCGACAGGGTCGAGCCATCCCCGGGATTACGCTGCAGCGCGGTACAAATCAGGTTGATGCGTTGATCGGTGGGCTGCGGCAGGTTCAACGGCAAGGTCGGCAGGATCGTCAGTTCATCCAGAATCAGCCGCAGCACCCGGGCTTCCCGCGAGTCCGGATCGCAGTTGAAATCGAAATCGACCGAGACCTTGATCAGCTCACTCAACAATGCGGACACACTCACGGCCCGGGTTTCGGTGGGCAGATCCAGGCTCGCGTCGGGGTGCACGAACACGCTGCGCATCTTGATCGGCCCCACACAGCGAATCGAGTGCACTTCTCCACTTGGCATCCAGATGCCGCGGCTCGGCGGTACGGTCCATTGGCTGCTTGCGGCGTGCACCACCATCACACCTTCGATGGCATAGATCAGTTGATGCTTCTCGTGGGAGTGCGGCTGGATAAACCAGTTTTCCGGGTAATCGGTCGCGCTGCTGCGAACGTCCCAGTCGCCTTGGTCGATGTCCGCGAGAAATTTATCCAGTGGTTTGATCATGACGACCTTTTTGCGATAGTCGATGCCCGATCTACGCGAGACGGGCGATTTCAAGGCCCATAGGATAACGCCGAACCCTGAAATTGACTGCTTCGCAGTTAGCGTTTATCCGGAAGATCGCCCATGTCGACCACCACCCTCAGTTCACCCTCACCCACAGCTTCGGTGGCCAGCCAGGCCAGCCCGCTGGTTATGCGCGTCATTGGCGCCTGTGCGCTGGCGCACCTGATCAACGACCTGATCCAGGCCGTGCTGCCGTCGATCTATCCGATGCTCAAGGCGAGTTATGGCTTGAGTTTCACCCAGGTCGGGCTGATCACCCTGACCTTCCAGCTCACCGCTTCACTGCTGCAACCGTGGATCGGTTTCTACACCGACCGTCACCCCAAGCCGTGGCTGCTGCCGGCCGGCATGGTCTGCACCCTGATCGGGATTCTGATGCTGTCGATGGTCGCCAGCTTCCCGGCGATTCTCGTGGCCTCGGCGCTGGTGGGGGTTGGCTCGTCGACCTTTCACCCTGAGACCTCACGGGTGGCGCGGCTGGCCTCGGGCGGTCGCTATGGCCTGGCACAGTCGACCTTTCAGGTCGGTGGCAATGCCGGTAGCGCCTTCGGCCCATTACTGGCCGCCGCGATCATCATTCCCTATGGCCAGGGCAACGTCGCCTGGTTCGGCCTGTTCGCGGTGTTCGCCATCTTCGTGCAATACGGCCTGAGCCGCTGGTACCGCCATCACCTGAACCTGTTCAAGCTCAAGCAAGGCGGCAAGGCCACCCACGGTCTGTCCAAACGGCGGGTGACCTTCGCCCTGGTGGTGCTGGCGTTACTGGTGTTCTCCAAATACTTCTACATGGCCAGCTTCACCAGTTACTTCACCTTCTACCTGATCGAGAAATTCGACCTGTCGGTGGCCAGTTCGCAGCTGTACCTGTTCCTGTTCCTCGGCGCCGTCGCGGCGGGCACCTTCTTTGGTGGCCCGATCGGTGACCGGATCGGTCGCAAGCAGGTGATCTGGTTCTCGATCCTCGGCGCCGCGCCCTTCACCCTCGCCCTGCCCTACGTCGACCTGTTCTGGACCGGCGTGCTGAGCATGATCATCGGCTTCATCCTCGCCTCGGCATTCTCGGCCATCGTGGTCTTCGCCCAGGAACTGGTGCCCGGCAACGTCGGCATGATCGCCGGGGTGTTCTTCGGGCTGATGTTCGGTTTTGGCGGGATCGGTGCCGCGCTGCTGGGGCACCTGGCGGATATCCATGGCATCGAGTACGTCTACACCTTGTGCTCGTTCCTTCCGCTGTTGGGAATTCTGACCATACTGTTGCCGTCTACTGGACAACGCTCGTCGGGAGCGTGAACAGCCATCAGGAGGAACCCCCATGAAAATCGTAGTCACCAGCGTGCTCGTCGATGATCAGGCCAAGGCGCTTGCTTTCTACCGGGATGTGCTCGGTTTTGAACTCAAGCACGATATCCCCATGGGCGAACATCGCTGGCTGACGCTGACATCCCCAGGCGATCCCGATGGCGTCGAGTTGCTGCTGGAGCCCAATGCCCACAGCGCGGCAAAGACGTTCCAGAGCGCGATCAAGCAGGACGGTATTCCCTGCACCTTTTTCGGTGTCGAAGACGTGCACGCCGAGTATGCCCGGCTCAGCGCCGCCGGCGTGCAATTCACCCGCCCGCCGACGGTGATGGGGCCGGTCACCCTGGCGGTACTGGACGACACCTGCGGCAACCTCATCCAGATTGTCCAGCACCACTCAACCGCCTGATCATTTCTGCTACCCGCCCTGTAGCACTCGGTAACACCCGGCCCCAGTGCGGTGCGTCTTTTAAACGCCATACCGTGCGCCACCCCGCTCCATACGGGGGCCACCTGCCATGGCGTACTTTGTGCATCCAAAGGCCATCCTCTTCTGCCTGTAGTCGCCATGCGCCCCAAGGAACTGAAACTCTGGACCACCGGTGTCGCCCACCTGCTCGACCTGCCTGCCGGGCATGGGCGGCTGTCGGGATTGAGCCATTGGCTTCGGCAAATCTGCCCGGTCGATCATTTCGTGTTGTTTGTCTACGAAGGCAATCACCGGCCACTGGCGTTGTTCGATACGTTCTCGGCGGACAAGCGCGCAGTGTATGTCGACGACTATCAGTGCGGGCCCTACCTGCTCGATCCGTTCTACCTGGCCTGCACACGCGGGCAGGCGCCCGGGCTGTGGCGTTTGCGCCAGTTCGCCCCCGACCACTTCTACCTCGGCGAGTACTTCCTGACCTATTACCAGCAAACCGGACTGGCCGAGGAAGTGGCGTTCTTCGTCGACCTCGGTGGCGGTGCCACGGCGGTGTTGTCGTTGATGCGATCCAGCGCCAGTTGCGCGTTCAGCCGTGACGAAATGCAATTGGTCGAGTGCGCGCAAGCGGTGGTCGAGCAAGTCATCAATGAAGCCTGGCGCTTGCGTCAGGCCCAGCAACCGCGCCCGGCACAGGACCTGGACTTCAAGATCCGCGAAGCTTTCGACCACTTCGGCGCGCACATCCTCACCGGGCGCGAGCAGGAAATCGTTCAACTGTTGCTGCGCGGTCACTCCAGCGCCTCGGTGGCCGAACAACTGAACATCAGCCCCGGCACGGTGAAGATTCACCGCAAGAACATCTACGCCAAGCTCGGCATTGGCAGCCAATCGGAGCTGCTGGGACTGTTTATTCGAGAGTTGACGGAAGATCCGTTGCAGGCGCCAGGCCTCAAGCTGCAAGCCTGAGACCTGCAGGTTAGTAGAGAACCCTGTAGGAGCGAGCCTGCTCGCGATGGCGTCAGTACGGCCAACATCCCTGTTTCTGATACACCGCCATCGCGAGCAGGCTCGCTCCTACAGGTTTATCGGTGTTCTGGAGAGTATGGTCACGGCGGATCAAGCTGATCCAGCGCCCGGTTCACCGCCAGCTCCCCCAGCATGATCACCTGCGCAGTCCCCAACAGCGCATTGCGGCTCGTCCCCTCCAGATGATCCACCAGATCGTTGGCCATGACATTGGCCGACGCCAGCGATTCACACGCGTGCACCAGCAAGGTTTCGATATTGAGTTCAGGATTGACGATAAACATGGAACTGGGCTTGCGCGGCGTCGCCATGATGCTGGGGTCGAGGTTGAGATCGAGGCTTTCGTATGGAGATGCCGGATCAGTGTCCGGTGGGTTGGGTGTGACCTTGAACATAGTGAAACTCCTCGCATCGTAAAAAGGAGCCATCACTCTCACGCTACCAAACGTAGGGTGGTGGCCATACGCAGGTTGGTAGACCGGGATGCAAGGAGACCGGCGCGCCCGAAGGCACCCTGTGCATGGCCACCATAAAGCAGAGTAGAAAAACGCTGCAGATGATGACGCTTTGCACCTCACATAGCCGGGCTACCAAACCCGATCACTGTTGTTTTCCAGCGACCGGCCAACGATAAAACCCAACCCCAAGGCGCACAAGCCGGCGGATTCTGGCGTACCTGTAGGCAACGACGCAAGGTGCTGTAGCTTGCTGGAAGTAACGCTGACAGCGCTTAAACATACATATCTCAGCCCTGAGTTTACATGGCCTACCTACGTTGAAATTCCTAGGACTGCAGAGGAAATATCTGACGTATTTTTAAGGTTGGCGGCCGAAAGCATGAGGTTTAACTTGGCCGCTCTGATCAGGGATAACGATTTCTCGCCTGATGCAGGCGTTCTTTCAGGCATTTAGGGTGAAACGATTACATGCGCGAGACAAGGATCGACAAAGGCAATTACCCGGCTGGCGACATTTGGCGTTATGATCGCGTCAAATGTCGCATGGAGGTAATCGATATGCCCGCCGTCAAAAATGAAGTCGTAGGAACGGAGACAAAGCGTGTCGCCCGCAAGCCTACCGAAGTGCTGCTACATGGCCGTAGTGGCGATACGCGCATGTTGATCATTCGATACACACAGGAAGGCTTTGATCTGAGCGACGTCAGGGACATGATTTCCATATCCGGTCTATACATGGAGCACGACCTTGTTCAGCGCATTACCGGGAAATCCCTCAGAACCGTGCAGCGCTTGGCAAAGGAGACGCAACCGGTTCGGCTGAACCAGCAACAAAGCACTGTCGCCTTTCAATATGCGCAAGTACTTGAGCACGCCATCAATGTGTTTGGCGATCAGCCGTTGGCTGAGGACTGGCTGAAGAAACCCTGCAAGTATCTGGAGGGTCATATTCCGCTGGAACTGATCGACAACTCGCTGGGTTTCCAGGTGGTAGAGGACTACCTGACCAGAATTGAACACGGGGTTTATCAATGAATCCTTTGCCTTGGGATGGGAAGTGGCACGCCTGGCGTCTGGATCGTGCAGTTTTCAAGGATTCATGGGATAGCGGCATTGGTGCGCAACAATCCGGCGGCCGATGGAATCCTCCTGGCCGCCGGGTTATTTACGCTTCGGCCGACCCGGCTACGGCGATTTTAGAGGTCGCCACCCACGCAGGCTTCGATACGCTCGACAGGGTGCCTTATGTGCTGACGTGTTTCGAAGTGCTGGATTCGAATGTCATCAAAGTTGTTCAACCTGAAGATGTACCGAACCCTAACTGGCTAATCCCATCTGAACTTTCGCCCAATCAACAGCATTTCGCTGATGAGCTACTGGCCGAACACCCGTTCGTGCTTATCCCGTCCGCAGTTACCCGCCACTCTTGGAACCTACTCGTTAGCTGTGATTTGGCGGCGGATCAATTCAAGCTTGTTTCGCAGGAGCGTTTTGGACTGGATACCCGCTTACTGAAATGAATGAGAATGTCGAACTTGCCCACCAGAACCTCAAATGCAGCCTGTCGCGTGTGATCTCTACGCTGCACACCTACTGAACACCTGCTCCACCCCCCTCCTATCCCCCAAGGGATATATACACCGCAAAACCCCGATTGCTAGTTTGGCCCCCGACGCACTGATTCATCACTGCAAGGGAGCCCGCCTCGTGAACAACACCCCGCCAAGCGATATCGAATTCTGCAATGTGGTCAAACGCTATGGCGAGGTGCAGGCCGTCAGCGGTCTGGATTTCGCGGTGCGGCGTGGCTCGTTTCATTCCTTTCTCGGCGGTTCGGGCTGCGGCAAGACCACCACCCTGCGCATGATCGCCGGCTTCGCGCAGCCCACCAGCGGCGAGGTCCGTCTGGCCGGCAAGAGCGTGGCCGGTGTGCCGGCCTTCGAGCGGCCGGTGAACATGGTGTTCCAGCATTACGCGTTGTTCCCGCATCTGACCGTGGCGCAGAACATTGCCTACGGCCTGCGTTATCGCAATCCACGCCCGGACAAAAAGCAGCAACTGCGCATGGCCGATGAAGCGCTGGAGATGGTGCGTCTGAGCGGCTTTGGCCAGCGCAAGCCGAGTGAATTGTCCGGCGGCCAGCAACAGCGTGTCGCCCTCGCCCGCGCCTTGGTCAACAAGCCGACAGTGTTGCTGCTCGACGAGCCGCTGGCCGCGCTGGACCGCAAGCTGCGCAAGGAGATGCAGTCAGAATTGCTGCGTCTGCAACGGGAGGTCGGCATCACCTTCGTGCTGGTCACCCATGACCAGGAAGAAGCCCTGTCGATGAGCGACAGCATCAGCGTGATGCACAACGGTTCGATCATCCAGACCGCCACCCCGGAACAGCTCTACGAAGCCCCGGCCAGCCGTTACGTGGCCGACTTTATCGGCGAGTCCAACCTGTTCGACGGCACCGTGCGCCAGCTCAACGGCAACTCGGTGGTGCTGCGTACCGAGCAGGGGCTGGAGCTGACCAGCCCCCTCACCCCCACCGGCAAAGGCCTGACCGCCAATGCCGCCGGTTGCATTGCGGTGCGCCCGGAACTGATCAGCATCGCCGGCGCCAACGCCGAGATGGCCCGGGAAGTGAAGCTGCAAGGCAGTGTCGAGGACCGCATCTACCTGGGCAATTGCACCGAATACCGCGTGCGCACCCAGGCCTTCGGCGTGGTCTGCGTGCGGGTGCCGCGCCAGCAGGATCACGGCGCCAATGCATTCGAACACGGCGCAGCGGTTCGCGTCGGCTGGGATCACGCCAATGGGTTGGCCATGGCGTTGTAAATCATCGATTCGTTTCATCAACCGGATGTGGAGCGTGCTATGGACCAGAAGACTTTTATAAAAACCCTGCGCAGCTGGCAGAACGGCTCGATCAGTCGTCGCGATTTCCTTGGCCGCACCGGCCTGGGGATCGCCGCCGCCGTGGTCGCCACCCACATGCCCGGCCTGCTGACCTCCACCGCCGAGGCTGCCGAGCAAACCAAGCTGGGTGATCGCCTGTCGCTGGCGACCTGGCCGAACTACCACAGCCAGGAAAACCTCGATGCTTTCGCCAAGACCACTGGCGCCCGGGTGTCGATGAGCGTGTTCGGTTCCAACGAAGAAATGCTCGCCAAACTGCAGGCCGGCGGCAGTGGCTGGGACGTGCTGGTGCCGACCAACTACACCATCAGCACCTACGTCGGACTGGGGTTGATCGAGCCGCTGGACCTGTCGCGCATTCCCAACTTCGACGCCTCGGCCTTCCAGCAGAAATTCATGGCCCAAGGCACGGTAGACGGCAAGGTCTACGCGGTGCCGAAAAACTGGGGCACCACCGGCATGCTCTACGACGCCGGCAAGCTGAAAAACGGCCCCGCCAGCTGGAAGGAATTCTGGGCCGCCGCCCAAGGCCCGGCCAGTGGCCGCACGATCGTTCACGACTACCAGTTGACCGCCATCGGCAACGCGCTGAAAAGCTTCGGCTACAGCTTCAACTCCCTGGACCCGAAAGAACTGGCCGACGCGGAAAAACTGCTGATCGAGACCAAGCCGCACCTGTTCGCGATCAGCTCCGACATCCAGCCATCGATGCGCAGCGGCGATGTCTGGCTGGCGATGTCCTGGACCGGCGATGCCTCGCAACTGCACCGCGACAACGCGCAAATGCAGTTCGAACTGGGCAAGGAAGGTGGCGAGTTGTGGAGTGATTTCTTCGCGATTCCTAAAAGCTCGGAGCACAAGGACGCCGCCTACGCCTTCATCAACTACCTGCTCGATCCGCAGCACAACAAGCTGGAAGTGCTGAGCCACGGCTACCCGAGTGGCGACAAACGTGTCGACGCGCTGCTGCCGGTGGCGATGCTCGACGATCCGATCATGTACCCGGCCGCCGAGGCCCTGAGCCCGCTGGAGTTCGGTGCCGCCGCGACGCTGACCAGCCCGGCGCGCGCCGAACTGATGGCGCGCTTCAAGTCCGCCTGATCGCCTGACCATGGCCAATGAGGAGTCACCCATGAATGCCGCCGCCCACCCGCAAACGGTGCAGCCGGGCCATACCCTGCCGGTCGAGGTTCGCCAACGGCGCAGCCTCGGCCGGCGCATCACCCTGCTGATGCTCTTGCCTTCGACCCTGTGGTTCCTGCTGCTGTTGTTGATGCCGCTGGTGATCATCCTGGTCTTCAGCTTCGGCGAGCGCAGCGCCGTGGGCGGTTACGCCGGTGGCTTCACCCTGGCCAACTACCTGAACCTCGGCTCTCGCGGCGCGGCGTTCAGCAATACGCTGATGCTGGCGCCGCTGGGCACCCTGGTGTGCCTGGTGGCGGCTTATCCGCTGGCGTACTTTCTGGCGGTCAAGGTCACGAGGAACCGTTCGCTGTTGCTGACCCTGGTGATCGTGCCGTTCTGGACCAGCTTCCTGATCCGCACCTACGCGTGGATTTTCATCCTCAGCGGCAAGGGCATTCCGGCGCTGCTGGCCAGCCTGGGGCTTGAGGATGTGCGGCTGATCAACACACCATGGGCGGTGCTGATCGGCATCGTCTACGGCTACCTGCCGCTGATGGTGTTCCCGATCTACGTCAGCCTGGAAAAACTCGACAAGCGCCTGCTCGAAGCGTCCGCCGACCTCGGTGCCAGCGCCTTCGAAAGCTTTCGCCGGATCACCCTGCCGCTGTCCGCGCCGGGGATCATCACCGGGGTGATGCTAGTGTTCATCCTGTTGATGGGCGAGTTCCTGATCCCGGCCATTCTCGGTGGCGGCAAGGTGTTCTTTGTCGGCAACGCGCTGGTCGACCTGTTCCTGCAATCGCGCAACTGGCCATTCGGCAGTGCGCTGGCCATGACGCTGGTGGCGATGATGCTGCTGATTATCGGCGTGTACCTGAAACTGGTGGCGCGCTACGGCGGCCGCCCTGCCGACGGAGGCCTGTGACATGTGGCTGCGCAGCTATTCGACCTCGCTGTACCTGTTCCTCTACGCGCCGATTGCCTTGATCGTGCTGTTCAGCTTCAACGCCGGGCGCAGCGGCCTGGCGTTCCAGTGCTGTTCGGTGCAATGGTTCGGCACCGCGTTCGGCAACCCGTTCATCATGGAAGCCCTGGGCAACAGCGCGCTGATCGCTTTCAGTTCAGCAGTGATTGCCACGCTGTTCGGCACCCTGGCGGTGTTCGGCCTGCAGCGCTGCGGCGCCAAAGTACGCCTGATGTTCGATGCCCTGACCTACTGCGCGATCATCGTCCCGGGCATCGTCATCGGCATCTCGACGCTGATCGCCTTCATCAGCCTGTTCGACCTGATCAACCCGCTGCTGGCGAGCTGGCTGCCGACTGTGCCGAAGCTGAACATGGGCTTCTTTACGGTGATCGCCGCGCATTCGTTGTTCACCATGGCCCTGGTGATGGTGATCGTGCGCAGCCGCGTCGATTCGCTGGACAAGGCCTTGCTGGAAGCGTCGGCGGACCTGTACGCGCCACCGATGGACACCTTCTGGCGCGTGACCCTGCCGCAGATCAGCCCGGCGATCATGGCCGGGTTCCTGCTGGCCTTCACCTTCAGCTTCGACGATTTCATCATCGCCTTCTTCGTCGCCGGCTCGGAAACGACGCTGCCGATCTACATCTTTTCTTCCATCCGCCGCGGCGTGACGCCGGAGATCAACGCGATCTCCACGGTGATCATCTGTGTGTCGCTGGCTTTGCTGTTCACTTCCCGCCATCTGCAAAACCGCCGTACCGGCGTTCAGGAGTCGCACCATGCGTGATCAGCTCTACATCAACGGCGAATGGGTCAGCCCGGACCTTGGCGGCTATCTGGATGTGATCGACCCGGCTACCGAACAGGCCTTCCACCGCGTGGCGGCAGGCACCGAAGAAGACGTCGACCACGCCGTGCGTGCGGCCCGGCGCGCCTTCGACAATGGCTGGGGCCAGACCAGCGGCGCCGAGCGCGGGCAGTGGCTGGAGGCGCTGGCCGATGAACTGGAAAGTGGCCAGCAGGCGCTGGCGGAACTGGAAGTACGCGACAACGGCAAACCCTTGCCCGAAGCGCAGTGGGACATTGGCGACGCGATTGGTTGCTTGCGTTACTACGCCGGTCTGGCCCGCGATCTGGACCAGCAACAGGACCAACCGCTGGCCTTGCCGGATGAGCGTTTTCGCTGTCGCCTGCGCCACGAGCCGATTGGCGTGGCCGGGCAGATCATTCCCTGGAACTACCCGCTGCTGATGGCCGCGTGGAAGGTCGCGCCAGCCTTGGCCGCCGGGGCCACAGTGGTGTTGAAGCCGTCCGAGCTGACGCCGCTGACCGCCCTGGAACTGGCGGCCGCCGCCGATCGTATCGGCTTGCCCGCCGGGGTGTTGAACCTGGTCACCGGCCTCGGCGCCGATGCCGGCAGCCCGCTCACCGAGCATCCGGGGGTGGACAAGCTGGCCTTCACCGGCAGCGTGCCCACCGGGGCGAAAATCATGTCGGCGGCGGCGCGGGACATCAAGAACATCAGCCTGGAACTGGGGGGCAAGTCTGCGTTCATCGTGTTCGAGGACGCCGATGTCGACGCCGCCGTGGAGTGGATTCTGTTCGGGATTTTCTGGAACCAGGGCCAGGTGTGCAGCGCGACTTCACGCCTGCTGGTGCAGGAAGCCATCGCCCCGCGCCTGATCGAACGGCTGGTGGAAGAAACCCGCAAGATCAGCATTGGCCCGGGCATGCAGCCCGGCGTGCTGCTCGGGCCGCTGGTCAGCCAGGGCCAGTACGACAAGGTGCTCGGTTTCATCGACCAGGGCCTGGCCAGCGGCGCCCGTTTGCTCACCGGCGGACGGCGACCGGCGCATCTGGCCGAAGGGTATTTCATCGAGCCGGCAATCTTCGACGAACCGGGGCACAGCAGCATTCTGTGGCGTGAAGAAGTGTTCGGCCCGGTGCTGTGCATCAAGCGCTTCAAGACCGAAGAGCAGGCGCTGCAAATGGCCAACGCCAGCCGCTTCGGCCTGGCCGCCGCCGTGATGAGCGCGGACCTGCAGCGCACCGCCCGGGTCGCCAACCAATTGCGCGCCGGCATCGTCTGGGTCAACTGCTCGCAACCGACCTTCGTCGAAGCGCCCTGGGGCGGCATGAAACACAGCGGCATCGGCCGGGAACTGGGGCAATGGGGGTTGCACAATTATCTTGAGGTCAAGCAGGTGACTGAGTACATCAGTGACCAGCCTTGGGGGTGGTACTTGAAGTAAAAAAGTCAACTGTAGGAGCGAGCCTGCTCGCGATAGCGGTCTGTCTGCCAACATCCCTGTTGGATGTGCCGGCCTCTTCGCGAGCAGGCTCGCTCCCACAGGGATTGTGGCGGGCCGTGGGGTTAGCGTTCACTGAAGATCAAACTGTGGGAGCAGGCTTGTGACAACGGGTTATCCACGCGTAACTTGAATAACCCGCCCTTCAAGACACGCCGGAGTTGATCCATGCGCATCGCCTTGCTGTCCGACATGCACCTGTCCGTCAACGCGATCCCGTTTCCCGCCGTGGAAGCCGACATCGTCGTGCTTGCCGGGGACATCGCCCGGCCGGCCAAGGCCATCGAGTGGGCCAGGGCGTGCCCGGTTCCGCTGCTGTATGTGGCGGGCAATCACGAGTTTTATGGTAGTGACCTGATCTCCACCTACGAGCAACTGAACAGCCTGGCGCAAGGCACGCAGATCCACGTTCTGGAACGCTCGGAGTACGTCCACGACGGCGTGCGTTTTCTCGGCTGCACCTTGTGGTCTGACTATCGCCTGCTCGACAGCCCGGATGATCGGGCGCTGGGCATCGATCTGGCGACCCAGCTGATCCGTGACTTCAGCCACATCAGGATTGCCCCCGACTTCCCGGACCTGTTCACACCAGCCATTTCCCAGTGGGTGTTTCTGCAGACGGTCGCCTGGCTGGAGGACTGCTTCAGCCGCGACAGCAGCACGCCCACGGTGGTGGTCTCGCATTTCGCCCCGACACGGTCGAGCATCAGCCCGACCTTTGCCGGTTCGCCGATCAACTCAAGTTTTGTCTCGGACCTCAAAGCGCGGATCAAGGACTGGCAGCCGGCACTGTGGCTGCATGGCCATACCCATGGCAGCTTCGATTATCGGGTGGGCAACACCCGCGTGGTCTGCAACCCTCGAGGCTATGCCAAGAATGGCATCAATGAAAATCCTGATTTCAATGAGGCTTTCGTGATCAATCTGCAGATCTGAGGCAACTCCGAAATCAACAGTCTCCAGGCTCGCGCCTGATGCAACGCCAGCAACCCGCTACACTTTCTTCGCTCCGCCGCTGCACCGTAGCGGCCAAGACCCCTGACTTCTGATCTGGAGGTATCCCATGAGCGACACCAGCGAACTCACCACCTTTACCGGCTGGGCCGCCACCGCAGCGGGCGCGCCACTGGAACGCTACAGCTACGACCCCGGTCCGCTGGGCAACGATGAGGTAGAAGTCGCCGTGGAATACTGCGGCGTCTGCCACTCCGACCAGTCGCTGATCGACAACGATTGGGGCATCAGCCACTACCCGTTCATCCCTGGCCACGAGGTGGTCGGCCGTATCGTGCGCCTGGGCGACCAGGTTCGCGGTCTCGAAATGGGCCAACGGGTGGGCATCGGTTGGTACAAGGGCAGTTGCATGCATTGCACCTCGTGCATCGAAGGCTCGCATAACCTGTGTCGCACCGTGCAACCGACCATCATCGGCAGCAACGGCGGCTTTGCCGACCGCATTCGTTCGCACTGGGCCTGGGCCCTGCCGATCCCGGCCGGGCTCGATCCGGCAATGGCCGGGCCGTTGTTCTGTGCTGGTTCCACCGTGTTCAACCCGCTGGTGGAGTTCGGCATCAAGCCCACCGACCGGGCCGGCGTGGTGGGCATCGGCGGTCTCGGTCACCTGGCGCTGCGTTTCCTCAACGCCTGGGGTTGCGAAGTCACGGCGTTCACCTCATCGCTGGGCAAGCAGGACGAAGCCAGGCGTCTGGGCGCGCACAAGGTGGTCGCCTCGACCGACACCGATGCGCTTAATGCCATTGCCGGCACCCTGGATTTCCTGCTGGTCACCGCCAACGCCAACCTCGACTGGACCGCCATGCTCGCCACCCTGCGCGGCAAGGGTCGCCTGCACTTTGTCGGCGTCGTGCCCGATGCCATACCGGTGCATGTGTTCAATCTGATTCCCCAGCAAAAAGTCTTGTCCGCCTCACCGGTCGGCTCACCCGCCAACACCGCGATGATGCTGGAGTTCTGCGCCCGCCATCAGATCCTGCCGCAGGTCGAGATGTTTCCCATGAGCCGCATCAACGAGGCCGTCGATCATTTGCGCAGTGGCAAGGCGCGCTACCGCGTGGTGCTGGACGCCAGTCAGTGACAGGCGACGAACGAAGACTGGTTTGGAAGTCACTTCATTTTCGACTCAAACGCGGTCTCTTGTAGGAGCTGGCTTGCCAGCGATGGTCGTTAACGATAACGCGCGTAAGCTGGATAAACGCGGCACATTTGAGTCCATCGCCGGCAAGCCGGCTCCTACAAGTCCCCTCAGGGATTGGCTACCTGTACTGGTGCCGATGGCATGTGCGGGTCATTCCAGGTGAACCGATAGGCTCTACCGGCCTCTTGCGGCAGGCATTTGCCGTTGTCGGCATCCGCGCCCACGATCGACCAGTTCGCCCGGGCGTTTTCCCCCAGTTCACGGGCCGCTTCGGGATTGAAGCACTGCTTGAGTACGTCATCCGGCACCAAAGCGTAGGCCTTGGGGTGTTCGCGCAGGTACAGCGCGGCCTTTTCGATGGTCGAATTGTCCATGCCGAAATGTACGATCGGCTGCCGGGCGAACAACCAGTGCCCCTCCTCCCAGTTGACCAGCACCAGATCGGCGCCCTGAGTCATGGTCGCCGCCTGGGTCATGAGCACCTGATCAACGTTGGTGCCGTCCTTGAGCGGTTCGATGAAACCACGGGCGAACCACAGCACGAACCAGGTCGCCGCCAGTGCCGGGAACACCCGACGCAAACCCGGGAGCCGTTTGAACCAGCGCTTGAGCAGCCACGGGATCAACGGCGCGGCGACCAGCACCAGCCCGGGCAGTGCCGGGTAGATGTACAACTTGCGCTTGCCCGTGCTGATGCAGAAGAACAGCACCACCAGCAGCACCCAGCCGAGCAAGACCAACACCCGGCCGTCGCGTTTTTGTAGCTGACGGCGCCAGGCCGGCACCAGCCATGGCAACACCAGCACCAACGGCAGCCAGTACTGCGGAATCACGTTGGTGAAGAAATACCAGAACGGTTCGCGGTGATGCCACGCAGCGGCATAGCGGCCGGCGGTCTGACGCAGGAGGATCTCCCGCGCATAGGCCACTTCGTCTGCGCGGCCATCAACGATGATGGACAAGGCCAGGGGCAACAGCCAGATCGCAATCGCCGCGAGCATCACTGCTAACCCGAGCAACCACTTGCGTGCTTCACCGGGCATGGCCACCACACCAGGCCAGTCCTTGCGCATCCCATAGGCATAAGGAATCAGCAACAACGCCGGCAGAAAACCCACGCCTTTGGTGATCACGCCAATGCCCATGGCCGCGCAGCCGGCGTAAAACCAGCGCCATGCAGGTCCCAGCAGCAGGTGTCGCGCCAGACCGTACAGGCCCAGGGAGGTGAACAGAATCAACAAACTGTCGATCTGACCGGTGCGCAGAATGCTGTAGGTCTGGTACGTCGCCAGGTACAACAACGCGGCGTTGCGCCCGGTACGCTGGGTCCACAGGCGACGGCCCAGGTCATAGACCATCGCCGTGACCGTCACCGCCGAAAACAGTCCCGGGATATAAAGGGCGATGTTGGGCTTGCCGGTCAGCCAGGTGAAGAACGCCACCGCCCACATGAAAATCGGCGGTTTGTCGCCGTAGATCTCGGCGGCCCGATGCGGGATCAGCCACGAGCCGTTCTGCAACATCTCCAGTGCGACACCGAGGAAACGTTCTTCGTCCACATTCTGCGCCTGACGCAGGCCCATTCCCGCGCCGATCAGCAACAGGGCAAGCAGCATCACCCCCAGGCACTCGACCCTGGGCGACAACGATCTACGCATGGCTTATTCCTTTGCGCTTCTGCTTTTGGCAATCAATTGCAGGTTGCGAAAATAGACGAGGGAGCCAAAGGCCTGCCCAACGATGAACACCGGGTCCTGGCGGTATATGGCGTAGGCGAGCAACAAGGTGCTGCCGACGATGCTCAGGTACCAGAAGTTGGTCGGGATCACGCTGCGTTTCTTGTACTCGCTGTACAACCACTGCAAGACAAACCGCCCGGTAAAGGCAGCCTGCCCGGCAAAGCCGACCAGCAACCACAGGGTTTCACGGGTCAAAATCATCCTTCGAGCTCCTGGGCGTGGGTGTTCAGGCGCGTGCGTTTGATCAGCCACCAGACACCGATCAGGTCAAGAATGCCGACCAGCGCGCGGTCGAGATTGCCGTATTTCGACACCCCGGCCGTGCGCGGCCGGTGGTTGACCGGGTGCACGATCATGCGTCCGTTATGGCGCTGGATCAGCGCCGGAATATAGCGATGCATGTGGTCGAAGTACGGCAGCCGCAAGAACGCCGCGCGCTCGATCAGCTTCAGGCCGCAACCGGTGTCCGGGGTGGCGTCCTTGAGCAGGCGCCGGCGCAGGTTGTTGGCGAACCGCGAGGCGTAGCGTTTGCTCGCGGTGTCGCGGCGATTGACCCGGTGCCCGGCCACCAGTTGCACGTCGACCTTGCCTGGCTCGCCGCGCACCAGCGCGAGCATGCCGGGAATGTCCGCCGGATCGTTCTGACCGTCGCCATCGAGGGTCGCCAGCCACTGCCCGCGAGCCTCCCGTGCCGCGTGATACAGCGAGGTGCTCTGCCCCAGCGACCGCTCGTGATGCAGGATACGCAAGGTGTTCAGGCCGTTTTGACGAATCTGCCGCAGTTCCTGCAGGGTCGAATCGGTGCTGCCGTCGTCGACCACGATGATTTCGTAGGATTCATCGGCCAGCGCCACGCGGATTTCCTCCAGTAGCGGCTTGAGGTTGTTCGCTTCGTTCCTGGCGGGAATCAGTACGGATACAAAAATGTCTTGGCTCATGGGGTCTCTCTCGCCTTTTTTGATTTTTTGGAGATCAGAGGCGAACGCTTCAAATCCGGTAGAACTGCCGATACCACTTCACAAATGCTCTGACGCCGGTTTCCAGCGTCACCTGCGGGCTGAAGCCCACCCACTCGGCCAGCGCCGAGACATCGGCCCAGGTCTTGACCACATCTCCGGCCTGCATCGGCAGGTAGTTGCGCCGGGCTTGCAGGTCCAGGGCTGATTCCAGGCACTCGACGAAATCCAGCAACGCCACCGGCATGCCGCGACCGATGTTGAACAGCCGGTTGACCCCGGCGGCAGATCCTTCCGGCACCGGAGGCTTTGGGCGCAGTCGGGCGATGCCTTCGACAATGTCGTCGACACAGGTAAAGTCGCGGGACATCTGCCCCTGGTTGTAAATGTCGATGGGCAGGCCTTTGAGAATGGCGTCGGTGAACTTGAACAGCGCCATGTCCGGGCGCCCCCACGGGCCGTAGACGGTAAAAAAGCGCAGGCCACTGGCTTTCAGGCCATACAAATGGCAGTAACTTTCGGCCAGCAGTTCATTGGCACGCTTGCTGGCGGCATACAGCGAAACGGGATGTTCGACAGGGTCCTCGACACTGAATGGCAGCTTGCTGTTGGCGCCGTACACCGAACTGCTCGAGGCGTAGATCAGGTGCTCGGAGCGATGGTGCCGACAGGCTTCGAGCACATTGAGGAAACCCACCAGGTTCGATTGCCCATAGATATCCGGGTTGTCCAGCGAATAGCGCACTCCAGCCTGGGCGGCCAGGTGCACCACCTCGGTAAAGGCGTGTTCCTGAAACAGGCTCATCAGGGCCGTTTTGTCGACGATGTCCATTTTCCGGAAACGAAACCCCGGCAGCGTCTCCAGCACCTTGAGGCGTGCGTGCTTGAGTTCCACGTCGTAGTAGTCGTTGAGGTTGTCGATACCGACGACCTCCTGACCCTCGCGGCACAAGCGCTGGACCGTATGAAAGCCGATGAAACCGGCCGCACCGGTGACCAGGACGGTCATGGGAAACGCGCCGGCGACTGCGCCGCGATCGACGCGAGGTTACTGATCCGGACCCTCGTCAACTTCATGTGTAGTCCCTGTTTATGGCTTCATTCGCGCACGGTTGCGTTATGAAGCTTATAAAACAGGCACATTTCAGTTTGGATAACGCCTGGCACTACCTCGGAAAAATAAAATATCCGGCCGAAAACACCGCGGCTATCTGGCCGATCCGCCATGGGGTTTGTAAAACCGGAACAAACCGATATCCACGGTCTTGATGTATTGCCTGGCCCAATCCGGCTTGACCGTACGATCATGGAAATACAGGGCACCGTTGGTGCGATCCGGCAGTTCCTTGTTCAGGGCCTTGCGCGCGATTTCCTTGGCCATCGCGTAAGGCACCTCTTCCTGGACCGAATCGGATTTGCCGTCGCACCACCAGGAGAACTGGCAACTCTGGGTCTGCGAACCCTGTTTGACCACTTTGCATACCGTGTCCGGAAAACCTTCGTGGCCCAGGCGATTCATGACCACATTGGCCACCGCCTCCATGTCGGCGGCGTCCTTGCCCTTGGCTTCCCAGTAAATGGACCGGGCCAGGCAGGTGATTGCATCGTCCAGCGGCGCGGTGCCGACCGGGTCGACGGCCTGGACTTCGGACGGGGTAATGGCTTCGGCCTTGGGCGCCGGTGCGGGGCTGTTGCTCTCGGCGGCTTTCTGTTCCAGCACTTCGGCCTTGTTCTCGGCCGCTTGCTGCTTTTGCGCTTGATCCGTAGCGGATACCGGGCCAGCAAGCAACGTCAGTGCGAAGCAGGTGGCGATCCAGTCGAGGCGCATGGTCGGTGTCACTCGGTGAGTGGTTCAATTGAGTCTAGTAGTGAAATGATTTCGCCCACCCCACTACACTCTGGATAAATCCGTTGTCTTAGCTGGGCCAACTTCGCGCATCATGGGCGCAATCTGCTCAAGGGGATATTCATGGGTTTCATCTCATCCGCAATGCGTTTGGCCGGTGTGTCACTGGGCCTGGTATTCGCCGCCAACGTCGTGGCGGCCGACGAAACGCAATTGATCGAATCGATCAATGTCTACCGCAGCCAACTGCAGCGCTGTGCAGGCCAGGTTTCATCGGAGCTTCCACCGCTGTCGGCCGACCCGCGCCTGGTGCTGACCGCCCCGAGCATCGGTAATCTGCAGCAGGCCATGGCCACTGCCGGTTATCCCATGAAAAATGTGCAGGCCATCAGCCTGTCCGGGCCTCGTGATGCGGCGTCGGCGATGAAGGCGATCCAGGAGAGCTTTTGCCAGATCGTCCTCGACCCGCAATTCGTCGACGTCGGCGTCAGCCGCCAGGACAATCAGTGGCGCATCGTCGTGGCACGACCGTTATTGAGCGCACGCCTGGGCGACTGGCAGACCGAGGGCCAGAAGCTGCTCATCGAGCTCAACGCAGCACGGGCCAAGCCGCGTCAATGCGGCACCCAGTCTTTCAATGCGACCGCGCCGCTGGCCTGGAACGCCACGCTGGCCACCGCCGCCGAAACCCACTCGCGCGCCATGGCCAACAACAACTTCTTCGACCACAAGGACCGCGACGGCCGCACCCCGGGCGACCGCGCGGAACTGGCCGGCTACAACTTCCAGCAGATCGGCGAAAACATCGCCGCCGGGCAAGACAGCGTACGCAAAGTGGTCGAAGGCTGGCTGACCAGCCCCGGTCATTGCGCCAACCTGATGAACCCGCAGTTCAACGAATTGGGCGCGGCCTATGCGAATGATCCGAAGAGCGATGCGGGGATCTACTGGACGGCGATGTTTGGGGCCCAGTGAGCAATTTGGCAAGTTTCTTTACGGTGACAACATGACAAGCATCCCGATAGGTTTGATTGTCGGCATGCGCGGTGGCGCTCGGTTTTGGAGAAAATCACACCGCCTACCCAGGGAAAAATCTGCTCCATCATGGTTTTTTCTTTATTTTCAGTCGCTTGAATTAACTAAAAGTAATTTTTAAAGCCAAATTAAGTTCATCATAGAGCTGGTCGATCAATCGGTTATTAATAGTGATTGGACACCTCTCGAAGCTACTCTTAGCCTGCGCTCAACAAATCCGCAAATAACGGAATTCGTAACTGTAGGAGCGAGCCTGCTCCGGGCGGCGATCCGACGATGGCCCCAAGGACACCGCGTTCAACCAGAAACCGCGCGTAATCGTTAACGACCATCGCGAGCAGGCTCGCTCCTACAGATTTTTCGGTGCCTAGAGAAAAAATCATGTCCGAACGAGTCTTGATCGATGGCTTCTCCCGGCGCGTGGATTATCTGCGGATGTCGGTCACCGACCGCTGCGATTTCCGTTGCGTGTATTGCATGGCCGAGGACATGCAGTTTCTGCCGCGCCAACGGGTGCTGACCCTGGAAGAGATCTATCAACTGGCACAAAGCTTCGTGGCGCTGGGCACCCGCAAGATCCGCCTGACCGGGGGCGAGCCGCTGATCCGTCCGGGCGTGGTGCAGCTGTGCGAGAAGATCGCCGCCCTGCCCGGCCTGCGTGAACTGTGCATGACCACCAACGGTTCGCAGCTGGCAAAACTGGCCGAGCCGTTGTTCGACGCCGGGGTCAAGCGCCTCAACATCAGCCTCGACTGCCTGGACCCGCAACGTTTTCGCGAACTGACCCGCACCGGTGATCTGGCGCAAGTGATCAAGGGTATCGACGCCGCCAACCGGGCAGGATTTCGCAATACCAAGCTCAACTGCGTGGTGATGAAGGGCCGCAACGACCATGAGATCAATGATCTGGTGAACTTCGCCATCGACCGCAATCTCGACATCTCCTTCATCGAGGAAATGCCGCTGGGCAGCATCGATGAACACAGCCGCGCCGAATCGTTTTTCGCAAGCAGCCAGGTCCGCGAACGCATCGCCGAACGCTACACCTTGATTGATTCCGCCGAGTCGACCCAGGGGCCGTCGCGCTACTGGCGCCTGGCCGAAGCGCCGCAGATTCGCCTGGGCTTCATCTCGCCCCACAGCCACAACTTTTGCGGCACCTGCAATCGGGTGCGGCTGACCGTGGAAGGGCGCCTGCTGCTGTGCCTGGGCAATGAACACTCGGTGGATCTCAAGGCTGTCCTGCGCAGCCATCCCGGACAGCCCGAACGCCTGGAAACAGCCATTATCGAGGCGATGAAACTCAAGCCTTATCGACACAACTTTGAAGTGAACGACGATGTCCAGGTTGTTCGCTTCATGAACATGACGGGCGGCTGAAACCCATGATCGTGAGAACCTGTTCTGCATCCTTTTGCCCTTCGCCATGGCTGAACCCCTGGGCTGGAAGAGCCCTTCGGCCGCGATGAAAACGACCTGCCAACCGATGCCATCGTGCGCAACATCGAGCATGATGTGCTGGCTGCGCAGGGCGTGACGGAGTTGCCGCCAGAGCTGGAGCCTGTCGGAGCGGTGTCGCCCATTTCCACGGTGCAGCCCCGGCACTTCAACTCAGGCGGCTATGCAACGCGCTCCGGCATAGCTACAGTCGTTGGCTCAAAGCTCCTCTGCACAAGGAATTTCCGCTTGAGCCCCACGCCCTCCCCGGTTACCCAACAGGATGTGCCGCAGCCACGGTCCATCAGCCTGCGCGAAGCCTTTCTATTCTGGCTCAAGCTTGGCTTCATCAGTTTCGGCGGGCCGGCGGGGCAGATTTCGATCATGCACCAGGAGCTGGTCGAGCGCCGGCGCTGGATCTCCGAGCGGCGTTTTCTGCATGCCCTCAACTACTGCATGTTGCTGCCCGGGCCCGAGGCTCAGCAGTTGGCGACCTACATCGGCTGGCTGATGCACCGGACCTGGGGCGGCGTGATCGCTGGCGTGCTGTTTGTGTTGCCGTCGCTGTTCATCCTGATTGCGCTGTCCTGGGTGTACATCGCGTTTGGCGAAGTGCCCGTGGTCGCCGGACTGTTCTACGGGATCAAGCCCGCGGTCACGGCAATCGTGGTGCAGGCGGCTCACCGGATCGGCTCGCGGGCGCTGAAAAACGGCTGGTTATGGGGCATCGCCGCCGCGTCCTTCGTGGCCATCTTCGTGCTCAATATGCCGTTTCCGCTGATCGTGCTCGGCGCGGCGGTCATCGGCTTTTTCGGTGGACGCCTGGCGCCGGAAAAATTCAGGACCGGTGGCCACAGCGCGGCGAAGAAGTCCTTCGGTCCGGCCGTGATCGACGATGACACCCCAACCCCCGGACACGCCCGTTTCAGCGGCTGGAAACTGGCGCGCCTGGCCGTGATCGGTGCGATCTTGTGGACACTGCCCATGGCCATGCTCACCGCACTGTTCGGCTGGGAAGGCACGCTGACCCAGATGGCCTGGTTCTTCACCAAGGCCGCGCTGCTGACCTTTGGCGGCGCCTACGCGGTGCTGCCGTATGTCTATCAGGGCGCGGTCGGTCACTATGGATGGCTGACGCCGACGCAGATGATCGACGGCCTGGCGCTTGGTGAAACCACCCCGGGTCCGTTGATCATGGTCGTCGCCTTCGTCGGGTTCATCGGCGCCTACGTGCTTCAGGTCTTCGGGCCGGATCAAGCGTTTGTCGCCGGTGCCGTGGCCGCCACGCTGGTGACCTGGTTCACCTTCCTGCCTTCGTTCCTGTTCATCCTCGCCGGCGGGCCATTGGTGGAATCGACGCACAACGAACTCAAGTTCACCGCGCCGCTGACGGCCATTACGGCCGCCGTGGTCGGCGTGATTCTCAATCTGGCCTGTTTCTTTGGTTACCACGTGCTGTGGCCCAAAGGCTTCGAAGGAGCACTGGACTGGCCTTCGCTGCTGATCGCGATTGTGGCGGGCATTGCCTTGCTTCGGTTCAAGCGCGGGGTGATCGAGGTGTTGATCGGCTGCGGGTTGATCGGCCTCGGGATTCACCTTGCAGGTTGAAGGGCGACCCCCTACTATCCAGCATCCCCGGAGGCTTCGGCCTCCAACGTTGTCCGCAGCCGGAAACACGCGCATGAAGCGTATTGTCAACCTGCCCATGGCCCTGCGCCGCTCCAAATTGCGTCACTCCGCACGTCCGCCGGATAGCGCCCTGCTCGCCTGATCGGCGAGCCCCCTCCTTCGCTATCCCTGCGTTTGCTCAGCGTATGCCATCCCTGTGGGAGCGAGCCTGCTCGCGATAGCCGAGTGTCATTCGACATCAACGGTGAATGACACTCCGCTATCGCGAGCAGGCTCGCTCCTCCAGGTTGCGCACTTCGACTGGCTGGCATTGGGTTCTCCCAAATTTGCGTGGACACCGACATGACTCAACGTTGCAATTCCTATTACACCGCCACCCTCAACCAGGACACCGATTACCCGACGCTGCAAGGCCGGCACCGGGTTGACGTGGTGATCATCGGCGGTGGTTTCACCGGCGTGGCCAGCGCCGTCGAGCTGGCGGAAAAAGGCCTGAAGGTCGCCATCGTCGAAAGCCACAAGATCGGTTGGGGCGCCACCGGGCGCAATGGAGGCCAGGTCACCGGCAGCCTGTCGGGCGACGAAGCCATGCGCAAACAGATGCGCCGCAGCATCGGGGATGAAGTCGACGATTTCATCTGGAACCTGCGCTGGCGCGGGCACCAGATCATCCGGCAGCGCGTGGAAAAATACGGCATCGCCTGCGATCTCAAGCAGGGTCACCTGCACGCGGCGTACAAACCCGCGCACATGGTCGGCTTGCGCAAGGATTACGAAGAGGCGGTGCACCGTGGCATGGGCGACGAGGTCAGCCTGCTCGACCGCAGCCAGGTGCGTGACCTGCTGCAAAGCGACCTCTACCACGGCGCGATCAAGAACACCCGCAACATGCACCTGCATCCGTTGAACCTGTGCATCGGCGAGGCCCGCGCAGCCGAGAGCCTGGGTGCGTTAATCTTCGAGAACAGCGAGGTGCTTGAGATCATCCATGGCGACATGCCGGGTATACGCACCGCCCACGGGCAGATCGACGCCAACCAGGTACTGCTGGCCGGCGACGTCTACCACAAGCTGGAACCGGGCAAGCTCAAGGGCAAGATTTTCCCGGCCATGGGCGGCATCGTCACCACCGCGCCGCTGGGCGATCTGGCCAGACAGATCAACCCCGAGGACCTGGCGGTCTACGACTGCCGTTTCGTACTCGACTACTACCGCCTCACCGCCGACGGTCGCCTGTTGTTCGGTGGCGGCGCCAACTACAGCGGCAAGGATTCACGCGACATCGCCGCCGAACTGCGCCCATGCATCGAGCAAACCTTCCCGGCGCTCAAGGGCGTGGCCATCGACTACCAGTGGAGCTGCGCGATGGGCATCGTGATCAACCGCATTCCGCAACTGGGCAAGCTCTCGGACAACGTCTGGTATTGCCAGGGCTACTCCGGCCACGGCATCGCCACCACCCACATCATGGGTGAAATCATGGGCCGCGCGATCACAGGACAAATGCAGCAGTTCGACACCTTCGCCGCCTGCCAGCACATCCGCGTACCCATGGGCGACCTGCTGGGCAACCCGATGCTCGCCGCGGGCATGTGGTACTACCAGATGCTGGAGCGGTTGCGCTGAGGTTACTGGCCAATACATTCAACATGGATGTTGTTTGTACTGGCCTCTTCGCGAGCAGGCTCGCTCCCACAGGGATCGATGTCGACCTCAAACATCAAGGCCGGCAAACACCCCTTGCAGGAGCGAGCCTGCTCGCGAAAGCGGTGTGTCATTCAGTAATGATGTCGGCTGAAAGTACGTCATCGCGAGCAAGCTCGCTCCCACAAAGACCTACTCAAGCCTGCACCACCTCAACCCCCAGCGCCCGGTAGTCCTCGACATTGCCTGACGCCACATGCCGTTCGCTGATCAGCGTGTGCACGCGGCTGCAAAGTGGTGGTGCCGGAATCGAACACCACGATCTGACCGCCCTGTACCCGTTGCGCGTCCAGTTGCGCCAGATGGGTTTTCACCTCGTCGGTTTCGCTGATCCGGGTGAAACGAACCGGCCAAGTATCATTTTTTTCGATCTTTCAAATCATTACGCCGAATTTTTTATTTTCCCGTGACCTGTTCAAGATGGCGCCGTCACTCATGTTTCGGATGGAAACCTCATGAATATCAATTTTGCTTTTGCCTGCATGATCGTGGTCTCGTTCACCATTGCGCTGGTACACGCCTGACCGACAGGGCGTGAGGCGTCACACGTCAAGATGTGCAAGGTCGCGGTCAAAAGCCTGACAGATCAGGAATATGCTCTATAACCAGTGGTGACCCGATTTCCGAGCAGGGGAACTGGAAGGCTCTCCCGGAAGTTGATCTCTAAAAAAGCTGCGGACAATTGAGTGCCCGCCAGGAGACACCACCGATGAAAGCCCTGAAAATCGCCGCCAGTGAAGGCGCATCTGAATGTTTCCTGAACGCTCGGGAGGTGGTCCCGCTCGGTCACACCGACTTCACCGACGTCGCCGTGGCCGTGGTGTCGGTCAATGATGTGTTGGCCGGATCCCTCGACGTCATTCAGCGCACCGGTTTTGATATTCCAATCTTCCTGGTGGCGTCCCCCGGCACCAGCACCCACCCCCGAGAAGTCTACAAACACCTCAACGACGTGCTGCTGCAAGTGAACGGCATCTTCGACCTGTCGCCCAGCAACATCGAATACCACGGCAACCAACTGGAGACCGCCGCCAAGGCCTACGAAGCAAGCCTGCTGCCACCGTTCTTCGATGCCCTCAAACACTACACCGAATCCGCCAACGCCACCTTCGCCTGCCCAGGCCACCAGGGCGGTCAGTTCTTTCGCAAGCACCCGGCCGGGCGGCAGTTTTTCGACTTTTTCGGCGAGACGCTGTTTCGCGCCGACATGTGCAACGCCGACGTCAAGCTCGGCGACCTGTTGATCCACGAAGGCCCGGCGCTGCTGGCGCAGAAACACGCCGCGCAAGTGTTCAACGCCGACAAGACCTACTTCGTGCTCAACGGCACCTCGGCTTCGAACAAGGTGGTGACCAACGCCCTGTTGACCCCCGGCGACCTGGTGCTGTTCGACCGCAACAACCACAAGTCCAACCACCAGGGCGCGCTGCTGCAGGCCGGTGCCACGCCGGTGTACCTGGAAACCGCGCGCAACCCCTACGGCTTCATCGGC
The DNA here is from genome assembly GCF_002303925.1 of Pseudomonas sp. ACN8. GTDB lineage: Bacteria > Pseudomonadota > Gammaproteobacteria > Pseudomonadales > Pseudomonadaceae > Aquipseudomonas. Next base: position 37,375 of record NZ_MRCS01000053.1, read on the forward strand.
GGCATCGACGCCCACTGTTTCGAAGAAGACTACCTGCGCGAACTCATCGCCGAGGTCGCCCCGGACAAGGCGCAACAGCCGCGGCCGTTCCGCCTGGCGATCATTCAGCTGGGCACCTACGACGGCACCATCTACAACGCCCGGCAAGTGGTCGACCGCATCGGCCAGCTGTGTGACTACATCCTGTTCGACTCGGCATGGGTCGGCTACGAGCAGTTCATCCCGATGATGAAGGACTGCTCGCCGCTGCTGCTCGATCTCAACGAGAACGACCCGGGCATCTTCGTCACCCAGTCGGTGCACAAGCAGCAGGCGGGTTTTTCCCAGGCCTCCCAGGTGCACAAGAAGGACCGCCACATCAAAGGCCAGGCGCGCTATTGCAACCACCACCGGCTCAACAACGCGTTCATGGCCCAGGCCTCCACCAGCCCGTTCTACCCGTTGTTCGCCTCGCTGGATGTCAACGCGCGCATTCATTCGGGCCGCAGCGGCCTGCGCCTGTGGGAAGACTGCGTGAAGTTCGGCATCGAAGCGCGCAAGTTGATCCTCGAAGCCTGCACCCTGGTCCGCCCGTTCGTGCCGCACGCTATTGAAGGGCGGGCGTGGGAAGACTATCCAACGGAAGAAATCGCCAACGACATCCGCTTCTTCGAGTTCCACCCCAAGGACCGCTGGCACGCCTTTGCCGGCTACGCCGAGAAGCAGTACTTCATCGACCCGTGCAAGTTGCTGTTCACCACGCCGGGTATCGACCCGGTGGACGGCAGCTATACCGACTTCGGCATACACGCCGGCATCCTCGCCAACTTCCTGCGCGAGAACGGCATCGTCCCGGAAAAATGCGACCTCAACTCGATCCTGTTCCTGCTCACCCCGGCCGAAGACTGGGCGAAGATGACCCACCTGGCGGCGCAAATCGCCCGTTTCGAACGATTCATCAGCGATGACGCGCCGATGAGCCGGGTGCTACCGGCGATCTACGCGCAGCATCAGGAACGCTACCGCAACTACACCATTCGCCAGCTCTGCCAGGAAATGCACGACCTGTATCGCCACCACAACGTGCAGCAACTGCAGAAGGACATGTTCCGCAAGGAACACTTCCCGAAAAAGGCCATGAACCCGCAACAGGCGCAAATCGAGTACATCCGCGGCAACGTCGAACTGGTGGCGCTGGCGCAGGCCGACGGGCGCATTGCCGCCGAGGGCGCGCTGCCTTATCCGCCAGGCGTCTTGTGCGTGGTACCGGGGGAAATCTGGGGCGGCGCGGTGCTCAAGTACTTCCTGGCGCTGGAAGAAGGCATCAACCGCTTGCCCGGTTTCACGCCGGAGTTGCAGGGGGTGTACCTGAAGCAGGAAGGCGGTCGTACCCGGGCGTATGGGTACGTGATCAAGGCCTGATGGCATGCAGCAGGAGTTGGCGTGGGCCGGCTCCTGCCCGATGCATCGGTCTAGAATTTTTCCGCGATGAACTTGAACGGATAGTTCGGATCCCGATAGTTGCCGGGACTTTGGCGCTTGGGCAGTTTCACTTTTGCCCGCGGTACTTCCTCATAAGGAATACTGCCCAACACATCGCTGATGATGTTCAGCCGCGCCCGGCGCTTGTCATTCGAGTTGGCGACCCGCCACGGTGCAAAATCGGTGTCGGTGGCCTCGAACATGTCGTCCCGGGCACGGGAGTAGTCGTACCAGCGGTTATAGGACTTGAGGTCCATGGGCGACAGCTTCCAGATCTTGCGCCCGTCAGTGATGCGCTCCTTGAGGCGTCGGGTCTGTTCCTCCTGGCTTACTTCAAGCCAGTACTTGATCAGGATGATTCCCGATTCGACCAGTGCCTGCTCGACGCGCGGCACCGAGGTGAGAAAATTGCGCACCTGTTCTTCGCTGCAAAAGCCCATGACCCGCTCCACACCGGCGCGGTTGTACCAGCTGCGATCGAAGATCACCACTTCGCCAGCCGCCGGCAGGTGCGGCAGATAGCGTTGCACATACATCTGGCTTTTTTCCCGCTCGGTCGGTGCCGGCAACGCCACCACCCGGAACAGCCGCGGACTGACCCGCTCGGTCAGCGCCTTGATGGTCCCGCCCTTGCCAGCGCCATCACGGCCCTCGAAGATAATGCAAACCTTCGCGCCCGTGTGCTGCACCCACTCCTGCAGCTTGACCATCTCGACATGCAGCCGCGCCAGTTCCTCGAGATACACCTTGTTCTTGAGCTTGCCGCTTTCAACCGGTTTGCTTTTGCTTGCCGCCTTCTTCTTCGCCATGCCCGTTAACTCCTTCAATGCGTCACATAGCGTCCGGAGTGCCCCCGGCCGCGTTCATTCAGCGTCGACTGCGCTGATAATGTTCAACCGCCAGTTCCAGGTTCAGGAACATGCGCGCCTCGCCCAGCGCATGGCCCAGGGGGGCCTTGATGACCATCTCCCATACGCTCGGGCTCATGCCCACCAGCCACAATGAAATGCCTTTTTCCTGCAGTTGCTGTTCCGCCCCGGTGAGCATTTTCAGCGCGGTGTACTCCAGGTCGAACACGCTGCGCAGGTCCAGGACCACAACCTTGGGGTTCGCCTCGTCAATCAGCGGCCGGATCTTGTCGGCGATGCGCTCGGCATTGGCGAAGAACACCCGCCCTTCAGGCCTGAGCAACAGCAGCCCGTCAAAGTGTTCGTCGTCTGCGTGGTCGGTGGCCTGCGGGCGATAGACGTTGGTGCCGGGCTTGCGTCCCAGGACATGCACGGGCGGGTCCGAGACCTGATAGGCCAGGGCCAGCAACGAGACGATGATCGCCACGACGATCCCTTGCAGCGTGCCCAGCAGTATCACGCCGATCATGGCCACCACGGCCCAGGCAAATTCGGTACGACGAACCGACAGGATCTCGCGAAATTCCGCCGGTTCGATCAGGCCCACCGAATACACGATCACCACGGCGGCGAGCGTGGCATTGGGCATCAGGCCAATGAGCGGTGCCAGCAGCAGGCAAGTGCCCAGTGCCAGTGCAGCGGTGACCAGTGCGGCCAGTTGCGAACGGGCGCCGGCCAGGCGGTTCACCGCTGTCTGGGTGGTCCCGCCACCGGCTACCATGGCCCCGAGAAACGCGCCACCGATGTTGGCGACGCCCGTGGCCAGCAGCTCCCGGTTCGGTTGTGGCGCGGGCTCGTCACTGCGGGCGAAAGCGCGCCCCGCCGCGATGGTTTCGGTGAAACTCATCAACGCGATACCCATCGCCGAGGACCACAGGGTCTCGACCATCGACCAGACCGGCAGGGTCGGCGCAGGCAATCCGATCGGCACCACACCGACGGCGGACACACCAAAGCGCTCCAGGCCAAACAGGCTCATGCCGATGATGCCAAGCGCCACCGCAATCAAGGGTGCGGGCAGCCTTGGCGTAAAACGCTTCATGCCCACCAGCAGCAGGACCATGAACACACCGACCGCCACGGTCGGCAACGAAGCATGGCCGACGCTCTGGACCGTGGCCACCAGGTTGTGCAGGAAGCCGCCTTTATCGATGTGCGTGCCCAACAGCTTGGGCAACTGGTCGAGCACGATGACCACGCCGATGCCGGCCTTGAAACCCACCAGCACCGGTTCGGAAATGAAATTGGCGACGAAGCCCAGGCGCAGCAACCCTGCAACGATCAGGATCGCGCCCACCATCAGGGCCAGCGTGGCGGAGCCGGCGAGCAAGGTCGCCGCATCGCCATCAGGGCTGATCTGGCCCAACGCGGAGCCGGCGAGAATGGCCAGGGTGGTTGTGGTGCTGACACTGAGCGGGCGCGACGTGCCGAGCACGGCATAGATCACCATCGGCACCAGCGCCGTGTACAACCCGACTTGCACCGGCAGGCCGGCAATGGTGGCGTACGCCAGCGCCTTGGGAATGACCACCGCCGCTGCCGTCAGCCCGGCGACCACATCGCTGCGCAGCCAGTCTGGCCGGTAGTTGTCGAGCCACTCCGGGATCAACAGGCTGCGCAAGGTTCCCCGCTGTGGAGTGCCTGTAATCCGCTCTTGCGGATGGCCGCCTTGTTGGTTCATCAGTCACTCCAGTGGCAAATCTTCCACGCAGATGATGAGTGGGCTCAACTGACCGCACAATCCTTTAACTGCACGCGCCCCCCCTTGCAAACCTTCATTGGCATCGAAGCGCGTGTGCCGGCAGGCAATCCACGCAGACTCGACCAGTTACAAATGTAGCGGGTTTGCACGGCTACGCCGCCACATGGCTGGCGAAGGAGATAGATGCCCCACCATCACCACTAAAAAATGAAAAGCCTTATATGGACGACGTCATGAAAGCGATAAATGAGCTATACCCGCTAATTCTCCCCATTGCAGTTCTTCAACTCAGGAGTTTGGCAATGAAGCTCAAAACCTCACTGGCAGCACTCATGGTTGCGGCAAGCCTTTTCGGCTGCACCACTTCATCGACCCACGGCGTAAACGTCAACCTGGCCGCCACCCGGCAAAACGCCGGTCAGATCGGCACCGTCACCTTGACCGACTGGGACAAGAAAACCGGGCTCAGTTTCTTCATCAGCGGTGCTCCAATGGGGGTTACCCTGCCCCTGCGCCTTTACTCGTTCATCAATAACGGCACCTGCGAGCAACCCGGGTCAGTCGCCTACGCGATGAACGACACCGTCAACACCGAAGCCCAACCCGTACGCGGCTGGACTTTTACCAGAACCGCGCCTGTGCCGTTGCAAACCCTGGTTGACGGCAAGTATTCGGTGGTCGTGCGAACGGCTGCGACCGATGGCAATGTCGATATCTTTTGCGGGGATATCAAGGCAACAGAGCCGGTGAAATAGCCGCGCCCCTTGCAGGCCAGTACCGCTCGCGCCACCGGTTGTCCGGTGCGAGCGGTGGCGTCGGGTGAACGGAAACGGGACCCGCGGCAACAACCAGTAACAAACCTGTCATTACTCACTGATAACGTCCAAACGCTTTCCCGAACCGCTTCCGCTCGATCTCCGATCGCCCAGTTTCCTGTACCAGGGCTTTGCCCATCCGCTCAAGGTGCCACTTCAGGTGTACGCAAGCACGACGCGCAAGCAAATCATCATCAGGTCCAACGACATGAGCTGCGACGACTTTGGCGCGTTGTTCTCGAACCTGTTCGGCAACCTCTATTCAGACTCTCCACCGCCGCCGAAAAACATCATCATTGGCGGGGTCTATGGCCGGCACGAAGGTGTCAGTTTTCGTCGCATGCACTATCGCGGTGATTTCACGGTGGCGTTTCCCGCCCCCCTTGATGAAATCACCTTCGTCATTCCCACCGCCGGCAAGATCATCTTCAACCACGTCACCGAGTCGGTCGGCTTCGCACAAATAGGCCTGGCGATCGACAAGGCCGAAGTCCGCTCGACGCGCTTTGTCGACAACCACGCACAACACGGGATTTCGATCAGCCGCCGCCTGATCACCGAGCGCCTGTCGGCTCTGTTGGGCAAACCTATCCTGCAAAAGGTGCATTTCGAGCCGGTGGTGGATCTGAATGTGGCGGCCTTGCAGGGCATCCGTGCGTTGATTGAACTGGCCACGGGCACCGAGTTCGACCTGCTGATCAACACGGGTTCGCTGATGCCTTCGCGCCTTCGCGAAATGCTGGTCGATGCGGTGCTGGAAGCCTGGCCGCACAACTTCACCGAAGCCCTGCGGCGCCCTTCCCCACTGATAGCGCCACGGCATGTGAAGCTGGCCGTCGAGTACATTCAGGCGCATCCCGACCACCTGGCCAGCGGCACGGAACTGGCGCAGTTGACCAACGTCAGCCTGCGCGCATTGCAGGAAGGTTTTCAGCGTTTCATGGGCACTTCGATCGTCGCCTATCAACGGCAGGTACGCCTGGAGCGCGCCTTTGCCGCGCTGTCCCAGGGGGTGTCGCCTTCGGTGACAGACGTGGCCCTGCAACACGGCTTCAGCAATGTCGGGCGGTTTTGCCAGTATTTCCAGAGTGCCTACGGCATCAGTCCCGCAGATGTGAGAAAGGGCCTGCGAACGCGGCCGATGAGTTCAGCTATACCTGAACCCTCGGGGGTTCAGGTATAGCAATGAGCCAATGTGGCAGCGAGCCTGCTCGCGAATAAGTCATCACATCCAACATCCATGTTGACTGACACTCCGCCATCGCGAGCAGGCTCGCTCCCACAAGGATCTCCAGTGAATGGTGCTCCGTCAGAACAGATAACTGGCCTTCAGCCCGCCATTGAAGCCGTGGCTGTCGCCGCCACCGCTGGCGCCGATTTCTGCACCC
>NZ_MRCS01000054.1 GCF_002303925.1 Pseudomonas sp. ACN8
CGTGTCGGGACTGGAGTCCGATGGCGGCGAACGGTTGTTCTGCGGTGGCGGCGATAGCGGCAAGGTGAGGGTGGTGCGCCGGCCTTCGTGAGGCGCTGCTGCCAGGTCACCAGGTACAACCTTTGTGGGAGCGAGCTTGCTCGCGAATGCAGAGTGTCAGGCAACATTGATGTTGACTGATTTGACGCTATCGCGAGCAGGCTCGCTCCCACAGGGTTGGTGGGTGTACGCAAAAGCTGCGAGCAGCCGAAATCACTGTGGGAGCGAGCTTGCTCGCGATGGCGGTGGTTCAGTCGATATCAATGTTGAATGTGTTGGCCTCATCGCGAGCAGGCTCGCTCTCACAAAGGCAACTGCCTTGGCGAAATTCATCCATATACAGTCATCTGCACACCGATAGCATTTTTCCGTCCTGCCATGTTTTCTGCTGGTCAAAATCGGTCTAAAAGCCCGGTTGGCAATCGCTCCTGTTTTGCTATCCTCAACCCTGTAGGTGAAGACGCAGACTGATGCGCAAAAGGATAGCAAGGAGACGTGGGGCGCGTTCCGAAGGGTACACGGTTAGAAAGATCCCCGCGCTGGGATCCAGCCCTTATGCCGTGTGAAGCAGAAGAGTTCCATTACAGTTTCACGACTCTTTTGTGGGAGGCCTGATAAACCTTGTAAGCCGGAGACCAGCACCGGCCACCTACTTATTACATTCACCCACAAAGCCCGCTCAGTGCGGGCTTTTTAATGCCCGCAAAGTGAGTCCGGTCAGCGGCTCAAGGCGCGCCAAACAGCATCGTCCAGTAGACACCGTTGTCGCTGCGCGCGTTGGCGGCGTAAGCGGCACCGACCTGGGTGAACATCGGGTTCATCAGGTTGGCGCAGTGCCCGGGGCTGGCGAGCCAGCCGGCCATGGCCTTGCTGGGTGAACCTTGCCCGGCGGCGATGTTTTCACCGATCTGCCGGCCACGGTAGCCGGCGGCCTTGGCGCGGTCGGAGGGCATGTCACCGTCGGGGTCTTGGTGGGCGAAATAGTTGCCGTAGGCCATATCCTTGCTGTGGCTTTGTGCTGCGGAGCCCAAGGCTGCACTCCAGGACAGCGGCCGTGCGGCGGCGAACCGCTGGCGACCGCACAGGCGCGGCTTGGCCCGGGCTGCGTTGACCTGCGCCAGCAACGCCTGTGCGGCGCTGCGTGGATCGCCGGTTTTCCCGTCGAGCACCGGGCGTGCCAGCACCACTTGCCACTCACTCCCGGCACGGCTGACGCCGATGTCGGCGTATTGATTGTCGAGCAGTGCGGCGCAGTGCTCGTCCTGGAACATATCGAAAGCTTCTTCGGCATCCCGTGCACCCACCACGCGGATGGACCGCACCATGGTGGCCTGATAGCCGGAAGCCTTCAACCGGTCCCGCAACCCACCGCCATAGCCAACGGGCAGGGCCAGGTTCGACTTGAGCGTCAGGGGGGATAAGCGTTGCGTCGGCCGCCGGTCGCAGCGTTGCGGATGGGCGCGGTAGTCGTTGATGGCGTCTACCAGTTGCCGTTGCCCATCGGCGTGGGCGGGGCTTGCAAAAACGGGGAGTAGGGAAAACAGGCACAGCGAAGAAAAGCGCAAGGCAACGACAGTTTGGCGCATGGACGGACAACTCTGATGAGATGACAACGAGGAAAGTGGGGAAAAGCGCTGGGCTATGACTGGTGCCTTGAAACAAGGTTCACGGCGGGCGTGAACCTGTTTATTGCCGGAGCCGAATGTCCGACGAAGGGTATTGAAACGGGCGGGCAACGCGGACCCCTGTAGGAGCGAGCCTGCTCGCGATGGACGTTAACGATGACGCGTGCTTGCTGATTCAACGCGTTGTATTTGAGTTCATCGCGAGCAGGCTCGCTCTTACAGGGCCGGATCAGTCCATGCAGGCGTAAACCACCAGCTCCACCAGCATTTCTTCCCGGGCCAGGCCCGCCACGACCACGGCGGCGCGGTTAGGGTAGGGCGCCTGGAAGTACTCGGCGTAGACCGCATTCACGGTTGCCAGGTAGCTGCGGTCAGTGACGTAGATCAGCACCTGGGTGACTGCGTCCAGCGAGCTGCCGGCGGCTTGCAGGGTATGGCGCAGGTTGTCCAGGGTCTGCCGGGTTTGTGCTTCGATGCCGCCGCTCACCACCTGGCCCTGGCGGTCGATGGGGATTTGCGCGGTGTACAGCGTGCCGTTGCCGACAACGGCCCATTCCAATGGCGCGCGCGAGGCAAAGAGGTCGGTCTTGATCGCCTGTTTCATTGATGATTCCTGATGCGGGTTTGAGGGGATTACCGGGCGTCGCTGCCTTCACCGGCACCACGGCGACGGGATTCTTCGGTGCTTTCCACCAGCACCCGCTCACCCAGTTTTTTCAACTGGGCCCAGACTTCATCATTGACCTGCAGCCCGCCCGCGACTGCTGGCTGACTGAATTCAAGCGTCGGGGCCGCGTCTTCGGCACTCAGGCGTGGCAGCAGCGCGAAGTGTCTGGAAATCAGCACGTTGATGCTTTGCTCATCGCCCTGCGCCGGTTGCGGCAGGTCATACACCCGCAAGGCCGGGTGGGTGTTCCCGGCACTGAAGGTGGCCACCAGTTCCTGCCGGGCATCGCGCCAGTACACACAAAAATTCAGACCCTCTCCGGCACAGCGCGCCAGGTAGCCCAGCAGCAGGATGCGGTTGTGGCAATGGCGGACGCGGATCAGCGCGCTGCCGCCGCGCAAGGCCTTGCCTACCCCCAGTTCGATGGCCTGGGCGGCGCAGCGCAACACGCTCTGGCCATGGGCATCGAGGGTCAGTTGCGTGGCGTCTTCGTAGCAGGTTTCGATGGGGCGATCGACTTCATCGTGAAGGAAGTCCAACGCTTTTTTCAGCGCGCCGATACCGTCGAGGCCTTGCTGTTGCAGCCTGGCAATCATCTCGGCGGCGTCGTCGCAATCACCGGGCGCAAAACCGATGCCTTCGAAGGCCTTGCGGCAGATCACCTGGATTTCATTGAGCGATACACGCATTTCAGAGTGCTCCGGCAGCGTTGGTCAGTTCAGGCATGACCGCAAAATTCCAGTCGTCGGCGAACGGCTGGCCGATCTCGCTGACCAGCGGTGCCCCCTGAAACAGGGTGATGCGCACCCAGCGGCTGGACTTGGGGTCGAACTTGCCGGCGCCGAAGAACGCCAGCTTGCAGCGCAGCAAATGGATCGGCAGCATGCCGCGGTCCATCAGGTTGGCGCGGATCTCCCCGAAGGCGCAGCGGGCCATGCCTTGCAGGCGGCAGACCGTGCCTTTGAACTGCGGCTGCGCCAGCAGAAAGTGCGCGGTCAATTGCCGTGGGTATTGCTCGCGATAGGCCAGCAGGGCGCGATGACAGCGCTGAATGTTGTGCGCGATCCCCAACTGCATTTCCTTCTCGGCGCCTGGCTCCATGGCCCGTTCGCCCAGGCGTGGTTCTTCCTTTTCCGCCGAGCGATACCAGAAAAAGTGGTTGGCCTCGGCGCCGCTCAAGTCGTAGTCGAGCGCCCAGCGGTACTTGGTCTCGATGAGATCGCACAGCTCATCCAATGGCATCTCGGCGTTCAGGCGAAACCCCTCGTTGACCGACATCTGCTCGGCCAGCGGATCGACCTGTTCGGGGTACAACTCCAGCAGCAGGCTGACCAGCAGTTCCTGGCAACCGGCGCCGACGTTCACCTCGGCCCAGGCTTGCAGGCGCGACCACAAACCCGCGTTGACCGACTGGCCCGCGAACCACTCGGCCAGTTGTTCGAGGTCGGCCAGCGTCTGCTGGTCGATGGCGCTTTGCCGTGGGTCCTCGGTGCTGGTTTGCTGCAAGTGCCGACGGGCCCGTAGCAGCAACGCCTGAAAGCGTTGGGCATGAGGCAAGTCAGCCGCTTGCACCACAACCTGCGCCAGTGCGGTTTCCCTGGCCCACAGCCATTGGTTGACCAGTTGCGGGTGATTGATCAGGAACGGCGCCATCCCCAGCCCCGTGGAATTGCCGACCCCAAGGTAACGCTGCAGGGCAGGGTCCAGGCCCACCGCCCGCTGTGGGTTGCGCGCCCGGGCCATGTGTTCGATCTGCTCGATGCTGAAATGCCGCAGCAGGTACACGGTAAACATCTGGGCGCTGAAGGGTTGCGTGAAGTCCGCAGTGCCTTGCAGGCAACTGAAGTCGGCGATGCCGAACTTGCCGTTGCCGTACACCGCGGTGGTGCGATACAGGTAGCCGACCTCGGCCAGTTGCCGCGGGTCTGGCTGACAACCTTCGGCCAGCGCTTCGAGGAAGCGCTCGAAGTTGCGCAGGCTGCGGTTGGCCCGCGACAGCACCAGCACTCGTGAATCAAAACGCCCGGCTTCCTGCAACGGCACATTGCGCCGCAGGTCAGCCAATTGCTGCTCATCGACATCGCCGGCGAGCAGGACAAAAGTGACATCCCACTGATCGGCGATGACCCGGTCGCTGCGCTTCTCCGGCGGCAGGTACATGGAGAAAATCACGCAGTGATAGTGGGCATTGGTGGTGTCGATGCGGTAGATCGCCGTACCGAAGCCCTCGGCATCCAGGTCGAAGCAGGTGCGCTGGATGCGCCACTGCTCGTTCATCATCCGCCGCATGCTGCTGCGCACGAAACTCAAGCGGCTTTGAAAGTGGCTACCCAGCTGCTCCAGGTCCATGACCCGAGCGGCGGGTCGCAAGGCCGAAGCGGTGTTTGTGTCGGTGTGCGACATCGTTGCGATTCCTGAACGGTTCATATCAGACTGCCTGTTCGCGAGCCATCTGCCGGGCGATGCGCAGAGCATCCCAGAGCGACGGCAGGATCAGCAGTGAAACCGGTACGGCAGTGATCACGATAAAGGATTGCAGCGCCGTGACCCCGCCCGAACCAATGGTGATCAACACCACGGCGGCCAGGCCCATACCGATGGCCCAGAATGCACGCAGCCATGGTTTCGGCTTGTCATTGCGGGACATCGCCATCGCCACGGTGAACGCCATCGCATCGCCGTTGGTGGCCACGGAAATGAAACTCAGGAACAGGAACAGCGCTGAGATCAGTCCTCCCAGTGGCAGGTTCTGGGTCACGCCTAGCAGCAGGTCTTCGGGCTGCGCGCCGTGGGCGGTGACGATGCCCGGCGTCTGCAACTCCATGCCGATGCCGGCGCCGCCGACCACGGTGAACCAGAACATGGTCACCAGCGGGGCGATGATCGACAGGGTCATGATCACTTCGCGGATGGTCCGGCCACGGGAGATCTTCGCCACATACAGGGCGACCATCGGCGCGTAGCCAATGAACCAGCCCCAGTAGAACACCGTCCACCAGTCGAGCCATTTCGGGTCGGCGCGGAACAGGGTCATCGGAATGAACTGCTCCAGATGCAAAGCGAACGCGCTGGGAAAGCCGCCGAGAATGAACGCGGTGGGCCCCAGCAACACCATGAACACCGCCAGGCCGATCATCAGCCAGACGTTGATTTCACTGACGAAACGGATGCCCTTGAGCCCGACCAGGCAGGACGTGGTGTACATCACCGTGACCAGCACGATGGTGATGGACTGCACCATCAGGTCATTGGGAATGCCCCAGACCGAATGCAATGCACTGCTGATTTGCAGGCCGAGGAAACCGATCGGGCCGATGGTGCCGGCGACGACGGCGATGATCGAGGTGGCGTCCGCCAGGGTGCCGATCGGTCCCTTGAGCGCACGTTCACCGAACAACGGGTAGAGCAGGGTACGCGGTGCCAGTGGCAAGCCTTTGTCGTAGTGCAAATGCATCAGCACGATGGCCAGCAGACTGCCCAACACTGCCCAGGCCAGGAAGCCCCAGTGCACGAACGATTGCGCGAGCGCAGCGTGTGCGGCGGCTTCGGTGTGAGGCTGCACCCCCGCGAACAACGGTGGTGGGCTGGCGAAGTGCATCATCGGTTCCGCTGCCGCCCAGAATGCGCCGCCCCCGGCGAGCAGGGCGCACATGATCACGGCGATCCAGTTGAAGGTGCTGGAATCGGGCCTCTGGTCGACGCCGCCCAGCCTGACGCGTCCGCACTTGCTGAAGCAGATGATCAGGCTCATGGCAAAGGTCGCCAGCATCAGGATCTGCCAGTACAACCCGAAGAACTTCGTCGACCAGGCGAACAGCGTGTTCACCAACAGCGATACGCCATCGATGTCGATCAGTGCCGCGATCAGGAAGGCGCCGAGGAAGCCGCCACTGATTAAAAACAGCGGCCAGTCGATGTCTTTTTTCGGCGGTGCAAGGTCCAGTGGCTGGACGTCGGCTTGCAGGGAGTCGGATGTTTTCATGATGCCTCCAAAATACGCGCCTGGGGCTGTGCATCGCCGGTCGGGGAGATGAACGGGAGGCTATTGTTGTTATTTTTCATGCTGTCCTCACGGTGTCGATCAAGAGTCAGTCTTGCGCCGTCGAAGCGTTTTCCAGCAGGCGCAACCAGTTGAGTCCCATGATGTTGCGTACCTCGTCCTCGGCGAAGCCACGGTCGCGCAGGCCCTGGGCGATGATCGGGAAATCCCGGCTGTCGCGGAACCATTGCAGCGGTGTCGGCCAGTTGGCGTTGTCCTTTGATCCTTCGCCGTAATCCTTGTCTTTGCTCCAGCGCCCGTTGCGCATCCATTCGAGCACTTGCAGGGGTTGTTGCTGGCACAGGTCAGTGCCGATGCCGATGTGTTCGACGCCCATCAGCTCCGCCGTGCTGGCAACCATGTCGCAGAACGATTCCAGGGTGCAGCCCGACGCACCCTTGAGGTGGAACGGGTAAGTGCTGAAACCCAGCAGGCCGCCGGACTCGGCGATGCCGCGCAACACCGCGTTGGACTTGTTGCGTTTGGCCGCATGGAAACTCGATGGGTTGGCGTGGGAGACGATCACCGGCCGGCTCGACAACTCGATGGCTTCCAGGGTGCTGCGCTCGGCGCTGTGGGACATGTCGATCAGCATGCCGACGCGGTTCATCTCGCGGATCACCTGGCGGCCGAAACGGCTGATGCCATTGTCTTCGGTCTCGTAGCAACCGCTGGCCAGCAGGCTCTGGTTGTTGTAGGTGAGCTGCATGATCAGCACGCCGAGCTGGCGGAAAACCTCCACCAGGCTGATGTCGTCTTCAATCGGCGAGCAGTTCTGGAAGCCGAAGAAAATCCCGACGCGACCTTCCTGATGCGCCAGACGAATGTCCGAAGCCTCGCGCACCGGACGAATCAGCTCGGGCCAGGTTTCGAAGCGGCGGTACCATTCGCCGATGCGCGACAGGGTTTCCCGGGCGTTCTCGTGATAGGCGATGGTGGCGTGCACCGCGCTCAGGCCACCGGCCTGCATCTGGCGAAAGATCTCTTCGTTCCAGTGGGAATATTGCAGGCCGTCGATCATCAATAAATCGTGCATGGCGATCTCCTGTTCAAGGACGCACGTAGGTGGTCTTGACCACGGTGTAGAACTCGCGGGCGTATTGCCCTTGCTCGCGCGGCCCGAAGCTGGAGGCTTTGCGGCCGCCGAACGGCACGTGGTAATCGGTGCCGGCGGTGGGCAGGTTGACCATGACGCAACCGGTGCGGGCACGGCGCTTGAAGTCGCTGGCATAACGCAGCGATTGGGTGATGATCCCGGCGGTGAGGCCGTATTCGGTGTCGTTCAACACGGCGAGGGCTTCTTCGTAATCGCTGACCCGGATCACACAGGCAATCGGCCCGAAAACCTCTTCGCGATTGATGCGCATGGTGTTGTGGGTGTTGGTGAACAGGGCGGGTCGCATGTAGTACCCGGCCGGTTGCAGGTTCAGCAGTTCGCCGCCCTCGACCAGGGTTGCGCCTTCGTCTTTGGCCAGTTGCAGGTAATGCAGGTTCTGCTCCAGTTGCCGGGCTTCGGCCACCGGGCCGATCTGCACCCCTTGTCCGAGGGCATGACCGACCTTCAATTGACGCATGCGTGCCACCAGCGCCTCGACGAACCGGTCATGGATGCCGTCGCAGACGATCAATCGCGAAGAGGCCGTACACTTTTGCCCGGTACCGAAGAAGGCGCCGTTCAACGCGCATTCCACGGCGATTTCGAGGTCGGCGTCATCGAGCACCACCAAGGCGTTCTTGCTGCCCATTTCCAGTTGGCAACGCACCAGATTACTGGCGGTGGCGACCGCGACGCGGCGACCGGTCTGCAGGGAACCGGTGAAGGTCAACGCATCGATGTCGGCGGACTGGATCAGGCTTTCGCCGACCACAGCGCCGCTGCCCATGACCAGATTGAAGGTACCGGCGGGCAAGGCCTGGCGGCTGATGATTTCAGTCAGGGCCCAGGCGCTGGCCGGTACCAGGTTTGCCGGTTTGAACACCACGGCGTTGCCGAAGGCCAGGGCCGGGGCAATCTTCCACGCGGCGGTGGCCATGGGGAAATTCCACGGCGTGATGATGCCGATCACGCCGACCGGTTCACGCTGGACTTCGATCTCGATGCCGGGGCGTACCGAGGCGGCTGTCTCGCCCATCTGACGCAGCACTTCAGCCGCGTAGTAGTGGAAGAACTGCGCGCAGCGATTGACCTCGCCGATGCCCTCGGCCAGAGGCTTGCCTTCTTCCCGGGAGAGCAGTTCGCCGAGTTCTTCCTTGCGCGCCATCAACTCGTTGCCGATGGCCATCAATACGTGCTGGCGCTGTTCCAGGCCACTGGTCGCCCATTGCGGCTGGGCGTCGCGGGCGGCGGCGATGGCATCCAGTGTCTGTTCGGCGCTGGCCTGGTGGTAATGGCCAATGAGGTCTTGAACATCCGAAGGGCTGTGGTTGGCGATGACGCCCTGGCCTTCGCACCAGTTGCCGCCGATGTAGTTTTTGTAGGGTTGCAGTGCCATGGGAACCTCCGATTGCGTTGGTCCCATCTTGAGAGTATTAATCTGCAAATAAAAATTAATAATAAATATGAAATGATAAGGAAAACTTACCGTGCTTCCCGAGCTCAAGATTACCCAGCTGCGCTATTTCGTCCTGGTTGCCCAGCTGAAAAGCTTCCACGGCGCGGCAAGGCAGGCCTATCGCACGCAACCGGCGCTGTCCCTGGCTGTGCGCGAGCTGGAGCAGAAGCTCGGCCAGCCATTGTTCGAAAAGGGCGGCAAAACCGAACTGACGCCATTCGGCGAGCACTGTTTGCCGCTGTTCCAGGATTTGCTGGCGCATCACGACCGCATCGCCCGCGAAGTCAGTTTGCTGGCAAGGCATGAAATCGGTCAGGTGAGCATCGCTACGGTGCCGTCGGTGGCCAGTCGGTTGTTGCCGCATCTGCTCGCACGGTTTGTCAGCGAGCACCCGAAAATGCACATCAGCATGCAGGACGGCAATGCCGACAGCGTGCAGCAGCTGTTGGTCCAGGGGCAGGTGGATTTTGCGATCAGCAGCGTGTGGGCGGCGGACGAAAACATTGAGTTCGTGCCGATTCTGAGTGATCGGGTGGGGGTGGTCTGCCGCCACGATCATCCGTTGGTGGCCAAAGGCGAGGCATTGCATTGGTCGAGCCTGCAAGCCTGGCCGCTGGTGCGCAATGGCACCTCGCGCTTGCTTGCAGGCACGGAAGCGGCGGGGTTGCTGGACAGCAGTCTGCTGTTCGTCTCCAACATGATTTCGCTGATCGCGATGCTTGAAGAGGGCATTGGCATCACGACGCTGCCGTCCCTGGCGTTCCCACAGGGCAATGAGAAACTGACGTTCCTGCCGCTTTCAGAGCCGCGACTGGAACGCCAGATCGGCATTCTGTGCCGCAAGGGGCACAGCCTGTCGCCAGCGGCAGCCGAGCTGATGGGCTTTCTCAAAGCGAACATGCAGATGGTCGATCTGTAAGGTCAGTGTTCGAGTGGTGGTTCAGGGGCTTCTGTCGGTCGCAGCCTGAAGCGACAGACATGCCCGCCGCGCACCATGCACTCGCTGTGCTCGACTTCACCGCCGCCCAACGCGCCGATCAAGGCCAGGTCCAGTTCGCAGACCACCGGGTGCTCGGCGGCCAGGCGATGGAACACGCAGTTATGGGCGACGATTTCCGGGGTGCCGCCTGAGCGAAAAAACACCTCGGCTTCGTAGCCCGTCTGGGTCATGTGCTGCACGATCCTGGCTTCATCCACGACCTGTTGTTCCAGGTCCGAAGCCAGCTTGCGGCCCATGCTGCGCATCAGCGAGGCCAGGGCTTCGGGGCCGATGATGGTGGCGACTTCATCAATCAGTACGCTGGCCAGTAGCTGATAGTGGCGAGGGAACTGCTCCCGCGCGTGGTCGGTGAGCCGATACAGCTGCTCCGGACGACGGCCCGTCGGCCGGGTGTCGCCGCGCAGCACCAGGCCGTCACGCTCCAGCGCCGCCAGGTGTTGGCGGATCGCCGTGCGCGTGACTGCCAAGTGCTCAGCCAACTCGTCAATGCTCATGCCGCCCCCATGGTGCAGCAGTGCATTGAGCAGGTCCTGCTGTGTTCGGCCCAGTCCTTCCAGCATGGGATGCCCTCGCGCGGTATCAGAACTTGTCCGGGAATTGCTTGACCAGCGCACCGGTCAAGGCGTCGGCCAGGGCCAGGATGTGCGTGCGCATCATCGCCCAGGTGCGGGCTTCGCCAGCGTAATCGTGCGCGGCAAACTCGTCGATCTGGGCAACGTGGTGACCGCCATGGGCCGACAACATGTTGACCAGCGTGGCTTCAGGCAGATTGGGGTTCGCCGTAGCGAGAAACGCCGCAATCGCCTTGGCGTTGGCGGTCAACTCGGTGACGGCGGCCTGCTTGCCCTTGGCGTCCTTGGCCACAGTGGCATCACTGTAGTGTTTCACCGCGCCCCAGTGACCGGCAAGCAGCTTGAGCAGTTGATCCGCCGCCGGTTGACCGTAGAGCGGGGCGATGCTGTTGGCGATTTTGGTGGCGTTGTCGACGACCTGGTCCGCCGCGACTTTGGCTTGTTTTTTGTCGGCGGATTGATTGGCCAGCGCGTAGTTTCTGATCCAGAAAATGTGTTCGACCCAAAGGTCACGCTCGGCCAGGCGCGTGGTCAGCGCGGGGCTGTCGGCAGTGGCGGGTGAGGCGGCAGGCGTCTGGCTCCAGACCGGTTGCGCACACAACGCCAGCAGGAGCAAAGCCAGGGTTTTGATATTCATCGTTGAAAACCTTTAGATGTTGAACCCGATTAACTGGGTAGAGCCGCTGTAGTAAACAAAAAATCATACAGTTGAAAATTATAATCATCAGAAGGCGAATTTTTCGGATATAGAGTCAGCAGATAACGAACTCTGCAGCTTATCGGTTTCGACATGAGAGGGAGCGAATTTTTGGGGGAAGAAGTATGACGATGAACTGGTCAGGAAAGGCTGTCCGAAAGTGAAAGTATATCCGAAAGACAATATAGTTTTACTGACGGGCAATACGCGGGGTGGTCAGAGGGAATAGGCCTGATTATCTTTGTTTCAATTAGGCGTTTAAGGCCTCCAGAGGTCAGATTAGCCAATAGCCACGCTTTGTACTGCGGAATATACATTTTTAACTGACGCTCTATTTCCTTGGCAATACTGGTGCTATAAAATTTTTGATTGCCGATGAATAACGGTTTTGTATTGTCTTTAACCTCGAAGCGTCGTCTTATAATATAGGCGTTAGTGTCAAGTTTGGTGGCGAGTTCATAGTGGGTATAATGGTCTTTGCGCCATTCCATGAGTAGCTTAAGGGCTGCGTCCGGATCCGTGAAAGAATTGGTTTTAGCGTTGTATTGCGATGTAAGTTGTGGGATGACGTTTGACTGAATAAGCCGAATGATTGTTTTTCTTTTAATGTGTATTAGTGAGGCGAACTCCCAAATGGTGTGTTTTTTTCTTGCGCGTAAGATCTTCAAATCATCGTGTCGAGATTCTATGGATTTTTTTATGTCCGGTGTAATTTGTTTTCGGTAATAAAGATAGGGGAAGTTGTCGTGCGGCGGTATAATGTTATTTTTAATGAGGATGGACTTGATGGCTTTGCCGGATATTCCAAATTCTCTGGACAACGCCGGGGTGGTGGTGAATTTTTCAGCAAATAATTTAAGACAATCTATGTGTATGAATTTTGCGCGAGTTTTTCCTCGAGTAATTTTTCCCAGAATAATCTCTCCTGGAATGAATCCATTTGAAACGAGTTCCTCGACTTGGTGTGGCAAAATCCCCCAGTTAGATTGAATTTTATGTATCGATTCATAATCTTTGCGTGTATATCCGGTAGGGGTTTCTCCTCTAGTTCGTTCTTGTTTAAATTTGTTTATAACCTCGCACATTTGATCCTTGTGGTAAAAGATTCTGTTGGCGATGCATATTTTTTGAAAAGAATTATTTTTTATAATGGATCGTGTGGTTTCAAGTGCACCGACAGTGCCGAACGAGGATTTTAATTCAGCAAAGGTGAATGCGAGAGATTTACAGCAGTTTTGCACGGCGCAAGTGTGCGGTTGGAGTGAATTGTATTTAAAGTAATCCAATGCTGTGCTACTGATCCATTGGTCATGACTGTGAATCCATGGAGTTAGCAATGTTTGTGTTGGGAAGTTTGGATAGGTGTTGGCTAAATGCGAGAGGTAAGTCTTAAAAAAAATTTTATCCTTTATTCCTATGTTTACCGCTATGCTAATTGCGCAATTAGTGTCGGGATCGGAAAGTAGTTTAAATTGCATGCAATCAAATGCAGCGAA
This sequence comes from Pseudomonas sp. ACN8, assembly GCF_002303925.1. Classification (GTDB taxonomy): domain Bacteria; phylum Pseudomonadota; class Gammaproteobacteria; order Pseudomonadales; family Pseudomonadaceae; genus Aquipseudomonas. The sequence goes on from NZ_MRCS01000054.1 coordinate 12,688, forward strand.
CGTTCGAGTAATTGCATCTTGATTAATGTTCAGAAATAATTCTAATAATCTTATTGTGGCAGTGTCCTGGGTGGGTATGGCTAACGCGTTGCGTAGGTCAAATTGACATTTGCAAAACGGTCCATTGGTATATGACCATTGATAGAGCCTATCACATGAGGGGCAGTTGCTCAGGTAAAAGAGATGATGGTAGGGGCATACAGCCACATAGTCGATATCTTGGATAAATCGCCAGTAACCTTCGGCTAAGCAGGCCGGACAAAATCGGGAGTGATGCCGACATTTTCTGAAAGGGATCTCAATTTTTGCTATTATGGTGTTACGCAAGCCTGTCGCTAAAGGAGACGATCGCTTATAGAATACGCTTTGAGAGGCGAATGGATTATCGTCATTTTTTAAAAAAAAATCGCTAATGACTTCTCCTTCGAACAAGTTTTTAAAGCTTATAAAAGCATCTACTCCAAGTGCGCGCGAAAAGCTCCTGACGTTGGTATATCCATTAAGGAAAGCCGTCCGTGAAACCAGGCTAGACGGACTTTCATGCGGGTAGGGCCTTGGCCAAAAAGGTAATTCACGCATCTTTCAGTTGCTCCATAAGTGTTTGAATTGTTCCAGCAGATACTTCAAAGGGATTTGTGTAGGGTTCGATCCCATCGTTTAGTAGTCGCGCCGCCGTTGCACAATCCGAAACTGTGACTTCGTCGCCTTCACGGGTTAATACGATGTGCATGATTTCATAAAGTAGTGTTCGTAAAGACCGCATATTCCCAAGTGTGTGCAAGTAGAACGCACATGAAATTTTGCTATCGGTAATGTGTAACGGTTTAGAGAAGTTTCCGATTCTGCTCATTTCAGTATTCAATTTGAGCAATACCGCCATGAAAATTGAATCGTACTTCAAGTTACTCAGTCTGGCGCGATATGGATAGCGACCAGCCAGTTCTTCGTGCTTGTCTATCAGTGACTCTGTGCTGGTTTTTCCTGAAAGAATAATCGGGATAGCAGTGCTGTTAGCCACGTATTTTATCCACTTGCATACATTTTGCCACGTCTTTACAGCACTTGGATTCAGCAGGTCGTGCACCTCGTCGATAATAATGAGTTTGGTTCCACATGTTTTCAGCAAACGGAAAAGCCGATTTTGTAATGTGGCGAGTTTGGCTACAGGAGGGTCGTCTCCAAGCGCCTTGAGCATTTCGGTGCACAAGTCTATAATTGAGTACGTGGCAGGTACAGGACAATCAAAGGCGAGAACTTGTTTGAATTGCCCACCTTCAAGTAAGACTGTGCGCTGTCCACCGACCATATTGATTAGCTGCGTACAGGCGGTACTTTTCCCCGTTCCTGGGTCACCCAATAAGAGTGCGCAGCAGGGTTCCTTTCTCAACCGCGTGGCTTCCATGCCGTGAAGCAGTTTTTCGATGGCCGCCGCATATTGAGGGTGCATAATAATAGTATTTGAGAACTCGATCATCTTCGATTCCATGGCAGTGGATAGTGGCATGAGATTAACTCCTGATCACGTAGGTAGGCAGATTCTGTAAGGGAAGGCTGGCGGAATCGGTCGGTAACTTGGCTGACGGGGGTGCGCCGTTTTTGCCTGTGGATCGCGAAGTGTTCGATGAAAGGCCGAGTTTTTCCGCGGCCACCAACAGTCGTTTGTTTTTCCGCAGATTATGGCGAGACTGAGGTGTTGAGTTGTGTTTAATTTCCCAAAGTTCGTTATAGATTTTTAACAGTGCTTGACGTGCTGCGCTTTCATCGAACTTGATTTTGTGTTCTTTGAGTTCATCCAAAACACGCTGATGCGCGTACATGGTCAACTTGTTTTGGTAGGGGGCTGTTGCCACCGCTTCAACTAGTTCAGTGGGTTTATCCGGGTGACAAACCCACACACGTGAGAGGTCGGTAATGTCTATGTAGACTCTAGCTTTTCGGCTCTTGCCTAGTGCGGCTGCAATCGCGGGCAGGGTGGGACCGGTCCATGAGAGAGATTTGTGTGTAACCCTCCCGCCGTTTATTCTTTTGTATACAATCTGCCGACATACGCTCTTCAGCGCATCTTGGGTGTAACGTTCCGGTGGTAGCTGATCTAATGTCTCTGTCAGCCACGCTTGATGCGGTGATGTATGAATGGATTGGTGGTACTCATGGTGATAAACGCCATGGATGAACCAATCAAAAAGCTCATTCAGCTTGCTCATCTGTATGCAGGCGCCATCTTCGGCCTTGTAATGTTTGCCAATGACGGGGTTTGATCCGGTAGAGCCTTCCATTGCGTGGATGAGTTGACTGTTAAGCGTACCAAAAAAGCGTTCAATAATTGCTTTGGCGTTCGGCGTGCGGGGTGGTGCATAATGTATTTTTATACAAAGCAAATCACCAGCATTTTTAACCGTTTCATTAGCGGCTTCTGCACCATTATCAACGGTAATTTCGACCGGGCGACCACCGAAGTATTCGGGGTTTTCAGCCGATAATGCCATCCGTAACGACTTCAGGAATTTTTCGGCGCAGGGAGGGGTCAGGGAAAGTTCGTATCCGATGACATAGCGCGTGGAGGTTTCAATCAGCAAGTGTAACCATGGCCGCCCAAGCACTCGTCCCTTTTCATCAACCACGATAATATCCATCTCGTGTGAATCTCCTTCGACGAGTCTTAGTAATAGTCGCGAAATTTTTTGTTTCCTGCTGTAGTTGTTGACCCTTTGCGCCTCCTGTTTGCCGAGTTGTTGCACATCTTTATAATATTGACTGATGCGATTGATCTCCCGAGTCACGGTGGAGAGCGAGGGGGTACTGATCTTAATTACAGAGTAGCTGCTGCGGTCCGCATTTTCGTTATCAATGTGCGCCCTAATTAGCTTGTGAAGGGTTTTGATCGTAGGATGCTTGGGTTGTAAATAAAACTTATAAATAAACGTTGAGATAATGTCGCGTGTTTCATTTTTGAGTTGCTTGCCGCGAGGGAGAATGCTTTTTCGTTTGATCAGCGAAAATGGATTGAAATTTGACTCGCGGTAAGTTCTGGACCATGAGTAAACGCTGGTGTAGCAGGGGGGCTTGTCGTCCCCATAGCATTTCGCTAACCGCTCTAATTCTGCCTCAACGGCATCATGAGGCAGAGAACCTTGAAAGCGTTCCGTCAGTTCTCGAATATAGTATACTTTACGTAAATATGTTTTCTTCTGGGCCTGGGGTATGGTGTGTAAAATAGCCTCGTACGATGAATCAATTGTTGCGATTGCGTGCAGGCGCACTTCTCCTTTCAGTAGAAGGTTATTCAGCAAATCCGGCGTGAAGAATAGTATTTGTTTGTATTGGGTCGAGCGCATTGTAATCCGAGTGTCTTCTGTTGAAACCACCTCGTAAATTTTCCCGTAAATGTTGTATTGGCTACCGGGCTTGATTGTCTTGATGTTGTCCATAGATGGCAATCCACAGTTGGGACAAAATACTATAAGCATGGCGTCGCATTATTTTAATGCAGTATAAAGTTTCACTAAATTTGTCGGGATGCCTCTGCAGTGCGTTTGGGTTGTGTGCTCAGTTATTACTTTCCTGATTAAGTTATGCATCCTGTCTATGCAAGTACTAGGGGCGTGCCCGTCGGCACTGTCAGGCGGACGGTCTCTGGTTAATGGCGCATTGGCTTGGAATGTTGAATCTATCGCCACCTCGGGTAAGGCGGCTATACATAAATTTTGGGGGGGGCGACATTTCTTTAGATGTTGGGAGAGGAAAGCGATTGATTAAGGGAAACCAAGCTTGGCCAGGCAGGGTTGTGTTTTTCATGTTTCACCTCACTGTAAAGCGGGGTGTGCAAGTTGAGCATGGTAGTGAGATCACAATTCAGTTTTTGTTGAAAAATGGCAGCACACACCGCTCTCATTGAGGGCGATGGATTGTGCGCGAGCAATAGAGAGATTGTCAGTGGTCCGTTCCATGTGCTAAGGCATTGCATGAGTTGACGCTGCTCAAAGGCAGTGACCTGATGAGAGCGCGAATACAGGAGCCCGAGATTGTCCAGAGTTTCGTCAGTGGGGAAGTCGGAAAGGACGAAGACTTCAAATCCGTAACCTAACGCGCCGGCTGTGGCCGCGAAATTATCTAAAGTGTGCTGATAAGAACTGGTCTGATCCGAATACCCTCCTTTTATCTCGATAAAATAACTGCGCTCGTCGCGTTGGATAAAAAAATCAGGTGTATATGTATAAGGCTTGTTGCCGTCATTATAAGTGTGGCTGACTGGCTGGATGTAATACTGAATGACTGCAGGTAGATATTCCAGGATCAAGCACATATCGGCTTCATTATGACTTTCGCAGATAAGCTGGGTGTGATTTTTTCGTGATGGAAAATAGACTAGTGACTTTCCATAGCGGTTTTTACGCACGTCGCGCGCCGGTGAAAAATGTGACGGAACCCAGTTTTTATCCAGCATGATGGTAGCCCTTTAGCCTAGTTGTCATACGCTAACCCCAATGACGGGCAGCGTATGGGGAGTACGAACTTGACAAGGATTAGGTCGAACTGCTCGACTCGCTTGAGTGGTTTTTTGTGAACGTATCTAACTCCTGTGTTGATCGCGAGCATAGTGTGTCTCGGAACGAAACGTGTTCGCGGGTCACATTGATGACCTCATACAGCCGGCCGTCGTCCATCCGGTAGCGTCCGCCGACGCCAGGCGGCGGCACGCTAACCGCCTTCACAGGTCCCCTGCTGGATCAGTGAGCGCCGGTTCAGCGGCAGGCTCGGATCGGTACTCAGCTCGCCCCGCAACAGCCAGTGGTTCTGGCCCGCAAGCTCGGAGGGTGAGCACTGCTGAGCAATTCACCCAGGGTGAAAGACTTTTTGTAGCAGGACAGGAAATCCAGGAGATACGCTTGCTCAAAATCGTTAACGCCGAAGCCGTGAAAGTACCGGTACCGCCGGTTGGTGAAGACATGGGGGCATGAACTGTTGCTTTTCGGCGCGACGCCACTCGATTTGCCATGCCTGACACTGCACCACAAAGCTGTCGAGTTTGAACCGGGTGCGTGCCTTCAATTGTTGGAAATCCGGTTTGACCTCGGTGAAATGGTTGGCACGCTTGCGCGTGCATCACGTAAAAGTCCGGGGTGTAACGCATCGGCCCGCGTTCCGTTTCCCAGGTGAAGGTGTAGGGTGCGGGTAATAGGCAATGACATCGTTGTCCCATTCCAGCCACACGCAGTACGCCGCCTCCACCGACCCTTCGCAGAGCACGACTTTGTGGTTTTTCAGGGAAGGGAAAAAGATCATGTAGTAACCCGGCAACCCGCGATGAATGTCGCGCACCGGTGCACGATCGCCGGCCAGCCCCGCCTGTTCATTCCACATCACGCGCCTCTGCGTCCAGCGCGGAATTACGCCCGCGCTCAGCTGTGGCCCGTCGTAACCCGGGCCGTTCAACGGCGACGCCGCAACGTGATGAAGGTCCAGGCGGGCGTCTTCGGGCGACGGCCAGCCGGTGCTGTTGCCGCGGCCCAGCTTCGGCGCTCGGACAGCCAGCGATCCTCGCTCGGAGGATGGTCCCCGACTGGGGCTGGTTGGAGCATGGCGCGCCCGCTGCCACCGCTTTCCGGGCACAGCTTCAGCGCCTGCGTATCGACTTTAAGCCGTGCCAGCAATCGCGCCCGAGTCACCGCGTCAAGAGGCTGGTAACGATTGAACTCATCCTGGAGGATCGATCGCACGTGCGCCGTCTGGCGATCGACCAGGCGGGCCGAGCGCTCGTAAATCCCCTGCTGTCGCGTAGCGCAACGACAGTAACGCTGCTCCGTGCCTCTGCGCAGCGCATCCTCCGCCGCAGCGTGGTTTGGGCTTATGGTGGGCTGGCGGGCCGTCGGCTTCGGCGGATTGACCATTTCTGCCAGCATTTGAACGGAATGTTGCGACACCGGGGGGCTGATGATGATCAGGTCCTGCTGCACGAGCATTTGAAACGCTTCGTCTTGTGTGAAGGACAAACAGTGCCCGTCCTGCACGTCTTCCAGACGCACGTGCTTCTGGAAGAACGCCACCAGACGGTAGTGACGGCCCCCAACGCTGCACAACGCTGGCGCATAGCGAGTTTTTAACGTGCTCATCGTGTGTCTCCTCTGAATCGCAGAGCGGATCTGCCTGGGACTGAGACCGACCGACATCAATTGGGCCAAGTGTGTGGGCAAGATCGCGTTGCTGACGTGGACATGTTGAGGAAGGAAAGGCGCAGCTCCAAAGGGGGGAAGAAAATGCTGCCGTTCGTAAGTATGGAAATCATCCGCGTTGAGGGTTTCAGTATTCCCCCCGAAGCTTCTATTAGACAGTGCTACTGTTAATATTATTATCTCAATAATGGATCTTAATGTTATGGATTTTCAGGGATTTTCGTTTAAACGATTGTTTGTTTATGCGAAACGTTAATTATGTTTGCCGTCGTTGTTGCAGAAATGGATGTAATCTTTTGGGAGTGTGCAGAGTCATCAATAGCGGATCGCCGTCGTGGAGATAAACGTGATGGCTGTTTGTGAAGGCAAAATGTGTCGACACTTGAAAATGCAAGTGGCGTTGTTAGTGTTTTGCGAGGAGGTGGGAATTGCCGCGACTGGCAGTGCCTCAGCGCGTGCCTTCGAGGAGATGATGGATAGAGCACGGTTAAGTGAAAATAACGAACGCTGGTGGGCAGCCTTAACGGGCTACAGCTACTGCGAAGGCCACCTTCGTGCCATCGTGAACCGGGTGCCTGCGGTGCAGCGGCTAGTGGATCACCCCTTTTGGCGCGTATTGGAACTGAGTGTGATTGAGGGTCAGGTAAACGCGGACACCTTGCTGAACCGGTATTATCCGGATTTTCTACGCGTGGGCTTAATTAAGCAAAAACAATGGCTGTCACGGTGTAACAACCTTGAATGCCTGACCCTGTGTCTGTTATTGGTTGCGAGTTATCGTTGCTCAGCAGTGCATCTAGAGTCCATTGCCAGAGCATTAAATCGTCTTTGCGCCGAGAACATTTGGAGTCCCGCGCGGTATGCACTCGTAGGACTTGTTCGTTGCTGGCTGGAGTATTTTTCCGGGTTTAACCTGCTGCCTCGCATGCTTAGTAATAATGAGGAACTGAACTTTCGCATGATGTACTGGCAAGCTCTTCACGAACTCTGCTGGAGAACACCGCTAGTGCAAAACGAACAGCAATGGCGAGCGGTTTGTCATGTGTTGGAGAACGCAGATCAAGCCAGGCAAGAGAAAATTCTGCAGAGTTTGACGCAGCTGGACGCGGCGGGAGGCTCGATTTTTGGCGACGCTACGCTACATTCGTTGTATCGATGCCGCAGTGGCGTGTTGCGTGGGTGGGGTTGTGAACCTGACGATGTTAACTTGGCTTAATACTCTCTGGGCTGGGAGACGGCTTGAGTGACCAATCTTTGGTCTTGGCCAGTTGAACCCCAACTCGCAAGTTCTGTCTCCAGGTGCTTGCAGTGCAACGTGCGCAGCTGCAGCGAGTGCTGCGTGTCGCTCAATTGTTTGGACAGCCGCTGGTTGATGTCCTACTGCTGATCTTGCTGGGATCGGAGACTGTCATGGATTGCAGTTACGGCGCGCAACTGTTTGTCCCGCTGATGCTCCCATTGCTGTTGGGTCGTCAGTTGCTGGATCAATCGTCCAACCATCATCCTCCGAGCCCCTCTGGCGCCAATTGTGGTAGATCCCGTAATGTTCAGCGTTGTTCGGTTTGGCTGGCGGATCGCGGCGTGGGCTAATGGGGCGCGTGCAGTCAGTAACGAAAGGGAACTGGAAGGGGGGGTAGAGGCGTGCGGGACAGCGAAGACGCCCGTCGGGCGAGGGGGAGGGCAACGTGTCCGTGTTTAGCGGTGCTGTTGCACCGCCGACGTGTGGATTCGTCGACCACTTGACCCTGGCGGGCGGTGGCTGACGAAGCCGTTTATTAGAAATTATAGAGCGCACCTCACAGCGTACGGAATAGGCTATCAGGGCCTAGCCGAGCCATGTGTTTGTTGGTGTTTAGCGGCGCAACGCCGGCGCGCGCCGTCTCAATCGTGCCGGTCGAAGTGGCGGCACAGGGGCTCATGCGCTGCGGGGCGCGCTCCCGACTCGGCGCGAGGGCGCTTGCGGCCAGCGCCGCGGGCGGCGGGTCCCTACCAGTGATCGCGGGCGATTCGCGTTTTGCTTAAGCTCCGAGGCACGCCTGGTGCGGCGCGGATGTTCGATGATCTACCGACGGTGAGTCACCCTCTCAGCTATTTGCCTTACTGCTGCCGTGTACACGATTGCCGGTCTAACCATGCAGTATCCCCGCCACCTCTTCTTCCGCCGCGCGGCGCACACACTCCGATGACGATCGCAGCAGGTCTTTCGGACGTTTGCCACCCAAGTAGTGATTGCTCGAAGCAAACCAGAACGCCATTCCCCAGCCATCCTTTTTTTCTCTCAGCACGTTGATCACGGCGCCGAATTCGGCGGTGGGCCGCTGCATTGTTGCTTCGCCAAAGGCGAACGCTGGGAAGTACTCTTGGCTCCGGTCACTCACGCTGATGAGCGAGCCGTCGTTCAGCCACGCCCGGAGCCTTGCCGCGAGCGCTGCAGGCTCGAGTCCGGTGAGTTGGGACAAGCCCGCCGCAGTGATCCAGTCGCCGTCTTGCAGGATCAACTGTCGCGCCTCCGCCAACATGGCCGCCTCCCTGAACAAAATGCGCAGATGCAGCGTGCTGGGAGCGCTGCGGCTCGAGGCTGGCTCCTCTGAATCGGCTGCCTGAGGCAGGGCACCGAGAAACACATGGTTCAAGACGTCGAGGCAATCGAGGTACACGTTTATTGCGTGCCTGCTCATTGTGGGCAGTTCGATGCGCAAGTGAATGCCCGCTGCCTCTTCATACGTCTGTACGTGCCCGTCTGAACCGCTGTAGACCTCGATTTTCATTGCAGACATGCTGCCTCCTTGAAAGCTCGGCGATGAGGTTTACCAACCGTATTGAACGATAGGCGTTTTGCCGTGCAGGGTGCGTTGGCGCTGACGCAAGGTCGGCCAAGGCCAAAGCCGCTCGGGAAATTCGTCTATGGATGTTACTGCTTCAGTCGCGGTCATAACGCCCCTTTTGTCTCTGTCCGACTGACGCCGCTTATTATCAATCGGCGCGTACCTATCCGCTGACGCGGTCGCACTGATCCAAGCTGCATTGAACGTCCACACCATGGATGACGACCAAGTGGGCGTTGGGGGCGTATTTGCCTGTCGTGGGGCAGGGCCTTGAGGTTTTTGAGCACGAGGGCCAACGAAAAAAGGTGAGGGTGTTGAGTCTTACAAGTGTTGCACGCAGGCCTTTAAGCCTCGCCGCATCGAACTCCTGCCTCTTGGCCACTTTGCAGGCGCATGTGGTCAGAACAACAGGTGAAATAACACGTGAAGAGTGCGGCGCTTTCGAAGCGGTGTGTGCGTCGTAAATCACCGAGCGAGAGCGGTCGTTTCAGGGGCATGAACGTCCGAAATGTCTGCGGGCAGCCGCCCGTTTTGTTTTCGTGGCGATCCGACCATCGGGCAACCCAACACTTCGTCGAGCGAATGCCTAAGATTTTAGGCGCAGCGACAGGCTTATCCCTGTAGCGCCTAGAATCCCGGACGTTATTAACTCGCGAACTTGTTGTTGCCAACCCCAAGTGTTGGGGGGCGTGCATGCGTTGAGGTCGGAGCATGGAGTGAAAAGGCTACGCTATATCCAGATACAGTCAGGGGTATCTGCCATGCGTACCACCTACAGCAAAAGCCAGGCTCGCCGTCGGTTGCGTCGTCTGCTGGTGTTAATTGCGCAAGGACATGCTTTCGTCATCACCCGGCATGGCAAAGCGGCTTGCTTACTGGTACAGGTCGAGGCACAAGGGCGTACACATTGAACAGTGATTCGACAATCCTCAACTCTCGAAGAGGTTGTATCTTGATGTCAACGCAACCCTTTCACAGCGGTTACGTGATCAGGTAACAGCAGTCAGTTCAGGCGTAGATGGAGGGCGAGGCCCATTGTCGTCCTGCGGCAAGAGGCAGAGTGGCGCACACGAATTTTGAGCGATGCTGTTGCCCGTCTGGCTGACCGCTGATTAGACGGCTGAGGGGCGACTCGCTGCGCGCCTCAGTCGAGTACCCTCGTATTACCCCACCCAACTTCAAGGCATCCCATTTCGTGCAAAAGACCAACCTTGAACCGCTGCTCACTCAGACTATTGAGGTCGTTATTCGCGCCGGCCAGTTGCTGATTGCCGAGTGGGCGAGAGTTGACGGACCACGAGGTGAAGGTGACAAGGCCGCTGTAGACGAAGAAATCGAACAGTTTTTGCGCCAGCACCTGCTACAGCTTTACCCTTGCGACTTCTGGGGAGAGGAAACCGGACATCGTCTAACCGGCCATCCATGGTGCTGGGTCGTTGACCCGAACGACGGGACCACGGACTTCCTCAAAGGGCTCAAAGGCTCAGCCCTGTCCATCGGTCTGTTGCACAAACAAACGCCGGTATTAGGTGTGGTATATGCCCCCGTCACCGTTGAGGGCGCGCCTGATTGCATTGCTTGGGCAGAAGGCATGGTCGAGGTGAGCCGCAATGGACAATCGGTGCTGTCACAGCTTTCTACCAAGACCTTGTCGAGCGACGAGTTCGTGATGGTCAGTGCCGCTGCGATCAACAAGCCTGAACTTAACAGCGCCCTCTGCCAACCCAGCACCTTTGTCGCAATGCCATCCATTGCCTACAGGCTCGCCAAAGTCGCCGCCGGTGAGGGGGTCTGTGGCATCTCGCTTTACCCAGTTTCTGCACATGACGTTGTCGCAGGCCACGCACTTTTGAGAGGAGCAGGCGGCGTTTTAGTCGATGAGCGTGGGCAAACGATTACCTATGTAACTGAAGCCAATATGCAAACGGTTTCACAACGCTGCTTCGGTGGTTCAGTGTCGGCGTGCCGGATCCTGCTCGCCCGAGAATGGGGCCGCATTTTCACGGACGTCTCCAACTGAGACCAGTCGTCGGACTCAATTCGAGCGACCAGCATCGTCATCTCTTTGGCCGCTAACTGCGCACAGTCCGACGGGCGCTAAATTGGCAACTTCTGGACTTGCATTTTTCATCCTGTTTTCAAGCATGGAGCTTCAGGTCCGAAGCCTGCGTCTAAGAGCTGCGCGGCCCACCCTGAGCAGATAGTGCGTGGTATCTTTTGGACGACGAGAGTAGAGACTGCAGGAATCCAAGGCACTCTGCTCATTGCTCACGTCTGCCAGGGCATAGACATGCGTGACTCACTACGAGAGCCGTGATGAAAGGTAAGCGCAAAGTCAAAATTAACCAATGGCTGCTCGCTGAGCAGTTTCAGGTCGAAGCACAGGCAGTGCTCAGGGCGCGCACGGCCCGTGCAAGTCGATTCTTGGACATCGCACTGGTGGCGGGTAGAGACGTGGAGCCGGTCGGATTGCTGGCAGGTAGCCGGACGGCCACATCGGCCTGCATTCACCAGCGTAGGCAGCCAGCAAAAGACGTTTAACAATTAAAAAGGGGCCCCGGTCTGAGCATTAGAAAGGGTGACCACCGTGGATTTCCGACCACCCCAACTTCACACTGAGTGAAGATAGCCAAAGAGCCCGATGCCAAACCCAAAAGGCGACTCATGTTTGCTGAAGTCATGCGCAATGATGTTTACCGAGCCTACCGGGTCCGGCTGGAAATGTTTTTGCCTATTCCCACCGATGCCTCTGACCTGGACATCCATGCGTTGATCGAGGCGGGGTTCTCGCCGGGGAGTATTAAGTCGCTCTGCGACTTGGGGGTATTCAACCTCGACGCGTGCAACCACATCATTTCGCTCAAGACCCTTAAAACCCGCTTGACTCACGGTCAGCGCCTGAGCGTGGCTGAGAGTGATCACCTGTTTCGTCTTGCGCATATCACGGCCATGGCCGAGGCGGTCTTTGGGGACACCCACAAAGCCCAGCGATGGCTGAACAAATCCAAGGCGCGCTTTTCAGGTGAAAATCCCATTGCACTGCTCTCCACCAGCCCGGGCACTCGCTTGGTTGAAGAAATGTTGATTCAGGTCGCAGAGGGATTGGCGTTTTAACGGTGTTGCTTGTCAGCGTTTTTTCAGGGGGCCACAGAGCCCGCCTCGGTAGCAACACCGCATGCGCCTGATCTCCGGCGCCAACCAGTTTTTCGATAACGATCTTGTAGGCACCGGCTTCCGAGCGGAACCTCCGGTCCTAGCCGGGGGGCGTCAATTGGCGCAGTAGCGTTTGTAACGTTTCAATCTGGCGTGCCTGCTCCCGCATCTGCCGGCGGTTTTCGCGGTGTTGAAGCAGGTACGGTTTGACCCGTTCCCGTAATACGGCGTACTCGGTCTGCAATTGTTGCAGCTTTGTCGTCTGCGCGTCGTGGGCCTGCTGGGTATCGCGCAGGGTCTGGGATTGTTGACGCAATTGTGCGTGCAGCACCCGATGCTCGTTGCGCAAGCGTTCCTGCTCACGGTACACCGTGACCAATTCTTCCTGTTTGGCCAGTTGCGCATTTTGCAGGGACCGCAGTTCCTGGCGTAACTGATTAGTCTGCTCGTCATGCCGGTGCAGTTCCTGCCCGCGCTGAGCCAGTTGCTCTTGCCGATAGTGTTCGAGCCCCTCCCGAGCATGCTGATGTTTGTCCTCCAGTGATTGCAGTTGCTGGGCCCGTTCTTCGAGGATCTGTTGCTGGCCGGCCACTAGCTGTCGCAATTGCTGGCGTTCCCCCTCGCTGTCTTGTAACTGTTCGCGCAGCATACGTTCGCACTGCCGCTGCTGTTCTAGCTCGCCGGTGAGATGGGTGATGGTGGTTTGCGACTGCTCCAACCGCTCGCCTAGCTGCGCGTGCGCCTGCGCATAGCTGGCCTGTTGCCGCTCAAGCTGCTCTTGCTCGTCGGCTACGGCGTCCCGCGCCTCCTGCTTTAGTTGCTCGGCTAGACTACTCACCAAGGTGGTCAATTTTTCATTGAGGGTGGGCGGCGGCGCAGGATTGGCGGCCAGACTACCGTTAAGTTCTTTCAAGTAGCGCTGGATCGTACTCTTTGAACCGGTGTTGCCCAGCTCAACGCGGACCAGGTCGATGCTCGGATGCAGCCCACGCCCTAACAAGGCGTCACGCGCCGCGTGCACCAAGGCTTTGTTGATACCGCCACGGGCCATGTCAGGAGCTCCTGTAGGATTTCCGGATCTTAAGCAGTATGACGCATGCCATTTGACTTGCCTGGTTTCTGATCAGGACGACAAGCCCGCCGGGCGAGGAGGGTAGGGGATGACCACTGCCGCGGAGCGGTACCTGCAGGCGGCGCGGCGGGAAAGCACCACGCGCCGCTACCAGCAGGCCGTGGCGCATTTTGAGGTGGGCTGGGGTGGGTTTCTCCCCGCGTCGAGTGGCAGCATCGTGCGTTACCTGGCTGAGCACGCTGACGCCCTGTCGATCAGCACCTTGCGCGGTCATCTGGCGGCCTTGGCGCGTTGGCATCTGAAGCATGGTTTTGTCGACCCGACCAAAGCCCCGCAAGTGCGCGACGTGTTGCGCGGCATTCAGGCGCTGCACCCGCGGCAGGTCCGGCAAGCCGAACCGTTGCAACTGCGCGAACTGGAGCAGTGCGTGGCTGCATTACAAGTCGAGGCAGCATCGCCGGACCTGGCCGTGCGCCTGCGCGCCGGTCGCGATCAGGCCTTGCTGCTCCTGGGTTTTTGGCGTGCGTTTCGCAGTGATGACCTGTGCCGCCTGCGCATTGAAGCCAATCAGCTCGTGCCGGGCGAAGGGCTGAGTCTGTTCCTAGCCAGCAGCAAGTCCGACCGTGAGCATCAGGGCCGCAGCGTCAGTGTGCCGGCGTTAAAACGGCTGTGTCCGGTTCAGGCGTATGAGGAGTGGCTGAGCCTCAGTCAATTGCAGCAGGGGCCGGTGTTTTGTGGCATCGATCGCTGGGGCCACCTGTCCACCGAGGCCCTGCACCCGTACAGCGTGGCGCGGGTGGTGCGCCGGGCTTTGACCCGCGGCGGGGTCGCGGGGGAGCGCTACAGCGGGCATTCCTTGCGCCGCGGTTTTGCTACCTGGGCCACGCGTAACCAATGGAGCACCAAGGCCTTGATGGAGTACGTCGGCTGGCGCGACGTGCACAGCGCGCTGCGCTACGTGGAGGCCGACGCGCCGTTCGGTGACTGGCGGCGTCATGCAGGAGAGTCAAAATGACTGCGTGGCGACGATTTCGTACCGCGCTACGGCCTACGTTATTACAGCTGTACAACGTGCTCAGTTCACCTTTGAAATGGGTGATTCAACAGGTATGAGAAACCAAGATTCTTGAACGTGATAAGCCTTTCTCGATGCAGAGCTCCGGAAAGGCGGTATGCGGGAGGTGGGATGAGCGATTCAGCCGAGCGATACCTGCAAGCAGCTAGACGCGACAGCACCCAGCGCCGCTATGCGCAAGCCGTTGAACACTTTGAAGCGGAGTGGGGCGGGGTGCTGCCGGCCTCCAGTGAAAACGTCGTGCGTTACCTGGCCGCCTATGGTGCAAAGCTGTCCAGCAACACCCTGCGCACGCACCTGGCGGCCTTAGCCCAATGGCACCAGCAGCACGGCTTCAATGACCCGACCAAGGCGTCGCGGGTACGCGATGTCCTGCGCGGCATTCAGGCGCTGCATCCGCAATCCATCAAGCAGGCCGAAGTGCTGCAGTTACAGCGGCTGGAAGCATGCATCGAGGGTCTGGCCGGGCAATTGACTGCCGATCAGATGGCGCTGCGGCTGCGTGCCGCGCGGGACCAAGCGTTGATCCTGATGGGTTTCTGGCGTGCGCTGCGGGGGGACGAATTGTGTCGACTGCGGGTCGAGCACATTCAGCTGCGCGAAGGACAAGAGTTGGAAATCTTTCTCGCCAGCAGCAAGACCGATCGCGACCACCGCGGCCGTACCTTGGTGGTCCCGGCCCTGAAGCGTCTCTGCCCAGTGGATGCCTACCAGTACTGGCTGGCGGTCAGCGGCATCAACCAAGGGCCGGTATTTCGCGCCATTGATCGCTGGGGCCATCTAGCGGAGGGGCGAGTCAATCCGAATAGCCTCTCGCGTATTTTGCGGCTGGCGTTTATGCGCAGCGGTGTGGCTGGCGAGGGTTACACCGCGCATTCACTGCGCCGCGGCTTTGCTACGTGGGCTAGTCGCAACCAATGGAGCAGCAAGGCGTTGATGGAGTATGTCGGCTGGCGCGATGTGCAGTCGGCAGCGCGTTACATTGACGCTGATGCTCCTTTCGGCGATTGGATTCGTTGAGCGCTCCGACTGCCAAAGCGTTCGTTCAGTCGGGAAGAGGAAAGGCACAGTGTCGTGACTGATCCTGGGGGGATTTCGATCGTATTGTTTCGCGGAATGGCTAGCCGATTTTTGCCTGTCACCACCGTCAACCTTGAGTCGTTTACAGCCCTTTACGGCAGGCAGCAATCCGCCAATAGCCGTAAGTGAAGGAATATTGTCTTTATGGCTATTTTAAGCACTTAAAGGAAACATTTCTTTTCCTTACTGCTGGTAATTTTGGACAAAGTTTAAGCGAGGGAGAGCATTCGCGCGTGCGGCCATGAACCGTCGCCGTTCAGAGTTGCCCGACGCGCCTTGTATTCTGACCGGTAGAAAACGCCCCAAAGGCCTAGGATATTGAGAGACGGTTTTATCCACCCTTTTTTGCGGGCCTACTGCACGCTTGGTTTTTCGTCGCCGAGAGATGCATGCAGGGAAGTTATGGATTTTTGCATAAAAGCGCATAAGGTTATATTTCTAGATTTTTATGCTAGCTGCGACGCGTAAGTGGCAAAAATATATCTAAAATACCTAGAATTTAAACTATTCTGGCATTCACCTTTTTGCCCTTGCTCCGCGTATTTTAACTATTGCTCTGGCTACAGCGGCTTGTTTGGTCGATTTCTGTCTATCGCAACAGTCAGCTTTGGGTCGGGTAGCGACCCCCCCCATTGTGACTGATCCACCCTTGCCCTCCCTCAACGTGGAGGACGAGCCATGAACACTATTGCTACATACCGCCATCAGACTTGGAACAAGGGGAAGCTTGTCGGGCAGAAAGCTCCGCTTCGAGTAAGAGATATCTGGGCTATGTGCGTAAGACTTCAGGTTGCTGAGAAGACGCGTCATTTGGCGCTCTTCAACTTGGCCATCGATAGCAAGCTGTGTGTCTGTGACTTAACCAAGTTGCGAGTCCGAGACATCGCCCATGGGGAGCATGTGTCGTCACGGGCCATCGTGATGCAGCAAAAAACTCAGCACCCAGTGCAATTTGAAATCACTGAGCAAACCCGAACGGTTCTGGAGGCTTGGATGCGCCAGGCGCGTCTCCGCAGCGAGGACTTCTTGTTCCCGAGTCGGTTGCACGCCTCAGACCATCTTTCCACCAGGCAATACACTCGAATAGTCAAAGCTTGGGTGACAGCCATTGGCCTTGATCCAACCATTTACGGTACCCAGACGCTACGGAGAAGCAAGGCCTCGTTGATCTATCGCAGGACGAAGAACCTGAGAGCCGTCCAACTCCTGCTTGGTCATACGAAGCTTGAAAGCACTGTCAGATACCTGGGAATCGAGGTCGATGATGCCTTGGAAATGTTGGAGCAGACGGAGGTCTGATCATCCATAGTGACGGTCGACGCTAGACCGTCGCTGTCCGACCCAGGCTGTGTGAAAACACCTGCAATTGTCTAATCTTCTGATCGTTGAGATCGTAGCGGGGGCGATCATGAAGCGATTTATTGAAGGTGAGGCTCGGACGCAAGTCACCTTGCTGCCGGAGTGTCTGGACGATTACGTAGCCGAAGAAAATCCAGTGCGCGTGGTCGATGTTTTCGTCGATGAACTCGACCTGGGCGCACTTGGTTTTGAAGGCGTCGATCCTGCCGCAACTGGTCGTCCGGCCTATCACCCAGCGGTGTTGCTGAAGATCTATATCTACGGCTATCTCAATCGAATTCAGTCCAGCCGCCGGCTTGAGCGTGAGGCCGAGCGCAACGTCGAGTTGATGTGGCTAGCGGGGCGTTTGGCTCCGGACTTCAAAACCATTGCCGACTTTCGCAAAGACAACGGCAAAGCCATTCGCAGCGTATGCCGCCAGTTCGTAGTTCTTTGCCGCAACCTCAATCTCTTCTCTCAGTCGATCATCGCCATCGACGGCAGCAAATTCAAAGCCGTCAATAATCGCGACCGCAACTTCACTCAGGGCAAGGTGAAGGCACGCATGCAGCAGATCGAGCAGAGCATTGATCGCTATCTGGCGGCGATGGATTCGGCGGATCGGGCAACGCCCGAAGTGGCCGAGGCCAAAGCAGAGCGGCTTAAAGAAAAGATAGAAACACTGAAAAAGCAGATGCAGAAACTCAAGGAAGTCGAGGTGCAGCTCCACGAAAGTCCAGACCAGCAGATCTCCCTCACAGACCCAGATGCACGCTCAATGGCCACGAGCAGCCGAGGCACCGGAACGGTTGGCTACAACGTACAAACAGCTGTCGACGACAAACACCATCTGATCATTGCCCATGAGGTGACCAACGTTGGTAATGATCGTGGGCAACTGAGCAATATGGCGAACCAGGCGCGTGAAGAAATCGAGGCTGAATCGCTAACGGTGGTGGCCGACCGAGGCTATTACAAAGGTCTGGAAATCCTTGCTTGCGAGCAAGCCGGCATCACTACCTACGTACCGAAACCCCTCACATCTGGCAGCAAAGCCGAAGGCAGAGTCGGCAAGCAGGACTTCATCTATCTTATTGCGTCGGACGAGTATCGATGCCCTGCGGGGCAGTTACTAACCAGGCGGCATTCGTCGATGGAAGACGGCATGTTATTGCATTGTTACTACTTCTCGGGCTGCCAGTCCTGCTCAATGCAAAAGCAATGTACGACGGGAAAGGAGCGCCGTGTGAAGCGCTGGGAACATGAGGCTGTAGTCGACGCGATGCAGGTTCGGCTAGAACATGATCCAGCGATGATGAGGGTTCGTCGACAGACCGTTGAACATCCTTTCGGAACGCTCAAGTCCTGGATGGGAAGTACCCACTTCCTGACCAAAACCCTGCCGAGGGTGAGCACTGAGATGAGCCTTCATGTGCTCGCCTACAACCTCAAACGAATGATGAGCATCTTCGGCATCGCAGGACTGCTTGAGGCGATCAGGGCGTGAATCCAGCCGTTTGGCTCGCCAGTTAGTAGCCGTTTGGGCCGCTGACGCGGCCCAAACGGCATTACGAACGTCTATGTAACTGACTAAGGTTATTCGCGCTTCCGCCCGCTGATTCCACAGGCAACCCTCGCAACTTTCAGTTTTCGACGTATTTAGTGCGTTTTCACACAGCCTGGACCCATAGCTGCCCTTCGCGAAGGGCGGAGGTCGGCCGTTCTCTGCCTGTCGACTCTTGTGTGTGCATTGGTCAACCGTATGCAAACGGCGGTCACCGCGAATGCAAATGTCTTGTGAATGGCAATGGATTGGGTGGCCATGTGCGATGCAATTAAGCGTTTAGGAACACTTGAGAACTCACCGAACTCGACGTGTCGCATGAGGCTAAACGCTCCACGACGACTTCTTCGCTTCGATAAAAGAGGCCGACCTGCGTTGCTGCCTGCCTGAGCGTGGACCGGATCAATGAGAGATCGCTGTCCAAGTGTTTGTAGAATGGGCGTCAAAGTGCGCGTGGAATCCGCAGACCAACTTGCGCACAGAGGCTAAACCCCTTGAAACATTGGTTTTGGGGGGTTATCAGAGAGGGAGATAGAATTGTGTCAAAGTCGAAAAACCGGCGCGGTTATGCCGCTTGACGGCAATACGCCGGGAAAACTCGGCGGGGTCGGCTACCAGCCTTTGACCCCGCTCATGTCGGGCAGCTTGTGGGCAATGCCCTTATGACAGTCAATACAGGTGGCCTGCCCGCTGGCCAGTGATGTGGAATGCATATTGGCGGCGCGTTTGCCCTGACGGGTAAAGTCCATGAATTCAAAGTTATGGCAATTGCGGCATTCTCGGGAGTCGTTTGCCTTGAGCCGCCCCCACTCGTGCTCGGCCAGTTCACGGCGCATATCGAGAAATTTTTCCCGGGTATCGATCGTTCCGAACACCTTGCCCCACACCTCCTTGGAAGCCTGCATTTTGCGGGCAATCTTGTGCGTCCACTCATGCGGGACGTGACAGTCCGGACAGGTGGCTCGTACGCCGGAGCGATTGGTGTAGTGAATGGTTTCCTGTAGTTCGACAAAAACGTTGTCGCGCATTTCATGACAGGAAATGCAGAACTTCTCGGTATTGGTGGCTTCCAGCGCAGTGTTGAAACCACCCCAGAAAATCACCCCGGCGATGAACCCGCCGAGTGTCAGAAAGCCCAGGCTGTAATGCACGCTGGGGCGACGCAGAATGCCCCAATAGTCTTTGAGCAGCGCACGCAAGGATTTCATGGCCTCTCCTTAAGGTTTCTGCTGGCCGTTGATTTCGTCTTGCAGCACCTGGTCAATGTTCTTGAAGTTGTTGCCCACCAGAGGCTTTACGTCTTTCTGTGGCACATGACACTGAGTACAGAAATACCGACGCGGCGAAACAGCGGCCAGCGCCTGACCATCACGGTCCATGTAGTGGGTGATACTGATCATCGGCGCCTGAGTGCGGGCACTATTGGCACGGCTGTGACAGGACAGGCACTTGTTGCTGTTCTTGTCGATCGGATACCCCCGAATACTGTGGGGGATGGTGGGCGGCTGGTCAGGATAATTACGCTCGCGCTTGAGGTCCTTGTTCTCGTCATCAGCCATCAGCGGTGCCGCAAACTCCTGGGTCAAGGTCCCTCCGGGTCGCCGGCCATCCGGCGCAGGAGCATCCAGCGGGTAATCGGGCTGAGCCGCGAATGCCAGTGGCACCCACAGCAACAGAGCAGCAAGCAAAGACAGCGAATGACTCTTCATCTGAGCGCTCCTTATGCCGTCTTGATCAACTCAATCCTGATCGCACATTTTTTATAATCAGTCTGCTTGGAGATGGGGTCCGTCGCATCGAGAGTGACCTTGTTGATCAGCTTGTTGGCATCGAAGAACGGTACGAACACCAGGCCTTGGGGTGGCTTGTTGCGCCCTCGGGTTTCAATGCGCGCACGCATCTCACCGCGTCGGCTGATCAGCTTCACTTCGCTGCCTCGACGGGCATTCAAGGCTTTGGCATCGGCCGGGTGCATGTAGACCAACGCGTCGGGGACAGCCTTATGAAGTTCCTCGACACGCTGGGTCATGGACCCGGTGTGCCAGTGCTCAAGCACTCGTCCGGTGCTCAACCAGAATGGAAACTCCGCGTCGGGGGTTTCCGCAGGGGGTTCGTAGGGCAGCGCGAAGATAATCGCCTTCTTGTCGGGATAGCCATAGAACTGCACACCGCTGCCCTTCTCCACGTAGGGGTCATAGCCTTCCCGGAAACGCCAGCGTGTTTCCTTGCCATCGACGACGGGCCATCGCAACCCTCGTTCGGTGTGATAGAGATCGAACGGGGCGAGGTCATGACCGTGGCCACGGCCGAATTGGGCATATTCTTCGAACAAGCCTTTTTGCAGGTAAAAACCAAAATCCCGGGCCTCATCATTTTTATAGCCCGCCGCCATCTGATCAAGCGGGAACTGATCGACCTGACCGTTCTTGAACAACACCTCGTACAGGGTTTTGCCCTTGTACTGCGGTGAGGCAGACAATATTTCCTCGGACCAGACCTCGTCCGTTTTAAAGCGTTTGGAAAACTCCACGAGTTGCCAGAGATCGGACTTGGCGTCACCCGGCGCCGAAACCAATTGGTGCCAGAACTGCGTACGTCGTTCCGCGTTGCCGTAAGCGCCCTCTTTCTCGACCCACATCGCGGTGGGCAGAATCAGATCGGCCGCCTGGGCCGAGACGGTGGGATACACATCCGAGACAATCACAAAGTTCTCGGGATTGCGCCAACCCGGCAACACTTCCTGCATGATATTGGGGCCGGCCTGCATGTTGTTGCTGGCCATCGTCCAATACACATTGAGCACGCCGTCCTTGAGCATTCGGCTCTGCTGCACGGCATGGAACCCGACTTTTTCGTTGATGGTGCCCGGCGGCAGTTTCCAGATTTTCTCCGCCGTGGCGCGATGCTTTGGATTGGTGACCACCAGATCAGCGGGCAAGCGATGGGAGAAGGTCCCCACTTCCCGCGCCGTGCCGCAAGCCGAAGGCTGCCCCGTCAGGGAGAAAGGACTGTTGCCCGGCTCGCTGATTTTACCGGTCAGCAGGTGGATGTTGTAAATCAGGTTATTGGCCCAGACGCCCCGAGTGTGCTGGTTAAAGCCCATGGTCCAGAAGGAGACCACCTTGCGCTTCGGGTCGGCATACAGCTCGGCCAAGGCCTTGAGTTGCTCGGTCGGTACGCCGGTTTCCTTGGCGGTGCGCTCAAGGGTGTAAGGTTTTACGAACGCCGCGAATTGCTCAAAGTCGATGTCACTCCAGGTGTTCGCCTTGGCCGCATTACTGGCCTTCATCTCCAGTGGATTATCAGGACGCAGGCCGTAGCCGATGTCATCCGTACCTTTGGCAAACCTGGTGTGTTTGCTGACAAAGTCTTTGTTGACCGAACCGCTTTCAATGATGTGGTTGGCTATGTAATTGAGGATAAACAGGTCCGTCTGTGGCTTGAACACCATGGGGATGTCAGCCAACTCAAAACTGCGATGCTCGAAGGTCGACAGTACGGCCACCTTGACGTTGGGCTGACTCAATCGGCGATCCGCCACCCGGCTCCAAAGTATCGGGTGCATCTCCGCCATGTTTGAGCCCCACAGCACGAACGCATCGGTGACTTCAATATCGTCATAACACCCCATCGGCTCATCCATACCGAAGGTACGCATAAAGCCCATGACCGCTGAGGCCATGCAATGACGCGCATTGGGGTCAATGTTATTGGAGCGAAAACCCGCCTTCATCAACTTGTTGGCCGCGTACCCTTCCCAGACGGTCCACTGACCTGATCCGAACATGGCGATTGACTCGGAGCCCTTGTTTTTTATCGCCTCCTTGAACTTCAACTCCATCACATCAAACGCTTGATCCCAGGACACCGGTTGAAACTCGCCTTGCTTGTCATATTGCCCGTTGGTCATGCGCAACAGCGGCTGGGTCAGGCGATCAACGCCGTACATGATTTTCGACAGGAAATAGCCTTTGACGCAGTTCAATCCGCGATTGACCTCGGCTTTCACATCACCATGAGTGGCGACCACCCGATTGTCCTTGGTCGCCACCATGACGCTGCACCCGGTTCCGCAAAAACGGCAAGGCGCTTTATTCCAGTCCAGGGCCACCCGGTCTTCTTCGGTGATCAGGTTGCTGGCAGAGGTAAACACCGGGAGCCCCGCCGCCGCTGCGGCGATCCCGGCAGCCTGGGCTTTGACAAACTCGCGTCGAGTCATAGGCATGTGCTTTCTCCCGTCACATCGAGAGTCTCGTGATAAACGAGGGCGGCATTGAGCACACCCGGCAAGCCGTTGATCTCACTGATGCGCCGGGAAATCTCACTTTCATCCTCCATCTCCAGCACCACAACCAGCTTGCCG
The DNA here is from genome assembly GCF_002303925.1 of Pseudomonas sp. ACN8. Classification (GTDB taxonomy): domain Bacteria; phylum Pseudomonadota; class Gammaproteobacteria; order Pseudomonadales; family Pseudomonadaceae; genus Aquipseudomonas. Next base: position 35,328 of record NZ_MRCS01000054.1, read on the forward strand.
GCGGGACTTTCCTGGTGCAGTTCAACGCCTTCGAGCAACCGCAAGTTGGCTTTCACCGCCTCGAACAATTCAGGGTGGGCAAGGACCACCAGACTGGCAATATGCAGCGTCTTTTCCATGACCCGTACTCCCCGTCTTTTGCTAAAGATGGACAACGATCAATTAGGTGGACCAGGAGGGCCGAGCAGCATTTGCAGAAACCAGACAAAGAAGCCGTAACCACCCACTATCGCCACGGACAGCAATGGAAAAAAAATGACAATCAGAAAAAAGAACAGGCGGGTTTCTTTGCGCGCGCGCTGTGGAGAGTCATCCGTTAGTGGCATGCTGATCACTCCTGCCAAACTTTGAATTCAGCCTAGACGGCCCACATCACAAATTCCACGAAACGGATTAACGGCAGAGCTAAGGAAGGTCTGAGCCAAGAGACAGATATTTTCAGATGGCGAGTCGAACGACAGGCTGACACAACCAATTCAAGCTCACGTGACCGGCGGCAAGCGAGAAGCGGAGGGAGGTAACAGGTAGTATCGACCCAAATTTGATGTTTTCCCCAGTCAACTGGAGCCCAACCCATTAGCGACGCCATATCGCTGATATTGCATTTTTTGAAAATCGAGCGTCCACTTTGGCCGTTTTCTGCCTGTCACGATGGGCAGAAATCGACCCAAGGCTGCCCATCGCGAGAGGCAGAAAACGGCCAGTTGCTGTCATGAGAGCAACTGGTCGAAATTGTTGGTACCTGTCCAGACCACTGGTTTACAGCTTATGCCGCGCGGCATACAGGCAGATCATCTCCATCGCCAACGCGGCCCCGGCAAGCGCAGTAATTTCCGCGTGGTCATAGGGCGGTGCTACCTCCACCACGTCCATGCCGATCAGGTTGATACCGCGCAGACCTCGCAGAATCGCCAAGGCCTGATGGCTCGATAGTCCACCGCAGACCGGCGTCCCCGTGCCTGGGGCAAATGCCGGGTCGAGGCAGTCGATATCGAAGGTGAGATAGACTGGGTGGTCGCCAACGCGCGCCCGGATAATCTCCGCCAGTTCCTTGGTAGAGCGATCATGCACTTCACTGGCATTCAGCACCTGAAAGCCCATGACGTCGTCATTGGTCGTGCGCTGGCCAATCTGGATGGATCGTGCAGGATCAACCAGCCCTTCGCGGACGGCGTGATAGAACATCGAACCGTGGTCGATGCGCTTGTCCTCGCCGTCGGACTCCAGGTCATGGTGCGCATCGAAATGGATCAGGGACAGCGGACCATACTTGGCCGCGTGAGCTTGCAGCAGCGGATAGCTGATGAAGTGATCGCCGCCCAGGGTCAGCATCGCAGTACCTGCCGCCAGGATCCGCTCGGCATGGGCCCTGATCGCCGCCGGGGTCTGCTCCGGGGCGCCGTAATCGAAATAGCAATCGCCATAATCGACACAAGCCAGCAGATCGAACGGGTCAAATTCCCACGGCCAGTGACGCGCCCAGGCAGACTGGACCGATGCCTCGCGGATGGCCCGCGGTCCGAAGCGGCTGCCCGGTCGATTGCTGGTCGCGGTATCGAATGGGATGCCGCTGATGGCGATATCCACGCCACGTAAATCGCGGGTGTAGCGACGCCGCATAAAGCTGGTGATACCACCGTAGGTCGGTTCACCCTCGGTGCCATACAGGCTGTCACGTGTCATCGCCTGATCGATTATCGAATTGTCATTTAGCATGGGATTCTCAATGCGGGTTACTGAAGCTGACCCAGGCATGCGTACGCTCACGCAGTGCTCGCTGGGGCAAAGGTTGGTTTCTGTTGCTCGGGCTTGCCGTGAATAGGCAGGATTGGCGCTTTATCGCGCCAGACCCATTACGGTTTTCAGCCGCCTGGCGAGGGTGGGGTTCGCACCGGGATCAAGCGCTTCGATCCGGTGGCCTCAAACGCCGACGCCAGGCGCAGCAGTGCTGAGTCGTCGTAGGCGCGCCCGGCAAACGTCAGACCGACGGGCATGCCGATGTCCGGCATCACGCCCATCGGCACGGTGACCGTTGGCACGCCGAGGTGGCGGATGGCGAGGTTGCCGTTGGCGACCCAGACGCCGTTGCTCCAGGCGATATCCGCCGATTGCGGATCGACATCGGCATTCGCCGGGCCTACGTCGGCGACCGCCGGGAAGATCACCGCGTCGAGCCCCAGCCGATCCATCCACTCCTCAAGATCGATACGCCGGGTCTGTTCCAGCCCGCGCAGGCCATCGGGCAGTGTGGTGATCTGATCCCACGGGGTGATGCCACGCTCGGCCATGCGCACGTATTCGTCCATGCCAATGGCCGGGCCATCTTCGCGGTCAGGCAGTGCGCCTGGGTCGTGCGGGAAAATCTGCGGGCCGTCGACGTCAGCCAGACGGTTCAGTCCGGGATCGTCATTGGCCTGCAGGAAATCATCGAACGCCCAGACGGTCAGGTCCCACAGTTCATGCTGTAAAAATTCTTTGGAGACGATGCCGCGATTGAACACGGTCGGCGCGCCAGGACGATCGCCCTCGCAATTGGAGACCAGTGGGAAGTCCGTCTCGACCACTTCGGCACCGGCCGCTTCCAGAGTCTTTCGCGCGTTTTCCCAGAGGGCAATCACCGAGGGGCGAGTGTTGATCCGCTGGCCTGTCGCCCACCCGATACCCGGCGCTTCGCTGGTGCCCGCGTCGGGGTCGGCGTTGATGTACATGCGCGGTACGCCCAAGCGCTTGCCGGCGAGTGCGGCGGGCCTGGCAGCCAATTCCAGGTAGGAAGCGGGACGCACCGAGGCGACGCTGGGGATCGGCACCCAAGGCTGCAAGCGCCATAGGTCGCCACGTTTGTCGGCGTCTTCGGCCACCACCACGTCGAGCACTTCGAGCAGGTCGGCCATGGTCCTGGCATAGGGCACGACCACATCCATGGTTGGCGTCAGTGGCCAGTTGCCGCGCACCGAGATCACCCCGCGCGACGGTGTATAGGCGCACAGACCATTGTTTGAGGCCGGCCCGCGACCGCTCGACCAGGTTTCCTCAGCAAGGCCGAAGGCGGCGAAACTGGCAGCGGTGGCCGTGCCTGCGCCATTGGAGGAACCCGAGGCGAAAGGTGCAGTGAGGTAGTCCGCGTTGTACGGGCTCTCGGCACGGCCATACACGCCGCGCTGCATGCCGCCATTGGCCATGGGCGGCATATTGGTCTTGCCCAGGCAGATCGCACCGGCGCCGCGCAAGCGCTCGATGGTGAACGCATCGCGATAGGCAACCAGGTCCTTGAAGGCCGGGCTGCCGGACGCCGCGCTCAGGCCTTTGATCAGATAGCTGTCCTTGGCTGTATAGGGAATACCATCGAGCGGGCCGAGGGTCTCACCACGGGCACGACGGGCGTCGGAGGCCTGCGCTTCTTCAAGCGCATTCGGGTTGCGCACCACCACTGCGTTGAGGGCGGTGGGCGTGTCGGGGCCGTCGTAGGCATCGATCCGTGAGAGATAGGCCTGGACCAGCTCAACTGCCGTGGTTCGGCCAGCATCGAGGGCTGCGCGCAGCTCGGCAATAGAAACCTCAGTTACTTCAATCATGTTGTTACCACTGGCTACTGGGTCTGCAAGGTGACTAGATTGGCGCCGCGTGCTAGCGAAACCGCATCGGCCATGTGCCTGGTTCCGTTGAGTTTCACTGGCGCAGCGCAATTTACTGTCAGGTTCCCGACTTGAGCTTGGTCCATGCACGGGTGCGAGCGCGTTCTGCACTGGACGGCAGAGGCACCAGCGCGAATAGAGAAGTCTGGATGTCGGCGGCGGGGTAGAGATTGGGGTTGTTGCGGATTTCCGGGCTGACCAGGGCAGTGGCGTCCTTGTTCGGGTTGGGATAACCGACGAAGTCGCTGATCGGAGCAATCACCTGCGGTTGCAGCAGGTAGTTGATCAAGGCATGGGCATCATCCGGGTTCTTCGCATCCTTGGGGATGGCCAGCACGTCGAACCAGACCGGTGCGCCTTCCTTGGGCAAGCGCATGTCCACCACCACGCCGTTACCGGCCTCCTTGGCGCGATTGGCCGCCTGGGAGAAACTGCCGGAGTAACCCACGGCCACGCAGATGTCACCATTGGCGATATCGGTCATGTATTTTGAGGAGTGGAAGTAGGCGACGTTGGGGCGGATCTTTTTCAGCAGTTCTTCGGCCTTCGCGTAGTCCTTGGCCTGAGTGCTGTTGGGCGGCAGGCCCAGGTAGTGGAGGGCGATGGGGATCATATCCGTCGGCGAATCGAGAAGGGCCACGCCGCACTGCTTGAGCTTGGCAATGTTCTCTTCCTTGAAGATCAGATCCCAGCTGTCCACCGGCGCGTTTTCGCCGAGCGCAGCCTTGACCTTGGCCGGGTTGAAACCGATCAGTACGGTTCCGTACAAATAAGGCACGGCGAAACGGTTACCCGGATCGTTGGCTTCGATCAGCTTCATCAGTTGCGGGTCCAGATGCTTCCAGTTGGGTAGCTTGCTGCGGTCAAGTGGCTGGAAAGCGTCGGCCTGAATCTGCTTGGCGAGGAAACTGTCGGACGGCACCACCACGTCATAGCCGGAGTTGCCGGTGAGCAGTTTGGCCTCCAGGGTTTCGTTGCTGTCGAAGATGTCGTAGACCAGTTTTGCGCCGTTCTCCTTCTTGAAGTTGTCCAGGGTCTGCGGGGCGACGTAGTCGAACCAGTTGTAGACACGCAGGGTGCGCTCCTCCGCATTCGCGTTAGCGGTCAGCAGGCCCAGGCTGCAGATCGTAGCGAGGAGCGAGCGGGGGAGTTGATGCTTGATCCATTTCTCACAGTTTTGGGAGATGGTGCCCACTCGTTCGGCTGCCAGCGCCGGGCCAGCAAGCATCGTCAGAGCTTTCAGCAGGACGGCACGCAGGCTGCCGACTCCAACGCGGGCGGTGCGCCAGGACACCGAGTCCGCTCCCATATCGATTTTTTGCCACGGCTGTTGCTGCTTGTACTTCATAGGACCACCTTTTGAATTATTGTCTTTGGCCTAGCTCCAAATGAATTGTTACGGCTGCTTTAATCACAATCAACCTATATAAACTACAAGTAACTCAAGCAAAAAAACTAAACGATATGGTCTGACGCCGATGTCTCCTACGCTTCGTGCAGGCGCTGATGGGATGCACCAGGCAGCGGCATGCACAAACGCGGGCACGTCATCTTTTGGAGTTAGGCGGTGATTCCCCGCGCAGGGCTGGATCAGCCGAACTGGCCCAACCCTGCGAGGGAAAGCAGTCTGGCTATTGCTTGCGTCTCATAGGCGGCAATTCTTTTCAGCGCTAACCGACACTAGGAATGTGTTGGGTGATGCAATGCACACCACCGCCATTGTTGGCAAGGATGGTGCCATCGACACCCACGACTGGCCGTCCCGGAAAAATCTCCCGGAAGAGATTCAAGGCAATCTCATCTGCAGGAGTGTTTGAAGTAGGAACCACGATGCCGACGTTGGATTTGTAGAAGTTGATGTAGCTGAAGTTCTCCACCGTCAGGCCTGACACTTTGAATGTTGGCTGAACGGGCATCTTGGTAATCTTGAAGGGGCGGCCCCTTGCATCGGTGCTTTGTTGCAGCACTGTCAGGTTTGCCGCCATCCTGGGCACGTTGGGGTTGCTTGGGTCCGACGGGTAATTCAATAACAGATGAGCTGGCTCGATGTAGGCAGCAACCAGGTCGACATGCCCATCGGTAGCGGCAGCGCCATCGTCGCCGTACACCCCATACGGCAGCCAGATCATCTTGGTCGCGTTATAGGCACGCAGTAGCGTGGTCTCGATCTGTGCCTTGGTCATGCTCGGGTTGCGATTGGGATTGAGCAGGCACTGTTCGGTGGTAATGAGCGTGCCCTGCCCATCGGTAATCACCGCGCCACCTTCAAACACCATATTGATTGGTGATTTAGACACGTTAAGGGTGGCGCACACACCAACGGGCAATTGATCATCCAGGGTGGCCGACCACCTGTTGCCCCAGCCGTTGAAAATGAAATCGCGTCCCAGCATGTCGTGCCCTGATGGGCTCAGCGCGAATACTGGCGCGGTATCACGGGTCCAGCAATCGTTGTATGGATACTCGATGACAGTAACGTTAGGGCCGCAGCGCTTGCGTACAACCTCGGTATTGCCGGTCATCGCCATCATCAAGACCGGCTCGAACTGCGCAATGGCATTCGCTACGTTGATGACAGAATCCTGCATGGGTTTCAGCTGGTCCTTGTAGCTCTTGTCATAGGGATACGCCATCAACACGCTCTGGTGTGGCTCCCACTCTGCCGGCACCCGATAGCCATCGGAGGCTGGGTTGGGCTCCGCCGCTCGGGCCAAGCGTCCAAGCCCTGATGTACCGATGGCAGTTGCAGTAATAGCCACCAACGCGCCCATATTGAACCGGCGCCTTCCCGGGTTCGTAGGCCCCTCCATTGCGGCTTGATCTGCTATCAATGGCTCTGTTGCCAACTGAATGTCTTGTTCTTTATCCATGTAACGAGTTCCCCAGGTTATCCAGCCAGATATTTCATTTACCAAGGCACACGAGCGAAACAGGCAGTAGTGCAAGGAACCGACTCTCGCGCTGACAGTGCACCAAAGCACCGAGTCCACCCGCCTCATAGCTTCCTTGCCACGCCTGTTGTTGCCTGTGCGTCGTAGGGCCACCTATTGAATTGTTGTCTTTGGCCTCCCTCCGCTGGATCTTTGCGGTTGCTGAAGGCGCAATCAACCTATATAAATTGCCAACAAAACAGGCAGAAAAACTAAATGGTAGACCCCACATGCCCTTGCCTCCGCTCCATGCGTTTCGCGTATTTGAATGTGTTGCAAGGCTGGGCCATGTCGGCGCTGCCGCCGCTGAACTGCATGTGACTGCGGGCGCCGTCAGCCAGCAAATCAGAGCCTTGCAAGGTTCACTTGGCATCAAACTGTTCTATAAGCAGGGGCGCCACCTGGTGCTGACGGAGCGTGGTTTGGCACTACAACGTTCGGTAGCGCGAGGCATCGGCGAAATCACTGAAGGGGTGCGACAGATCTGCGAGGCGGACTTCCAGGAGCCGGCGGCGAAAGTCCTGACCATTTCGACAGAGCCGGTTTTTGGCGCGGCCTGGCTGATGCCGAAGTTGTTCACCTTTCGTGCAGAACATCCGCACATTCATCTGCGCGTCATTACTGCCGACGACATCAGCGAGGTGGACTGGCGCAGGGCTGATGTTGCCGTGCTCTATGACGCCCCGATCTGGGAAGGTTTCTGGTGGCGACCATTGCAGAACCTGCACATGTTTCCGGTTTGCTGCCCGCAATTGCTGCGCGGCCCCCACGCGCTCAAACAACCCTCTGACCTGATTCACCATCGTCTTTTGCATGAGGATGACGGCACTCAATGGCGGCGCTGGTTGCTTGAGGCACGCCTGCCCTATCCGGGCGATGCCGATGTCCATCTGGAAGACCTCGGCATTGCCCTGCAGGCCGCTCGTGATGGCTATGGTGTTGCACTCAGCGATGAGATCAACTCGTCACGCGACCTGGATGAGGGACGCCTAGTGCAGCCCTTTGCACTGAAGGTGCCGACAGGGATGGATTATTTCTGCATCTGCAACGAGGAAAGTCGCGATATCCCTGAGATAGCTTTGCTCATCGATTGGCTGATTGAGCAGGCAAAGATAGTCCCGGCCTACCCGTAAGCGTTGTGGGGGCGGTTAAAACTTCACGTGGCTCAGCACAATACTGAATGACCTCTGGATTTTTAGGCGTCTTGAACGGCTGCTTGTGGCCGTTCTCTGCCGATCATGGTTACAAAGCGTGCTGGTCAAATCCGATGCAATCGGTGGTCAGAACGAATGCAAATGACTGGTCAGGTCGAATGCAAGCGGGTGATCAAGTAGAGTGCAATTTCGCAGC
>NZ_MRCS01000055.1 GCF_002303925.1 Pseudomonas sp. ACN8
ATGCATTCTTTATCGGCGCTTGGGTGAAAGGAGGAGGGGCGAAATCTCCCACGGTCTGTACTGCGCTAACAGTCAGAATCGAGCCTTGTCCCTCCTCCTCCCTTCAAGTCCTACCATACAAGCGAGCTTGCTCGCGATGAGGCCCTCACTGACACCACTGAATCCTGAGCAACAAAAAACCCGCTGAAATCACTTTCAGCGGGTTTCTCATTTCAGCAGCCAGGAAGATCAGAAATCCTCCAACCGCCACACTTCATAAGCCGGTGTCTCGTAGGGATGGCTCTGTTTCAGAGCCGCCACCACCGAGCGAATCAACTCATCGGCCACCACCAGCTCAACCTTCCATTCCTCGACCTGTTCGACCTGCCCTGCCTCGCCAATGAACGGCTGACTGCCATCCAGTGGGCGAAACTGGCCCAGGCCCGACACCTGCCACGCACAGTGGTCGTAAGCACCGATCCGCCCGCCACCGGCGGCGAATACGGCACTCTTCACGTCTTCGACGTGACTGGTTGGAACGAAAAAGCTGAGCTTGTACACGGCGCTTAGTTCACCCGCTTTTAGTTTACCCAGACCCGAGCATTACGGAACATACGCATCAGCGGTGCATCTTCGTTCCAGTCATCGGAGCGCCACGAGTTCTGCACGGCGCGGAACACACGTTCCGGGTGCGGCATCATGATGGTCACGCGACCGTCGCGGCTGGTCAAACCGGTGATCCCGCGCGGCGAGCCGTTCGGGTTGGCCGGGTAGCTTTCGGTGACTTTGCCGTGGTTGTCGACGAAACGCATCGCCACGCAACCGGACAGATCGGCTTCCAGCAGTGCTTCTTCGCTGGCGAACTCGGCGTGGCCTTCGCCGTGGGCGATGGCGATCGGCATGCGCGAACCGGCCATGCCTTGCAGGAAGATCGAGTTCGATTCCTGGATCTGCACCATGGCAACGCGGGCTTCGAACTGCTCGGAACGGTTGCGCACGAAGTGCGGCCAGAACTCGCTGCCCGGGATCAGCTCATGCAGGTTGGACATCATCTGGCAACCATTGCACACGCCGAGGGTGAAGCTGTCGTTGCGTTCGAAGAAGCCCTGGAACGCATCGCGGGCACGGCTGTTGAACAGTGCGGATTTCGCCCAGCCTTCACCGGCACCCAGTACGTCGCCGTAAGAGAAACCACCGCAAGCGACCATGCCCTTGAACTCGTTCAGGTCGACACGGCCGGCCAGAATGTCGCTCATGTGCACGTCGATCGCGTTGAAACCGGCGCGGTCGAACGCAGCCGCCATTTCCACCTGACCGTTGACGCCCTGCTCACGCAGTACGGCAACCTGTGGGCGAATGCCTTTCTTGATGTAAGGCGCGGCGATGTCCTGGTTGATGTCATAGCTCAGCTTGACGCTCAGACCCGGGTTGTCTTCTTCCAGCAGTACGTCGAATTCCTGTTCGGCGCAGTCGGCGTTGTCACGCAGACGCTGGATCTGATAGCTGGTCTCGGCCCACTGGCGTTGCAGCAGACGACGCTGGCCTTCGAACACGGTGTCGCCGTTGAAGGTGATGCTGATCTCGCCGTTGTTCATCGGCTGACCGATCACCGACACGCAGTCGCCCAAACCGGCAGCGCTGAACTGCGCGAGGATGTCCGGGGTAGCATCCTGGCGAACCTGGATCACGGCACCCAGTTCTTCGTTGAACAGGATGGCAGCGATGTCGGCGGAGGTTTCCGCCAGACCGTCGAGGTTCAGGCTCAGGCCACAGTGACCGGCGAAGGCCATTTCCACTACGCTGGTCAGCAGACCACCGTCGGAACGGTCGTGGTAAGCCAGCAGGTGGTCGTCGGCGTTGAGGCCCTGGATCACCGCGAAGAAGGCTTTGAGGTCTTCGGCGTCATCGACGTCCGGCGCCTGCTTGCCGAGCTTGCCGTGAACCTGTGCCAGGATCGAGGCGCCCATGCGGTTCTGGCCATGGCCCAGATCGATCAGGATCAGGTCGGTGGTGCCCTTGTCCATGCGCAGTTGCGGGGTCAGGGTCTGACGGATGTCAGTCACTGGCGCGAAACCGGTCACGATCAGGGACATTGGCGAAGTCACGGACTTGTCCACGCCTTCGTCGTTCCAGCGCGTGGCCATGGACATCGAGTCCTTGCCCACGGGAATGGTGATGCCCAGCTCAGGGCACAGTTCCATGCCGACCGCTTTCACGGTGTCGTACAGGCGTGCATCTTCACCCGGGTGACCGGCAGCGGACATCCAGTTCGCCGACAGTTTGATGTCGGAGATCTTGCCGATGCGCGATGCCGCGATGTTGGTCAGGGTTTCGCCAATGGCCATGCGGCCCGACGCCGGAGCGTCCAGCAGTGCCAGCGGAGTACGCTCGCCCATGGCCATGGCTTCACCGGTGTAGACGTCGAAGCTGGTGGCGGTGACGGCAACGTCGGCCACCGGAACCTGCCACGGGCCGACCATCTGGTCACGGGCCACGAGGCCGGTGATGGTGCGGTCGCCGATGGTGATCAGGAAGCTCTTGCTCGCCACGGCCGGGTGATGCAGGACGCGCTCGACGCAGTTGGCGATGTCGAGGGTCGACGGATCGAAATCGTCGCCCAGTTCGTTTTCACGAACCACCGAACGGTGCATGCGCGGGGCTTTGCCCAGCAGCACTTCCAGTGGCATGTCCACCGGGCTGTTGCCGAAGTGGCTATCCGTGACAGTAAGCTGCGGTTCGGCGGTGGCTTCACCGACTACGGCGAACGGGCAACGCTCGCGTTCGCAGATCGCCTTGAAGCGCTCGAAGTCAGCCGGACCGACCGCCAGAACGTAACGTTCCTGGGATTCGTTGGACCAGATCTCGTGCGGGGCCATGCCCGGCTCGTCGTTTGGAATGTTGCGCAGTTCGAAACGACCACCGCGGTCGCCGTCGTTGACCAGTTCCGGGAAGGCGTTGGACAGACCACCCGCACCCACGTCGTGGATGAAGCTGATCGGGTTCTTGTCGCCCAACTGCCAGCAACGGTCGATGACTTCCTGGCAGCGACGTTCCATCTCAGGGTTTTCGCGCTGTACCGAAGCGAAGTCCAGGTCCGCCGAGCTGGTGCCGGTGGCCATGGAGGAAGCCGCGCCGCCGCCCAGGCCGATCAGCATCGCCGGGCCGCCGAGCACGATCAGCTTGGAGCCGACCAGGATCTCGCCTTTCTTGACGTGTTCTTCACGGATGTTGCCCATGCCACCGGCCAGCATGATTGGCTTGTGGTAGCCACGAACTTCGTCACCGTGCGGGGTGGTGATCGATTGTTCGAAGGTACGGAAGTAGCCGGTCAGGGCCGGACGGCCGAATTCGTTGTTGAACGCAGCGCCGCCCAGCGGGCCTTCGATCATGATGTCCAGCGCGGTAACGATGCGCTCGGGCTTGCCGTACGGCACTTCCCACGGCTGTTCGAAGCCCGGGATCTGCAGGTTCGACACGGTGAAACCGGTCAGGCCGGCTTTCGGCTTGGCGCCGCGACCGGTGGCGCCTTCATCGCGGATCTCGCCACCGGAACCGGTGGATGCGCCCGGGAACGGGGCAATCGCGGTCGGGTGGTTGTGAGTCTCGACCTTCATCAGGATATGCACCGGCTCCTGCACCGCGCCGTACTGGCGGGTCTCAGGGTCCGGGAAGAAACGCCCGGCCACGGAGCCGACGATCACCGAAGCGTTGTCCTTATAAGCCGACAGAACGCCTTCGCTGTGCATCACGTAGGTGTTCTTGATCATGCCGAACAGGCTTTTTTCCTGGCTCTCGCCGTCGATGTCCCAACTGGCGTTGAAGATCTTGTGACGGCAGTGCTCGGAGTTCGCCTGGGCGAACATCATCAGTTCGATGTCGTGCGGGTTGCGCGAAAGGCCGACGAAGGCGTTGACCAGATAGTCGATCTCGTCTTCGGCCAGGGCCAGGCCCAGCTCGGTGTTGGCTTTTTCCAGCGCGGCGCGGCCGCCACCCAACACGTCGATCGCGGTCAGGGGTTTCGGTTCGGCGTGGCTGAACAGGCCGGCGGCCTGTTCGAGGTTGCCCAGGACGATCTGGGTCATGCGGTCGTGCAGACCGTCGGCGATCAGCTGGGCTTCAGCGTCGCTGAACTGGCCGGCCACGTAGAACGCAATACCGCGCTCCAGGCGCTGGATTTTCGCCAGGCCACAGTTGCGGGCGATGTCGCTGGCTTTGCTCGACCATGGCGAGATGGTGCCGAAACGCGGCAGCACCAGAAACAGACGACCGGTCGGTTCCTGTACCGGAACGCTTGGACCGTACTTCAGAAGGCGCGCAAGCACCTGCTGTTCGTCGCCGGTCAGGACGCCGGTAACTTCGGCGAAGTGAGCGAATTCAGCATACAGGCCACTGACAGCCGGAACCTTCTGGCTCAGTTGCTCAAGGAGTTTGCTGTGGCGAAAGGCAGAAAGGGCAGGAGCGCCGCGCAGGATCAACATCTTCGGGACAGCCTCGGGAAGGGGTGTGCTTTGAGGCCGTGCATTCTAGCCTAAACAGGCCGCGACATCACCCGAAACGCTACGCACGGTTGCACTCGGGTGTCGATCTGTGTTTCTGCCTCGAAAGTCAGGTTAATGGGGCGTGTGGCGACAGCTTATTTTTGCTGTAACAAAATGCAGACAAAGCCCATTCCTGCGGGGTTTCGGTCGGTTTTGGGATCTCTAGCAGACAACCCCCTCGCTGTCGAGATATGGCGCCCGTGGTCCTTTGCGTATACTGCGCAGATGTTTTTCCCAACGGCTTTGCGTCCGCGGTACGCCAAATGGCTGATCGCAACCGGACTCTTCCTGATGCTCGGTGGCTGTGTTGATAAACCCAACACGCTCGAGCGCGTAAAGGAGGATGGTGTGCTGCGGGTGGTTACCCGAAACAGCCCCGCCACCTACTTTCAGGATCGCAACGGTGAAACCGGCTTCGAATACGAGCTGGTGAAGCGCTTCGCCGACGATCTGGGGGTCGAGCTCAAGATCGAGACCGCCGACAACCTCGATGACCTGTTCAACCAGGTCGGCAAGCCCAATGGCCCGGTGCTGGCGGCGGCCGGCCTGGTCAGCAGCGAAGAGCGCAAGAAGCAAGTGCGCTTCTCCCATTCCTACCTGGAAGTCACCCCGCAGATCATCTACCGCAACGGCCAGTCCCGGCCGACCGATGCGAAGGATCTGGTGGGCAAGAAGATCATGGTGCTCAAGGGCAGCACCCATGCTGAACAACTGGCGCAGCTGAAACAGAAATTTCCCGGCATCGAATACGAAGAGTCCGACGCAGTCGAGGTCGTCGATCTCCTGCGCATGGTGGACGAAGGCCAGATCGACCTGACACTGGTCGACTCCAACGAAGTGGCGATGAACCAGGTGTACTTCACCAACATCCGGGTCGCCTTCGACCTCGGTGACGCCAGCAACCAGAGCTGGGCCGTCGCCCCGGGCGACGACAACAGCCTGCTCAACGAAATCAATGATTACCTCGACAAGGTCAAGAAGAACGGCACGCTGCAACGTCTCAAGGACCGCTACTACGGGCATGTCGACGTCCTCGGCTACATGGGTGCCACCACCTTTGCCCAACACTTGCAGCAACGCCTGCCCAAGTACGAACAGCACTTCAAGGCCTACGCCAAGAAGGAGAAAGTCGACTGGCGCCTGCTGGCGGCCATCGGGTACCAGGAATCGTTGTGGCAACCGGCGGTCACGTCCAAGACCGGCGTGCGCGGCCTGATGATGCTGACCCAGAACACCGCGCAGGCCATGGGCGTGTCCAACCGCCTGGACCCCCGGCAGAGCATCATGGGCGGCGCCAAGTACCTGGCCTACATGAAAGACCAGCTCGACGATTCGATTCAGGAACCGGACCGGACCTGGTTTGCCCTGGCAGCCTACAACGTCGGCAGCGGCCACCTCGACGACGCCCGCAAACTGGCGGCCAAGGAAGGGTTGAACCCGGACAAATGGCTGGACGTGAAGAAGATCCTGCCGCGCCTGTCGGAAAAGAAGTGGTACAGCAAAACCCGTTACGGCTACGCCCGTGGCGGCGAACCGGTGCATTTCGTGGCGAACATCCGTCGCTACTACGACATCCTGACCTGGGTCACGCAGCCGCAGCTTGAAGGCGATCAGGTCGCCGAGGGCAAACTGCTTGTTCCGGGGATCGACAAATCAAAACCGGCCCAAGAGCCAGCCCCGCTCTGACAGACGCCTTTAACCAAATGTGGGAGCCAGCCTGCTGGCGATAGCGGTTCATCATTCGACATCTTTGTTGACTGACACTCCGTTATCGCCAGCAGGCTAGCTCCCACATTGGTTTTGCGTTGTTGCTTAGGCCTTGGCAGCAGCCAAGATCAGGGCTTTCATTTCGGACACGGCGGATTTGAAGCCCACGAACAGCGCATGGGCCACCAGCGCATGGCCGATGTTCAGCTCGTTGATGCCCTTGATCGCCGCCACGGCTTCAACGTTGTGATAGTGCAGGCCATGGCCGGCATTGACGATCAGGCCCTGGGCCAAACCAAACGCAACGCCATCGGCCACCCGCTTGAGTTCTTCGGCGACTTCGGTCGGGGTCTCGGCATCGGCATAACGCCCGGTGTGCAACTCGATGGCCGGGGCGCCGACACGGCGGGAGGCTTCGATCTGGCGCTCATCGGCATCGATGAACAACGACACTTCGGAGCCGATCTTCGCCAGACGTTCGACCGCCGCCTTGATCCGCGCTTCCTGCCCCGCCACGTCCAGGCCGCCTTCGGTGGTCAGCTCCTGACGGGTTTCCGGCACCAGGCAAATGTGCGCCGGGCGGATGCGCTCGGCGAACTGCATCATTTCTTCGGTGACGCCCATTTCGAAGTTCATGCGGGTTTGCAGCACGTCCTTGAGCAGCAGAACGTCGCGCTCCTGAATATGCCGACGGTCTTCGCGCAGGTGCACGGTGATGCCGTCGGCACCCGCCTCTTCCGCGTCCAGTGCTGCCTTGACCGGGTCCGGGTAACGGGTGCCCCGGGCCTGACGCAGGGTGGCAACGTGGTCGATGTTCACGCCAAGAAGAATACGGGTGCTGGTGGTCACGGAAGCGCTCCAGAAGAAGAGAAAGTTCGGTGCACAGCATACGGTGTGATCAGGGCTTGCGAAACAGCTCGCGACTGACGAGTGGACGGCCGCCCAGGTGAACGGCCAACGCCTGGCGCATCAAGCGCTTGGCGGCGGACAGAGCGCCGGGGGCGGACCAGTCGGCTTCAGCCATGGCCAACAGCTCGGCACCATTGAACAGGCCCGGCTGCAGCAGATAGACCCGTTCAAGCCCCGCATCCACTTGCAGGCGGTAGAGGCCGTCCGGCGCGATGGGCTGATCATGAACATCAGCAGTCAGGGAAAACCCGTAGCCGAGGTCATCGAGCAAGCGCCACTCGAAGGAGCGCAGCAAGGGCTCCAGTGGGCGACCTTCGGCCAGGGCCAACAAAGTGGCGGCGTAATGATCGAACACCGATGGGAGCGGATCTTCAGCGGGCAGCAGGCGAATCAGCAGCTCATTGAGATAAAGCCCACTGAACAGCGCCTCGCCGTTGAGCCAGGTGGAAACCCCGGCACTTTCCATGCGCCCGACGTTCTTCAGCTCGCCCTTGCCCCGGAACTCGACTTCCAGCGGCACGAATGGCCGCGCCAGCGTCCCGGCCTTGCCCCGCGCACTGCGCAATACCGCCCGCAGCCGACCTTGCGGCGTGAGGAAGTCCACCAGCGCACTGTTTTCACGGTAGGCGCGGGAATGCAGGACATAGGCGGGTTGGGCGATGGGTTGGGACATGGAAATCGCAGATCTCAATGAGTGAGCACGGTATTACTGACAACCCCAAAACCACTGTGGGAGCGAGCCTGCTCGCGATGGGGGACTAACATTCAACAGAGTTGTTGACTGACAGACCGCTATCGCGAGCAGGCTCGCTCCCACAGGGGATCCTCGTACATCCAGATCAGGTATTACAAGTCGCCATAACCCAACGAACGCAACGCACGCTCGTCATCGGACCAGCCACCCTTAACCTTGACCCACAGGTTGAGCATGATCTTGGAGTCGAACAGCAGCTCCATGTCCTTGCGCGCTTCGGTGCCGATGCGCTTGATGCGCTCGCCCTTGTCGCCAATGATGATTTTCTTCTGGCCATCGCGCTCGACGAGGATCAGGGCATGGATGTGCAGGGTCTTGCCCTGCTGCTTGAACTCTTCGATTTCAACGGTGATCTGGTACGGCAGCTCGGCGCCCATCTGGCGCATGATTTTCTCACGCACCAGTTCGGCGGCGAGGAAACGGCTGCTGCGGTCGGTGATCTGGTCTTCCGGGAAGAAGTGATCGTTTTCCGGCAGGTGCTCGGCGATCACGCGCTCCAATGCATCGAGGTTATGCCCGTGCTGTGCGGAAATCGGGATGATCTGCGCGTTCGGCAACTGCTCCTGCAACCAGCTCAGGTGCGGCATCAGCTCGGCTTTGTCTTCGATGCGATCGGTCTTGTTCAACGCCACGATCAGCGGGCCGGTCACGTACTGGACGCGCTCGAGAACCATCTGGTCCTCTTCGGTCCACTTGGTGCGGTCGACCACGAAGATCACCACGTCGACGTCCTTCAACGCCGCCGAAGCGGTCTTGTTCATGTAGCGGTTCAGGGCCTTCTCGCCACCCTTGTGCATACCGGGGGTGTCGACGTAGATCGCCTGCACATCGCCCTCGGTCTTGATACCGAGCATGTTGTGACGGGTGGTTTGCGGTTTGCGCGAGGTGATCGCCAGCTTCTGACCCAGGATGTGGTTCAGCAGCGTGGACTTGCCCACGTTCGGACGGCCGACGATGGCAACATAGCCACAGCGAGTTGCGTTTGTATCAGTCATTGCCATTCTCCACACCCAGGGCAATCAGTGCTGCGGCGGCCGCTACCTGTTCGGCAATACGACGGCTCACACCCTGACCTCGGCTTTTTTCATTCAGTAAGATGATTTCGCATTCGACGAAGAACGTCCGGCAATGCGGCTCACCCTGGATATCCACCACTTCGTAACGCGGCAGCTCACAACCACGGGACTGCAGGAATTCCTGCAGGCGGGTCTTTGGATCTTTGTTGGTGTCGACCAGTGTCAGGCCTTCGAACTCGCCAGCCAGCCAGGCGAGCACACGCTCGCGGGCCATTTCCATGCCGGCATCGAGGTAGATCGCACCGATCAGCGCTTCGAGGGCATCGGCCAGAATCGACTCGCGACGGAAGCCGCCGCTTTTCAGCTCGCCGGAACCCAGGCGCAAGTATTCGCCCAGATCGAAACCACGGGCCAGTACGGCCAGGGTCTCACCTTTGACCAGACGCGCGCGCAAACGCGACAACTGGCCTTCGCGAGCCAGCGGGAAACGCTCGAACAGCGCCTCGCCGGCGACGAAGTTGAGAATGGCGTCACCGAGGAATTCCAGGCGTTCGTTGTTACGCCCGGCAAAGCTGCGGTGAGTCAGGGCCAGGACCATCAGTTCCTGATCCTTGAAGGTGTAGCCGAGCTGACGCTCTAGACGGCTTAAGGAGACGCTCACGGTTTACCCACGCTGAGTTCGTGGCTGGATTCCACCGCCATCGCCGTAAGTTGGCGCAGGCTTGGGACAATTAAAGCTGTGTTCAAAAATAACGTCCTGAATATCATTGTTTTCATGCCTCTGGCGCCCATTGTGCCGGCTCCAGAAATGCATTCGGCGCTGTGTTCAACAGCGCCGTGTCTGATTACTTGATCAGGCCAACCCGCGAGAAATTCGGCAGGTGGCTGAGTTTGGGTTCCGGCCAGCTCATCCAGACCGCAAAGGCCTTGCCGACGATATTCTTGTCGGGAACCATGCCCAGCAGATCCTTGGGAATGTTCGGATCATCCCAGTAGCGACTGTCGTTCGAGTTGTCGCGGTTGTCGCCCATCATGAAGTAGTGCCCGGCCGGCACGGTCCACGAATGGTCCGGCATGGCCCGGTAGCGGCTCATTTCCTTGCGGATCATGTGCTCGGCCGCACCGAGTTTTTCCTTGTAGAGCTCGGCGCTGCCCAGCGTGCCCGGCTCGGAGCCGACCAGTTGCTCGGCAATCGATTGACCGTTGACGAACAAGCGCTTGTCGGCGGTGTAGCGAACCGTGTCGCCCGGCAAGCCAACCACACGCTTGATGTAGTTGACGTTCGGGTCGCTCGGGTAGCGGAACACCATCACATCGCCGCGCTGCGGGTCACCGACATCGATGACTTTTTTGTCGATCACCGGCAAGCGGATCCCGTAGGAAAACTTGCTCACCAGGATGAAGTCGCCGACATCCAGGGTTGGCTTCATCGAACCGGAAGGAATCTGGAACGGTTCCACCAGGAACGAACGCAGCACCAGCACGATGAACAACACCGGGAAGAACGACTTGCCGTATTCAACCAGCAGCGGCTCTTTGTTCAGCTTCTCGACCACGACCCTGTCAGGCTGGCTGACGCTGCCCTGATAGGAGGCGATGGCGGCACGCCGGCGCGGGGCCAGGACCAAGAGATCGAGCAACGCCAACAGGCCGCAGACGAACACGGCAATGACCAGCAACAGCGGGAAATTTAGCGACATAGGACCTAACTATCCAACCTGAGCACTGCAAGGAAGGCTTCCTGTGGAATTTCCACGTTGCCGACCTGCTTCATGCGTTTCTTACCGGCCTTTTGCTTTTCCAGCAGCTTCTTCTTACGGCTGACGTCACCACCGTAGCATTTGGCCAATACGTTCTTTCTGAGCGCCTTGACGGTCGTCCGCGCCACAATCTGCCCGCCAATGGCGGCCTGGATTGCCACGTCGAACATCTGCCGCGGAATCAGTTCTTTCATCTTCTCGGTCAACTGGCGACCTTTGTAGTGCGAGTTGTCGCGGTGCACGATCAGCGCCAGGGCGTCGACCTTGTCACCGTTGATCAGCACGTCCAGTTTCACCAGACTGGCCGATTGATAACGATCGAAATGATAGTCCAGCGAAGCATAGCCGCGACTGGTGGACTTCAGACGGTCGAAGAAGTCCAGTACCACTTCGTTCATCGGCAGGTCGTAGGTCACTTGTACCTGGGAGCCGAGGAACAGCATGTCAACCTGCACACCACGTTTTTCGATGCACAGGGTAATGACGTTGCCCAGGTGCTCTTGCGGCACAAGAATATTGGCCCGCACGATCGGTTCACGCATGTCTTCGATCGAGGACAGGTCCGGGAGCTTCGACGGGTTATCGACGTAGATCGTCTCGCCGGTCTTGAGCAGCAGCTCGAAGATTACCGTCGGCGCCGTGGTGATCAGGTCCAGGTTGTACTCGCGCTCCAGGCGCTCCTGGATGATTTCCATGTGCAGCATGCCGAGGAACCCGCAACGGAAACCGAAGCCCAGGGCGTCGGAGCTTTCCGGGGTGTATTGCAGCGACGAGTCGTTCAGGGTGAGCTTTTGCAGCGCTTCGCGGAAGTCTTCGAAGTCGTCGGAGCTGACCGGGAACAGACCGGCGTAAACCTGCGGCTGAATACGTTTGAAGCCTGGCAGTACATCAACGTCCGGCGTCGAGCTCAAGGTCAGGGTGTCGCCCACTGGCGCACCGTGAATGTCCTTGATGCTGGCGATGATGAAGCCCACTTCACCGGCCTTGAGGTCAGCGGTAGGGGTGTGCTTCGGGTTGAATACACCGACGCTGTCCACCAGGTGGATCTTGCCGGTGGACTTGACCAGGATCTTGTCGCCCTTCTTCACACGACCGTGGCGCACGCGTACCAGGGAAACAACGCCCAGGTAGTTGTCGAACCAGGAGTCGATGATCAACGCTTGCAGCGGATCTTCGTAGTTGCCGGTCGGTGCAGGAATGGTGGCGACCAGGCGCTCGAGCACTGCGTCGACGCCCAGGCCGGTCTTGGCCGAGCACTCGACCGCGTCGGTGGCATCGATGCCGATGATTTTTTCGATTTCTTCTTTGACGCGGTCCGGATCGGCCTGTGGCAGGTCGATCTTGTTCAGCACCGGCATCACTTCCAGGCCCTGCTCGATCGCGGTGTAGCAGTTGGCGACCGACTGCGCCTCGACGCCTTGACCGGCATCGACCACCAGCAGCGCGCCTTCACAGGCAGCCAGCGAACGGCTCACCTCATAGGTGAAGTCAACGTGGCCGGGGGTATCAATGAAGTTCAGCTGGTAGTTGATACCGTCGCGAGCCTTGTAATACAGGGTGACGCTGTGCGCCTTGATGGTGATCCCGCGTTCACGCTCAAGGTCCATGGAGTCCAGGACCTGGGCTTCCATTTCACGCTCGGCGAGGCCGCCACACATCTGGATGAAGCGATCGGCCAGCGTCGACTTGCCATGGTCAATGTGGGCGATGATGGAGAAATTGCGGATATGACTCAAATCACTCACGGATCAACACTCAAAAAGGCTGCAGGCATGGCCCGCCGAAAAATAGCCGGGAATTGTACCTGATCCACGGCGCAAGCGTCACGTTCGCAGGTCAGACGGTGCCTACAAAAAACGCCCCGGTCTTGCGACAAGGGCGTTTTTAACGTCAAAGCGGT
Organism: Pseudomonas sp. ACN8; assembly: GCF_002303925.1. GTDB lineage: Bacteria > Pseudomonadota > Gammaproteobacteria > Pseudomonadales > Pseudomonadaceae > Aquipseudomonas. Next base: position 12,564 of record NZ_MRCS01000055.1, read on the forward strand.
TGAAAAATGCCCGCCATCAGCCAGCTCGACGCAACAGCCAGAGCCCCGCAACGGCACAAACACCCGCCGGCACCAGCACCGAAAGCAACGGCGGGAAGCCGAACACCTGGCTCGAAGGCCCCAGCAGATCCTGAACGATGCGGAAGGAGAAGCCCACCAGCACGCCGGTGAACACCCGTTGACCCAGGGTCACCGAACGCAGCGGACCAAAGATGAAGGAAATCGCCATCAACACCAGAGCGGCAGTCACCAGCGGTTGCAACACCTTGACCCAAAATGCCAGCCAGTAGCGGCCATTGCTCAGCCCCTGGTCCGCCAGATAGTGGATGTAACTCCACAGACCGCTGATCGACAGCGACTCGGGCACCATGACCACGGTGCTCAGCAACTGTGGACTCAACGCAACGTCCCAGCGCTCTTCCGGGGTCGAAACCACTTCGGTGCTGCGCTCGTGGAAGAGCGTGGTCGTGACATCCGACAACTGCCAATGATCGTTTTCGAAGTCGGCACGCTTGGCGAAGCTCGCCGACAGCATGTGCCGTTCATTGTCGAAGCGATAACGGGTCACGCCATACAGGATGCCGCCGGGTTGTACCGAGTTGACGTGAATGAACTCATCGCCCTGGCGGTGCCACAAGCCGTGCCTGGCGCTTTGTGCATCACCGCTGCCCTGGGCCAGCGAGCGATTGGCCTGCGCTGCGGTTTCAGCGGGCGGAGCGACATACTCGCCGATCAGCAAGCCGGCCAGCATCAATACCAGCATCGGCTTCATGACCGCCCAGACGATCCGGCCGATCGACACACCGGCGGCGCGCATGATGGTCAGCTCACTGTTGCTGGCCAGGCTGCCCAGACCGATCAGGCAGCCGATCAGCGCAGCCATCGGCAGCATTTCGTACATCCGCCGCGGAGCGGTCAACACCACATAACTCAGCACATCGACCAGGGTGTAGGTATCGCTGACTTCACTCATCTCGTCGATGAAGGCAAACAGTGTCGCCAGACCAAGAATGATCCCGAGCACCGCCAGGATCGCCATGAACACACTGCTACCAATGTAGCGATCCAGCTTAACCACGGGCCACCTCCAGCGCGCTGCGGCGACTCGCCATCTTCAAGCGCAAGGGTTCCCAATAGAGCAAGCCCAGGCCGATGGACAGGAAAATCCCGTGCACCCACCACAAGCCAAACACCGCAGGGATCTTGCCCTTGTCGAGGGCGCCGCGGGCGGCAATCAGAATGGTCAGGTAAGCCATATAAAGAAGAATCGCCGGCAGTAATTTGAGGAATCGGCCCTGGCGCGGGTTGACCCGCGACAGCGGCACCGCCATCAAGGTCACGATGAACACCAGCAACGGCAGAGACATGCGCCATTGCAGCTCGGCGCGCAGGCGAATGTCGTCGCTGCCGATCAACTCACTGGTCGGCATCGCATCACGGTCGGTGACTTCGTCGCTGACGTCCGGTTTTGGCAGCAATACGCCGTACTCGTCGTACTTGATCGCCCGGTAGTCGGCCTGCCCCGGACTACCGTCATAGCGATAGCCGTTATCGAGGATCAGATAGCGGTTGCCGTCGGGGCGAATTTCCTGGCGCCCCTTTTCCGCCACCAGCACGGAAATCCCGCGATCCTTGTTGTTTGAACTGATGTTTTTCTGCGAGATGAACACACCGCCCAGATTGACGCGGTCATCGGACATGCTCTCGGTGTAGGTGACCCGGGTGCCGTCGCGCAAAGCCTGGAAGCGCCCCGGTTCCAGGGTATCGAACTCGGTCAGGGCATCCTGCTTGTTCAGCAGCAACTGGAACTGATTGGCCCCCTGTGGCGCCAGGCTCAGGCTCAGCCACGCCACGAGGAGCGCAACCAGGGTGGCCGGGAACAGCGTCATGCAAAACAGCCGCTGCTGGCTCATGCCGGTGGCCGAGAGCACGGTCATTTCGCTTTCGAGGTACAGGCGCCCGTAGGACAACAGGATCCCGAGAAACAGCCCCAGCGGCAGGATCAGCTGGAGAAACCCCGGCAGGCGAAAGCCCATGATCAGGAACAACGAGCCCGGATCGAGCAGGCCCGAAGCCGCCTGGGCGAGGTATTTGATGAAGCGACCGCTCATGATGATGACCAGCAGCACGGCACTGACGGCGCTCAAGGTCAACAGGACTTCGCGGGATAGATAACGGAAGACGATCAAACCAGACACTCCAGGGTTGTCAGGCTAAGGCGGCCAAACAAGCAAACGTATCGGACAGCCCGCAAGGCAGAGCCGCCGAAAAAAGATGGCGCATTATCCTGTGATTGGGTGCGCCTGTCACTGCGCAATGCATCCCGGGCTTGTAGGAGCGAGCTCGCTCGCGATGGTCGTCAACGATTACGCGATAAGCCTGAAACCCCGAGGCGGCCTCAGGTTCTTCGCGAGCAGGCTCGCTCCTACAATCGTACAACCGAGGGTTGTCAGCCGCCGGTAGCGAGGTTCAAACTGCGGCCTTTGTCGCCGGTCGATCCTGGCGCCTTTCTATCTATAAGCAATCGACGCACATAAAGTGTCGGGCGCATGCGTGATAACCATCAATTCAGGGACCCGGACATGGAACTGGTTGTAAAAAGCGTCAACCCCGAAACGTTGAAGACCGCCACTCTCGTGGTCTCCGTCGGCGAAGGCCGCAGGCTCGGCGCTGTTGCCAGGCAACTCGACGAACTGAGCGGCGGCGCGATCAGCGCAGTGCTCAAGCGCGGCGACCTGGCTGGCAAGGTTGGCCAGAGCCTGTTGCTGCACAGCCTGCCGAACCTCAAGGCCGAGCGCGTGCTGCTGGTGGGCGTGGGCAAGGACGACGAGCTAGGTGACCGCCCGTTCCGCAAGATCATCGCCGGCATCCTCAATACCCTCAAAGGCCTGGGCGGCAGCGATGCAGTGCTGGCCCTCGACGAAGTCGTGGTCAAAGGCCGCGACAGCTATGGCAAGACCCGCCTGCTGGCCGAAACCCTGGTGGACGGCGAGTACAGCTTCGACCAGTTCAAGAGCCAGAAAGCCGAACCCCGCGCCCTGAAGAAAATCACCCTGCTGACCATCAAGGCCGCCCAGGCTGAAGTGCAACGCGCCGTGACCCACGCCACCGCCATCGCCAACGGCATGGCCTTCACCCGCAACCTGGGCAACCTGCCGCCGAACATCTGCCACCCGACCTTCCTCGGTGAGCAGGCCAAAGACCTGGGCAAGGAATTCAAGGACCTGAAGGTCGAAGTCCTCGACGAGAAGAAGATCAAGGCCCTGGGCATGGGCTCGTTCTACGCCGTCGGTCAGGGCAGCGCCCAGCCTCCGCGCCTGATCGTCATGCAGTACAACGGCGGCAAGAAATCCGAGAAGCCGTACGCGCTGGTCGGCAAAGGCATCACCTTCGACACCGGCGGCATCAGCCTCAAGCCGGGTGCCGGCATGGATGAAATGAAGTACGACATGGGCGGCGCCGCCAGCGTGTTCGGCACCCTGCGTGCCGTGCTCGAACTGAAGCTGCCGATCAACCTGGTGTGCATCCTGGCCTGCGCCGAGAACATGCCGAGCGGCAACGCTTCGCGCCCGGGCGATATCGTCACCACCATGAGCGGCCAGACCGTGGAAATCCTCAACACCGACGCCGAAGGCCGCCTGGTGCTGTGCGACGCCCTGACCTACTCCGAGCGCTTCAAGCCGCAAGCGGTCATCGACATCGCGACCCTGACCGGCGCCTGCGTGGTTGCCCTGGGTTCCCACACCTCGGGCCTGCTGGGCAACAACGACGAACTGATCGACCAACTGCTGAGCGCAGGCAAGACCGCCGACGACCGCGCCTGGCAACTGCCGCTGTTCGATGAGTACCAGGAACAGCTGGACAGCCCGTTCGCCGACATCGCCAACATTGGCGGCCCGAAAGCCGGCACCATCACCGCGGCCTGCTTCCTGTCGCGCTTCACCAAGAATCTGAACTGGGCGCACCTGGACATCGCCGGCACGGCCTGGACCAGCGGCGGCAAGGACAAGGGCGCCACTGGCCGTCCGGTTCCACTGCTGACCCAATACCTGCTGGACCGCGCCAAAGCCTGAAACCGTTGAAAGGCGGCGTCACTTCCCGGTGACGCCGCTTGCCGCTCTGGAACCGCAATGACCAAAGTCGACTTCTATATCCTGCCCAGCGCCGATCCTTCGGCACGCCTGGACTTTGCCTGCAAGCTCACCGAGAAAGCCTGGCGCATGGGCCACCGCATCTACCTGCACTGCAGCGACGCGGCCCAGCGTGACGATCTCGATGCGCGGCTGTGGGCGTTCAAGGGCGAAAGCTTCGTGCCCCACGGCCCTGCCGACAGCGAGCCTGAGGGTTTGATTGTCCTGGGGTTGGGCGATGACTGCGGTCAGCATCAGGATTTGCTGGTCAATCTCGACCTGAAAGTCCCGGCCTTCGCCAACAGGTTCGCCCGGGTGGCGGAAGTGGTCGTGGAGGATCCGACGATCAGAGCGGCCGCGCGGGAGAGTTTCCGTTTCTACCGCGAACAGGGCTATCCTCTGCAAGATCACCGATTACAGCGACTCTGAGCCTTCCAATGGACACTCCAAAACCGCTGCAACAGTCCGCGCACTTGCTGGATGACCTTGAGTCGATCCGCCAATTGCTCGGCGATGACAACCTGCAACCGCCCCTGCTGACCGACACGGTCGAGGACGGCGATCAGGAACAGATTCCGATGTTGTTCGACACCGTGAGCGAACCTTCGCCACCCGTCGTAGCGACCACCCCAGCCCCCATCGTTGAACCCGTCACCACGGCGCCGCCGGCGCCCGCCGCCAGCAAGAACCCGGATGACTTGCTGCACCTGGACAGCGAATTGCGCGCCGCCGCGCAGTTGATCATGCAAGACGTTATCGACGATTTCGCCCCGCACATCGAGACCGAAATCAAACGCCGCCTGAGTGCGCGGCTGGAGCGGTTGTTGAGCCAGTACAACGACTAAACAACCTACGCGGGGCTTTTCTGTGGGAGCGAGCCTGCTCGCGATGGAGTGTCAGTCGACACCCATGTAGCTGACAGATCATCGCGAGCAGGCTCGCTCCCACACAAAGCTCCCCGCCACAGTTTGAATGTTCAAGTGCTCAAGTAACGCCCGATCAACGCGATCCCGCTGGCCAGCACCAGCCACGTCACCAGACGCACGAACGCCTCGCGGGACAAGCGCATGGTCAGCCGTCGTCCGAACCACAGCCCCAGCACCATCGCCGGCAATAGACAAACCGCCAGCGCCAGCAACGGCAGATCGGCATACACACCGGCGATTGCAAACAGGCTCAGACGCACCACCGTGCTGCAACTGATCAACGCACTCTGGGTGGCCCGGGCCGCCTCCTTGGGCAACCGGCTGTTCAAATAGATCGCATAGAGAAAGCCGCCGCTGCCAAACAACGCGCCAAACATTCCGCCCACCGTCCCCATCGGCAGCGCCCACGCGGCGGACAACTGCGCCGGACGGACCTTTATCCACAGGCTGTAAATGGCATAGGCGCTGATAAACAGCCCCATCAGCAGCAGCAATAGATCGGACTTGAGGTTCAGCAGGAAAATCACCCCCAGCGTGCACCCCACCGCCATGCAGGGCAGTAACCGCAACAACTCCGGCCTGGCCACGTCACGCCGCGAAGGCAGCAGATTGCCGAATGCCGCGACAAAATCGAGCAGCACCAGCAAGGGCACAATCTTCGACAGCGGCATGAACAGAATCAGAATCGGCCCCGCCACCAGCGCTGTGCCGAAACCGGCGACGCCGAACACGATATAGGCCAGCGCGATGCCCGCGCCGATGACCATCCAGTCCAGCGGGCCGAAGGGCCATTGGTTCAACAGTTCGAACACATTCATTCTTCCATCTTCCTTGAATACCGCTGACGACTTTACCTCCTGTAGGAGCGAGCCTGCTCACGAAAGCGGTGTGTCAGTTACATTATGTTGCCTGACACTCCCTCTTCGCGAGCAGGCTCGCTCCCACAAGGGAATTGTGCGGATGCATGGAGATTGACCACCGAATGCCTTTAAACTGCGCCCCATGATTAAAGATCCCTTTGCAAGACTCGGCCTGGACCGCGAAGTCCTGACCGTCAGCCAGCTCAACGGCCGCGCGCGGGTGTTGCTCGAAGACGTGTTCAGCAACATCTGGGTCGAAGGCGAAATCTCCAACCTCGCCCGCCCGGCGTCCGGCCACGTGTATTTCACCCTCAAGGACAGCGGCGCCCAGGTGCGTTGCGCGCTGTTCCGGCAGAACGCGGCACGGGTTCGCCAGGCCTTGAAGGACGGCCTGGCGGTCAAGGTCCGCGGCAAGGTCTCGCTGTTCGAGGGACGCGGTGATTATCAGTTGATCCTCGACACCGTGGAGCCGGCTGGCGACGGCGCCTTGCGCCTGGCCTTCGATGCACTCAAGGAAAAGCTCAGCGCCGAAGGCCTGTTCAGTGCCGAACGCAAGGTGCCGCTGCCGGCGCACCCGCAACGCATCGGCATCATCAGTTCGCCCACCGGGGCGGTGATCCGCGACATCATCAGCGTGTTCCGTCGCCGTGCGCCGCAGGTGCAGTTGACCCTGATCCCTACCGCCGTACAGGGCCGCGAAGCCACTGCGCAGATTGTCCGCGCGTTGAAACTGGCGGATGCCCGCGGTTTCGACGCACTGATCCTGGCCCGGGGCGGCGGTTCCCTGGAAGACCTCTGGTGCTTCAACGAAGAAGCCGTGGCCCGTGCCGTCGACGCTTGCGTGACGCCTATTGTCAGCGCGGTCGGCCATGAAACAGACGTTTCGATCAGTGACTTCGTGGCCGACGTTCGCGCGCCCACCCCTTCCGCTGCCGCCGAACTGCTGGCACCGGACTCCAGCGATCTGGTACGTCGGGTCGAAAGCCTGCACCGGCGGTTGGTGATGCGCATGCGTGATCGCTTGATGCGCGATCGCCTGCGCCTGGAAGGCATTTCCCGGCGCCTGCGTCATCCCGGCGAGCGCCTGCGCCAGCAAGCGCAACGCCTGGATGACCTGGACATGCGCATGCGCCGTGCGTTCGAGCGCAGCCTCAACACCCGTCGCGAACGCTTGATCCGCCTGGAAACCCGTCTGGCCGCACAACATCCGGGGCGGCAACTGGCAATGCTGCGCCAGCGCCTCGACAGCCTGGCCGAACGCCTGCCACGCGCCATCCGCGAAGGACTGAAGAACCGTCGCCTGCAGTTGCACAGCCAGATGCAGACGCTGCATGTGGTCAGCCCGTTGGCGACCCTCGGCCGTGGTTACAGCATTTTGCTGGACGAGCGTGGCAACGCCATCCGCAACGCCGCGCAAACCCATACCGGCCAGCGCCTGAAGGCCAAGCTGGGCGAAGGCGAACTGCAAGTGCGGGTCGAAGACAATCACCTGACGCCCGTCACCCTTTCTTTACTGGATTGATCCATGCCGCGTTTCTTTGCTCCGTTGCTGTTGCTGCTCCTGACCTTCAACGCCCACGCCGACAGCTACATCACCCGCCAGTTGAACAAACCGGTGCCGGGCGGCGTGGCGGTAGTGGACCTGGGCACGTCCGCCCAAGCGCCAAAAGCCACTTATCAAGGCAAACCGGTGCTGGTGGTCAAGGAACAGAACAACTGGCTGGCCATTGTCGGCGTACCGCTGACGGTCAAGCCAGGGGCTCAATCGCTCAGCAGCGGCGGTCGTAATCTGAGTTTTACAGTTGGCAACAAGAAATACCCGGAACAGCGCATCACCCTGAAGAACACCCAACAGGTCAATCCGGACCCGGAAAATCTCAAGCGCATCGAGCGTGAACTGGCCGAGCAGATTGCCGCCTACCGCACGTTCAGCCCCAACACCCCGAGCAACCTGCTGCTGGACAAACCGGTGAACGGGCCGCTGTCGAGCAAGTTCGGCGTGCGGCGCTTTTTCAACGGTGAAGAGCGCAACCCTCACTCCGGCCTGGACTTCGCCGTGGGCGCCGGCACACCGATCAAAACCCCGGCCGCCGGCAAGGTGATCCTGATCGGCAACTACTTCTTCAATGGCAACACGGTGTTCGTCGACCATGGCCAGGGCTTTATCAGCATGTTCTGCCACATGTCGAAAATCGACGTGAAGGTGGGTCAACAATTGGCCCGTGGTGGCGTGGTTGGCAAAGTCGGCGCGACCGGCCGCGCGACCGGACCGCACATGCACTGGAACATCAGCCTGAACGATGCGCGGGTCGATCCGGCTATCTTCATTGGTGCGTTTCAGCCTTGAGATATGTTTTGAGGCGAATACCTTCATCGCCAGCAGGCTGGCTCCCACATTGGATCGTGTTCACAATACAAATCCCCTGTGGGAGCCAGCCTGCTGGCGATGACAGACTCACAGCCATCGAAACTCGATCATGCACACCAAAATCTCAATTGCGCACCAATCAAACCCTGCGCAATCATCAAAACAATCTGTGTCGTTACGCACAATAAAATCTCGCAGAACCTTGCCTTTCGAGTATTCCTCTCAATTTTTTTCGACTGCTTGCCAACCTTCACCCTCGCGGTTAGGGTTGAAGGCATGAAAACCTCTCACACCCTCATTCAGCTCCGCCAGCACCGCAGCCTGTGCCTCGTCAGTGCACGACTGCCGGGCTGAATCGTGGTGTCTCGTCCCAAACCGTACTCCAAGAACTTTTGATCCACCGGCAGGCCGCCTTTTTTCGGCCCACACAATAAGGATTTCCCGATGAGCATGCTCAAAGACCCGTCTTCGAAATACCGCGCGTTCCCGACCATCGACATTCCGGACCGCACCTGGCCATCGAAAACCATCACCGCCGCGCCGATCTGGTGCAGCTCCGACCTGCGCGACGGCAACCAGTCGCTGATCGAACCGATGGACGCCGTCAAGAAGCTGCGCTTCTGGAAAACCCTGGTGCAGGTTGGCGTGAAGGAAATCGAAGCGTCGTTCCCGGCCGCCTCGCAAACCGACTTCGACTTCGTCCGCACCCTGATCGAAGGCAACCACATCCCTGACGACACCACCATCCAGGTACTGACCCAGGGCCGTGAAGACCTGATCGAGCGCACCTTCGAATCCCTGCGCGGCGCGAAGAAAGCCATCGTTCACCTGTACAACGCGACCTCCCCTTCCTTCCGCCGCATTGTCTTCAACCAGGACAAGGACGGGGTCAAGGCCATTGCCGTGAACGCCGCCAAGCTGTTCGTCAAATACGCGGCCATGCAGCCGGACACCGAGTGGACCTTCGAGTACTCGCCAGAAACCTTCAGCGCCACCGAAATGGAGTTCGCCAAGGAAGTCTGCGACGCGGTGATCGAAGTCTGGAACCCGACGCCCGCGCACAAGATGATCCTCAACCTGCCGGCCACGGTGGAATGCGCGACCCCGAACATCTATGCCGACCAGATCGAATGGTTCGGCCGTCACATCAACCGTCGTGACAGCGTGATCATCAGCCTGCACACGCACAACGACCGCGGCACTGGCGTTGCCGCCACCGAACTGGGCCTGATGGCCGGTGCCGACCGCGTCGAAGGCTGCCTGTTCGGCAACGGCGAGCGTACCGGTAACGTCGACCTGGTGACCGTGGCCCTGAACCTCTACACCCAGGGCGTGAACCCTGAGCTGGACTTCTCCGACATCGACGGCGTGCGCAAAGTCGTCGAAGAGTGCAACCAGATCCAGGTGCACCCGCGTCACCCGTACGTCGGCGACCTGGTACACACCGCGTTCTCCGGCTCGCACCAGGATGCGATCCGCAAGGGCTTTGCCCAGCAGAAATCCGATGCACTGTGGGAAGTACCGTACCTGCCAATCGACCCGGCCGACATCGGCCGCAGCTACGAGGCGGTGATCCGCGTCAACAGCCAGTCGGGCAAGGGCGGTATCGCCTACCTCCTGGAACAGGAATACGGCATCAGCCTGCCGCGTCGCATGCAGATCGAGTTCAGCCAGGTCGTGCAGCGTGAAACCGACCGCCTGGGCCTGGAAATGACCGCCCAGCAGATCCACGCACTGCTGCACAGCGAGTACTTGCAGGCCAACACCCCGTACGCGCTGGTCAGCCATCGCCTGCAGGAAGAAAACGGTCACAGCGCCGTTGAAGTGGAAGTGGCCAGCCAAGGCCAGGGCGAGACCAACCTGCACTGGCGCGGCAAGGGCAACGGCGCCCTGGAAGCGCTGGTGGCCGGCCTGCCCGTACCGGTGGAAATCATGGACTACAACGAGCACGCCATCGGCGCGGGTACCAATGCCAAGGCTGCGGCCTACATTGAACTGCGTGTGAACGGTGAACGTGCGGTGCATGGCGTCGGCATCGACGAAAACATCACCACCGCCAGCTTCAAGGCCCTGTTCAGCGCACTGAACCGTTCGCTGAGCCAGCCGGAAGCGAAAGCGGCGTAAACTGTCAGCCGAAAAGCAAAAGGCCCCGGGGTGTGAACCTCGGGGCCTTTTTGTTTGCCTGTCCGTTTTGCGTTGCCTGTTCTGGCCCCATCGCCAGCAGGCTGGCTCCCACAGGAGATCGCATTCCAATGTGGGAGCCAGCCTGCTGGCGATGAGGTCCTGTCAGGCGCCGCGAATTTCAGGTGAACTCGAAGGTATCGGCATCCAGATTCGCCGGAAACCGCGTGCGATACGCCGCCAGTTCCGCCGCATCCAGCACCACCTTGAACACCCCGTCAGCCTCCCCCGCACTGAGCAATGTCTCACCCTGGAAATCCAGCACCTGGCTGTCACCGGTATAGGCAAAGCCCTTGCCGTCAGTCCCGATGCGGTTGACCGCCGCCACATAGCACAGGTTCTCGATCGCCCGCGCCGGCAGCAAGCGGTTCCAGTGCTGACGCCGCGCACCCGGCCAGTTGGCGGTGTACAGCAGCAGATCGGTGTCCTGGGCGTCACGGCTCCACACCGGGAAGCGCAGGTCGTAGCAAATCAGCGGTCGCACGCGCCAGCCCTTGAGCTCGAACTGCACCTGGCGCTCGCCGGGGGTGTAGTGGTTATGCTCACCGGCCATGCGGAACAGGTGACGCTTGTCGTAGTGCAGCACCTCGCCATCCGGGCGTGCCCACAGCAGGCGATTGCGATGACTGCCATCGGCGGCCTGAACGATCACGCTACCGGTGATCACCGCATCAAGCTTTGCTGCCTGAGCCCGCAACCATTTGCTGGCGGGGCCGTTTTCCGCTTCGGCGAGGGCCTCGGATTCCATGGAGAACCCGGTGGTGAACATCTCCGGCAGAATGATCAGGTCGGCGCCGCGAGCCTGCTCCAGCAACGGCTCGAAATGCTCGAGGTTGGCCTGGCGGTCGTGCCAGGCCAGGGACGTCTGGATCAGCGCAACGGTCAGCTTGGGCAATGCACTCAGATCACGCATAGTTTTTCCGCTGCTTCACGCAGGGTCTCCTCACGCTTGGCAAAGCACAGCCGCACCAGGCGCTGGCCGACCGGCGGCGTCTGGTAGAACACCGAGATCGGGATGCTGGCCACGCCATGTTCGCGAGTCATCCACAGGGCCATCTCGACGTCATTGAGGTCCGGACGGATCTGCGAGTAATCGACCAACTGGAAATAGGTGCCGGTCACCCGGGTGAAGCTGAAACGCGACGGCGCCAGCAGATCGCAGAACAGATCACGCTTGGCCTGATAGAAACCCGGCAGCTCTTCGACGTGCTCGGGATGCTCGGCCATGTAATCGGCCAAGGCGTATTGCAGCGGGGTCACGCCGCAGAAACTGACGTACTGGTGCACCTTGCGCAGTTCCGCCGTCAGGGCCGGTGGCGCTACCACATAGCCGGTTTTCCAGCCGGTGACGTGGTAGGTCTTGCCGAACGAGCTGACCACGAAGGCGCGCTTATACAACTCTTCATGATTCAGCACGCTGACATGGGGCACGCCATCAAACACCAGATGTTCATAGACTTCGTCGCTGATCACGTAGATGTCGCGATCGCGGATCAAGGCTGCCAACTGGTCGAGTTCGGCACGGCTGATCAATGCGCCACTGGGGTTGTGCGGAGTGTTGAGGATGATCATCCGCGTACGCGGGCTCAAGGCATCGGCGAGCTTCTGGAAATCGATGCTGAAATCGTCGAGACCCAGCTGCACATGCACGCAACGACCGCCGGCCAGCTCCACCGAAGGTTCGTAACTGTCGTACGCCGGGTCAAACACGATGACTTCGTCGCCACTGTGGATAACCGCCTGGATGGCACAGAAAATCGCCTGGGTCGCGCCAGGGGTGACCGTCACTTCGCTATCGACATCCACCTGCACGCCATAACTACGGGCGATCTTCGCTGCGATCTGCTGACGCAACAGCGCCAGCCCGGTCATTGGCGAATACTGGTTATGGCCGCTGGCGATATGCCGGCCGACCGCATCGCACAGGGCCTGCGGGGCATCGAAATCGGGGAAACCCTGGGACAGATTGAGCGCGCCGGTCTGAGCCGCGAGCTGAGACATCTGAGTGAAGATAGTGATGCCGACATTCGGCAGCTTACTGGTGATCATCGGTGGTTCCCTGCTCTACACCCGGCTCTACGGCGGCGCGGGGGAGTCCGAGAATAGCCCAAACGGCAGGCATGAAAAAGGGCGCCATTGGCGCCCTCTTCTTCCCACAGGAAAAACCCCAATCAGCGCTTGTCGCGACGCTTCTTGTCGGCCTTCTTGTGGTGCGACATCAAGCGACGCTTCTTGTTGACCTGACGGTCGGTGAGCGTGTTCTTGTTGCCTTCGTACGGGTTCTCGCCACCCTTGAACTCAATGCGGATCGGCGTACCGACCAGCTTCAGCACACGGCGGTACGTGTTTTCCAGGTAACGCACATAGGACTTCGGCACCTTCTCGATCTGGTTACCGTGGATCACGATGATCGGCGGGTTCGCGCCACCGAGGTGGGCATAACGCAGCTTGATCCGGCGGCTGTTGACCATCGGCGGCTGGTGCTCGCTGACCGCGTCTTCCAGGATCTGGGTCAGGCGGCTGGTCGGCCAGCGGGTAACCGCGGACTTGAACGAGTTCTGTACCGAGGCGTAGAGGTTGCCCACACCGGTGCCGTGCAGTGCCGAGATAAAGTGAATATCGGCAAACTCGACGAAGAACAGACGACGCTGCAACTCGATCTTGACGAAGTCGCGCTCGCTCGGCGTCATGCCGTCCCACTTGTTGATCGCGATGACCAATGCACGACCGGCCTCAAGGGCAAAGCCCAGCAGGTTGAGGTCGTGGTCCACCACGCCTTCGCGGGCGTCCATCACAAAGATCACCACGTTGGCGTCTTTGATCGCTTGCAGGGTTTTGACCACGGAGAACTTTTCGACTTCTTCGTGGATCTTGCCGCGCTTGCGCACACCGGCGGTGTCGATCAGCGTGTACTTCTCGTCGTTACGTTCGAACGGGATGTAGATACTGTCGCGGGTGGTGCCGGGTTGGTCGTAGACGATGACCCGGTCTTCCCCGAGCATGCGGTTGACCAGGGTCGACTTGCCGACGTTCGGACGGCCGATGATCGCGATCTTGATCCCGTCTTTTTCGCTTGGGCCAGGAATGCGCTTGGCTTCCTCGCCTTCGGCGACGTCTTCTTCCTCGCCTTCTTCCAGCTCGTCGTCGTCTTTCGGGAAGTCACTCAGGGCGATTTCCAGCATCTGGGTGATGCCACGACCGTGAGCACCGGCGATCGGAATCGCATGGCCCATGCCCAACGGAGCGAATTCGGCGCGGGCCATTTCCGGGTCGATGTTGTCGACCTTGTTGGCAACCACGTAGGAACGCTTGTTACGTTTGCGCAAATGCTCGGCGATCATCTGGTCGGCGGCGGTGAAACCGGCCTTGGCATCTACCAGGAACAGAACGACATCTGCTTCTTCGATGGCCAGCAGCGACTGCTCGGCCATCTTTTCGTCCATACCGTGCTCGTCACCGGAGATACCGCCGGTGTCGATCAGAATGTAGGAACGCCCTTGCCACTTGGCCTCACCGTACTGGCGATCACGGGTCAGACCGGACAAGTCGCCGACGATGGCGTCACGAGTCCTGGTCAGGCGGTTGAACAAGGTGGACTTGCCGACGTTCGGTCGGCCCACCAGGGCGATTACGGGAACCATGCGGCTCTCCACTTCGTTATTTCAGAAAATACAAAAGCCGCTGCGAGGCAGCGGCTGGTGCTCGGGGCAACACTGCGCGCTTGTCTGTGGGAGCGAGCCTGCTCCGGGCGGCGTTCCGACGAAAAACGCCAGGGCACCGCGTTTATTCAGGACGCAAACGTAATCGTTGACGTCCATCGCGAGCAGGCTCGCTCCCACATTCATACCCACAAGTGAAGCAGCCTGGGGTGGTTAACCCCAAGCATAGTTCTTACTTGATGGTCAGGGCTTCCAGTTTGCCACTGTTGCCATACACATAAATCGTGTCACCCACCACCAGCGGACGGGCGCGCAGGCCGTCGCTGTCGATGCGCTCGCGGCCGACGAAACGACCGTCCACCTGACTCAGCAGGTGCAGGTAACCTTCCAGGTCACCGACTGCAACGTAGCTGGAGAACACTTCCGGGGCCGACAGTTGACGGCGGGCCAGCGAATCGTTGCTCCACAAGGCTGTGGTGGAACGCTCGTCGACGCCTTCAACGGTGCCCGAAGACAGGCTCACGTACACGGTACCGAAACCCTGGGCGACACCGGCATAGCTGGAAGCATCACGTTGCCAGAGCTGACGGCCGCTTTGCAGGTCCAGAGCGGCAACGCGCCCCTGATAGCTGGCGACATACAGCGTCTCGCCCGACAGCAGCAAGCCACCGTCGATGTCGACCACGCGTTCCAGCTCCGAACGACCTTGCGGGATCGCTACGCGCTGTTCCCACACCGGTACGCCGTTGGTGATGTCCACGGCAACCACTTTACCGGTCGACAGGCCAGCCACCGCGAGACGGTTGGTCACGATCGGCGCACTGGTACCGCGCAGGGTCAGTACCGCAGGCGTACTGTCATAGATCCAGCGACGGTCACCGGTGGAGGCATCCAGACCGATCAGACGATCGTCCTGGGTCTGAACCACCACGACGTCGCCGTTGTTGGCTGGCGGCGCCAGTACTTCGCTGGACACGCGAGCGCGCCACTTTTCTTCACCGTTGATCGCGTCCAGGGCAACGATTTCACCCTTGATCGTACCAATGGTGACCAGTCCGTAACCAACACCAACGGCGCCAGAGACAGGCAGTTCGAGGTCTTTCTTCCACTTGACGTCGCCGGTGTTGCGGTCCATCGCCATCAACACGCCAGTGACGTCGGCGGCATAGATGGTATCGCCATCGATGGCCGGAACCAGCATGTTGTAGGTTTCGCCCTGACCGTCACCGATCGAACGACTCCACTGCTTTTGCAGAACCACTTCTTCTTTGAAGTCGACCAGTTCGGCCGGAGGCAGTTCTTTTTTGCTGTTGCTGCTGCAACCCGCGGCCAAAATGGCCAGGGCCAGCAATGCTGCATGTTTCCAACGAATCACGTCACGCATCCCCTTTGGCCAGGTCGTCCAGCTTGATTTGCAGGCCACCGACCGCCGCTTCATCCGACAGTGCCGCCTTGGCTTTTTGATACGCCGCGCTCGCCTCGTCGGTACGACCCAACTGCACCAGCAGGTCGCCCTTGAGTTCTTCGCGAGTGGCCAGGAATGCCTTGTCGGCATCGCCTTCGAGCAGCTTCAGTGCTTCATCGGCCTTGTTCTGCGCGCCGAGTACCTGGGCCAGACGCTGACGGGCGATTTCGCCCAGCGCCGGGTTGGCCGGTTTGGCGACAATGGCTTTGAGCTCGCTGGCCGCGTCGTCCAGCTTGCCGCTGTCGACCGCCACCTTGGCCACGAACAGGCTGCCGTACTGCGCATAGGCGCTGCCGCCGAACTCGCTGTTAAGCTTGCCGGCCAGGTCCGAAACACGGGCCGCATCAGGCTTGCCGTCAGGCGTCAGCGTGGTTTCGAGCAATTGCTGATAGAGAATCGAGGCGCCTTGCGACTGATTGCTCTGATACTTCTGGAACGCCTGCCAGCCGAACACGATGACCAGCGCCAACAGGCCACCAGTGACCAGGGGCTTACCGTTGCGTGACCACCATTCCTTCAGTTCCATCAAATGTTCGTCTTCGGTACTCGACACCCCAATACTCCTTAATCGCTAATTCGGCTGTTTAGACAGCTTCAACCCTGCACGACGCAGGTGGCCAGGTGTGCAGCAAGCGCATCCCAGGCAATGCTTTGTTGTTCGCCCTGGCCACGCAGGGGTTTGAAACCTACCACTTGCTGGGCCATTTCGTCGTCACCGAGGATCAGCGCGTACAGCGCACCGCTCTTGTCGGCCTTCTTGAACTGGCTTTTGAAACTGCCGGCGCCGGCATTCACTTGCAGGCGCAGGTTGGGCAACTGGTCACGAACGCGCTCCGCCAGGGTCAGGCCAGCCAGTTCGGCGGCTTCACCGAAGGCGCAGAGGTAGACGTCGACCTGACGGGAGATCTCTTGCGGAATCTGCTCCAGGGTTTCCAGCAGCAGGACCAGGCGTTCGATGCCCATGGCAAAGCCAACGCCGGCGGTCGGCTTGCCGCCCATCTGCTCCACCAGACCGTCGTAACGACCACCGGCACACACGGTGCCCTGGGCGCCGAGCTTGTCGGTGACCCATTCGAAAACGGTCTTGCTGTAGTAATCCAGCCCGCGAACCAGCTTCGGGTTGATCACGTAAGGAATGCCGGCGGCGTCCAGGCGAGCCTTGAGGCCCTCGAAATGCACGCGGGATTCTTCGTCGAGGTAGTCGGCCATTTTCGGCGCATCGACCAGAATTGCCTGCGTCTCGGCGTTCTTGGTGTCCAGGACGCGCAACGGGTTGGTCTTCAGGCGGCGCTGGCTGTCTTCGTCCAGCTTGTCCAGGTGTTGCGACAGGAACTCGACCAGCGCTTCACGATAACGGCCACGGGACTCGCTGGTACCCAGGCTGTTCAGTTCGAGCTTGACCGCATCGCGGATGCCCAGTTCGCCCCACAGGCGCCAGGTCAGCACGATCAGCTCGGCGTCGATGTCCGGACCGTCGAGGTTGAACACCTCCACACCGATCTGGTGAAACTGGCGATAACGGCCTTTCTGCGGACGCTCGTGGCGAAACATCGGGCCGATGTACCAGAGTTTCTGAACCTGGCCGCCGCCGGTGATGCCGTGTTCCAGTACCGCGCGCACACAGGCCGCCGTGCCTTCAGGGCGCAGGGTCAGGGAGTCGCCGTTGCGGTCGTCGAAGGTGTACATCTCTTTTTCGACGATGTCGGTCACTTCACCGATGGAACGCTTGAACAGTTCGGTGAACTCGACGATCGGCATGCGGATCTGCTTGTAACCATAGTTATCCAGCAGGCGCGAAACGGTGCCTTCGAAATGACGCCACAGGGGAGTCTGTTCGGGCAGGATGTCGTTCATGCCACGAATGGCTTGCAATGACTTGCTCACTTTAAATCCTTAAATTCGTTCGGCTCTACAGTCAGGTTCAGCCGCGCGCGATAACGGCAGCGTCAGCTTCGACCTTTTCGGCCGCTTTCTGGCGGATCAAGCGTTCAAGCTCATCCACCAGATTGTCATTCGTCAGCTTCTGCGACGGCTTGCCGTCGATGTAAATCAGGTTCGGCGTGCCGCCGGTCAAGCCGATATGGGCTTCCTTGGCTTCACCCGGGCCGTTGACCACACAACCGATGACCGCAACATCCAACGGCACCAGCAAATCCTCGAGGCGCCCCTCCAGCTCATTCATGGTCTTGACCACATCGAAGTTCTGCCGCGAGCAACTCGGGCAGGCGATGAAGTTGATGCCACGGGAACGCAGGTGCAGGGATTTGAGAATGTCGTAGCCGACTTTCACTTCCTCGACCGGGTCGGCCGCCAACGAGATGCGGATAGTATCGCCAATCCCTTCGGCGAGCAGCATACCGAGGCCCACGGCAGATTTCACCGTGCCGGAACGCAAACCACCGGCTTCGGTGATGCCCAGGTGCAGTGGCTGGACGATTTCCTTGGCCAGCAAGCGGTAGGCTTCGACGGCCATGAACACGTCGGAGGCCTTCACGCTGACCTTGAAGTCCTGGAAGTTCAGGCGTTCAAGGTGTTCGACGTGGCGCAAGGCAGACTCGACCAGCGCAGCCGGGGTCGGCTCGCCGTATTTCTTTTGCAGGTCTTTTTCCAGGGAACCGGCATTGACGCCGATACGGATCGGGATCCCGCGGTCACGGGCGGCATCCACCACCGCACGCACACGGTCTTCGCGACCGATGTTGCCCGGGTTGATCCGCAGGCAATCGACACCCAGTTCGGCTACGCGCAAAGCGATCCGGTAGTCGAAGTGAATGTCGGCAACCAAGGGTACTTTGACCAGCTGCTTGATCTTGCCGAAAGCTTCGGCGGCGTCCATGTCCGGTACGGAAACCCGCACGATATCGACGCCGGCCGCTTCCAGGCGATTGATTTGCGCGACTGTGGCCGCGACATCGTTGGTGTCGCTGTTGGTCATGCTCTGCACAGCGATAGGCGCATCGCCGCCAACAGGCACGTTACCGACCCAGATCTTGCGGGATTCGCGACGTTTGATTGGAGATTCGCCGTGCATGACTTATTGACCCAACTTCAGGCGAGCAGTCTCGCCACTGGTGAACGGAGCGACATCGACCGGCTGGCCGTTGTAGCTGACCTGAGCGCCGCGGGCAAAGCCCAGACGCACGGCAAACGGTGGTTTGCCATTGACTGCCAGGCTGTCGCCTTTGCGTTTGAGACCGCTGAACAGCACCTTGCCGCTGCCGTCGGTCACTTGTGTCCAGCAATCGGAGGTGAACTGCACCTGAACCTGGCCTTGACCGGCCACCGATGCGGCTGGCGCTGGAGCAACAGGGGCTATCGGTGCAGTCGCCACCGGGGCCGGAACGACTGGAGCTGCCGGAGCCGGAGTTACCGGGGTCACCGGCGCTGCGACAACAGGCGCGGCTGGCGTGGTCGGCGCTGCCGGAGCGGCTGGCGCAGTCGCTTGAGCCGGTTCTGGTGCTTCAGCCGGAGCATCAGCCTGTGGCAGCGCGAGGGCGGTTCCGCCTTCGGATTGACCTTCCGCGACGGCCTGGTCTTCCGGCTCGTCCAGCGGGTGAATCTGAGTCGTACCGTCGGCGCCTTCGACTTCTACGTGCTCGGGTGCCAGACCGATCAGGTCCTTGGTGCGCATCGAGGTCTGATCCTGCCACCAGACGAAACCGCCACCGATCACCGCGACCAGCAACAGCAGGCTGACGATTCGCAAAATGGTGTGTGAAACCCGCACCGGCTCTTCAATACGACCCAGGCTGTGAACATTGCTGCCCTGGGAATCGGTACCGGTGGATTGATCGAATTGCCGGACCAGAACGGCCTGGTCCATGCCGAGCAATTTGGCATAGGCACGAATGTAACCGCGGGCAAAGGTATGCCCGGGCAGCTTGTCGAAGGCGCCGGCTTCCAGATTGCTCAGGGAAGTGGTGGTGAGGTTGAGCTTGAGGGCCACTTCGGCCAGCGACCAGCCATTGCTTTCGCGGGCCTGGCGCAAGGTCTCACCGGGGTTTACGCGATTCGCTGCTACAACTTCGGGATGCGCCGCTTTCATCATTGCTCCGACAGGTATTGCTGATATTCCGGCGTACCGGGATAGAGTCTTTTTAGTTGCAGGCCTTTGCTTGCGGCCTTGTCGCGGTCTTCGA
Organism: Pseudomonas sp. ACN8; assembly: GCF_002303925.1. Classification (GTDB taxonomy): domain Bacteria; phylum Pseudomonadota; class Gammaproteobacteria; order Pseudomonadales; family Pseudomonadaceae; genus Aquipseudomonas. The sequence continues at coordinate 32,292 of NZ_MRCS01000055.1, forward strand.
ACACTTTTGCCAGCCGAACGCCGAGCAATAGACTACGTGCATTTTGCTCGGAGAGCTGGCTAAAACGGTCGTAATAGTCACGCGCGGGCACATAATGCCTGTCTTCGTAAGACAACTCAGCCATTTCCAGCAATGCACGTGGTTGTTGGTGGTTCAGGCGCAGGGCTTTTTCCAGTTGCTGTTGGGCCAGATCCCGCTGACCGAGCATTGCAGCGGTCATGCCCAGGTTCTCGAACACCCGCGAACGCTCAGGATACAGGGTATCGGCAGCGGCTTGTTCAAAGCGCTCGTAGGCTTCGCTGTAACGCTTCTGCTCGAACAAAAAACTGCCGTAGTTATTGAGGATCCGTGCATCGGCGGGACGGGAAGACAGTGCCTTGCGAAAATGCTCGTCGGCAAGCTCCGGCTCCATCTCGGCCTGGAACACCAACCCCAGCGCCGCGTTGGCATCAGGATCGGAGCTATCGAGCTCCAACGCTTTCTTCAGTGGAACCTTGGCACGCTCGGTCATGCCTTGTTGCAAATACCCGATACCGAGTTGCACGTACGCCTCACGCGCTTCATCACGGCCCTTGCTGGTCTTCATCGGGTTGTAATCGCCCGAAAGCACGCAGCCAGCACACAGGCTGGCCAACAGCAAAAGCAGCGCAAAGCGCAGGGACATAGAGATCCTCTCTTGGTTATTTCGCGGCGTCTTGCGCTACATCGTTTTCGGCGTTCAGTTCACGCACGGCGATATAACGTTCGCTGCGACGGGTGCGATCCAGCACCTGCCCTACCAGTTGACCACATGCGGCGTCGATGTCTTCACCACGGGTGGTACGGACCGTGACATTGAAACCTGCATGGTGAAGCTGATCCTGAAAGCGACGAATCGCATTATTGCTCGGGCGCTCGTAACCGGAGTGCGGGAACGGGTTGAACGGGATCAGGTTGATCTTGCACGGGATGTTCTTGAGCAGCTCGATCATTTCCACCGCGTGCTCGACCTTGTCATTGATGTCTTTGAGCAAGGTGTATTCGATGGTCAGTACGCGCTTTTCGCCGAGATTCGACATATAGCGCTGGCACGACTCGAGCAGCATCTTAAGCGGATACTTCTTGTTGATCGGCACCAATTGGTTACGCAATGCGTCATTCGGTGCGTGCAGGGACAACGCCAGGGAGACGTCGATGTGCTTGGACAGCTCATCGATCATCGGCACCACGCCGGAGGTCGACAGGGTCACGCGGCGTTTGGAAATGCCGTAGCCCAGGTCGTCCATCATCAGATGCATGGCCGCGACGACGTTGTCGAAGTTCAGCAGCGGCTCACCCATGCCCATCATCACCACGTTGGTGATGGCACGGTCGACGGTTGCCGGGACGCTGCCAAAGGATTTGTTGGCAATCCACACCTGGCCGATGACTTCGGCGGCGGTGAGGTTGCTATTGAAGCCTTGCTTGCCGGTGGAGCAGAAACTGCAATCCAGGGCACAGCCTGCCTGGGACGAAACGCACAAGGTGCCGCGTTTGCCCTGGGGAATGTACACGGTCTCGACGCAGCTGCCGGACGCCACGCGCACCACCCACTTGCGGGTGCCGTCGCTGGAGATGTCCTCGCTGACCACTTCCGGACCACGGACCTCGGCAACAGTCTTGAGCTTTTCGCGCAAGGCCTTGCTGACGTTCGTCATGGCATCGAAATCATCGACACCAAAGTGGTGAATCCATTTCATTACCTGACCGGCACGGAAACGCTTCTCCCCGATTGAGTCGAAGAATTTTTCCATTTCCAGCTGAGTCAGACCCAGCAGGTTAGTTTTTACAGTCGATGTAGTCATGGATTCACCTTCACTCTTAAGCCAATGCTTAGCGAGTGGTTACTTCAGTAGCTGCGAAGAAGTACGAGATTTCGCGAGCGGCAGCGGCTTCGGAGTCCGAACCGTGTACGGCGTTGGCGTCGATGGAGTCAGCGAAGTCAGCACGGATGGTGCCGGCAGCAGCTTCTTTAGGGTTGGTAGCGCCCATCAGCTCACGGTTCAGAGCGATAGCGTTTTCGCCTTCCAGAACCTGAACGACAACCGGACCGGAGATCATGAAAGCAACCAGGTCGTTGAAGAAACCACGAGCGCTGTGCTCAGCGTAGAAGCCTTCAGCTTCGGCTTTGGACAGTTGCTTCAGTTTCGAAGCTACAACGCGCAGGCCAGCTTTTTCGAAACGAGTGGTGATCTCGCCGATCACGTTTTTAGCAACGGCGTCAGGCTTGATGATGGAGAAAGTACGTTGAACAGCCATGGTGTAACTCCAGAAACGGTAATTTACGAAAAATTAAACCCGCGAATTATACGCGGGTTCTCGGGTATTGCCTAACCTGCGGCGTGGCTCAGTCGCGTTCTTCGATCCAGTGGGCCTGAATGGCCTCCAGGATCTTTTCGCCACAATGCTCAGGCATGTCGTCGAAATCGGGTAGTTCCATCACCCATTTACGCAGATCGACGAAGTTGACCGACATAGGGTCCACGTCGGGCTTGCTTTCAGCCAGCTGGATCGCGATCTCCAGCACATCAGTCCACTTGAGTTTCATGACAATTCCTTGAATCAGTGCGGTGCTTCGGCTGCGTGGTTGAGCGAGTACTTCGGAATCTCGACGGTCAGGTCTTCGGTGCCGACCTTGGCCTGGCACCCCAGGCGGGACTCGCGCTCAAGACCCCAGGCTTTATCAAGGTAGTCCTCTTCCAGCTCGTCGGCCTCTTCCAGCGAGTCGAAACCCTCGCGAATGATGCAGTGGCAAGTAGTGCAGGCGCAGACGCCGCCACAGGCGCTTTCCATCTCGATGTGGTGCTCGTGGGCCAACTCGAGGATGGAAATCCCCGGCTCAGCCTCAACAACCATGCCTTCGGGGCAAAACTTCTCGTGTGGCAGAAAAATGACCTGCGGCATCGTTATTCCTCAATCTCATTCAGGTTGCGCCCCGCTAGCGCGGCTTTCACCGTCGAGTCCAGGCGGCGGGCAGCAAAGGCGTCGGTCACTTGCGACAGACGCTTGGTCTGCTGCTCGATGGCGTAACCATCGGTACCTTTCATCAGTTCGGTCAGTTCCTGCACCTGCATGTCGATGACCAGGCGCTCTTCGGCGTCGAGCAAGCGCTCGCCATCGGCCTCCAGAGCAGCCTGCACCGCCTCGATCAGGCGCTGGGCGTCGACCTGCTGCTCACGCAATACACGGGCAACCTTGTCGTCATTGGCGTGCTGGAACGAATCCTTGAGCATTTTGGCGATTTCGCCGTCGGTCAGGCCATAGGACGGCTTGACCTGAATGCTCGCCTCAACGCCCGAACCCAGTTCCCGAGCGGAAACGCTCAGCAGACCATCGGCATCGACCTGGAAGGTCACGCGAATCTTCGCCGCACCAGCCACCATCGCCGGAATGCCGCGCAGCTCGAAGCGCGCCAGGGAGCGGCAGTCGCTGATCAGCTCGCGCTCGCCCTGCAATACGTGGATGGCCATGGCCGACTGGCCGTCTTTGTAAGTGGTGAAGTCCTGAGCGCGGGCGACGGGGATGGTGGTGTTGCGCGGAATCACCTTCTCCATCAGGCCGCCCATGGTTTCCAGCCCCAGGGACAGCGGAATCACGTCGAGCAGCAGCAGTTCGTCGCCGTCGCGCTTGTTGCCGGCCAGGGTATCGGCCTGGATCGCAGCACCGATGGCGACCACTTGATCCGGGTCGATTTCAGTCAGCGGCTGGCGACCGAAGGCTTCGGCAACGGCTTCGCGAACGCGAGGCACACGAGTCGAACCACCGACCATGACCACGGCATGCACGTCGTCCAGTTCGATACCGGAGTCGCGAACGGCGCGGCGGCAGGCTTTCAGGCTGCGAGCGACCATCGGCTCGATCAGCGCATTGAAGGCTTCGCGGGTCAGCTCGGCTTTCCAGTCGCCATGGGCCACTTCAACGGCCGCCGCATTGGTCAGGGCTTCCTTGGCCGTACAGGCAGTTTGCAGCAAATTGCGTTGCGCGCCCGGATCGAGATCGGCGGACAGGCCGGCGCTCTCGATGATCCAGCCAGCGATTGCGTGGTCGAAGTCATCACCACCCAGGGCGCTGTCGCCACCGGTAGCCAAAACCTCGAAGACACCGCCGGTCAGGCGCAGAATCGAAATATCGAAGGTACCGCCGCCCAGGTCGTAGATCGCGACCAGGCCTTCGGCGTGCTGGTCCAGGCCGTAAGCCACGGCTGCAGCGGTCGGCTCATTGAGCAAGCGCAGCACGTTCAGACCGGCCAGCTTGGCCGCGTCCTTGGTGGCTTGACGCTGGGCGTCGTCGAAATAGGCCGGAACGGTGATCACCGCACCCACCAATTCACCACCCAGAGTCGCTTCAGCGCGCTGGCGCAGGACCTTGAGGATGTCGGCGGACACTTCCACCGGGCTTTTCGGGCCCTGGATCGTCTCGATGAACGGCATGTGCGACTCGCCACCGACAAAGCGGTACGGCAACTGATCACCCAGCTGTTTGACGTCGGACAGACCACGCCCCATCAAGCGCTTGACCGACAGCACGGTGTTCAACGGATCGGTGGCGGCGGCCAGCCTGGCGGATTCGCCAACCTCGACGCGATCGGCGTGGTAGCGCACGGCAGACGGCAGGATGACCCGCCCTTCTGCGTCGGCAAGCGGCTCGGAAAGACCACTGCGCAATGCAGCGACCAGCGAATTGGTAGTGCCCAAGTCGATCCCCACAGCCAGACGACGCTGGTGCGGTTGAGGACTTTGGCCGGGTTCGGCGATCTGCAGTAGGGCCATCGTTATCAGGACTTATCTGTATATCAGGCGTGCGACCGGAGCGGCACTGGGTTAATCGTCGAGGCGCTCTTCTAACTGGCGCACTTCGTAGGTGAGCTTGTCGAGGAACTGCATGCGCCGCATCAGGCGTTCGGCCTGTTCACGGTGCGCGGCATCGTTCCAGCAAGCTGCGAAGCTTTGGTTCAGTTCATCCTGGGCTGCCTTCAGGCGACGCTTGAAGACGGCAACGCCATTGAGGTCGGCGCTGTCCTGCAGGTCTTCGAGCTCTTCACGCAACTCCATCTGCTGCAGAAGGAACTCCGGATCATGCACCGTGACCTCCAGCGGCAGCTCGCCACCATTCAGGGCGAGCAGGTAACGCGCGCGCTTGGGCGGACTCTTGAGCGTCTGGTAGGCCTCGTTGAGGCTCGCCGATTGCTCCAGCGCCAAGCGCTGCTCACGCTCGGAAGCGTCGGCAAAGCGGTCTGGATGAACACTGCGCGCCAACTCACGGTAGCGCGTAGCCAGCTGATCGAGGTCCAGATCGAAACTCGGCTGCAGCTCAAATAAAGCGAAATGACAAGGAGTACCCACGACAAGCCTCAGATGTTGAAGCTTTCGCCGCAGCCACATTCACCGCGTACGTTGGGGTTGTTGAACTTGAAGCCTTCGTTCAACCCTTCCTTGACGAAATCGAGCTCGGTGCCGTCCAGGTAGGCCAGGCTTTTCGGGTCGATGATCACTTTTTCGCCGTGACTTTCGAACACCTGGTCCTCTGCAACCACCTCGTCGACAAACTCCAGCACGTAGGCAAGGCCGGAACAGCCTGTGGTGCGAACACCCAGACGAATCCCTTCACCTTTGCCGCGCCCGTCGAGGGAGCGCCGCACGTGTCGAGCAGCCGCTTCTGTCATGCTGATAGCCATCGGTGACTCCTTACTCGTCGCCAAAAATCAGATCAAGCCTTTCTTCTGCTTGTAATCGCGAACAGCCGCCTTGATGGCGTCTTCAGCGAGTACCGAGCAGTGAATTTTCACTGGCGGCAGGGCCAGTTCTTCAGCCAGCTGGGTGTTCTTGATGGTTTCCGCTTCGTCCAGGGTCTTGCCCTTCATCCACTCGGTAGCGAGGGAGCTGGAGGCGATAGCCGAACCGCAGCCGTAAGTCTTGAACTTGGCATCTTCGATGATGCCGGCGTCGTTGACCTTGATCTGCAGGCGCATCACGTCGCCGCACGCCGGAGCGCCGACCATGCCGGTGCCGACATCAGGATCTTGCGCGTCCATCTTGCCGACGTTGCGCGGGTTTTCGTAGTGGTCGATGACCTTTTCGCTGTAAGCCATGATTCTCAATCCTCACTCATCAGGGCCGCTCTTGAGACCCTGTAGTTACGCTGCGTTTACCGCCGCGCTGCTACAGGACCTGTATCCGGCGGCTTCTTTGTTTAGTGTGCCGCCCACTCGATCTTCGAGATATCGACGCCGTCTTTGTACATGTCCCACAGCGGCGACAAAGCGCGCAGCTTGGTAACGGCCTCGCAGACTTTCTGCGCGGCGTAGTCGATTTCTTCTTCGGTGGTGAAACGGCCGAAGGTGAAGCGGATCGAGCTGTGCGCCAGTTCGTCGTTGCGGCCCAGGGCGCGCAGCACGTACGAAGGCTCAAGGGATGCCGAGGTGCAGGCCGAACCGGACGACACCGCCAGATCCTTGAGCGCCATGATCAGCGACTCGCCTTCAACGTAGTTGAAGCTCAGGTTCAGGTTGTGCGGAACGCGGGCGGTCATGCTGCCGTTGACGTACAGCTCTTCCAGGTGCTCGACCTGCTTGTAGAAGCGGTCGCTCAACGCCTTGATGCGCGCGTTCTCGGCAGCCATGTCTTCCTTGGCTACGCGGAAAGCTTCACCCATGCCGACGATCTGGTGGGTCGCCAGGGTGCCGGAACGCATGCCGCGCTCGTGGCCGCCACCATGCATGGTCGCCTCGATACGTACGCGCGGCTTGCGGCTGACGTACAGGGCGCCGATGCCTTTAGGGCCGTAGGTCTTGTGGGCGGAGAACGACATCATGTCGACTTTCAGCTTCGAAAGGTCGATCTCGACCTTACCGGTGGACTGAGCGGCGTCGACGTGGAACAGGATGCCCTTGGAACGGAGCAGTTCGCCGATCGCTGCGATGTCGTTGATGGTGCCGATTTCGTTGTTCACGTGCATGACCGAAACCAGGATGGTGTCGTCGCGCAGTTCGGCTTCGATCATCTCAGGGGTCACCAGGCCATCGGTACGAGGCTCGATGTAGGTCACTTCGAAACCTTCACGCTCCAGCTGGCGCATGGTGTCCAGGACAGCCTTGTGCTCGATCTTGGTGGTGATCAGGTGCTTGCCCTTGGTGGCATAGAAATGCGCCGCCCCCTTGATTGCCAGGTTGTCGGATTCGGTGGCACCGGAGGTCCAGACGATTTCACGCGGGTCGGCGTTGACCAGGTCAGCGACCTGACGACGGGCGTTTTCGACGGACTCTTCGGCTTTCCAGCCGAACACGTGGGAACGGGACGCCGGGTTACCGAAGTTTCCGTCGACCAGCAGGCATTCACTCATTTTTTGCGCAACACGCGGATCAACCGGGGTGGTCGCAGAGTAATCAAGGTAAATCGGCAATTTCATGGACTATCTCCTAAATCAGGCTGGCTGGCGTGCCGCTAGCTCTTCGGCTGTCATTCGACGGCGGACGCTTCAATCTTGTCCAGGCGTGGCGCCTTGCTGTTGCAACGGCGCTGGTCCTGACGCTGGGCTACTTCTTGCACCTCACGGCGAGTCACAAGGTCAGCCAAGCTGATACCGCTCAGAAATTCGTGAATCTGCAGGCTCAGATCGCACCACAAGTGGTGGGTCAGGCAAGTGTCGCCGGAATGGCAATCACCCTGCCCCTGGCATTTGGTTGCATCGACCGATTCGTTCACCGCATCGATCACCTGGGCGACCTGGATGCCCTGCATGTCGCGGGACAGCTGGTAGCCGCCGCCTGGACCACGGACGCTGGACACCAGATTGCTACGGCGCAATTTGGCAAAAAGCTGTTCGAGGTAGGACAGGGAGATGCCTTGGCGCTCGGAGATATCGGCCAGGGACACGGGCCCGTGCTGCGCGTGCAACGCCAAATCGAGCATGGCGGTCACGGCGTATCGGCCTTTTGTAGTCAGTCGCATGGACAATTACCACGGAAATCGGAATGAGGCGAGTATGCAATTCCCGAGTATTTAAGTCAACTATAAGACCTAGTACTTTAGTCAGGATTACCCGCAAAAGAGCGGCAGCATCATAGCAAAGGCTGGCTGTGAACAGCCAGTAATACCGAGTCATCGTTCATCGCGAGCAGGCTCGCTCCTACAGGGGAACGCATTTCAAATGTAGGAGCGAGCCTGCTCGCGATAAGCCCAACTCGGTCTAACTGGCCTGACTCTGATCCTTGTCCTTCACACAGGCAAAGTCTTCTTCACGCAACTCAGGCAGATCTTTCGCACAGTAATTGCTGCCCAAGTCCTTCAACGCTCCGCACATCCCCTCCAGACGCCCATCGACCGCCTGCAGGTGATCAAGCAGTTGACCAATGGCACGCGCCACCGGGTCAGGCATGTCTTCAGTCACGCCATAGGCATCAAAACCGATCTTCTCGGCCATGGCCTTGCGCTTGGCGTCCTGTTCTTCGTCGGGCTTGACGATGATCCGCCCCGGAATACCCACCACAGTGGCGCCCGGCGGCACTTCCTTGGTCACCACGGCGTTGGAACCGACCTTGGCTCCCGCACCAACAGTGAACGGGCCAAGCACCTTGGCGCCGGCACCGACAACGACACCATCACCCAGCGTCGGGTGGCGCTTGCCTTTATTCCAGCTGGTACCACCGAGGGTTACGCCCTGATAAATGGTCACGTCATCGCCGATCTCGGCGGTTTCACCGATGACAATGCCCATGCCATGGTCAATGAAGAAGCGCCTGCCGACCTTGGCCCCCGGATGGATCTCGATCCCGGTCAACCAGCGCCCGAAGTTCGACACCAGCCGCGCCAGCCACTTCAGGTCCGCGCGCCACAGCATCGCCGACAAACGGTGAATCCAGATGGCATGCATGCCGGGATAGCAGGTCAGGACTTCAAAAGCGTTACGCGCCGCCGGGTCTCGGTGGAATACGCTCTGGATATCTTCACGCAAACGCTCGAACATCATTAATCCTTCCGCTTAAGGAGCTCACCACGGGCCGCTTTCTGGGTTTCCGTGAGGATGCCACGCAAAATATTCATTTCCGCCCGGCTGACCGAGCTGCGTCCGTACAACCGGCGCAGGCGCGCCATCAAGTGCCGTGGCTTTTCCGGATCGAGGAATTCGATGGCCACCAGGGTCTGTTCCAGGTGTTCATAGAATCGCTCCAGCTCATCCATGGTCGCAAGCTCGGCGCTTTTGACCGAAGCCACTTCTTCCTTCTCGACCTTGCTCGGCTGACCTTGGGCCGCCAGCCAGGACATGCGCACTTCATAACCCAACACCTGCACCGCCGCCCCAAGGTTCAACGAACTGAACTCCGGGTCTGATGGAATGTGCACGTGATAATGACATCGCTGCAGCTCTTCGTTGGTCAGGCCGGAGTCTTCACGACCGAACACCAAAGCGATTTCCGCGCCCTGCCCGGCTTCCTCGACCACTTTCGTTCCGCATTCGCGGGGATCGAGCAGCGGCCAGGGAATGCGCCGGTCGCGAGCACTGGTGCCAAGCACCAGATTGCAACCGACCAAGGCATCTTCCAAGGTGGCGACGACTTGCGCGTTTTCAAGGATGTCACCGGCACCGGAGGCGCGGGCATCGGCCTCGTGATGCGGGAACACACGAGGCTCGACCAGCACCAGCCGCGACAGCCCCATGTTCTTCATGGCACGCGCAGCCCCGCCGATATTGCCCGGATGGCTGGTATTGACCAGGACGACACGAATGTTTTGCAGCAAGGGAGGCGCTCTCGAACACGATAATCGGGAGCGGAATCTTACAGCTCATCCTACCGTTAAGCCATGAAAGCGAACGCCGTCCTTCTCCTGTAGAAACTTTCTGATAGAATGCCCGGCTTTCTTTAACAACCTTAGGTGACACATCCATGCAGCCCATGCTGAATATCGCGCTGCGCGCCGCCCGCAGCGCCAGTGAATTGATCTTCCGCTCCATCGAGCGCCTGGATACCATCAAGGTCGACGAAAAAGACGCCAAGGATTACGTATCCGAGGTGGATCGCGCCGCCGAACAGAAAATCATCGACGCCCTGCGCAAGGCCTACCCGAATCACTCGATCCTGGGTGAAGAGACCGGCATGCACGCCGGCACCGGCATCGAAGGCGAAGAGTACCTGTGGATCATCGATCCGCTGGATGGCACCACCAACTTCCTGCGCGGCATTCCTCACTTCGCTGTCAGCATTGCCTGCAAATACCGCGGCCGTCTTGAGCACGCTGTTGTTCTGGACCCGGTTCGCCAGGAAGAATTCACCGCCAGCCGTGGTCGCGGCGCTCAACTGAACGGTCGTCGCCTGCGCGTCAGCGGCCGCACCAGCCTGGACGGCGCCCTGCTGGGTACCGGCTTCCCGTTCCGTGACGACCAGATGGACAACCTCGACAACTACCTGGGCATGTTCCGCGCCCTGGTTGGCCAGACTGCCGGCATCCGCCGCGCAGGTTCGGCGAGCCTGGACCTGGCCTACGTGGCCGCCGGCCGTTTCGACGCCTTCTGGGAGTCGGGCCTGTCCGAGTGGGACATGGCTGCAGGCGCCCTGTTGATCCAGGAAGCTGGCGGCTTGGTGAGCGACTTCACCGGCGGTCACGACTTCCTTGAAAAAGGCCACGTCGTTGCCGGTAACACCAAGTGCTTCAAGGCAGTATTGACGGCGATCCAGCCGCACCTGCCAGCCTCGCTGAAGCGCTAAGCTTCCAGCGACAAAAAAGCACCCTGCGGGGTGCTTTTTTATGCCCGCAATTCGCCCTCGATAACACCACAACCCCACTGTAGGAGCG
>NZ_MRCS01000056.1 GCF_002303925.1 Pseudomonas sp. ACN8
GGAGTAACTTGTGATGCTGATAATCTGTTGACTAGCAGTCTGACTCCACAAGCACCCACACGAATTGCTTGATTCAGTTGTTAAAGAGCGGTTGGTTAAGATCTTTCGTCTCAACCGAGGCGCGCATTCTACAGCAGCCTCATTTGCTGTCAAGTGATTATTTTTTGAAGCTTTCAAAGTTTCGCTTGGAAATCTTTAACAACTTCAACCACTTGCGCTTCAGATCTCTCATCAGCGGGAGGCGAATTCTACAGCGTTACACGCTGCTGTCAACACCTCTTTTTCAACTCCCTTTCGGCTTCGATGAACTGAAGCAACCTGCTGCCGAAAACTGCGTAACTCATTGTTTACCAAGGAGTTTTCCGTTTCGACTGCGCCGGAAGTGGGGCGAATTATAGACACTTGTAATCTGCCGTCAAGCACTGATTCAGGCTTTCTATCAACAAGCTGCAAAAAACAGCAAAGCGCCCCAATGGACGCCTGTATAGAAGGACCAGAACGCCCCTCTATATAGAAGAGCTTCCTCATAGGCAGCCACAGCCCATGTCATAGCCAAAAAACAAAAAAGCACCCAAGGTGCTTTTTTGTTATCGCTATCAGCTAGACAAGGCCACCACCCTCGCCCGCGCCGTGTGCAGCTTTTTATAGCTGTCGATCAGGCGAAGGTGTCTGTCGAGACCTTCCAGTTTCATGCTCGTCGGCGTCAGACCATAGAAACGTACGCTGCCATCCACGGACCCTATCGCCGCGTCCATCCGCTCGTTGCCGAACATCCGGCGGAAGTTGACCTCGTAGTCGCTCAGTTCCAGATCATCGTCCAGCTGCATTTCCAGCACGACGTTCACGGCTTGATAAAACAAGCCACGTTCGACGGTGTTGTCGTTGTATTGCAAGAAGGCTTCCACCAGATCCTTGGCCTGGTCAAACTTCTGCAAGGCGAGATAAATCAGCAACCTCAGCTCCAGGATCGTCAACTTGCCCCAGGGCGTGTTGTCGTCGAACTCGATGCCGATCAAGGTGGTGATGTCGGTGTAATCATCCAGCTCGCTGTTTTCCAGACCCTTGGCCAGCGTTCTCAGGCCGACCTTGCTCAGGCTGTGCAGGTTCAGGATATCGGCGCGGAACTGCAGCGCTTTGTTGGTGTTATCCCAGATCAAATCTTCTACCGGATAAATTTCCGAGTAATCCGGCACCAGAATGCGGCAGGCCTTGGCGCCGATGTGCTCATAGACCGCCATGTACACTTCTTTGCCCATGTCTTCGAGAATGCCGAACAAGGTCGCGGCCTCTTCGGCATTGGAGTTTTCTCCGTGACCGGAGAAATCCCACTCAACGAATTCGAAATCCGGCTTGGCACTGAAGAAGCGCCACGAGACCACACCGCTGGAATCGATAAAGTGCTCGACGAAATTGTTCGGTTCAGTCACCGCCTGACCTTCGAAGGTCGGCTGAGGCAGATCGTTCAGGCCTTCGAAACTGCGGCCTTGCAGCAGTTCCGTCAGGCTGCGCTCCAGCGCCACTTCCAGGCTTGGGTGCGCGCCGAACGAGGCAAACACGCCACCGGTACGCGGGTTCATCAAGGTCACGCACATCACCGGGAACTCCCCGCCCAGCGATGCATCCTTGACCAGCACCGGGAAGCCCTGCTCTTCCAGGGCCTGGATACCCGCCAGAATGCCCGGGTATTTCGCCAGCACTTGCTGCGGCACATCCGGCAGGGCCATTTCGCCTTCGAGGATTTCGCGCTTGACCGCGCGCTCGAAGATCTCCGACAGGCACTGCACCTGGGCTTCGGCCAGCGTGTTGCCAGCGCTCATGCCATTGCTCAGGAACAGGTTTTCGATCAGGTTGGACGGGAAGTACACCACCTCATTGTCCGACTGGCGCACAAACGGCAGTGAGCAAATGCCCCGTTGGGTGTTGCCAGAGTTAGTGTCGTACAGATGCGAGCCACGCAACTCGCCATCCCGGTCGTAAACCTTCAGGCAGTACTCGTCGAGGATTTCACTCGGCAGTTCGTCCTTCGGGCCCGGCTTGAACCAGCGCTCGTCCGGGTAATGCACAAACGCAGCGTTGGCGATGTCCTCGCCCCAGAACTGATCGTTGTAGAAGAAGTTGCAGTTGAGCCGCTCGATAAACTCGCCCAGAGCCGATGCCAGCGCACCCTCCTTGGTCGCGCCCTTGCCGTTGGTAAAACACATCGGCGAGTGCGCATCGCGGATGTGCAGCGACCACACATTGGGCACGATATTGCGCCACGAAGCGATTTCAATCTTCATGCCCAGGTCGGCCAGAATGCCCGACATGTTGGCGATGGTTTGTTCCAGCGGCAGGTCCTTGCCCACAATGCAGGTGCCCGCTTCGCCAGTCGAGTGCGGCATCAGCAACGCCTGGGCATCGGCGTCGAGGTTTTCGACCTCTTCAATCACGAACTCAGGCCCGGTTTGCACCACCTTCTTTACCGTGCAACGGTCGATGGAGCGCAAGATCCCCTGACGATCCTTGGCGGAGATGTCCGCCGGCAATTCGACCTGAATCTTGAAAATCTGGTTGTAGCGGTTTTCCGGATCAACAATGTTGTTCTGCGACAGGCGGATATTTTCGGTGGGGATATTGCGGGTTTCGCAATACAACTTCACGAAGTACGCCGCGCACAATGCCGACGAAGCCAGGAAGTAATCGAACGGCCCCGGTGCCGAGCCATCGCCCTTGTAGCGAATGGGTTGATCGGCAATCACCGTGAAGTCGTCGAACTTGGCCTCAAGTCGAAGGTTGTCGAGAAAGTTGACCTTGATTTCCATGCGTGCTTACCAGAATAACGAGCTATACAATTTGGCCGCCATTATCCGGTTTTTCAGCACAGACCGTTAACTTTCCACTATTTTTCGACCAACACCACCCCGCGCTCCTCAAGCAAGCGCACAAACATAGTCAGGCTCTGCGACACCGTCCCCCTGCGCCACACCAGCCAGGTGCGTAAATAGCGGAACGACTCCGACAACGGCCAGACGCTGACCGTCGTGCAACCAGGCATGCTTTCGAGCATGCTGCGGGGCATCAGCGCCAGACCGGCACCGGCGCTGACGCAGGCCAGCATGCCGTGATAGGACTCCATTTCGAAAATCTTGCCGGGCACCGCCGCGCCATTGGCGAACCAGCTTTCGAAGTGGTGGCGATAAGAGCAGTTGGAGCGGAAGGCATAGATGTTTTCGCCATTCACATCCTTGGCCCGATGAATCGGCTCATGGTTGAGCGGTGCGATCAGGACCATTTCCTCTTCGAAAGCCGGCACGCCCTCCAGCGCCGGATGCAGCACCGGACCATCGACAAATGCAGCGGCCAGTCGCCCCGACAGCACGCCATCGATCATGGTCCCGGAGGGGCCGGTGGACAGGTCCAGTTCGACCTTGGCGTGCTTCTGGTTATAGGCGGCCAATAGCTCTGGAATACGTACCGCCGCAGTACTTTCCAGCGAGCCCAGGGCGAAGGCCCCCTGCGGTTCTTCACCCGCCACTGTCGCGCGCGCCTCCTGAACCAGGTCGAGAATACGACGAGCGTAATCCAGAAAACTCCATCCGGCCGGCGACAGGCGCAGGCGACTCTTCTCGCGGATAAACAGGTCCACACCCAGATCCAACTCAAGCTGCTTGATTCTGGTGGTGAGATTCGATGGCACCCGGTGGATATGCTGGGCAGCCACGCTGATGCTGCCGTGCTCGGCGACAGCCTTGAAAATTTCGAGCTGAACCAGATCCAAGTCATTCTCCAAACGTGAACGTTACGCTCAGTATTATTCAGTTTCCAGAAAACATACAGCCCCATACCCTGAGCACATTCCTACCTCGCAGGACGGTGCCATGACCCACGTACCCAGCCTTACCCATGCCATTTCGATCAACCCGACCACGGGCGAGCAGATCGGCCATTACCCTTTCGAATCCGATTCGGTATTACAGGCCGCGCTGACGCGGGCCGCTGCCGGGTTTCGCGCCTGGCGCAGCAAACCGGTTGAACTGCGCGCGCAGCTTTTGATCAACCTCGGCCAGGCCTTGCGCAACAATGCAGAGGCCATGGCGAACATGATCACCCTGGAAATGGGCAAGCCGATTGCTCAGGCCCGCGGCGAAATTGAAAAATGCGCGCAGCTCTGCGAGTGGTACGCCGAACACGGCCCTGCCATGCTGAACCCGGAGCCAACCCAGGTGGAAGGCGGCAAGGCACACATTGAATATCGCCCCCTCGGCCCGATCCTCGCCGTGATGCCGTGGAACTTCCCCATCTGGCAAGTCCTGCGCGGCGCGGTCCCGACATTGCTCGCCGGTAATACCTTCGTGCTCAAGCACGCGCCCAACGTCATGGGCAGCGCCTACCTGCTGCTGGAGGCCTTCAAGCAAGCGGACTTCCCTGAAGGAGTTTTCGAGGTCATCAACGTCACCCCGGAAGGTGTATCCAGGGCGATCGCCGATCCACGCATCGCGGCCGTCACCCTCACCGGTAGCGTGCGTGCGGGCATGGCCATCGGTGCTCAGGCCGGAGCCGCACTGAAGAAATGTGTATTGGAGCTGGGTGGCTCCGACCCCTTTATCGTGCTCGACGACGCGGACCTCGATGAGGCTGTGAAAGCCGCCGTGATCGGACGTTATCAAAACACCGGGCAAGTCTGCGCCGCTGCCAAACGCCTGATTATCGAGCAAGGCGTTGTCGAGGAGTTTACCCGCAAGTTCGTCGAAGCCACCCAACAACTGGTCGTCGGTGATCCGCGGGCTACCACCACCTATATCGGCCCGATGGCTCGCTTCGATCTGCGCGACGAACTGGATCAACAGGTGCGAGCCACACTGGAAGAAGGCGCGACCTTGCTGCTGGGTGGAAACAAGACGGAAGGCCCTGGCAACTACTATGAGCCCACCGTACTCGGCGACGTGACCGATCAGATGACTTCATTCAAGCAGGAATTGTTTGGCCCTGTGGCCTCAATCATCACAGCCCGAGACGCCGCCCATGCGCTGGAACTGGCCAATGACAGCGAGTTCGGCCTCACCGCCACCCTCTACACGCGCAATGCCGAACTTGCCCGGCAGATGGCAGGCGAACTTGAAACCGGCGGCGTGTTCATCAACGGCTATAGCGCCAGCGATCCGCGTGTCAGTTTTGGTGGCGTGAAGAAGAGCGGCTTTGGCCGGGAGCTCTCGCACTTCGGGGTACGCGAATTCTGTAATGCACAGACGGTTTGGCTGGATCGGCGTTAAGGGAGCGTAGTGCTCCGAACTGGCTCAACTTGCCGACTGTTTCTCTGGAGCTCAGAAGTAAAGAACCCGGCTCGGTGGCCGGGTTCTGTTTTCATTCTTGAATGGGAAGGTCAGCTCGCAGTTCCTGCATGGTGAGCAATCCCAGCTTTCTGGGATTGCCACACATCCAGCAGGAACATACCTTCCCATGGTTTGCAAAAAGACCTGCGTTTTTCTCGCTGGTTGACCAGCATTCATACGCCTTTTGCTTTAAATAGAAGCGAGCCTTTATGCGGCGCGTATCGTGTCGTCGTTGAGCTCTAGACATGGTTTTCTCCTAAGCCGAATGCGGCGAAGCCCCGGCAGATTTCTCTGGCGAGGCTTTGTTCGGCTCATTCCTAAATACATAGAAATGACAGGATTAAATTAATTTCGCTCTTCCACTCATTGATGTCAACAGGCATTCACGCGACCCGCTCGATCCATAATCCTCGGCTTCCAGAATCCCCCCGGCGTGCGTTTGCGCATCGTAGTCAAAAGCTTAGACCAACCCGAAAAATCACTCACTCATCTGTCGCATCCGATCACGGTGAAGCCATGATTATCGCCATCGCAACGCCCAATGACCAACCGCCCCTCGTTGGAACGCCTCCCAGTCGGGTTGTCTTGTTGTCATTGTTATCTCTGTAACTTAAAATAATGGCGGATTGCCCGTATCGTTGAGGCCCACTCGTTACCACCGATTTGATCTTACAGGGACGAACAATGCATAAGTACACATTAAGCTATGAACACATCAACACACCAAAAACCAAAATCGGCCAGGCGCCTGAGCGAATAGATGCCCATGAGTTGCTGCTGGAAGTGCTGGGAGTGGGCGGTAAAGACGGCCCAATAATCTTCGGGACAAAGTCGCTGCAGGAATCGCTCGAGCTCATGAAATTCAAAAACGTCCGAGTTACCTGGTTGTAGGATGATCCGCCACGAAGAGCTTCCGAACCACGCCGCCAGTTGAAATATTCCCCCGCTTCGCCATCTCGACTGACTCAGCCGCGGTGGCGCCCATATCCATCGCGGTCATCGCGTGATCCGAACCGCTACCAATGACGTACGGCCTTTCGAGCCAGGTTGGCGTTTTGCAAAGGCCATCCGTCTCGCTGTACGCGGCATAGCAAAGTTTCTCGCCGTCGAACGCCCAGCCTGCAATGGCGCAGATCGCACCGGGCATGAGAAGCGTGCCGGTCATAACACACAGATTGCCCATGTCTATATCCTCGTAGCAGGTCGCGACACTTGCCACTCGGCGATCAACACCAGGAACGCGCCTACACTGAGATGTACAACGATTGAGAGGACATGGGGCTCCACTCATGCGCACTAGCACCCTTGTGATACTCATCATCAGCTATGCCGTGCTGATGGTGGTTTTTTTCAAGCTAAATGCTCGAAACAATCGACGCCGCAGAGAAAGTCTTTACGAAGCCTTTGAAACTACAATGCGCGAGCATGGGATCAAGTCATTCGAGATCATCAAGGAAAGTATTTATATCGGTAACAACTTTCGGTCATCAGAACTGCACCGGATATTGTTAGACGATTCCGGGCACTACTTTCTTTATTTCCAGGCCAGTGGAACACAGCCAGTTTTCATGCCGCTGACCGAAGAGCGAGCCTTACAAGCTGCACAGGGTGACATGGGAATTCAGGCATAGATCATCGCAACCGCTGATGCTGACCTGTACCAGAGACACATGCAGCCTGCCGATGAGCAGCGAGTAATCACCGACACCACTGCTTCTCACAAGGTATCCCGTCGTTGTCGCCATCCATTTCCATTCCTGGGCAATTTTGCAAAAAGTTTGTGGCCTCTGCGCACGAGGTCATCTGCGAGCAATATTTGCGCCCATCGCATTTGACTGGGGCCGAAACAGGCTTTGGCGCAGTCACGAGCGTGGCGGTGATTTGGGGACTCGATAGCCGAGCTTCAGCCCAGGACTGTAATTGAGGGGAAAACTTCCAAGCCAACAGACCAACAACAAGCACAACCAAAATCAGTTTCATCTTGATCCATCCATGATGAGAGACCGTTTGTGTTCACACGTTGCCTGCTTTCAGCGTAACCCAATAATTCACATACAGCCTGCCAGAGAAGCTGCAAACTGCTACGCGGGACGGAAGGAAGAAGAAAGGCCGGGATCGCAATGTCCCTCTCCTCTGCCCACTCGGTGTGGGCAGTTTTCCATATCGTTCATCGCGGGCAAGCCTGCTCCCACAAGGTTGACGCATATCCTGTGGGAGCAGGCTTGCTCGCGATGAGGCCCTGCAGAAGCCGTATCACACTCAGGCGATAACGATCCCGCCGCTGGACAGACTGTCCAGCCCCACGCCTACCAGCGTCACCGAGTCATTGCCAAACGTCAGCACGGTATCCTGCCCCACCACCGAGGCATGGGACCGGAAGTCGTCGTTCGGCGTCACGTCCTGAACCCCGAGAAACACCAGTTTGTCATTCGCCTGATACCCAACCACCCGGTCCTGGCCGAACGCGCCGCTGAACAGGAACGTATCGATCCCGCCCCCTGACTCCAGCAGGTCGTTGCCTGCCCCGCCGACAAACACGTCGTTGCCCTTGCCACCGATCAGATGATCGTTGCCGTCCAGGCCAAACAACCAATCACCAACAGCCTGTGCCTTTAGCGTATCGGCCCCTGCACCGCCCTTCACCGTTGAGGCGTACTGTGTCAGTTGATTGCCGATCGCGAGGCCATTGGCGGTCACGCTGTGGGTCACGTCATCCTTGAACAGTCCCCACAGGAAACCCGGCTCTTCGGTCACGATGCTACCGATGTCGCGGGTGATGCTGATGCCGCCATTGGCGTCGCGGATGTACAGGTTGCCGGCGCCGTCATTGGCAAAATCGAAATTCTTCACCGACTGCTGCAAATCGAACACGTTATTACCCTTGCCGCCCAGCAGGATGTTGTAGCCACCGCTGTCTCGAAAGGTGTCGTTGCCGTCGCCGCCGTCCAGATAGTCATTGCCCTTGCCACCCTGAATCAGGTCGCTGCCGTCACTGCCAATGATGAAGGTACTGCCTTTGTGGGTTTCAGCATTGCGGTTCAGGTCCTGGACCCAGGTGTTGGCGCGTGCCGGGTCCGAAAGATTGGCAACGATGATCGTCGAGTCTTTACTGGTGAGGTCGTAGAACTTCGACTCCAGCACCCGGGTCATGCCGTCGCCGTAAGCGGTGGGCAGGTGTGAAATCCAGGTCGGGATGTTGAGGATGGAAAATGGCAGCAGGTTCCACGCCGTCGACGCGTAGTGGTCGTTGAAGCTGACGATGTTGTTGGTCGCCGAGTCTTGATGGGCATCGTGTACGCCGACCGACGCCAGGTTGAACGATGAACCGTCGAGCGCACGGAACACCGGATCGTTTTCATAGCCGATATTCAGCACTTTATCGGTGGCGCTTTGGGTCGGTGAGGCATAAGCGACGTAGTTCGAGTCCTTGAAGAAACCGCCCCATTTATCGTTGCTCAAGTCCGCCAGGCTGTTGACTGCCAGCCCGCCGAGGCTGTGCCCGCTGACCAGTACGTCCTCGCCTGACAGGCCATTGGCGCTGGCGAACGCAGCAACGTCGCCGAACAGTTTTGCGAAGGCCTCGCCTGCGTAGTTTTTCGCATAATCCTGGGGACCCAATGCCGCCAGCAGGTCATTGATCACATCGCCGATGGAGTCGCTGATCTGGCTTTCCCGAGGGCCGCTGGTGCCGCGAAAGGCGATGCCGATTTCCGTGAGATGACCCTGCGCATCGTACTTGCCGAGGATCTCCACCTGAGCGCTGGTGTACCCGGCCTTTTCACCAAAGAAGGTTCCGCGCGCATCCGTCTTGCCGTCATAGCCCAGCTGCGTGGCGGTGATGGGTGTCCAGCCGGCCTTCTGCACCGCATCCAGTGCGGCTTTTTCGGAATCGGGGTTCCAGGGAATGCCGGGAATCACGCCTTGGGAATCGGTGCCGCCAATCAGCGCCGTGACCAGGGTTGCCGGCAAACCTGCGCCGAATCCGTTGTGCTGGTAACCGGTGGCAAAGCCGTTGTCGAGGTTGTGATAGGAATACAGCGTGATTGCCATCGCGTCGGTAAACAACGCTTTGGCGTCTGCTGTGCCGAGGTTTTTGTAGTCGTATACACCCATGGGTATTGCCTCTCTCTCTTTGTTGGAATTGTCAGAGATAGCTCACGACCGGGACGCCTCGATCACGAGACGCCCCGGAGCATCCAGTGCAGTTGTTTGAACCCGTTACGCAAACACGAACCCGGAAGCCGAAAGGGTATCCAGCCCGACGCCTACCAGGCTCACGGAAAAGTCGCCGACCTTAAGCAGCGTGTCTTGACCGGCCTGTGACGCATGCTGCCGGTAGTCGTAGCCCTGCCCCGCGCCTTCCACGCCCATGAACACCAGTTTGTCGCTGCTCTGGTAGCCATTGATCGCATCGAACCCGAAGGCACCGCTGAACAGGAACATGTTGCTGCCGCCACCGGAATGCAGCACATCGTTGCCGGCGCCGCCGACGAAGGTCACATGGCCCATGTCGCTGCGCAGCAAATCATCCCCCCCGTTACCGAACAACCAGTCGCCCACGACACTGGCCACCAGCGTGTTGCCCAAAGCGTCACCGTTGAGCGAATGGCTGTAGTGGGTCAATTCGCTGTCATTGAGCAGACCATTGGCAGTCACGCTGTAGGTGACTTCCTTGCTCCCCCACCACGACCCGGACTCCTTGCCCACCAGCGCGCCGATGTCCCGGGTCATGCTGATGCCGCCATACGCGTCGCGCACGAACAGCGTGCCGTCGCCGTCATTGGCGATGCTGAAGTTCTGCAACGGTTTCTGCAGCTCGAAGGTGTTGACGCCCTTGCCCCCCGACAGAATGTTGAAGCCGCCGTCATCACGGAAACGGTCGTTGCCGTCACGGCCTTCGATGAAGTCATTGCCGAGGCCGCCCTTGAGCAGGTCACCGCTGTCGGTACCGATGATGAACGTGCTGCCGGTGTGTGGTTCGCCACTGCGTCCGAGATCCTCGACCCAGGTCGAACCCCGTGACGACTGCGACAGGTTGGAAACGATCAGGGTCGAATCCTTGTCGGTCAACTCGTAGAAGCGCGAGTCGATCACCCGGTTCAATCCGTCGGCGTAGCCCAGCGAGCCATGGGCCGACCAGTTCAACGGATTGAGAATGCTGAATGGCACCAGGTTTTGCGCAGTGGACGCGTAGTGATCGTTGAAGTTGACGATGTTGTTGGTGGCCGACGCTTGGTGAGCGTCATGTTTGCCCAGCGAGCCGCTGCTGAAGGTGGTGCCGTCGAGTACCCGAAACACCGGATCGTTCTCGTAACCGATGTTCAGCACGTTATTGCCAGTGGAGCTCTGGGTTGGCGAAGCGAATGCTACGTAACTGGCATCCTTGTAGAAGCCACCCCAATTGTTCCCGCTCAACTCGGCGACGCTGTTGACCCCCAAGCCACCGAGGCTGTGACCGCTGACCAGCACGTCCTCGGCACCGAGGCCATGGGCGATGGCAAACGCAGCCACTTTACCGAGCAGCGTATCGAAGGCGTTTTTTGCGTAGTGGGTCGCGTAATCCACTGGGCCAACCGCCGCCAACAGGTTGTTTTTCATATCGCCGAACGTGTCGTTGAAGCCGAGCCCACCGGTGCCACGAAAAGCAATGCCGATACCGATCAGTTTTCCGGCGGCGTCGTACTTGCCGAGCACTTCGGCTTCGGCGCTGGTGAAACCGTCCTTCTCGCCAAAATACGTGCCCTGCGCCCCGACCTTGCCTTGATACCCCAGGGCATTGGCGCCGATCGGTGCCCAGCCATTGGCCGGTAATGACTGGCCGGTAGGTGCGTAGGCATACAATGTCAGGGCAATGGCATCGCTGTACAACACCCTGCCCGCCTCGCTGCCGGCATTTTTGTAATCAAACAGTCCCATGTTGTGCGCTCTCTTCCTTCAAGTCAGAACTGCCAGGCCAGGGTCAGGCCCACACCATGGTCCTTTTCCTTTGAGCCAAGCAGTCCGTTGTAGTCCAGGCTCAACCGGGTATCGCGGCCCAGCGCCAGACCGGCCCGAGCGCCGACCAACGCAGCATTACGATCCAGCGACACGCTCTGCACGGTGAAACCGCTGTTGCCATTGGCGAAAGCCAGGTGGCTTTCAGAACTTGTATTGCTCAGGTTGTGCTGCCAGCCAAGCGTTGCCGCCAGTTCCAGTTGTTTGTCCCCGGTCAACGCAAAGGCCTTGCCGGCCCGCACGCCGAGCGTCGACAGCAGCACGTCGCGATTGTCCTCGCCGCCCTTCAGCGCGGCGGCATCGCCCTTCTCGGTGAAGCTGTCGCTGTGCAAGTGCACGTAGGCCAGATTGGCGAACGGCTCCAGCGCCAACGGTTGCAGATCGAGGCGATACGCCGCTTCGGTGAACAGCTGCGCGGTGGTCCCATCGCGTTTGGATTTCTGCTGGCCGCTGACCGCGCCCAATTGCAGGTCGCGTTTGACGTCGATGCGATGCCAGCTATAAGCGCCACCGACGCTCAGACGCAGGGCATCGATTTCATGCCCCAGATATGCACCCAGGTGATAGCTGTCGACCGAGGCCGACGAGTGCGTGCCATCGCCCATACTCAGCGAGCTGTCGCTATAGCCGGTCACAAAACCGAGCCGGGTATCTTCAGCGATCAAGCCGTCGACACCGGCCAGCAAACCGCCGATGGAGCTGGTGGAATCGGCATTGTCATGCCCACCGTCACTCTTGCCCCAGGCGCCGAGCACCTTGAGCCAGGCGTTGCTGCGATCATCGGTCGGTGCGCCGGTATCGAACAGATCGCGCTCACGCAGACGCTCGCCCACCGCATCGCGCAGGTAACGGCTGTCGTTGATCAGCAGCGTGCCGATCGCCGGGTGAATCTCGCCGGACAATTGCTGGAAGGCTTGTTGCGCGACGGCTGCGGTTGGCGACAGAAGCAAGGTTTCGTACAGCGGATTGCCCGCGCCCAAATGCTCGGCAGCCGCGCCGACGGCACGCTGGTTCGGCGTAAGGCCGACACTGGCGAACGACGCGGCACTGCGTTCCACCGCCAGTTGAATACCGTTCGCCGAATAGTCGAGGGTACCGCCGAGGAACACATAATTGGGCACCACCTCACCGAAGCGCCCTTCGATGCCGTCAGCCGCCTGCAGGATGTTGTACTGGATGCCGAGCAGGGATTTCGCCTCGCTGGTGGTCAGCAGCGTCGGGCTGTTTTCCAGCGCCAAGCTGACGGTGGCGCCTTCAATCACTGCTTTACCGCCCGCAATGATCTGATCGCTGCGGGTTGGCGATAGCTCGACCGCATAGGTCGAACCGGGTTCGAAGGTCACGTCACCGGCCACATTCAAGATGCCGATGGAGTTGCCCGGCGCCACGGTACCGCCGCCGTTCGCGGTCAGCGCGCCGATCCGCCCGGAACCGCCGAGGGTGCCGCGGTCATTGACGGTAACGGCCGACGTCAGCGAACCGTTGACTGTCAGCAGACCGCCATTGACCGTGGTCGCGCCACGATAGGTGTTGTCACCGGTGAGAATCAGGCGACCGGCGCCGGATTTGATCAGGCTGCCCTGATAAAGCCGGTTGGCTGCCGCTGCATCACGGGCCATGCCGACCGCGTAGTCGGACTGCTCCTGCTGACCGGCACCCGCCGCAACGCCATGCTGCCAACCCTTGTCTTGCAGGGTTTGCTGCCAGGCGTTGTGTTCGGCGAGGTCTTCGCTTTGCCGCTGAATCAGCGCCTTGTCAGAGATGTCGTTGCTCCAGACATCGCTCTGCCCTGCCTCCAGGTTAGCGTCAAACGTCGCGAGCAATTGCCCTGGCCCGCGCATCGCCCTGCCCAGGTTGGCCACACCCCAGCCTATCTGCCCGCCCGGCGCATCAGTGACCGAGCCATCGAGCTGGGTGGCGCTAGTCAGCAACACTTCGAGTGCCTGCTGATTGTTCATATACGGGTAGCGTTCCATCACCAGTGCCAGCGCGCCAGTGGCATGCGGCGCAGCCATCGAGGTGCCGGACTTGATCGCGTAACCGCCGCCGGGAATGGTGCTGTCGATCTTCGCCCCCGGTGTGGTGATACACCAGTATTTGGCGATGCCGCACTGGTTGTACTTCTGCCGATTGCTTTGGTCCAGCCCCGACACCGCCAGCCAATGGCCCTCGAGATCCGGCTGAAAGTACGGCAGCGCCGAACGCACGCTGGCGTTCGGGTAGCCACTGTTACCAGCGCTGAACACGTTGATCACGCCACGGCGGGACACATCGGCAGCGGCATCGAGCCAGGTGCCTTTATTCCAGTGTTGGGCGTAGGCGTTGTGCAGATCGGCCAGTGTACGGTAGCTGACGTCAGGCGGCTGACTGCCCCAACTGTTGTTGATCGCCCGCACGCCAGCATCCGCCAGGGCGTTGTACACCGCGCTGAAGTAGCGCGAATCGGGGTTGGGGCCGAACAGGAAACTGTCGTTCCTGTTGGTGTTGCCGACATGGATTTGTGCGTTGTACGCCACGCCGTGCATGCCGAAACCGTCGCGGGAGGCGCCCATGGTGCCGACCACGTGGGTGCCATGGGAGTCGTTGTTGGCGTTGAACGAACCGTCGACGTTGAACGCTGAGCCATCAACATAAGTACCGCTGGCCATGACCGCGTGATATCGGTCAGTGGCGAATTCGGGATGGGTGGAATCGAAGCCGGAATCAAGGGCGCCGATCTTCACGTTTTTACCGGTGATACCCGCTGCGTAGGCTTGATCGGCTTGCATCCTGCCCAGACCCCAGTCGCGTTGAAACTCGGCGCTGCGCCAACTGGCGGGATCGCCGAGGGTGCCGGTATCCAGCCAGGCCGCGGCGGCCGGTTCCGAGCCCGCGCCAATCAATAGCAACAGCATGCCGACCGGGGCCGGTTTGATGCGTACGTCCATGTTGAACACTCACTTTTTTGTTTTTGTGTAGGTTCTGCGGTGTTACCGAGTCCTCGGCCCCTGGCCAAACGCCTCGTCCACCCGAGCCAAATCCTGCTCGCTCAAGGTGCCCGCGTAGTAATGCAACCTGGTCCAGGCCATCAGGTAGTCGTAGCGGGTCTGGGCCAGGTCTCGGCGGGTAGTGAACAGTTGTTGTTCGGCGTTCAGCGCATCGAGGTTGACCCGCTCACCGCCCAGGATGCTTTGCTTGGTCGACACCACCAGCGCTTCAGCGGAAGTCAGGGCTTTTTGATAGGCCCGCAGCTTGCTCACCCCCGACAGGCAGGCGCTGAACTGCCGACGTAGCTCGATCAGGGTTTCCCGGGTCTTGCCGTCCAATTCGTACTCGGCCTGCTCCATCGCACGGCTGGCCTGCCGGGTCGAAGCCGAGACCCCGCCGCCGGCATACAACGGCACATTGACTTCGATGCCGATGGTGTTGGTGTCGTAACGCTGGTTGTAGGTGTTGCCGCTTTCGGATTCGTTCTGGCGCACCGTGGCGTAGGCGCTGACCTTGGGCAGGTGCCCGGCGCGGTTGCGTTCGACTTCGTGGCGCGCCACCTCCAGCGCCTGACGCTGGGAGGCCAGGTTCGGGTTATTGGCCACCGCCATCTCGTGCCAGGTGTCGTAATTGGCCGGTTGCAGGGTGAAGGTCTGAAAGTTCTGCTCCAGCGGCGCCAGATCGGCGATGTCGATAGTGGGCACGCCGACGAGCGCACCCAGTTCGCGCAAGGACGCATCCTGTTCGTTACGCGCCTCGATTTCCTCGGCAGTTGCCAGTTCATAGCGCGACTCGGCTTCGAGTATGTCGGTACGCGTGCCTTCGCCCTGGCGAAACATCTGCTCGTTCTGCTGGAACTGTTGCTCGAAGGCTTTTTTCCTGGCCAGGGCAATGTCGATCTGGTCCTGGGCGAACAAGGCCTTGGTGTAGTTCTCCAGCACCCGAACCAGCAACTCCTGGCTTTTGCCGCGAAAGTTTTCATCGGCGAACAACGCCTGCGCCACGCCCTTGCGATAAGCGGCGTAGGCCTCGTAGTCGAGCAACGGTTGTTGCAAGGTCAGGCTTGAACCGTAACTGCTGTAGTGGCGGTCGTCGGTCTGGTTTTGCCGGTGCTCGTTCAAGTAGGTGGCCTTGGAAGAGTTGCGGCCCTTGTTGTAGTTATAACCCAGCCTCGGCAACAGCCCGGCGCGGCCGATGGCGCGGTTTTCCAGGCCGGCGTCGCGCTCCTTGATCGCGCCGAGGAATACCGGGTCGTTGCGCAACGCCTGTTCGTAAATCTCGAACGGCCCCGTGGCCGCTACTGCCGGGTTGCCCGCCAGCAGCAGGAGTGTCGCCCCAAGCATGGAAAGCTTATTCATACAACCGAACATCCTTATTCCTCGGTCAACGCGGAGCCTGCCCGGTCGAGCAGCGGTTTGAACAAATAGTTGAGGAGTGAACGTTCACCGGTGCGCACAAACATTTCCGCCGGCATGCCGGGTTTGATCACCAGACCGTTGAGCTTTTCCATGGCCTGATCGCTGACGCTGCTGCGCAGCACGTAATACGGTGCGCCGGTTTTCTCGTCGAGCATCTGGTCCGCGGAGATCAGGCTGACTTCGCCTGGTACTCGCGGGGTGCGGCTCTGGTTGAACGCTGTGAACAGGATGTCCACCGGCAAGTGCGTGCCAACCTTGTCGACCAGGTTGATCGGCAAGTGCCCTTCCACTTCCAGGCGCGTGCCCTGGGGCACGATCTCCAGCAGAATTTCGCCCTGGCGCACCACCGCGCCGACCGTGTGAACCCCAAGATTGACCGCGACACCATCGGCCGTGGCGAGGATCTCGCTGTGTTGCAGGTCGAATCCGGCGGAGGTCAGTTGCTCCTCCAGGGTCACGCTTTTGAGCTGCGCATCGGCCAGTTGGGTGCGGACTTCCTTCTGATACTCCTCGATGTGTTGTTGCAACTTCAGGCGCGATTCGAGGATTCCCTGCTCCACACGACCGCTTTCACCGGTGTTTTCTGCCAATTGCTGTTGAACTTGCGACAGCTGCCGCTGGTACTCCATCAGCCGGTTGCGCGGGATGTAGCCGTTGTCCGCCAGGGGTTGAAGATTGCTCAGCTGTTGTTGCAGCGAGTTGGCCTGGGCGCTCAGGTCGGTACGGGCGCGGCGCATGCCGGCCAATTGCGCGCCAGCGCCGTCGATGCTGGCACGCAGGGCCGCTTGTTCGCGGGAGAAAGCATCGCGGCGGCTGCTGAACAACTGGCGCTGGCCTTCCAGCACCAACGCCAGGCGCGGATCGGGATCGTTGCTCAGCTCGGTGGGGAAACTCACTTGTTTCAGGTTGTCCCGCTCGCTCTGCCAACGCGCCAGGCTGGCCCAGGCCATGCGGTACTGCGCTTGCAGGGATTGCACGTCGGCGGCGACCTGGGTCCGGTCGAGCTGGAACAGCGGCTGGCCCTGTTTCACCACCTGACCTTCGCGCACCAGAATCTGACTAACGACGCCGCTGCTCATCGATTGCACCGCCTTGCGCTTGCCCGACACCACCACCGTGCCTTGCACCGCAATGCCCTGATCGAGCGGCGCCAGACTGGCCCAGGCGAAGAAACTGCCAGCGCCGACGATCGCCAGAATCCAGCCCAGCCGGGCAAAGTAACGTGCGTCGCGCTCAGGACGTTCCGCGAGGTAATCGTGTTCCATCGTGGCTTCATTTTGACTGTTCATGTGTGCGCGGCTCATACACCCGAGTTCCTTGTCGTGGGCTGATACTGCCGGCTCATGCTGAGCCCGCCCGGCGTCTGTGCAGCTTTTTCACGTTGCTGTTCCTGGACGCCGGAAAGTGCCTTGAGTACCTCCTGGCTCGGGCCGAATGCCTGCAAGCGACCGTCATTGAGCACCAGC
Source organism: Pseudomonas sp. ACN8 (assembly GCF_002303925.1). Classification (GTDB taxonomy): domain Bacteria; phylum Pseudomonadota; class Gammaproteobacteria; order Pseudomonadales; family Pseudomonadaceae; genus Aquipseudomonas. The sequence goes on from NZ_MRCS01000056.1 coordinate 17,155, forward strand.
AGCTTGTCGGCCTGGGCCAGCGCGCAGGAGCGATGGGTGACCAGAATCACGCTGGTGCCCTGGGCCTTCATTTGTGCGATCGCACCGGCCAGGGCCGCTTCGCCCACGGTGTCGAGGTTGGAGTTCGGTTCATCCAGCACCACCAGGCTCGGTTGGCCATACAGCGCACGGGCCAGCGCCACGCGTTGTTTCTGCCCACCGGACAAACCGCTGCCGTCCTCGCCGAGTACGGTGTCGTAGCCCTGGGGCAAACGCAGGATCAGTTCATGGACGCCGGCCTGCTGCGCGGCTTCAACGACTTTATGTGCATCGGCTTCGCGGAACCGCGCGATGTTTTGCGCGATGCTGCCGCTGAACAATTCGATGTCCTGTGGCAGATACCCGATGTAGGGACCGAGGTCGTCGCGGTTCCAGCGATGGATATCCGCACCGTCGAGCCGCACCGTACCGCCGAGGGTCGGCCAGACACCGACCAGCACCCGGGCCAATGTCGACTTGCCGGAACCCGAAGCGCCGAGCACCCCCAGCACCTCCCCCGCAGCGAGGCTGAAATTGACCATATGCAGGGTCGCCGCACGTTGCCCCGGAGGACTTGCGCTGACTTGCTCGAAACTGATCTGGCCCTTCGGCGCCGGCAGCGCCATGGCTTCGTCACTCGGTGGAAACGCTTGCAACAAGGCATCGAGACGGCGGTAAGCGAGTTTGGCGCCACTCCACTGTTTCCATACGGCGATCAACTGATCGATGGGGCTCAGGACGCGGCCCATCAGGATGGAACCTGCAATCATCATCCCGGCAGTCATGTCGCCCTTGATCACCAGCAAGGCGCCAAGGCCCAGTACCAGGGATTGCAGACACAGGCGCAGGGTTTTGCTCAAGGAGCTGATAACGGCACCCGTGTCACTGGCCTGGTTCTGCAGGCCGAGGAAAGCTGAATGCACCTGGAACCAGCGGTTGCGCAAAGCCCCCAGCATGCCCATGGCCTGGATGGTTTCGGCGTTATGCAGGTGACTGGTGGCCAGTTGGCTGGACTTCTGGGAAAAACCCGCCGCTTCGCCCAAGGGATTTTTGGTCATCGCCTCATTGAGCCAGGCCAGCCCGATCAGCAGCACCGCACCCGCCGTGGCAAAGACCCCGAGCCAGACGTTGAACAGATAGATCACGAACAGGTAGACCGGAAACCAAGGCGCATCGAAGAAGGCAAACAACGCCGGGCCGGTGACAAACTGACGGATGTGCGTCAGGTCGCCCAATGCCTGCCCTGCGTTACCCTCGCCCTTGAAAAGATTACGTTCGAAAGCCGCCTGATAGACCCGCAGGTTGAAGCGCCGCTCCAACTGACTGCCAATACGGATGACGATAAAGCTGCGAATAACTTCCAGCAAACCGATAAAGGCAAAGAACCCGACAACCATCAGCGACAACATGGCCAATGTCGTTTCATTTTGCGAAGACAAGACCCGATCATAGACCTGAAGCATGTAAATAGAGGGCACTAACATCAGAACATTGATCAGTGCGGTGAAACTGGCGACGCTAATCAAAATACCCTTGTAATCACCAAGCGCTCGAACTAGCGGTGCAGCAGGAGTGGTCTTCGCCATCTTCATTAATCTTCCTTGAGTTGATTACTCACAGGCACAACCCATTACGCCATTCGTTAAACGAACAGACCCGCTTTTTAGATAGAGGCATTGGGCCGCCAACTTGACCTGATGCTTTTACTCTGGTGCTCGCTGCAGCGACACATTGAATCCAACAGGCAATGTCAGCTTATAAAACTCACTCTTCTGTCGACTGAAAAATGCTGTTTTCGAACCTTCATGGTTGGTCAACGCAATCCCGTCCGGCTCGGGAAACCAGCCGGAGGGAGCCTGCCCCAGCCAGCGCACCATACAATCGAGTTGCCCGCCCAGCGTATGGTCCAGTTTCAATTCAATCAGGCAACCATTTGACTGTCGGTCCTGCAACAACGCGGACGAGCCTTCCCGGACTTGCCATTTTCCGGCGAGTTCCGACGGGTCCGCTAATTTCAGGCTGTTTGCCATGCTGACATCTCCAAAAAACATCATCAGCGTCGTCGATAGCCATACGCTTTTTTTGCAGGTAAAGACGCGTTGCGTCATAGGACGTTTTACTCCCCATCGTAGCTTTGTTCGCAGCGAGGACAGAGGGCGGCGCATGAAGCGCCGTCCTCCTTTCTCACGTCACATCACGCCGCGATGTCAGAGTACGCCGCCTGGCCCACGGTGCTGACCAGGAAGTCAGCCACGCCATGCCCGGAGAAGTCCACCGACAACAGGCTGTTACCGCCCGAATTGCTCAACACCGCATCGCCTGCCGCACCGGTGAATGCACTGACAAAATGCAGGCCTGCGCCGTTGGTGATGCCGGTCAGGTCGATTTTGTCCAGGCCGCTGACAAAATCGAGGATCTGGTCGACCGCACCGGGTTTCGAGTCGCTGCTGGCCGCGAACACGAAAGTGTCCGAGCCGACGCCGCCCCACAACTTGTCCGCACCACCAGCGCCGTAAAGAATGTCGTTGCCGGCACCGCCCTTCAGCTCGTTGGACAGGTTGTTGCCGATCAGCAGGTCGCTGCCCGAACCGCCGATAGCGTTCTCGACAGTGACGCCCTTGGCAATGGAGACGTTACCCACCATGCCACCAACGTCGGAGAACGAGGCTTCATTGAGGTTGATCTTCTGGTTCTGGGTGAAACCGGAGAAATCCAGAGTATCCTTGCCGCCCGCGTCCCACACCGAGAACACCACTTTATCCGACGATGAAGACGCGCTGAGGAAATCGCGTCCGGCGTTGGAATTGAAGCCGTAGGTGGTGTCGCCGGTACGGAGCGTGGTGTTGGCGCCGTAGAGCTTCTGAATGGCTGCGATATCGTCCATCAGCGGGCCGGACGAATAGGCTTCGACGCCACCCTTGCTGAAGTTCTGACTGGTATTACTTTCACTCCAGTAGCTCATGACGCTGTAGCCGCGGGTGTCTTGCCCGTAGGACGCGTCGTTGTAGGTCGGCGCGCCTTCGCCGGCGTTGTAGTCGCCAGGGTGGGCCAGGCCCAGGGAGTGACCGATTTCGTGGGTCAGGGTTTGCCGGCCATAGTTATTCAGGTCCGGGGTCTTGTTGGGCGTGTAGCTGCTGTTGATCAGGTACCAGGAAGTTCCGTCATAACCGGCGCCCGTGCCAGGCAGGTAAGCAAACGCCGCTGCGCCATCCTGGCCGCCGCTGTAGTTACCGAAGGTCATGTGACCATCGCCGCCGGCAGTCTTGTCAGTGAAGGTGACATTGGCCACGTCCGCCCAGGATTGCATGGCGAGCACAGCCTGGGCTTTCTGTTGCGCGCTGAACTGACTGAACCCGGTAATCCCGTGCTTGTACAGGGTGCTCGACGAGGCCGAGGTCAGGAACGTATAGGTGAGTTCGATTTTGCCGCTGCCGTCCTTGTCCTGGTAGGCAGCACCGTCGCGCAGCAATTGGGTGGCGGCTTGGTCGACGGAGAACGAGGGTTTGCCATTGACCGTGAGGTTGCCACCTCGATCATATTGATGGCTGAAGCTATTGATCTGGTTGAAAGCCGAACTGGCTACAGCCAATGCTTGCAATGGCTGGAATGCCTGTTCGGCGGAATCAATAGCGTGGACTTTTACTTTCGACATAAACACACTTCCTTGTTTAGCTATGGAACAGTTTTTGTCAGATAGCGACAATCTCTGGCGAGATTGCCTTATCACTCGCCCATTGAAGGCGAAAGAAAACTGACACAATTCGAAATCAAACGTCTACTACTTTTTTGACGTCAAATTGTGTTACCCAAGCAAATGCCCGAAAACAATAGGCGTGATGTAGGCTCTGTTATCTAAAAAATAGGCGGAGCGGAATAATTGTCTGACAATCGACAATTTAATTATTAAATAATGGTAAATTTATTTTGTAGACTACTTCGCACTTCTCACATTTATTCTAGATGTGCCCGCACACTCTTTTCATTGGATTAAACGTTTAGTGAGTTATCTCGGTGGTGTTCTATCCAACACCTTGCGAACCCTTCATTTCACCCTGGATGTGGCGGGTTTTGCGCACTGCCTTACACTGCATTACACCCAATGCGCACGAATGACTGTGCAACGGCTCCCATCAGGCAGATATGACCGGTACGGCTCATGTGCTCACCCTTTGAGTGGGTATTTGATAAGCGCTCCACGCTCATCGCAAAACCCAGTCTATTGCACGGAGACCCGTACACAGTAGAGATCGTTATTGTTCCGATACTCACGGACAACCTATATCAGAGGTACCCTTCGACATTTTCCATGGACAGGGCTTCGAGCAACACCTGCTCCAGGATGGCAAAAAAACCTTTGATGTGGGCCTGTTTTAATGCCTGAGGCCGGGTCACCAGATAGACCTCCATATCCGGAAGGTGGAGATCCGGGAACAACCCGATCAGATCCTTCGCCACTATACGGGGCAGTACGGCCACCCCCATGCCTCGCCTCACCGATTCGAGCTGCACGGCGAACGAGTTCACGCTGATCTGCGCGCGGTCCAGACCACCGGCCTTTGCCGCACGCATTTGCGGCAACATGTCCAGCGGGGGAAGCAAGGCAATATTGAGTGCAGTGGCCGGGGTCACCCCTGGAAACCGCTTCAGATAACCTGCATCAGCGAAGACGCCGTAGGCGAGCCGGCCTATGGGTCGATAAATCAGCGACGGCTCACCCAGATGAGCTGTACGTACAGCTATGTCTGCCACGCCGCGGACGATCTTGTGAAAGTCGGCGGTGACCATCAGCTCCACCGAGCAACGCGGGTGTACAGAAGTGAAACGACTCGCGGCTTCCAGCACACAAGACGAGAACCCCTCACCTGCACTGACCAGGACACTGCCAGACAGCTCTGTGTGTAGCTCGGATAGGCCAGCAGCGGTTTGACGCCTCAAGCCCGCTTCCGCCGCCTGGGCAACTTCCACGAGGGATTGACCCCGCGAGGTCAACCAGCATCCTTCAACGCCCCGCTCGACGAGCGGCTCGCCCAGTGCGACCTCAAGTTGGGTCAGGCGGCGGGACACGGTAGACGCCGCAATACCCAGCAACTGGCCAGCTTGAAGGAAGCTGCCACGCCGCGAGACTGCCAACAGCAGACGAAGATCGTCCCAATTTGCTTGCAATGCCATGCGTCCTTTCCTCCCTGGTCTGCATATGTGCAAATCCATTATGCAGTAGTCGCTGTTTTTCGGCAGAGGCCTCAAAGGTATATCTACAGGCCCTCGAAACGAATGGAATGGACTGTAATGACGACTGGCCCCAACGACTATGCGCAACGCGCCTCAAGCGCCTTCAATTGCCGTGATGTGGAGGCGATGCTTGCGTTGGTTAGCGAAGACTTCATCTACCTCGACGGCATGGGGATTCAAACCGGTCGCGACGCCATGCGCAAAAGAGAGACTGCGCTGTTCTACGCGTTCCCCGATGCCCAGGTGGCCTTCACCCCATTCATGGTCGCTGACGATCTTTTGGCGCTGACGGCCTTACTGACCGGCACCTTCGCCGCACCCCTGGTGCTGCCAGGCCGGGTGATTGCACCCCATGGACGCCATATTGCCGTGCACTACGCCGCACACTTCACCTTCAAAGACGGACTGGCCATCCGTGAAGAGGTCTACTTCGACAGTGCGGTGTTGATGCCGTTAGCCGAACAGGGTGAGGATTGAGCCATGCGTAGCGCATTTGTTACTGGAGCAACCGGCTTGCTGGGCAACAACCTGGTGCGTGAATTGGTCGCTCGTGGCTACACGGTCAAAGGCCTGGTCCGCTCAAGAGCCAAAGGTGAACAGCAGTTCAACGATCTGCCGGGGGTGGAGCTGGTCGTGGGGGACATGGCCGATGTCGACGCTTTCGCGGCATCGCTGCAAGGTTGCGATACGGTGTTTCACACCGCGGCGTTCTTTCGCGACAACTACAAGGGTGGCAGCCACTGGAAAGAACTCGAAAAGATCAATGTGTCTGGTACGCGGCACCTGCTTAACCAGGCCTACCGCGCCGGTATACGACGGTTCATCCATACGTCTTCCATTGCCGTGCTCGACGGCGCACCTGGCGCGTCCATCGATGAGACATGCCTGCGGGCCGATGCCGACGCGGATGACTACTACCGCAGCAAGATCCTCGCCGACCGTGTCGTCCTGTCGTTCCTGGAAGCACATCCCGAGATGCATGCCTGCATGGTCCTGCCCGGCTGGATGTGGGGTCCTGCCGACATTGGCCCAACCTCCTCGGGACAATTGGTCAACGATGTCGTGAACGGCAAGTTGCCCGGGCTGATCCCTGGCAGCTTCTCCGTTGTCGATGCCCGTGATGTGGCATGGGCGCTGATTGCTGCCGCCAAACACGGCCGACGAGGTGAGCGCTATCTCGCGGCGGGCCGGCATATGACGATGGGTCAGCTGGTCCCTGTTCTAGGACGTATCGCTGGCGTCAAGACGCCCGTTCGACAACTACCGCTGCCCTTTCTATACACTTTGGCGGCTGTGCAGGAGATCTATGCGCGCCTGACCGGCAAGCCCATTCTGCTAAGCATGGCTACGTTGCGCCTGTTGATACGAGAGGAGGAGCGCACCTGCTTCAACCACCGAAAGAGCGAGCAGGAGCTTGGCCTGAGTTTCCGGGCGCTGGAGCTGACAATTACTGACACCGTGGCGTGGTACCGCGATCACGGCTGGTTTGAAAAGCACAGTGCTGGCACGCGAGGCGTACCTTGAGTTCCCGAGACCGCACTTCCTGGTCATTTACCACACGCCAGAACAAGGACGTAAATTTGTGAACAGGGAAATAATCCTGATGCGTCACGGCCAGCCAAAACTGGCCGCAACCGACAAAATCTCAGCGCTCGAGATGAAAGACTGGATCGAGCAATACAACCGATCCGAAATTACCCACCACCCGGTCCCGCCTGCCAGCATGCAACTCGCCGCAACCGCCACGGTGATTGTTTCAAGCAGCGCGCCTCGTGCGCTGACCTCCGTCCAGGCACTCGGCCTGAAGCCTGCGCTAGTAGACGCACTTTTCTGCGAAGCGCAACTGCCTTGTGGTCATTGGAAACGGCCGCGGCTATCGCCGTTTACCTGGGCATTTATCCTTCGAGTCTTATGGCTGTGCGGTTACTCACGCAACGTCGAATCCGCCGGCACCGCGAGGATGCGCGCCAGTGTGGCAGCCAAACGATTGCACGTCCTTGCCAGCGATGGACCGGTTCTGCTGCTCGGTCATGGCTTCATGAATCGAATGATCGCCAATCAACTGGTAGCCGAAGGATGGGTTCGCCAAAAAGGTACCGGCAACCAGTATTGGAGTGCGACCGTGTTTCGGTACAGCAGTGTGTAAGAGGCGCCAACGGGTCGGCGGAGATGCCTGTTAAATGCAGCAATGCGTTCATCGTCATCCGGGTAAACCGTCTTGGCGATGCAACGGCAGATGGTCGGCGAACCTGGTCATCAAGACGTGGGCTAGCAGACCCGCTGTCGGCAGGCCTTTGTCGATGACGAGCACCGGTACCGGCTCGGGCCGAAGAAAAACTTAACGTCGTGTCCGGGATTAGTTGACCACTACAAGCAGGCTGGGTGAGACGCGGCTGAAGGCCAGGACTGTCTTTTTCATGACGCTTTATTTCACCAGTTTCAAGCTCAATTCGAATCGTGTTCTGACTTCAAGTAGGTCTTTGCCCACTCTCGGTAATTGTCCGAGAGTGTGTACTTTGAAAGCAGCTCTGGAAGGGATAGCTCTGCGCCTTTGAATCCGCTCTGCTCGCGCAATGCCTCGTAACTTGCTTTGATCGCAGCCAAAAATGGGGCATGCCCATTGACCACGATCCGCACATTGGCTGCGCTCAGCTTCTCAACATCGCTCAGTGCAGGGTTTCCATAATTAATCAGCATGATTGGCACTGAAAGATGCGAGGTGTGCGCCTCCAAGTGTTGGAAATCCTTTACTCCGACGAGGCAAATCGCGTCGGCTCCAGCTTTTTGATAGGCCTTGGTGCGTGCAACGGAATCTTCCAAAGTGGTAACGGCCACATTCGTCCTGGCGATGATGCTAAGTGCATCATCTGACCGGGCAAATCGTGCAGCGTAAATCTTGCTCGCGGCCTCCTCCATACTGATGAGCACGTTCGATTGCTCGTCGTACTTGGCCGGTAGGTGGGTGTCTTCTAGCGTAAGCGCGGCAACACCGGCCTTCTGCAGCTCGGTGACTGTTCGCATCACATTGAGCGCATTTCCGAATCCATGGTCAGCGTCCCCAATGATTGGGATTTGGCTGGCGCGACCAACCCTGGAAACTTGCTCTGCATATTCATCGAGAGTGAGCAGCGAGATGTCAGGGGCACCAAGCACTTGAAGCGAGGCGACGGATCCACCCTGGATAGCGACCTCAAAACCAAGGTCAGAAGCCATTCGAACGGAGATCGGATCGAACACGGATGCGGCAAATTTACAGACTGTTCCATGAAGCAAATCACCGAACGCCTTACGTAGTTCGTGATGGGATCGCTCAATCATTTTTTCGGCTCCATCGCAATTCAACTGAGAACTTCGCTTGAATGGTTCTATGTGAACGAGGCATCGAATAGCTACCGGTCATTGCGCCCTATCCGAAGAGGAATGACCGGGTAAGCGATGTTGATTACTTTTGCATTGCTAACGCTCTACGCTCCGCCTTTGCGTTTTTCATCGCGGCGATTTCACGCTCACAGGCTTCTACATCGAACGAGTTGTCCCACTTGGCAATGGCGATGGTGCCGATACCGTTGCCAATCAGGTTGGTAACTGCTCGCGCTTCATTGAGGAACCTGTCGATGCCCAAGAGCAGGACAAGGCCTACCAACGGAATGGAGTGGATGGTTGTAAGTGTTGCCGCAAGGGTTATGAACCCGGCACCCGCCACACCAGCCGAGCCTTTCGACGTCAGCAGGAAAACACCCAACAGAATCATCTGATCCATAAACGTCAGCGGCGTATTGGTTGCCTGTGCGATAAAAATCGCCGCCATGGTGAGGTAAATGCAGGTGCCATCCGCATTGAAGGTGTATCCAGTTGGCAGCACCATGCCAACCACCGACTTCTTGCAGCCCAGCTTTTCAAGTTTCACCATCATTCGCGGAAGCACAGCCTCAGTCGAGCAGGTTCCGAGCGTGATGAGAATCTCGTCCTTGAAGTACCGGAGAAACTGTAATAAAGGCATTCCTGACCATCGGGCAACCGTTCCAAGCACCACCACAATGAAGATCAGGGTGGTGACGTAGAGCGCAATCAGCAACTGGCCGAGCGACAGTAGCGTACCGATCCCGTACTTGCCGATAGTGAATGCCATACCGGCACCGGCACCAAGTGGAGCCAGCCGCATGACCATTGCCACGATTTTGAACAGCCCTTGCAGGAACAGGTCGATCGTATTGATCAGCGGTTTGCTGGTTTCCCCCATTTGAACCAGGGCAACCCCCATCAAGACCGAAAGCAGGATGACCTGGAGCATGACGCCATTCGAAAACGCGCCGACAAAAGTTTGAGGGATGATGTTCATGAAAAAATCGACGGTGCCACCCTGCTCACTGGCAGCTTGGCTGTACTTGGCGATGGCACTGCCATCCAGTGCGTCAACATTGATGTTCATCCCAACGCCTGGCTTTACGACGTTAACCACAACAAGGCCGATGACCAGGGCGATGGTTGAAAGAATCTCGAAGTAGAGCAGCGATTTAACGCCAATTCTCCCTACCTCTTTGATGCTGCCCATCTTGGCGATACCGACAACCACGGTGCCAAAAATAATAGGGGCCAACAGCATTTTGATGAGTCTGATAAAGCCGTCTGCAAAAGGTTGAAGCTTGGCTCCGAATTGCGGTTCGAAGTGACCAATCGCTGCACCGATTACGATACCGATCAGCACCTGCACATACAGCTGGCTGTACCAGCGAGTCTTGGAGATTTCCACGGAAGCACCTCATTTTATTTTTGTGATGGGCATGTGGCGTAACGTCAGTGGGTGACGCCTGATAACTGCGGCCTCTTGAAAAAGACCGCAGTTCGAGGGCTATCAGCCTTCGCCCAGCTCACGCATCACTGCGTACAAGGCTGACTTGGCTTCGAAGCCGACACCTGGAATATCCGGCAGACCGACATAGCCGTTTTCCACACGAATCCCGTCAGCGAAACCGCCGAAAGGCTGGAACACGTCCGGGTACGATTCGTTACCGCCCAGGTGCAGGCCCGCTGCGATATTCAGGGACATCTGGTGGCCACCATGCGGAACTACGCGGCGGGAAGACCAACCCATTTCTTCCATCACTTTCAGGGTACGCATGTACTCGACGAGTCCGTATGACAGGGCGCAGTCGAACTGAAGGTAATCGCGATCAGGGCGCATACCACCGTGGCGTAGCAGGTTACGAGCATCCTGATGGGAGAACAGGTTTTCACCAGTAGCCATGGGCAGTTCATAGTGGTTTGCAAGCTCAGCCTGCAGTTCATAGTCCAGCGGATCGCCAACTTCTTCGTACCAGAAGAGGTTGTACTTTTTGATGGCTTCAGCGTACGCAATACCTGTCTTCAGATCGAAGCGGCCATTGGCATCGACAGCCAGTCGACGACCATCACCGACCACTTCAAGTACCGCTTCGATGCGACGGATATCTTCGTCCAGAGGAACCGCACCGATCTTCATCTTGACGACGTCGTAGCCACGATCCAGATAGCTCTGCATTTCTGCTTTGAGCTTGGTCTGGTCTTTGCCAGGGTAGTAATAGCCCCCCGCGGCGTAGACCCAAACCTTGTCATCTGCCACGCCGCCACGGTAACGGTCGGCCAGCAGGCGATACAGGGGCTTGCCTTCAATCTTCGCAACGGCATCCCACACAGCCATATCAATGGTACCGACTGCGACTGAGCGCTCGCCGTGGCCACCTGGCTTTTCGTTGGTCATCAAGGTTTTCCAGATGGCGAACGGATCCAGGTTGTTGTTCTCATGATCGACGAGAGTATCTGGGTCAGCTTCCGTGATACGCGCCAAGAAGCGATCACGCATCAGTGCGCCCTGACCATAGCGACCGTTGGAGTTGAAGCCGTAGCCGATGACAGGTTTACCGTCGCGAATTACATCCGTGACGACAGCGACAACCGAGCAGGTCATTTTCGAAAAATCGATGTAGGCATTGGCGATTGGAGAAGCGATAGAGACGGTTTTTTCACGGATGTCTACGATACGCATGACGGGTTCCTCTTGTTGTTGGTGGCCCCCACGTTATGCTTTGCGATGACACCCGCCCAATGCTATTAATGCCGCGCCCTATGCACAGGAGGCATTGCCCTTGGAACTCGTCTGGCTTGAAGATTTTTCAGCGCTTGCGGAATACGGCAGCTTTGTTCGTGCCGCTGAAGCGCGCCACGTCACTCAGCCGGCCTTCAGCCGCAGAGTCCGTTCACTGGAGAATTGGATGGGCGTGGAGTTGTTTGTGCGAACGCCTCAGGGAGCAACTCTGACCGAGGCTGGAAGGCAGATTTTGCCCAGTGCTCAGGAGGCTGCACGACGCTTGTACAGGATGCGCACAGAGGCACAGGAGGTGGCTGGGATGGCCGCCAAAACGCTGCAATTCGCAGCCACCCACTCCCTGTCATTCACCTTCTTCCCGAGATGGCTGAGAAATACGGAAAATGGCGCCCCGATAGATGCTGTACGACTGCACTCAGATAGCATGGCTGTTTGTGAGCAGATGCTGATTCACGGCCAGGTTCAGTTCCTGCTTTGCCATCGCCATCCTGACGTCCCCCCCTTGCTAGCCCCTGATCAGTTCATTGGGAAGAAAGTTGGAGAGGATGTACTCGTGCCATTGGCGAGTGCCTCTGCCAATTTTGGTACCTCACCAGAAACACTGCCCTACTTGGCATACACCCACGAATCGGGTCTAGGCCGCATCGTCGCTCACCGACTCCACGGCAAGGAAGACTACCTTAACCTCAAGCCTCTTTTTAGTAGCCACCTTGCAGCAGTGCTGATGTCCATGGCCTTGGAAAGCAAGGGAGTTGCGTGGTTACCCAAAAGCCTGACAGAACAAGAAATGGCTGACGGTCGGCTTGTCAGGGCGCTCGACGAAAGCTGGGATATTCCCTTGGAGATTCATCTCACGCGTCCCACGGCCCCAATCAGCCCCTCTGCCGAAGAATTCTGGGCCAAGCTGGGCGACTAGATCCATTTGGCTGCCTCCAGTTTTCATTTACCAAAGGCGTTCTGGGGCCGAAGAAATTCCAATACGTCACGATTCGTGAAGTGTTTGATCACTGAATCGCCATTGTTTGAAGCTAGTAACCTGATTTCGCTCGTGGCCGCGAATCGACTAACCCAACGTGTTAAGGCACACCACCTTGGGTTGGGTCATTTCCTCATAGGCAAAACGCACCCCTTCCCGGCCCAGGCTACCGTACTTGGAACCGCCAAACGGCATCGCATCGAAGCGGTAGTCGGAGGAGTCGTTGATCATCACACCCCCGGCTTCGATCCTCCGTGCGGCGCTCATCGCGGTTGCCAGATCATTGGTGAAGATCCCGGCATGCAGGCTGTATTCAGGTTCATTGGCCAACGCGATGGCTTCATCGAAGGTTTCGAAAAGCTGCAGTACCACCACCGGAGCGAAGACCTCATTGCGCCAGAGTCGACTGGCGTGATCGACGTTTTCCAACACGGTGGCGGCGTAGCACGATCCTGCACGCCGATGGCCGCAGAGCAACGTGGCGCCCTCTTGCAAGGCCTCGTTCACCACTTGCTCGGCATTCTGCGCGGCTTGCGCAGTAATCATGGGGCCGATATCGGTGTCGGCCAGCAATGGATCGCCGACCACAAGCGCACGGGCCTGACTGACAAAACGCTCCCGGAACGCTTCATAAATCGACGCCTGAATCAGCAAGCGCTGAGTGCCTACGCAGTTCTGCCCCGCGGCCCAAAAGGCTCCGGACACGCAACTCTCGACAGCCGCCTCAAGGTCACAGTCGCCCATGACGATGACCGGCGCATTGCCGCCCAGGTCCATGGTCAGTTTCTTCAACCCGGCCGTGCGGGCGATCTGCTCTGCGGTGACGAAACCGCCGGTGAAGGAAATCATCCGCACCTCACGGGCGGCGACCAACGCCTTGCCCAGTTCCGCGCCTCCGGTGGCGACGGTGACCACTGATTCAGGCAAGCCTGCCGCGACCAGATAAGACACCAGTTTAATGGCCGACAATGGCGCAAGCTCGGAGGGTTTGAGAATCACCGCGTTACCGCCGGCAATGGCCGGGCCGAGTTTATGCGCCACCAGGTTCAACGGATCGTTGTACGGCGTGATCGCAACGATCAGACCCAGAGGCTCACGGGAAAACCAGCCCTGACGCGATTCGGAACCTTCATAAGCGTCGAAAGGCACCACCTCCCCGGCATTGCGCCTGGCCTCCTCGGCCGACAGCTTGAGGGTGTTGACGCAGCGTTTGACCTCCTTTTGTGCCTGTTTGAGGGTCTTCCCGGCCTCGTCGACGATCAGCCTGGCAAACACGCCGGCATCACGTTCGATGTCGATTGCGGCTTGCTCAAGAATGCGAGCCCGACGATGACGTGCCAACGCGGCGCACGCTCGTGCACCACTGCGTCCTGTCTCCAACAACTGCGGAACTTGCGAGGCACAGACATTCGTTACACTGCCGATGACGGAACCGTCATAGGCGTTAAAGACTTCAATGGGCGGCTCCACGATATCCAGAACCAGGCGCGATAATTTCACAGGGTTTACTCCTGGTTGCGGGCAATGGATTGATGGATGCTGATGATGTCCGAGAGCAGCGCAAACGCTGTTTCCGTGCGCCCTGCTCCCGGCCCTGAAACTGTTACTGCACCGAGCAGTTCGGAAGTAAACGACACCGCGTTGGTTGCGCCGCCAACACTGGCCAGTGGATGGTCGTTGTTCAACAGCCGCGGTTCGACACCGGCACTGATCGAGCCGTCGGCGTGGCGCATCGCCGACCCGATCAGCTTCCAGCGAGCACCGTCCTGCCGGGCTTTTTCGATATCGCCAAGGCTGAGGGACGAAATGCCGCTGCACGTGACGTCGCTGACCGTCAGCTTCGCGTCCAGCAGTTCATTCGCCAGGATCACCACCTTGAGGCGTACGTCATGCCCCTCGACATCCGCTGTCGGGTCGGCTTCGGCATAACCCAGCGCCTGAGCCTTGGCAACGGCCTCGGCAAACCCCAGGCCGCCTTCCATGCTGGTGAGCACGAAGTTGGACGTGCCGTTTAAAATGCCTTCAAAACCGACAATGGAGCTGCCTGCCAGCGCCTGCCGGGCCAGGCGGATAACCGGCGTGCCGCTCATGACCGAGCCTTCGTATTCAAAGGCGACATGCTTGCGTCGAGCCAGTGCCTTGAGCTCGGCGCCGTGCAAGGCGATCGGGCCCTTGTTGGTGGTGACGACATGCTGGCCGCCCTCCAGCGCCCAACGACAGAACGTCGTCGCCGGTTCTCCGTCCACCGGGTTGGTGAAGGTGGCTTCAACAATAATGTCCGCACCGGAATCCTTGATCACCGCTTCATTGAGGGCTGTGACGTCGCCACCCGACAGTTGCGCCAATGCACCTTTGACTGCCGGCAATTGGGCGAGCGCATTGGCATCCAGCCCTTCGCGGCCAATCACCGAGCCAAGAAACAAGTCAGTCACACCGACGATTTTCAGGGTGAAACCCAGTTCTGTTTTCCACTGTTCGTTACGATCGGCAATCAGCTGAGCCAATGCCCGGTTAACACCACCAAAGCCAACCAGCGCCAATTTGTATTCAGTCATTTTGTTATGCCCTTGATCCGGGGGATGGGTTGTTGGGCACTAGGTTAGGGCTGGGCCCAAGGCAGTGAAATAGGCCAATTTGCTCTATTTTGTGGGCGTTTTGACCAGTGTCTGGGCAAAGCTTCAGAATCGGGTAGGAGGCGGACCAATCTTGACCACCACATCCCCCCTGTAGGAGCGAGCTTGCTCGCGAAAAACCGGAGAACGCCGCGGGGTGTCAGGCTTTCAGCGTTATCGTTGACGACCATCGCGAGCAAGCTCGCTCCTACAGGTTTTGGGCCTATAGATAGGGCCTGTTTAACATCTGTCAGTGTTACTCGATGAAAGCTACAACGCCTTGCGTCGTTGCCTACAGGTACGCCAGAGTCCGCCGGCTTGTGCGCCCTGGAAGCCATCGGGCGCACGCAAAAAAGCCAACACACGTTGGCTTTTAGCGGTACGAAAAATGGCTACACGACAGACGACAGCACAAAGGAGGTCACGGTATTTTCCACTCCGGGCAACGCGGCAATTTCAGTCCAGACCTTGTGTACCCGCTGCGGGCTCGCAGCGCCCACCCGCAGCATCAGGTCGAACTCGCCGCTCATGACATCGCACTGGATGACTTCCGGAATGGCCCGCAACGCTTGCAGCACTTCCGCACCCCGCATCCGGTCGTAGCGGTAGACGAAAATCACCGCGTTGATGTTCGACGTGGCTTGTCGCCCCTCCCCCGTGCGTACCGTATATCCCTGTATGACCCCGTCGCGCTCGAGTCTTTCTATACGTTGGCGCACCGCATTGCGTGACAGATTGACCTTGGCCGCCAGCTCGGCGTGTGCAGCCCTGGCATTGAGCTGTAGTTCAGCGATGATGTGTTCATCGAGAGGGTCCAGAATTCGCTTCACTTGGCCTCCTGTTGTCGCGCCTTCACAGCGCGCCGAGCAGCTCATGGATGGTATCGAGGTCGTCCGGTTGAATCCGGTAAACCTGCGCCTGTCCTTGCATCGCGACCTCAGGGTGCAGCCCCGCCACACTGATGCCCAACTCGCCAAGCAGTGCCGCCGACTTGACCGGTGAGATTTCCCCCAGGGTCACCATGGGCGCCACCAGGCTTCGCCGATACAACCTGGCGGCCAGCACGCCAGTGGCCGTGTGCGGATCGATGGCGTATCCCGTGTCGCGATACAGCGAAGTGATTTCCGTCAGCGTCTGCTCATCACTGACCGCATAGGAGTCGATGATCATCCGCGCCTGCAACCAGAACTCGTTGGCGATGACCATCTCGCCGCTGGACTCGAACCCCTCCATCAGCGCACACACCGCCTGGTCGTCATGCCCGTAGAGCTCCCAAAGGAAGCGTTCCAGATTGGAAAAGATCGACAGGTCCATGGCAGGCGAAAGCGTCTTGTTGGCGCGTGACCTGCTGTAGTGGTTCTTCTGGAACAACTGATGCAACGCGTCGTTCTGGTTGGTCGCAACAATCATCTGGGTGATCGGCAGGCCCATTTTTTGCGCGATGTAGCCGGCATACACCTCGGCAAAACTCGCCGCCGGTACGCTGAAACCAATCGGTCGCTGGCCGCCTCCCAATTGCAACACGGCGTGGAAGTAGAACACCAGTTGCGCCAACACACTGACCCAGTTACTGGAGTTGAAACTGATCGCCTCGTGCTGCGTATTCGGCCATTGTCGGAACAGCCGGGTGACGATGGTCTGGCACTCGTCGAAGCTGCCATTCACTGCAAACTGATGAACCCTTGGGTGCGCCGCTGCTTGCAGATGCTGGAGTTGGTCCAGGGGTACGCCCTTCTCTGGGTAAAACACCACCACAGAGGTGTCCTCGCAGTGCTTGAACGCCTCGATGGCCGCCAGCCCGGTATCGCCGTTGGTGGCACCGATCACCACCCCGCGACGCCCGCGCTTGCGCAGAAAATACGGCACCAGCCGCGCCTGCAACTGCGCGGCGAAATCTTTCGAGGAGCGAGTCGGTCCGTGGAACAGCTCCAGCACCCACTCGTTACGATCGACCTGATGCAAAGGTGCAAGGGATCGATGGCGGAATTGGCTGCCCGCCTCTTTGAGCAGGCGCTTGAGGTCTGTTTCGCAGATCGCCTCCCCCACGAACGGACTGATCACCCTGTAGGCCAGTTCGTCATAGGGCAAGGTCGACCAGTTGGCGATGTCCTGCGCTTCAAACAGCGGCAGTTCCAGCGGTACGAACAGCCCTCCGTCCTGGGCAATGCCAGACAATACGACCTGTTCGAAGTCGACCTGCACGGCCGAATTTCGGGTACTCACATAACGCATGGTTGGCTCCGGCCATTCATTTGAAACGATGTGCCTGCTCGACCAGCCAGGTGGAAAACATCACCGCGTCGGGGTGCTGCTCGGCCCCGGAACCGCGCACAAGGTAAAAAGACTCGCTGGCTTCGATACGCTGAGTAAAGGGTTCGACCAATCGTCCATCCTGAAGCATCTCCTCCACCATCGAGGACCGCGCCAAGGCGATCCCCTGCCCTAACTCGGCCATGCGCAAAGTGGAAATCAATGTGTCGAACTGCATGCCGGTCGAGGAGTCGACGCTGTCCGCTCCGACCATGTTCAACCAGTAACCCCAACCCTCTTCGTAACCCAGGACATGCAACAGCGGATGGTGCGACACGTCCGCCGGGACCGTCAGCGGCGACCTTGCCATCAGGTCCGGCGAGCAGACCGGGAACAACGTGTCCCAGGTCAGGCGCTGCGACACCAGGCCGGGCCATTGACCGTGGCCCCAGCGAATCTCCATGTCATCTTCACCGTCCAGCTCCTTGACCCAGATATTGCTGATGTAGCGAATATCGACATGCGGATGCGCCTGGCTGAACCCCGCCAGCTTGGGTGCCAGCCAGTGCACGAAGAACGCCAGGCTGCCACGCACCTTGATCGGTCGACGTTTGTGCTGACCAAAAATCTCGTTGGTCCCCACGGCCAGTCGCGTGATCGCATCCTGCACCACCGGCAGATAAGCCTGGCCTTCCTCGGTCAGTCCCAAGCCACGGGGCAAGCGCTTGAACAGTGCCACTCCAAGGTGGCTTTCCAGTTGGCGGATCTGTTGACTGACGGCGCCCTGGGTCAAAAACAGTTCTTCGGCGGCATGGGTGAAGTTCAAGCAGCGGGCAGACACCTCGAATGCCCGTAGCCAGTTCAATGGGGGTAGCGTCTTTTGCTTCATGACTTGAACCTCTTGGACGCCCCCTCCACCGAGCACGCTTGCCCATCCCGTCGACGCTGACTAGAACGCATCGGACGGTTGTGCCAAGGGGGCAACCGACAAGCGTCGCTCGCGGCTTTTGCGGGTAATGTAATACACGAAATAGCACCAGGCGATGAAGGGCAAACCGAAGTACAACGCCACTCGCTGCTCCGGATCGAACGCAATCCCGATACACGCCAGACTGCAGCAGACCAGCGCTCCCAACGGCACCCATGGATAACCCCGGACACGGAATTTCAAGTCGCGGATGTCACCGCCGTTGGCCACATAGTGACGGCGGAAAGCAATCTGGCTTGCGGCGATGCTCATCCAGACCACCACCACCGCCAATCCGGAGATCGACACCAGCGCCAGATAGATGGTGTCGGCGGCAAATACACTGCTGAGCAACGAGGCAGCCCCGCCCGCCATGCTGATGATAATCGCGTTGAGCGGCGTGCCCATACGCGTCAGTACCGAGAATCGCTTGGGCAGGTGACCCTGGTCACTCAGCGTCCAGATCATCCGTGACGCGGCATACAGACCGGAGTTGGCGGCCGACAGCAAGGCACTGATGATCACGAAATTCATGATGTCTGCCGAATAGGGAATTCCGATGTAGGTAAACACAGTCACGAATGGACTCTCTACCAGGCCGGCCTGCTCTCGAGGCAATAGTGTTGCCAGGACAAAAATGGTCCCCACGAAAAAGATCGCCAGGCGCAGCACCGTCGTGCGGATGGCACGCGGCACGTTGCGCTGCGGGTCCTTGGTTTCCCCCGCGGCAATACCGATCAACTCAGTGCCGGAGAACGCAAAAGACACCGCCAATAACGTCATGGCGATCGGCATGACGCCGGTAGGAAAAAGTCCTTCGCGAGTGAAGTTGCTCAATCCGATACTGTGGCTCTGATCGATGTGCAGCAAACCGAGAATCGCGCCACCGCCAATCATCAAAAACACGATGACGGTCACCACTTTAACCAGAGACAACCAGAACTCGGTTTCAGCGAACAAGCGCACCGAAATCACATTGGTCACAAACACCAGGCCGGCAAATAACGCACTCCAGATCCATACCGGTGTTTCCGGGAACCAACGCACCATCAAGATACCGGCGGCGGTGAATTCAGAACCGATGGCCACCGTCCAGGTCAGCCAATACAGCCAGGCGACGGTATACCCGGTACCAGGCCCCAGAAAGCGGGTGGCATAGGTACTGAACGAACCGGTTTCCGGCATCTGTACCGCCAGTTCGCCCAGGCACATCATGACCATGTAAACCATGAGCGCGCCAATGATGTAAGCGATCACCGCTCCCAGAGGACCGGCTTGGTTAACCGTATATCCAGACGTGAGAAACAGCCCGGTACCGATGACGCCACCTAATGCCAACATGACAATATGCCGTGTTTGCATTTCCTGTTTAAAACCGGAACGCGAATGAAGTTGTTCTTCTTTTATGGACATGGTTGTTCTCATGAAAGTTATTAGGGCGCGAATTAACGTCTGCGATGACTGACTGGGCAGAGAAAAAACAGATCGCCACTAAGTTTTATTATTATTCCACTTCATGAACGCCCCACTCACATCCTTGCAGTGAGGTTTAACGCTAACGCTTCAGTTTGCAGCTTCGGCGCAACTTTCATCGATTGAAAATTGCGTGTTTGATGGTGCGGGTGCGTTGCCCGTCTCCCTGACAAATGCGAACGCCTGTTTCAGGTCGTCGAGCAGATCGTCGGTGTCTTCGATGCCGACAGAGATCCGCACCAGCCCCTCTGAAATACCCAGAGCCAGGCGTTCCTCCAGCGTGTTCTCGACATGGCTGGTGGTGCGGGCCGGACCGTAGATGGTTTCCACCGCACCGAGATTGCCCGCGCAGTGGGCGAATCGCAGTCGTGGCAAGAGCACTTTGACCGTGTCCATGCCGCCCGCCACGACAAAGCTGACGATGGCACCGAAGCCGGACATTTGCGCGCACGCCACCGCATGATTCGGATGGCCGGGTAAACCGGGATAATTGACCGACTCCACCAAGGGTTCGACGCAGAGGTACTCGGCCAGCGCGCGGGCACTGCGTTGCTGCTGACGCATGCGCAGCACCAGGGTTTTCATGCCGCGAATGATCATGTAGGCGGAGAACGGGTCGAGCGTCGCACCGTTGATTTCCCGGTAATGACGCACCTTGGCCATCAGTGATTCACTACCGCACACCAGGCCGCCAAGCACATCGCCGTGGCCGCTGAGAAACTTGGTGGCACTGTGAATGACCACGTCCACACCCAGCGCCAGCGGGTTCTGATTCAATGGCGTGGCGAAGGTGTTATCCGCCACCACAATGGCGCCGACGCGCTTGGCTGCAGCCACCAGACGCTCGATATCGAGTATTTTCAGCGTCGGGTTGGTTGGCGTTTCCAGATACACCAATTGGCAACCCTTGGCGATTTCGCATTCGATTTCTTCGTGATCGAACGTCTCGCACAACGTCACGTTCACACCGGTGCGAGGCAGAAACTCTTCGAAAATCTTGTTGGTGCCGCCATAGCTGTCCCTGGTCGAGACCACCCGATCGCCATGGGCCAGGAAGGTGTAGAGCACGCTGCTGATCGCCGCCATCCCGCTGCTGAAAGCCACGGCCGATTCGGCCAGTTCCAACTCGCGAATCTTTGCCTCGAGGGTCTCGACTGTCGGGTTGCTCATGCGGCTGTAAATAAAGCCGGGCGCCTTGCCCAACGCAACGTCGTACCAGACATCGATGTCGTCATAACCATAGGCGGCACTGACCACGATGGGGGTTTGAGTGGCGTTGTAGGGATGCCTGACCTGCTCCCCGCCCCACACGGCACGGGTTCCCGCACCTGCATTAACAAACCCTGCGTTGTCTGGTTTTTTATTCATAAAGACTACTCGCACTGAGGGTGGCGAATGTTGAGTCACTCACCGGATCTGGTGGCCAATATAGTGAAATGCAGCGCCGCCGAGAAACGATGTTATCGGTGCCAAAGGGGCGCTTTTTTTAATGGCTGTGATGGCGCGGATTCAGGTCAGTCGCGGCAGCGAAACGATCTCTTTCAGGAGCGACATCGGCATTCAATACTCCGATAACGTGAATTTTTCCCTGGTCGCGCGCGCCTGCCGCCCCCCCGGCCTCAACGGCGAGTGCAAAGTTTCCCGTGTCGATATCAGGCACGGAGGTGGCGCGATCAGGTATCTGGATTGTCGGACAAGCCGGGTAAGGTGGCGCAACTTTTCACTGCGGTGGCCACATCGCGGTGACAGAGCTTCTAGAACAGTAGCGTTGAGGACTGTCGCTTTCAGGAGGGGCAACAGCAAGCCCCCATGATCGCCTACCCCTCACTCAGAACGCTTGAATGTCGATCGCCAAAGAGTAAAAAAAATGATCAGCCCGAGCTCCAAGGATTCGAGTGGCCAATTGGCGCAGGGCTTCAAGCCTCGTCACGTCACAATGCTGTCAATCGCCGGTATCATCGGCGCCGGTTTGTTCGTTGGCTCAGGACATGCCATTGCAGCTGCCGGGCCGGCCGTCCTGCTGGCCTATCTCTTCTCCGGCCTGCTCGTCGTTCTGGTCATGCGCATGCTCGGTGAAATGGCGGTGGCCAACCCGGACACCGGTTCGTTCTCCACCTATGCCGATCAGGCCATCGGACGTTGGGCGGGCTTTACCATCGGTTGGCTGTACTGGTGGTTCTGGGTGCTGGTGATTCCTATCGAAGCACTGGCCGCCGGCCATGTGTTGAACCAGTGGTTTCCCCAGATCGATGCCTGGCTGTTCGCCCTGGTGTCGATCATTGCGTTGGTGATCACCAATCTGTTCAGTGTCTCCAAGTACGGTGAATTCGAGTTCTGGTTCGCCATGGCCAAGGTGGTGGCGATCATCGGTTTCATCGGCGTGGGTTTTGCCGTGCTGATGGGCTGGATACCCGATCGGGAGGTCAGCGGACTGAGCGGACTGATGGCCGAACACGGCGGGTTCGCCCCCAACGGCCTGTCGGCGGTAGTCGGCGCGTTCATCACCATCATGTTCAGCTTCATTGGTACCGAAGCGGTCACCATCGCCGCCGCCGAATCCGACAACCCGTCGCAGAACATTGCCAAGGCCACGCGTTCGGTGATCTGGCGCATCGGCGTGTTCTACCTGTTGTCGATTTTCGTGGTCATCTCCGTGGTGCCCTGGAATGATCCTCTGTTGGCCTCGGTAGGTTCCTATCAACGGGCCCTGGAAATCATGAACATTCCCCACGCCAAGTTCATGGTGGACGTCGTAGTACTGATCGCCGTGGCCAGTTGCATGAACTCCTCGATCTACATTGCCTCGCGCATGCTGTACTCGCTGGGCCGTCGGGGCGATGCGCCGAAGGCGCTGAAGGCGACCTCCTCTGAAGGCGTGCCGCGGGCAGCCGTCATCGCCAGCACCGTGCTGGGAGCAGCGATCACCGTGTGGAGCTATTTCATGCCCGCCGGGCTGTTTGACTTCCTGCTGGCCAGCTCCGGTGCGATTGCCTTGCTGGTGTACCTGGCCATTGCGGTGTCGCAGCTGCGGATGCGCCGGATGCTACGTCGGCGGAATGTCGAACTGGCCTTTCGCATGTGGCTGTTCCCGTGGCTCACCTGGCTGGTGATCGCGTTCATTTGCGCAGCGTTGGCGGTGATGATGATCACCCCGGAACACCGTAGCGAAGTGAGCTCGACCATTGGCCTGGCGCTGGCAATTTCCTTTATCGGTCTGGTGACATCGCGTCAACCTGCGCGGGATGCAAGGGCGACGTCGGTGGGATAAAAACAGGGCGGTAGTTGCGCCGAACCTGATACCCCCACGCGCCAAGGCTGGGGGTATTGCAAGCTCCTGTGTCTCAGTCCGTAATTGCTCTTTGTGAGGGCATGACCCCCGATGTCATCGAACTCCACCGTTTCCGACGGTACCCCTACAAAATCAGTTGGTTTTCTGCTGCTGGATAAATTCACGTTGATTTCCCTGGCGTCAGCCGTAGAGCCTCTGCGCATGGCCAATCAGTTGTCGGGACAAGAACTGTATCGCTGGCATACGTTCAGCCCCGGTGGAGAGGCGGTCTGGGCCAGTGATGGCGTACCGATCACTCCGGATGCTTCGTGGAACAATCCGTTGGTGGCGGACACTGTAATCGTGTGCGGTGGCGTTGGAATCCAGAACGTGATTACCCGCGAGCACATTACCTGGCTGCAAGCCCTTGCGCGTAAATCCAGGCGGCTGGGAGGCGTGTGCACGGGCAGTTGGGCACTGGCCAAGGCCGGGCTGCTCGACGGTTATGAATGCAGTGTGCATTGGGAGTTTCTGGCCGCCATGCAGGAAGCTTTTCCGCGAGTCAGCGTCAGTTCGAGTCTGTTCACCCTTGACCGAAACCGCTTCACCAGTTCCGGCGGAACGGCCCCTATGGACATGATGTTGCACCTGATCGGTCGCGACCATGGTCGTGAATTATCGGCTGCCATTTCGGAAATGTTTGTCTACGAGCGCATACGCAACGAACAGGACCATCAGCGCGTTCCGCTCAAGCACGTGTTGGGAACTCACCAGCCCAAGCTGCAGGAGATCGTTGCGTTGATGGAGGCCAACCTCGAGGAACCGCTCGACCTGGATAACCTTGCACAATACGTTGATCTGTCACGTCGACAACTAGAGCGGCTATTTCAGAAATACCTTCACTGTACGCCGTCACGCTACTACTTGAGGTTACGTCTTGTTCGAGCGCGACAACTGCTCAAGCAAACATCACTGTCGATCATTGAGTTGGCGTATGTCTGCGGTTTCGTGTCCACACCCCACTTTTCCAAATGCTACCGCGAGTACTTTGGTGTTCCACCGAGCGACGAGCGTTCCGGCTCTGAAATGAGTCGCAAACCGGCAACGCTCGCGACTGCGCAGCAGTCATCGACCAGACCGCTGACAGCGCTCGACCAGGCTCGAAACGAATCGACTTTTGCCAGTGTTCGAATGATTGATCGTTCCGATTTGGCGCAATCGTGCTGATCGGCCGTCCTTGCCACCCCCATTCATCCGTAGTGCCTGGGTTTACTCAACAAGATCACGCAGGAGATTTGACGTGCACATTGGTGTTCCTCTCGAAACCCAGACCGGTGAAACACGGGTTGCTGCAACCCCGGAAACCATCAAGAAGCTGATCGGCCAGGGCCATAAGGTCACTGTACAAAGCGGCGCCGGCATTAATGCCAGCGTTGTCGACAGTGCCTATGAAGCGGCCGGCGCAAGCATTGGCAGCGCCAACGATGCGTTTGGTGCAGAGCTGATTTTGAAGGTGGTCGCGCCCAGCGACAGCGAGCTGGCGCTGATCAAGAGCGGCACCGTTGTGGTGGGCATGCTCAATCCGTTCAGCAATGAAACCATCGCCAAAATGGCCGAATGCGGCATTACCGCCTTTGCCCTGGAAGCCGCGCCTCGCACCTCCCGCGCTCAGAGCCTCGATGTGCTGTCCTCGCAAGCCAACATCGCCGGCTATAAAGCCGTGTTGCTGGCCGCTCACCACTATCCGCGTTTCATGCCGATGCTGATGACCGCTGCGGGCACCGTGAAAGCGGCGCGCGTGCTGATCCTTGGTGCCGGTGTGGCCGGCTTGCAGGCGATCGCTACGGCGAAACGCCTGGGTGCAGTGATCGAAGCGT
>NZ_MRCS01000057.1 GCF_002303925.1 Pseudomonas sp. ACN8
GGAGTAACTTGTGATGCTGATAATCTGTTGACTAGCAGTCTGACTCCACAAGCACCCACACGAATTGCTTGATTCAGTTGTTAAAGAGCGGTTGGTTAAGATCTTTCGTCTCAACCGAGGCGCGCATTCTACAGCAGCCTCATTTGCTGTCAAGTGATTATTTTTTGAAGCTTTCAAAGTTTCGCTTGGAAATCCTTAACAACTTCAACCACTTGCGCTTCAGATCTCTCGTCAGCGGGAGGCGAATTCTACAGCGTTACACGCTGCTGTCAACACCTCTTTTTCAACTCCCTTTCGGCTTCGATGAACTGAAGCAACCTGCTGCCGAAAACTGCGTAACTCATTGTTTACCAAGGAGTTTTTCGTTTCGACTGCGCCGGAAGTGGGGCGAATTATAGGCCTCCAGAATCTGCCGTCAAGCACTGATTCGGGTTTCTATCGATATGTGCAAAAACACTGCGTATATATAGACGCGCCCGCATGGAATGCGCAGTATATTGCCCAACACAAATAGAAATACCCTTGATTCCTATATTTCGGACGATGCCACGTAATGAATGACCAGCCTCGCAGTCTAGCCTCTACTCTGTTCTCGGTTGGGCTGCTGCTCATAGCCATGGCGTCGATCCAGTCCGGAGCCTCCCTGGCCAAAAGCATGTTCTCCGTTGTCGGCCCTCAGGGGACGACAACATTACGACTGATTTTTGCCAGCGTGATCATGATGCTGATACTGCGTCCATGGCGGGCAAAACTCACGGCAAAATCCCTGCGCACCGTCATCGTCTACGGCATGGCGCTGGGCGGCATGAACTTCCTCTTCTATATGTCATTGCAAACTGTCCCGCTGGGTATCGCAGTGGCGCTTGAATTCACCGGCCCACTGGCGGTGGCAATCTACGCCTCGCGTCGTGCGATCGACTTTTTGTGGATCGCCCTGGCAGCCGCCGGCTTACTGTTACTGATACCGACGGGAGAGGCGACCGCCGGCATTGATCTGGTAGGCGCCGGTTATGCCTTGGGTGCAGGGGTCTGCTGGGCACTGTACATTTTGTTCGGTCAAAAAGCGGGGGCCGACAATGGCGTGCAAACCGCCGCACTCGGGGTAATGATCGCGGCGCTCTTCGTAGCCCCTATCGGTATTGTCCATGCCGGTTCCGCTCTATTGACCCCGTCATTGATTCCTGTGGCCCTGGGCGTCGCCATCCTGTCCACCGCCCTCCCCTACACCCTGGAGATGGTCGCGCTGACCCGCATGCCGGCCAGGACCTTCGGCACCCTGATGAGTATCGAGCCAGCCTTCGGCGCGCTATCCGGCTTGCTGTTCCTTCATGAGTACCTCTCGCTGTCACAATGGATGGCCATCATGTGCATCATTTTGGCATCCGTCGGTGCCACCATGACCATGAGCTCAGCCGCCAGACCAGCAGTAGCGGCAGATTGAAAGCGGATATGACACGGCTCTGGTATTTGCCGCTCAATTAGGCCATGTTTAGCCCCGCACCCCAGAGTCATGCCATGGACCATTTCAGATAGGGATATCGGTACGCGTCAAGCAAAAGCGAATGCAGCCAGACCCGGGCACAAGATCCGGGGACGCTATAAGGACAGTAATGAACCGATTTTTGATACTGGTCGCCGTACTTGCAATTGCAGGCTGCGCAGCGACCTCGGAAACACAGATCAAGCACGGCAAGAAAGGGCTACACATCAACTGTTCCGGATTATCTTCATCCTGGGACAAGTGCTACGCCAGCGCCGCCAATTCCTGCGCCCCCAAGGGATACAAGGTCATCGCCAAGTCGGGGGATGCCGTGGAAGAGCCCGGCGATTACCCGTTTGGCCTCAATCCTGCTGGCTATACCAGCCGCAGCATGATCGTCATCTGCAAATAGGCAGGGTCGTCGCGTCAGGTTCTCGGACTTGCGATCTGACGGCCGATTTCCTCGTAGCTGGACTTCAGCACTGTGCGCTGGATATCCGGGCTAGCCAGCATGCGCGCCACGACCAGCGCGCCAATACATTGCGACAGAATCGCCCACGCCAGGCTGTCGCTTTGCAGAACACCCGCCCAACGTTCCTGAAGCCGACAAATCCAGAGCTCCGCTTGTTGGCGGACAGTCAGGTCGGAACGGGCAATTTCCGCCCCCAATGCCGGCAATGCACATCCGGTTTCCGGATTCTCGACATGAGACATACTCAGGTACTGCTTCAAGCAGCGCTCAAGCTTGTCACGGTCCTGCCCCTCCCCCAGTCGCGTCAGGCTTTGTCCCAACTCACGTTCGACAATGCTGGCGAACAACTCGTCTTTCGACGAGAAGTGGCTATAGAAGGCGCCGCCACTCAAGCCAATCGCTTTCATCAGGCCGTCCACGCCTACCGTTGAAAATCCGGACTTCTTGGCCGATACCGCACTGCTTTCCAGCAGCCTTTGCCTGGTTTCCAGCTTGTGACTGGCCGAATAACGCATTGTCCTTCCCCCTGGATTGCTCACCTTGACGTCTGTCGAATCATAGCATAACGTTCGTTTAGTTAACGATCGTTTACCAAAATGGATCTACCCATGAATAACAAGAAGGTCGTACTGGTCGTCGGTGCAGGTGATGCCACGGGCGGCGCCATTGCCAAGCGTTTTGCCCAAGAGGGTTTTGTCGCCTGCGTCACCCGCCGCAGTGCGGACAAGCTCCAGCCACTGGTGGATGCCATCAAGGCCGATGGTGGCGAGGCACACGGTTTCGCCTGCGACGCCCGCAAGGAAGACGATGTGGTGGCACTGGTCGAGCAGATCGAAAGCGAGGTCGGCCCCATCGAGGCATTCGTGTTCAACATCGGCGCCAACGTGCCGTGCAGCATTCTCGAAGAAACCGCCCGCAAGTATTTCAAGATCTGGGAAATGGCCTGCTTCTCGGGGTTTCTCAATGCGCGGGAAGTGGCCATACGCATGGCCAAGCGCCAGCAGGGCACAATCCTGTTCACAGGTGCCACTGCAGGCCTGCGTGGCGCAGCCGGGTTCGCCGCATTTGCCGGTGCCAAGCACGGCATTCGTGCACTGGCGCAAAGCATGGCCCGAGAGCTCGGACCGATGAATATTCACGTTGCCCATGTCGTCGTCGACGGCGCCATCGATACCGACTTCATCCGTGACAGCTTCCCCGAGAAATACGCGACCAAGGATCAGGACGGCATCCTCAACCCCGAACACATTGCCGAGAATTACTGGTACCTGCACAGCCAGCCCCGCGACGCCTGGACTTTCGAACTGGACCTGCGCCCCTGGAGCGAACGCTGGTAAGCCCTCCCCTACAACAATAAGCAGAGCGCACCGAACATGAGCAAAACCGTGGAATTCCTTTTTGACCTGGGCAGCCCCACCACCTACCTGGCCTATACCCAGTTACCTGCAATCTGCGAGCAAACCGACAGCCAGCTGATCTACATCCCGATCCTGCTCGGCGGTGTGTTCAAGGCCACCGGCAACGCCTCCCCGGCGACCATTCCGGCCAAGGGTCGCCACATGATTCAGGACCTGGACCGTTTTGCCCGGCGCTATGACGTGCCACTGAAGTTCAATCCGCACTTCCCGATCAACACTCTCGTGCTGATGCGTGCCGTGACCGGCATTCAGTTGCACCAACCCGAGCGTTTTTTTGCCTTCATTGACTGCCTGTTCAAGGCCCTATGGGTCGACGGCCGCAACCTCAATGACCCGGCAACCGTGGCGGCGGTGCTGAGCGACAACGGTTTCGATCCCAATGAGGTGCTGGCACTGACCGCCGACGAAACAGTCAAGGCAACGCTCAAGGACAACACCGAGAAAGCAGTGCAGCGCGGCGTATTCGGCGTGCCAAGCATGTTTGTCGATAACCAGCTGTACTTCGGCCAGGATCGACTGGACTTCGTGCTCGAGGCCCTGAGTTAAATCTCGACCACCAACCGCCCCTTTGCCGCTCCTGACAAGAGCAGTACATGGGCGGCTTCTGCCGATTCCAACGTGAACGAGTGCGGGTCAAGCAATGGCGCGAGCTTGCCCGCTTCAATCAACTGCGCCGCCTCGTGCAGAATCTCGCCGTGATGCTCACGCCCCTTGCCGGTCAGGAGCGGCAGCAAAGTGAAGACACCGGAGTAAGTCGCCCCGCGAAAGGAAAGCGGTGCCAGGCTGTGCTGCCCCCACCCCAGGCAACTGAGCACATGACCGTGATACATCCGTGCCGCCTTGAATGACGCATCCAGCGTTTCCCCCCCTACTGTGTCATAGACAATGTCGAAGCCCTCACCGGCCGTATGCTCAGCCACATAATCTTCAACCGAAGACTTGCGGTAATCGATAAAGGTCGCGCCGAACCCTTCGATAATCGACTGCTGCCCGGCAGAACCCGTGGCAAAAACTTCTGCGCCAAAAGCGCGGGCGATTTGCACCGCGACATGGCCAACGCCACCGGCGCCGCCATGAATCAATACCGTCTGCCCGGATCGAACGCGCGCCCGGTCCACCAGGCCTTCCCAAGCCGTAATAAGCACCAGCGGCAATCCGGCAGCCTCCCGCATGCTCAAATTGTGCGGCTTGTGAGCCAACAGTCGCGCATCGACCGTCGCGTATTCGGCCAACGAACCTTGAATACCGCCAATACCGGTGGCCATGGCATACACCTCGTCCCCCGGCAACCAGCCACTGACACCCTCCCCCAACGCCTCCACGGTTCCGGCCAGATCCATCCCCACTATCGCCGGCAATGGTTGAGCCGCATGGGCCGCCTGCCCGGAGCGGATTTTGCCGTCCAGCGGATTGACACCGCTGGCCTTGATCCTGACCAATACCTGCCCCGCCTGCGGCACGGGCCGTGCAATGGAAACCAAACGTAACGGCGCATTGGCCGAGTCGACCATCAGAGCGCGCATATTCAGTGAGTCAGTCATTTCGCCATGCCCCATCAGAAGTGGATGTGGACCATCTTGCCTCGCTCAATTCATGCCGATAAGACGCTATATCGCTATAGTGACCATTCCACTACAGCATCAATGAGCGATCCCGTGGACAAACTCAATGCAATGGCGATTTTCGTGCGGGTGGTCGAACGGGGCAGTTTTTCCGCTGTAGCCCGGGAGTTGCAGACCAGCCAGCCGACCATCAGCAAAGTGTTGCAAGCACTGGAAACCCGATTGGGCGGAAAGCTGATTAGCCGCAGTACCCGCAAGTTGTCCCTGACGGACGAAGGTCGGCGGTACTACAACGAATGCCGCCGCATCCTCGCCGCCGTGGATGCGGCGGAACATAGCTTTCAATCCGGTCGGGAAAAGGTCGCCGGACCGTTGAAAGTCGGCTCGTCGGTCAGTTTCGGACGTTTGCAGATCGCCCCCCGCCTGCCGGACTTTCTCAGACACTACCCTGACGTACAGATAGACCTGCAACTGAGCGATCAAAACCAGGATCTGGTCAGCGAAGGGCTGGACGTGACTTTCAGGATCGGAGCCCTGAACGACAGTGGCCTGATCGCTCGCCTTGTCGGCACGACCCACCGGGTAACCGTCGCTTCACCTGACTACCTCAGGCA
Source organism: Pseudomonas sp. ACN8 (assembly GCF_002303925.1). Lineage (GTDB taxonomy): Bacteria > Pseudomonadota > Gammaproteobacteria > Pseudomonadales > Pseudomonadaceae > Aquipseudomonas. The sequence continues at coordinate 5,547 of NZ_MRCS01000057.1, forward strand.
AAACGGCCAACCGCAAACACCGCAGGAACTGGGCAGGCACAACTGCCTGATGTTCAACCTGCTGAGCAGTCAAAACCTGTGGCTGTACACAAAAGACGCCCAACGCCACGAAGTGCGGATCAAGGGCAATGCGCAGAGCAACAATTCCGAGGCGATCCGCGAAATGGTGCTGGGGGGATTGGGGATTGCGTTGTCACCGGTGTGGCTATTCAGCGAAGATCTGAGCGCCGGCCGGGTGAGCGCGATTTTGCAGGACTACAGTACGTTGTCGCTGCCAATTTATGCCGTATCCCCGGCGAATCGTCGCCAATCCGCCAGGGTCAAAGCCTTTGTCGACTACATGGCTCAAGCGCTGGAAAAAGCACCTGAGCTTCACATCAGATAGCCGCAGTACGGGTATTCAGCCACTCCAGCGCGGCACCTTCGACCAACGGACTCAGGCGCTCGCGCACTTCAGCGTGGTAGGCGTTGAACCACTGTTTTTCCTCGTCCGACAGCAGCGAAGTTTCCAGGCAGCGCGTATCGATCGGGCACAGGGTCAGGGTTTCGAACTTGAGGAACTCGCCAAATTCGCTTTTGCCTGCCTCACGGTTCATCGCCAGGTTTTCGATCCGCACCCCCCAACGACCCGGACGATAGGTGCCCGGTTCAATGGACGTGATCATGCCCGGTTGCATCGCGGTTTGCGGTGCAGGTGCGGCCTGATAAGCGATGACTTGCGGACCTTCGTGGACGTTCAGGAAATAGCCGACGCCATGACCCGTGCCGTGACCGTAGTCGACACTTTCCGCCCAGATGGGCGCACGGGCGATGGCATCGAGCAGCGGCGACAGGATGCCTTTCGGGAACTGCGCGCGGGACAAGGCAATCACGCCCTTGAGCACGCGGGTGCAATCGCGCTTTTGCTCATCGGTCGGTGTGCCCACCGCAACCATCCGCGTGATGTCGGTGGTGCCGCCCAGGTACTGGCCGCCGGAGTCGATTAGCAGCAGGCCGTCCCCTTCGATCACCGCGTGCTCTTCTTCGGTGGCATGGTAGTGCGGCATCGCGCCATTGGCGTTGAACGCGGCGATGGTGTTGAAACTCAGCGACACATAATCCGGACGACGCTCACGGGCGGCGGTGAGTTTTTCGTCGATGGTCAGTTCGGTGATGCGCTCGCGCCCCAGTGCCGAGTCCAGCCAGGCGAAGAATTCGCACAGCGCTGCGCCGTCCTGTTCCATGGCCTGACGGATGTGTTCGGCATCGGCCAGGCTTTTTTGCGATTTGGCCAGGGTGGTCGGGTTCAGGCCTTCGATCAGCTTCACCCCGCTGTCGAGGTTATCCAGCAACCCCGCCGTGACCCGCGCCGGGTCGACCTGCAGGCTCGCACCGCTCGGCACGGCGCGCAGTGCGGCGGCGACCTCGCTGTAATCGCGTAAGGTCACGCCGTCCTGTTCGAGGATGACGCGCAGCTCGGCACTGACTTTGCTCAAGGCGACAAACAGCGTGGCCTGTTGCTGATTGATCAAGGCGAAAGAAACAAACACAGGGTTGAACGACACGTCGCCGCCACGCAGGTTGAACAGCCAGGCGATGTCATCCAGGGTGGCGATGAAATGCCAGTCGGCACCTCGCGCCTGAAGGGTTTCACGCAGTTTGGCGAGTTTTTCCCCACGGCTGACGGTCGCCTGTGGCGGCAGGTGCTGATAGATCGGTTCGTTCGGCAGGCCCGGGCGATCGCTCCAGACGCCGCTCAACAGGTCGATGTCGGTGCGCAGGCGGGCGCCACGTTCTTCAAGTTTGCCGCCCAGGGTCCGTGCCGATGCCACGGCCATGACCGCGCCATCGACCGCGACAACGCCGCCCTCGGGGGTTTGCTCGGCCAGCCATTCCAGTGGCCCGGGTTGACCCGGTTGCAGCTTGACCAGATCAATGCCGCTGCCCTTGAGCTCCTTGGTCGCCTGCTCCCAATAACGGCTATCGGCCCAGACGCCGGCAAAGTCCGGGGTCACGATCAGGGTGCCGACTGAACCATGGAAACCCGACAACCACTGGCGCCCTTGCCAATAGCCCGGCAGGTATTCGGACAGGTGCGGATCGGCCGACGGCACCAGCAAGGCGTGAATGCCCTCCCGGCTCATCAGTTCGCGGGTTTGCGCCAGGCGCTGGGGCACCGATCCAGTGATCGAAAGCTGCGTATTCATCGTGTCTCCTGCTAATCACTTGTTCATTATTGTTGAGTGCCGATCAACGTCGGCGCTTCGTCGCCCTATTGCCAGAATGCCGGAGCACTGGCGCAGGCTGCCTTGATCAGTTGAACCGCCTGGTCGATGTCCTGCTCGGTGGTGAAACGCCCGAGGCTCAAGCGGATGGTGCGGCCGGCCGAGCGGGCATCGTGCCCCAGGGCCAGCAGTACATGGGATGGGGTATTGCTCGCGGAATTGCAGGCCGAGGTCGCGGAAAACGCGATCGAGGCCAGCAACGCCGCCGGGTTGAACTCGCCTTCGCTGAAGGTCAGGCTCAGGGTATGGGGAATGCACCGGGTCGGGCTGCCGTTCAGGTGCACGCCGGGAACACACTGCAATTGCTCAAGCAAGCGTTCACGCAAACGCACGATAGTGGCTTTCTCTTCATCGAACGCAGCCGCCGCCAGTGCAAAGGCCGCGCCCATGGCCACGATCTGATGGGTCGCCAGCGTGCCGGAACGCAAACCGCCCTCATGCCCGCCGCCATGGATCTGCGCCTGCAAACGCTGTTGTACTCGCGGACCGACGTACAACGCGCCGATGCCTTTGGGGCCATAGAGCTTGTGCGCGGAAAACGACATCAGGTCCACGGGCCACTGCGCGAGGTCGATCGCCACTTTGCCCGCGCCCTGTGCGGCGTCGACATGAAACAACGCCCCGCGATCACGCACGACCTGACCGATGGCGGGAATATCGTTGAGGGTGCCCAGTTCGTTGTTGACCAGCATCAGCGACACCAGGAAGGTGTCCTCGCGCATGGCTTCGCTGACCGCTTGCACAGTGATCAGGCCCTCGGCGTCCGGCACCAGATAAGTCACCGCGACACCGGCTTCCTGCAGTTGCTTCGCAGTATCGAGAATGGCCTTGTGTTCGATCTGGCTGGTGATGATATGGCCGCCGCCAGTGCCGCGGGCCTGGGTCACGCCTTTGAGCGCAAGGTTGTTGGATTCGGTGGCGCCGGAGGTCCAGACGATCTGCCCGGGCGTCGCGCCGACCAGTTCGGCGACCTGGCGTCGCGCCTGTTCGACCGATTGCCGGGCCTGCTGGCCGAAGACGTGGGAGCTGGAGGCCGGGTTGCCGAAGTTGCCGGTAAAGCCCAGACACTCGACCATTACCTTGATGACCCGCTCATCCACCGGCGTGGTGGCGGCGTAATCGAAATACAACGGACGTTTATTCATATAAGACTCGCAGAGCGTGTTCCGGGATCAGGAAGCGCGTGACTGCAAACGGCAAAGCGCAGCCTTGTGAGCTGCGCGCTGTTTTCAGAACGCTACCAATACCTGATCGGATGCCGTTAAAGAAGAATTACTTCATTTAAAAGTGCGTAGGAACGCTCCTGAAAAGTCAGCTTAACAGGCATCGGGCAACCGGTTGAAGCAATGCATCAGCTAAAGCTTTCGAGCAACAGCGGATACAGCGAGCCCACGAGCAACGCGGCCATGCCCCAATTGAACAGACGCAGCCAGCGGCGATCCTTCAGAACGTTGCGCAACAGCGTGCCGCAAGCGGCCCAGACACCGACACTCGGCAGGTTGATGATCGCAAAGACGGCCGCGATCACGATCACATTAGTGAAGTAACCCTGCATCGGCGTGTAGGTGCTGATAGCGCCAATGGCCATGATCCAGGCCTTGGGATTGACCCACTGGAACGCGGCGGCGCCCAGATAGCTGATCGGTTTCGCCTCGCCCTGCTGACTCTCCGACATGGGCCCGGAATGGGCGATTTTCCACGCCAGGTACAGCAAATACGCCGCCCCCACATAACGCAGCACCGTGTAGAGCAAAGGGTAAGTCTGGAACACCGCGCCAAGGCCAAAACCGACCGCCACCACCAGTACGAAGAAGCCACAAGTGATGCCGAGCATGTGCGGAATCGTGCGGTTGAAGCCGAAGTTCACCCCGGATGCCAGCAACATGGTGTTGTTCGGGCCGGGGGTGATTGAAGTAACGAGTGCAAACAGGGCGAAGCCCAGCAGCAGGTCAAGAGAGAGCGTCATGGGTGGCAGTCCGTCAGGGTCGGTCAGGTGTTGACCCTATCGCACACCCAGAGCGAAACCCATGGACAGTTACGCGAAACTTGGAGCAGTACAGTTTCGCCTCAGCTTGGACGGCCGTGCAGCTGTACAGATCGCCCAGCGTTCATTTCACCCTGGTTGTCGAAGTTGAACGACTTTTGCGGCTGGCCAAGCAGTTCGGCTTTTTTAGCGTGGTATTCGTCGAAGGACAGGCCGCGGCGGTTCAGCGCTTCCAGTGCCAGTTCCTTGCTTTCTTCAGCCGTGTAAGGCCGAAGTTCAGGGGAAACATGGCTGGCACATCCGGCGAGTACGGAGACGGCGAGCATCAGCAAAGTAGCAATCATCGGTTTCATTTTGGCGTCCTGGCGACTGGGTTCGAGGCAATGAACACAGGCTACCCGCGCCTCCCGGGCAGCAGAAATCAACGCTTTCAATAGTGGCTATCAAGAAATGGCGATCATTGTCGATGTGCCGGGGAACGCGGGCTGGAGACGCACGGGTTGGAGCTGATGGCAGTTGAATGGCATTGCTGCTCGTCGGGCACTCGGTGAAGCGAAAGAGGCTGACCTATATTTATTCGGTCGTATAACGGCAGAGGTACTTCTATTCACACATCCGGAACAGGGAGATCCATCATGAGCGTCAAACCCATTCCAGAGGGGTATCACAGCGTCACCCCCTATCTGGGCATCAAAAAAGCCGCCGAAGCCATCGCCTTCTACAAAAAAGCCTTCGGCGCCATTGAAATCATGCGTCTGGACATGCCCGATGGCGGTGTCGGCCACGCCGAACTGCGCATCGGCGATTGCCCGATCATGCTCGGCACACCGTGCGATCAAGGGCCGCTGAGCAACCCGGACAATTCACCGTCCGTGGGTCTGCATTTGTACGTGTCGGATGTCGACAAGTCCTACAAACAGGCGATCGATGCCGGCGCAACCGTTGTATCGGAGGTCAAGGATCAGTTTTACGGTGACCGTTCGGGCACCTTGAAAGATCCCTACGGGCACCTGTGGTTCCTGGCCACGCACAAGGAAGACCTGACTCAGGAACAGATCGAGCAACGGGCGAAGGAGATGTTTCAGCAAGGTTAAAATTGTTGGTGTCGGAGCGGGCCTCTTCGCGAGCAGGCTCGCTCCCACAAGGGGCACCGCCTTCAACAGCACCGCCGACTTGCCAATCACTTGCGCAAGCATGCCCGCCCCTGACCTGTCGGCAATGAGAAACATTTTCTTTCATTTCCCCTTTCGGGATTTCCCCTGCTCATCCGTCCTACATAGATGCAGTCCTTTCGCGTAGGCAAAAGCCACGACTGGACCTTCAGCGCGCTCAGCCCTGCGAAGCCCGTAGCCGAGTTGCGTCTCATCTAGCCAAGACCTCCAACATGTCAAAGAAGTCCCGTTCAAAAATCTGGTTCCTGGTCCATAGCTGGCTGGCATTGCCGATCTGGTTTTTTGTGCTGATCGTCTGTGTAACCGGAACCCTGGCCGTCATCAGCCAGGAGATCGTCTGGCTGGCCAACCCGCCAATGCGCGCCAGCCAACCCTCGGACGATGCTCCGCTGCTCAGCTACCAGCAGGTCATCGAGGCCATCAACAGGGCCGAGCCGCAGACCGTGGTGCAGAGCATCAGTCGCCCCGACGAATCGCACTTCGCCCTGGATGTCGAAGTCAGCTACCCCGACGGGCGCTCTGTGGTGATTTATGTCAATCCGTACAGCGGCGTGATCCAGGGTGTCGCACCGGAGTTCAACTTCCGCGCCTTCACCCGCGCGCTGCACGCTTGGTGGCTGGTGCCGTTCACCAATGGTTACAGTTGGGGCTGGTACCTGGTGTCGTTTCTCGGTTTGCCCTTGCTGGCTTCGCTGATCACCGGGCTGGTGGTCTACAAACGCTTCTGGAAAGGCTTCTTCCGTCCGACCCTGCGCCTTCGCCACGGCGCGCGGATTTTCTGGGGCGACTTTCATCGCTTGAGCGGCATCTGGTCGATCTGGTTCATCGCGGTGATTTCCGTCACCGGCACCTGGTTCCTGATCCAGGCAGTGCTGTCCGACAACCAGATTTCCATTTCCACGGAAAAGATCATCCCGGCGATGTCCCGCGAAGCGGTGCCGCTGTCGCCCAATGGCTCGCCCCCGCCGCGTATCGACCTCGACCGCGCGGTTGAAATCGCCACACAGAAAATTTCCGGGCTGGAAGCCAGTTTCGTCAGCCTGCCGGGCAATGCCTACAGCCACTTGGATGTCGGCGGACGCGGTTGGTATCCATTGATGTTCCAGACCGCCACGATCAACCCGTACAACGGCGAAATCGCCGCCTCGCGCCTGATTTCGGACCGTTCGCCCCTGGAGTTCGTCACCGAATCCATGCGCCCGCTGCACACCGGCGATTTCGGCGGACTGTGGATCAAGCTGATCTGGGCGTTCTTCGGCCTGCTGCTGAGCATGATGGTGCTCAGCGGTCTGCTGATCTGGACCAAGCGCACGGCGCTGGCCACCGCCAATGCCTTCAAACGCAGTAGCAAGAAACAGCGCGACACCGCGGCGCAAGCGGCCACGAACCACGAAGTGTCAGAGGTCGACCTGTGAGCCAAGACATTGCGGCCCCGCAACCCTCGCGCCTGAATGTGTTCTGGCACAGATGGCGCTTTCACCTGAACGTCCTGTTGCTGCTGATCCCACTCGGTTTCATGCCCAAGTACTTCGCCGACGAGGCATTGATGCGCGGCGACAGTGGCCTTGGCGAACGGGAAGTCGGCGAAGTCCGGGTCGGCCCCTGGAGCCTGCGCCTGGCGGAATTGCGCAACTCAGCCCCGATGCTCGAAGGCCCCGCCGGCTTCATGAAGGGTTTCAACGCCGCGCTGTGCGAGGCCTGTATCGACCAGGTCAAGGCCACTTACCTGCGCATCGGCAAGCCCCGCAGCCTGCGCGCCGCCGGGGTGATTTTCTTCGGCGCCCCGTACCGCATGGGCGCTTCGCTGCCCGTCCCGGAAAAGACCACGGCCGATGCCGAACTGTGGATCACCATGGAAGGCTGGGACGGCGCCATGCATCAGGCATCCATTCCTTTGAGCCAGGCCTCCCCCGCCACCATCGCCTGGTTGAACAAACAAGGAGGCAAACCATGATCAACCCTATTCGCTCGCTCAACCCCCTGTTGCTGGTGCTCTGCGCCGGTTTCAGTGCCAGCGCCCTGGCCCACAACCCGATGTGCGAATGCAAGGCCATCGACGCCGAACAAATCAAGTGCACCGGCGGTTTTTCCGACGGCAGCGGCGCGCCGGGCGTGACCCTCGATGTGATCGGCTACGACGAAACCATTCTGGTGCCGGGCAAGCTCGGGCCTGATTCGTCCCTGACCTTCAAGAAGCCCGGCGCCGAGTTCTATGTGCTGTTCGATGCCGGCCCCGGTCATGTCGTGGAAATCGACCAGGCGGACATCGAGGCGCCATGAGCACTCCAACGACCCAAGTCGTGCGCCCGGCCGGTGCCGGTCACGAAACCCTCTACGTTCTGCTGCTGTGCCTGATGATCCTGGCGGTCGCAGGTACCATTGTGCTCTGGCGCGGTGAATCCCATGAGGTGAGCAGCGTCAGCAGCCATCAACTGGATGCGCGCCGTGACCTCAGTGCATCCGAGCAAGGTATCTACGCCGATCTGCGGGTGACGCTGGACGAGATCCATTTGCTGCTCCAGGAACAGCAAGCGCTGCCGACACCCGAGGCGCTGGCCGAGGAAGGGTTTGCGCCGTTTGCCCGGGACGCCAGCTCCGTCAGCCGGGGCGGCCATGCCTGGCAATTGCTCGACGCCAAGGCCTATTTCGGCCAGAGCCAGACACCGACGGTCGCCGGTTCTTTCCTGATGCGCCTGGCTGCAGCCAATGATGCACCGGACATCTGGCTCAACCGCGCCAGCACGCTCACGGCACCGGCCGACCTCAGCGACGCCGCGCTCGAAAGCGCCGGCTGGCAGCAGGTCATCGCGCAATTCGATGCCGGCGTGACCCGCCAGCACCGGCACTGAACCCTCGCCTTTTTCCGAGAGAAGACCGCTTTCCCATGCCCAATTCATCTCACCGTTGTTTTTTACGCCTGCTGCTGGTCGGCTTGCTCGCCTGCCTGCTGCCCTCACTGGCCAGCGCTGATGAAGTCAAGCGTCTGCGCATCGGCATCACCCTGCACCCTTACTACAGCTACGTGGCGAACATCGTCGGCGACAAGGCTGAGGTGGTGCCGCTGATTCCGGCCGGTTTCAACCCGCATGCCTACGAACCCCGCGCCGAAGACATCAAGCGCATCAGCGGGCTGGACGTGATCGTGCTCAATGGCGTCGGTCATGATGATTTCGCCGATCGCATGATCGCCGCCAGCGAAACCCCAAAGGTCCCGGTGATCGAAGCCAACGAAAACGTACCGCTGCTGGCCGCCACCGGCGTGGCCGCACGCGGCGCCGGTAAAGTGGTGAACCCCCACACGTTCCTGTCGATCAGCGCCTCCATCGCCCAGGTCAACAACATCGCCCGGGAGCTGGGCAAGCTCGACCCGGTCAATGCCAAGACCTATACCGAGAACGCCCGCGCCTACGGCAAGCGCCTGCGCAAGATGCGCGCCGACGCCCTGGCCAAACTGACCCAGGCACCGAACGCCGAACTGCGGGTGGCCACGGTGCATGCCGCCTACGACTACCTGCTGCGCGAATTCGGCCTGGAAGTGACGGCCGTGGTCGAACCGGCCCACGGTATCGAGCCGAGCCCGAGCCAGCTGAAAAAAACCATCGATCAACTGCGTGAGCTGGACGTGAAGGTGATCTTCTCGGAGATGGACTTTCCTTCCACTTACGTCGACACCATCCAACGCGAATCCGGGGTGAAGCTGTATCCGCTGTCGCACATTTCCTACGGCGAATACACCGCCGACAAGTACGAAAAGGAAATGACCGGCAACCTCGACACCGTGGTGCGGGCGATTCAGGAGTCCGGCGCATGACTTCAAAAGAAACACTAATCGCCCGAGACGCCGAAAACCCTGTGGGAGCCAGCCTGCTGGCGAAGGCGTCCGACCAGCCAACATCTTCCTTGAATGACACAGCGCAATCGCGAGCAGGCTCGCTCCTACAGGGGGCGGGGCCGACGCTGGATTTTGCTGACATCAGCCTGACGCTGGGGCGCACGACGATCCTCGACAAGGTGACCTTCCAGGTCCGCCCCGGCGCCGTGCACGCACTGGTCGGCCCCAACGGCGGTGGCAAGAGTTCGCTGATCAAGACCCTGCTCGGGCAAATGCCGCATCAGGGCCGCTTGAGCCTGCAATGGCCTGCCGAACCGGGAACCATCGGTTATGTGCCACAGGCGCTGGAGTTCGACCGGGGCTTGCCGATGACCGTCGACGATTTCATGGCTGTCCTGTGCCAGCGTCGCCCGGCCTTTCTCGGTTTGAGCAAACACTACGCGGCGGCGATTGGCGAGGCGCTGGAGCGGGTCGGCATGCAGGACAAGCGCAAACGCCGCATGGGCGCGCTGTCCGGCGGCGAACGGCAACGGGTGTTGCTGGCCCAGGGACTGATTCCGTCTCCGCAATTGCTGGTGCTCGATGAGCCGATGTCGGCCCTCGATGAAGCCGGCATCCGGGTATTCGAACGCTTGCTCGGCGACTGGCGAGCGGCGGGCATCACCGTGCTGTGGATCGAGCACGATCTGGAAGCGGTCGGGCGCCTGGCCGATCACGTCACCGGGCTCAATCGCCGGGTGTTGTTCGACACCACGCCGCAACAGGCGCTGACACCGGAGCGCCTGTTGACGCTGTTCTCGACGCACCCACGGAGCCTTGCCTGATGAGTTACGAAGCTTTTCGCCTGATGGTCCAGGGCTGGGCGTCGTCGGGTTATCTGCCCGAGGCGCTGGCCTATGGGTTCGTGGTCAACGCCTTGATCGCCGGGCTGCTGATCGGCCCGGTGCTGGGCGGCCTGGGCACGCTGGTGGTGGTCAAGCGCTTCGCGTTTTTCTCCGAGGCGGTCGGTCATGCCGCGTTGACCGGCGTGGCCATCGGCATCCTGCTCGGCGAACCCTACACCGGACCTTACGGCAGCCTGTTCGGCTACTGCCTGTTGTTCGGCATCCTGCTCAATTACCTGCGCAACCGCACCGGCCTGGCGCCGGACACCTTGATCGGTGTGTTTCTCTCGGTGTCGCTCGCCCTGGGCGCGAGCCTGCTGCTGATTCTGGCGGGCAAGATCAACGTGCACATCCTGGAAAACGTGCTGTTCGGCTCGGTGCTGACGGTCAACGGCAATGACCTGTTGGTGCTGGCCATCGTCGGTTCGCTGGTCATGGCCCTGGCCTTGCCTTTGTACAACCGCATCATGCTCGCCAGTTTCAACCCGCAACTGGCCGCGGTGCGCGGGGTGGCGGTGAAAACTCTGGATTACCTGTTCGTGATTCTGGTGACGCTGATCACCGTCGCCGCCGTGAAGGTCATCGGTGCAATTCTGGTGGGCGCCCTGCTGGTGATTCCGGCCGCCGCGGCACGCCTGCTCAGCCAATCGCTGAAGGGCTTTTTCTGGTGTTCGGTGCTGATCGCCACGGTCAGCACCCTGTGCGGGATTCTCGCGCCGATCATCTTCGACCTGCCGATCCCGTCCGGTGCCGCGATCATCCTCGTGGCCGGTATCGCCTTCGCCCTGGCCGCCCTCGCGCGCGGCGTTGTCCCCAGCCTGAAAGGGAACCTTGGATAAATGATTTTTTCACTGCGCCAACTGACCCTCGCCGTCGCCCTGTGCGGGCTGGTGACAACGACCATGGCCACCGACAACGGCAAACCGCTGCGGGTGCTGGCCTCTTTGCCGATTACTTATGGGCTGGGTGAAGTGTTGCTCAAGGGCACCGATGTCAGCCTCGAACGTGCGGCCCCGGCCAACCTGCCCGGCAGCCGCCAGACCGCCTACTTCACCGGCCGTGGCGCCCCGGCGCTGGCCAAGCTGGCGGACGGTGCCGATGCGGTGATCGGCCTGCGCTCACTGTGGCCGGATGACCCGCTGTACCCGATCTCCCGGCGCAGCAATATCCGCATCGTCGAAGTCGACGCTGCCCGCCCGGTGGACGGCGCCCTGCCCGGTATTGCCGTGCAACCCGGTAACAAGATCGATGGGTTGAACAGTCAACCGTGGTTCTCCAGCAATAACATGGGGCGCATGGCCGATGTGATGGCGGCGGACCTGGTACGCCTGGCGCCCGAGGCCAAGCCGAAAATCGAAGCCAACCTGGCAGCGTTGAAACAGCGTTTGCTCAAGCTCAGTGCCGCCAGCGAGGCGCGGCTGGCCAATGCGGACAACCTCAGCGTGATGAGCCTGAGCGATCATTTTGGCTACCTGATTGGCGGCCTCAATCTGGAATTGATCGGCATGGACGCACGCACCGATGCCGAGTGGACACCGGAGGCGCTAAAACTGTTGGGCACAACCCTCAAGGACAATGACGTGGCGGTGGTGCTGCATCACCGGCAGCCGTCGGATGCGCTGAAAGCGGTGATTACCGGGTCGGGTAGCCGGTTGGTGGTGTTGAGTACCGATGCCGAGGATCCGGTGGCGGAACTGGAGGGGAATGTGGATTTGCTGATCAAGGGACTGAGTGGTGTGTAGCTGAGTTATCGCGAGCAGGCTCGCTCCTACAGGGGATTTTCAGTGGACACCGAACTTGTGCAAATCCGAGATCAAATGTAGGAGCGAGCCTGCTCGCGATAGCGGCCTGATAGGCGACACAAGACCTGAAAAAGCCCGCTGACCGTTACCAGTCCAGCGGGCTTCTTTTTGCATGACCAATCAGTGCGCCACAGCCGCCTGCTCGTCCATTTTTTGCCGCAGGCTCAACGGGCGCATGTCGGTCCAGGTTTCTTCGATGTAGGCCAGGCATTCCTTTTTCAGCCCGCTTTTGCCCACGGTGCGCCAGCCTTGTGGCACGGCTTTGTAGTCGGGCCAGATCGAGTACTGTTCTTCGTGGTTGACCACGACCTGAAAGAGGATGTCCTCGCGGTCGAATACTGACGTCATGGTGTCTCTCCATCGTTATCGGGTGGGCTGCGCTGTGTGCACAGCCGTTATGTAGAAGGAACGGTCCGCAGGGCGGAAAATTTAAAGACTGGTGGTGGCGGCGGTCAGGGCCTGGCCGAAGATTTCGGCCACGCGATCGATCTGCACGGCAGTAATCACCAGCGGCGGCAGGAAACGCACCACCGCGCCATGGCGGCCACCGAGTTCCAGAATCAAGCCACGCTTGAGGCATTCGCGCTGCACCAGGGGTGCCAGGCGGGCGAAGGCCGGCGGGTGACCTTGAGCATCCAGTGCGCCTGTCGGGTCGACCAGTTCGACGCCAAGCATCAAGCCACGTCCGCGAATGTCACCCAGTTGCGGGAAGTCCCGCTGCAGGATGCGCAGGTGCTCGGCCAGGCGCTCGCCCATCGCGGCGGCATGCTCGCAGACCTTGTGTTCCACCAGATAACGCATCACTGCGGAACCGGCGGCCATCGCCATCTGGTTGCCACGGAACGTCCCGGCATGGGCACCCGGCAGCCAGGTGTCGAGCCAGTCGCGATAGACCACCACCGCCAGCGGCAGGCTGCCACCGATGGCCTTGGACATCACCACGACATCGGGAATGATCCCGGCGTGCTCGAAGGCGAACATTTTGCCGGTGCGGGCGAAGCCACTCTGGATTTCATCGACGATCAGCGCGACACCCGCCGCTTCGGTGATCCGCCGCACACCGCGCAACCAGTCCAGATCCGCCGGGATCACCCCGCCCTCGCCTTGCACCACTTCCACAATCACCGCCGCCGGCAATTGCACGCCGGCCTCGGGATCGTTGAGCAGGTTTTCCAGATAACTCAGGTTGGCCTTGACCCCTTGCGCGCCGCCAAGCCCGAACGGGCAGCGGTAATCGTAAGGGTACGGCATGAACTGCACGCCACTGCCGAGCAAGGCGCCCAGGGGCTTTTTCGGCCCCAGGCTGCCCATCAGGCTCAACGCGCCCTGACTCATGCCGTGGTAGCCCCCCTGGAACGACAGCACGGTGCTGCGACCAGTGGCGGTGCGCACCAGCTTCAGTGCCGCTTCCACCGCGTCGGTGCCGGTCGGGCCGCAGAACTGGATCTTCGCTTCAGCGGCGAGGGCTGGTGGCAGCAGACCGAACAGATCCTGGACAAACCGGTCCTTGACCGGGGTGGTCAGGTCCAGGGTATGCAGCGGCAGTTCATCGGCCAGCACTTGCTGAATGGCTTCGATCACCACCGGGTGGTTGTGCCCCAGGGCCAGGGTTCCGGCGCCGGCCAGGCAATCGATGAAGGTGCGGCCTTCGACGTCTTCGACATACAGGCCCTTGGCGCGTTTGAGTGCCAGGGGAATGCGCCGTGGATAGCTGCGGGCGTTGGATTCCTGCCGGCTCTGACGGGCGAGCAGCGGCGATTCGTTGAATTGATAAAGCGTCTCGGCGGACGTCGCCGGCTGCTCTTCGATAAGGCTGGTAGCGACTGACATCTCTCGACCCCTCAATACGCTGTGAATAGTGACCAAAACTGCACACCGGGCAGGTGCGCGTTCCGGTCACGGGGCGCACTTGTCAGGTTTTCCTGTTCTGGAAACGCATCAGCGCTGGAAGGATTTAGGCGGTAACACGCAAACCTCGGTAGGAGCGAGCTCTGCTCGCGATGGACTCAAGAACACCGCGTGCATTCAGAAAGCACGCGTTATCGTTATCGACCATCGCGAGCAGAGCTCGCTCCTACAGTGGTATGTGGTGATTTTCAGACCGGTTGCAGCGGCATCGTCAGCTCAACCCGCAAGCCGTCCGGCCGGCTATCGAAATGCAGGGTGCAACCGCAACGCTGAACGATGGCCTGGACAATCGCCAGCCCCAGACCACAACCGGTGCTCTGGCCGTTGCGCCAGAAACGCTGGGTCAGGTGTTGCAGGTCTTCTTCGGCGATCCCCGGCCCATGGTCGCGCACCACGAACTGCACACGATCGCCGGTGGTTTCCAGGCTCAACTCCACCGTTTTGTCGGCAGGGGTATGGCGCAGTGCGTTGTCGAGCAAGTTGCGCAGCGCGGCAATCGACAGCACAGCGGGCATTTGTACCGGCGCGGCGGAAACCTTGCCCGGCGCCTGAAACCTGATGCGCTGGCGATCGCCGCTCGCCGCGTCCTGGATCGCCAGTTTCGCCACTTGCTCGGCGTTGCATTGCACACCGTCGTCAAACGACAGACTGCCCTCGACCCGCGCCAGCAACAGCAATTGTTCGAGGGTCCGGTGCATGCGGTCCGCCCCCTCTTCGGCCCGGGCCAGGGACTGATCCCGGGCGCTGCCGTCAGTCATCCGCGCCACTTGCAGGTGGGTCTTGATCGCGGTCAGCGGGCTGCGCAGTTCGTGGGCCGCGTCTCCGGTCAGGCGACGTTCGCGCTCGATGGTCTTGCCGATGCGCTGGAGCAACTGGTTCTGGGTTTCCAGCAAGGGTTGCAGCTCGCTGGGCAGCGGCTGGATCTGCAAGGGTTCGAGGGAGTCGGCGCTGCGGCGCATCAAGGCGTCACGCATGCGGTTGAGCGGCGCCAGCCCCTGACCGATACCCAGCCAGAGCAAACACAGGCAACCGAGCAGCGCCACACCCACCGGCACTGAAGCGGCCAGCAGGATCGACATGTTCAACGCCTCGCGCTCGATCTGCCGGTCGGCGGTGGTGATGCGCAAATCACCCCGGGCCAGTGTGAAACTGCGCCACGGCGCGCCGTCGATCATCTGATCGTGAAAACCGAGTTTCTCGGCCTCCAGAGTCTGCTGCGGCTCGGTGTGACTGCGAGCGAGGATTTCACCGCGCAACGAGCTGACCTGACAGGCCATGCCGCCCGGAATGTTCAGTTGTTCGGCGCTGAAATGAGTGCCCTCGCCCTTGCTCGGCACGGGCGGCAGTTGCTCCATCAGGCCGGCAACCATGCGTGCCGATGCCACCAGGCGCTGGTCGAGGGAAAACATCATTTGATTGCGCAAATCGCTGAGCATCCAGGCCGCGGCCAGGGCCCAGATCAAGGCAAATGCGGCGCCGAGCGTCAGGCTCAGGCGCAAACGCAGACTCATCACTTCGATTCTTCTCCGCCATCAGCCGGCCCCAGGCGATAGCCCAGGCCGCGCACCGTCTCGACAATACCATTGCCAAGTTTACGCCGCAGGTGATGGATATGGACGTTGAGGGCATTACTCTCCAACTCGTCGTTGAAGCCATAGACGCTGTCCTTGAGCTGCTCGGTGGACAACACCCGCCCACGGTTGTGTAACAAGGCTTGCAGCAGCGCCTGTTCGCGGCGCGACAAGTCCACCGGCAGCCCCGCGAGCGTGGTTTCGCGGCTGCTCGGGTCGTAGGTCAGGGCGCCGTGTTCGATCAGGTTGACGCTGCGCCCCGCCACCCGCCGCAACAGCGTGTGCAAGCGTGCAGCGAGTTCGCGCAGATCGAACGGCTTGAGCAGATAGTCGTCGGCGCCGGCCTGCAGGCCATCGACGCGATCGGTGACCGAGTCACGGGCCGTGAGGATCAGCACCGGCAGTTCCAGACCGTTATGGCGCAACTGCTGCAACAACTTGAGGCCATCTTCGTCGGGCAAGCCAAGATCGAGCACCATGACGTCGAACTCCGCCACCTTGAGCATCGCCCGGGCTGCTGACGCCGTGGCCACATGTTCCACGGTCAGGCCCTGGGCAGTCAGGCCGGCGACGATACCGCTGGCGATCAGTTCATCGTCTTCGCAAACCAGTACGTGCATGGGCGCTCCAAAAGTAAAAACCAGAGTCAAACACCTGTGGATTAAGGCGCAATTATGACAAGGGGACCGACTGACGAACAGCATGAAAAAGCTCCAGCCCATCCGTCGCGCCCGACACGCGTGTTTACAGGAACACGCAAGTTTGGTGACCTCAATTAGCATGGAAATATAAAGCCGATAAAAACACCTTCAACTTACTCTAGCAAAAACGATAATCTCGCCCCAACTTCGAAGACCGAAAACAGCACATCTCGAAGTACTTCACCACTTAAACATTCTGAAAGGAATCAGATCATGCCAGAACTTAAAAATTTTGTAGCTACCGACCACCGCAGCGGACCCGATCGCATTTACTTTTTCTTCAAGGACACGAACACCTACTCTCGCTTCAACTTGGGGGACAACAAGGTCGCGGACAATCACCCCGCCTCTGTAGTCTCGCACTGGGACGACTTTGACCAACATGTGAAAGACCTGCGCTTCGGGTTTAACACTTCGGGCCGTAACTGGAATCTCGAATTCGAAAGTGATATGACTTGGTTTTTCTATTACGATGGCAATAAACCGATGGTATGCAAGTACGATCAACACAACGACAAAGTAAAGTTCAAAAAAAACATTTCAGAAACTGACTGGTCGCCACTACTACCTTACTTCGACAAAATTATTGGTGTCATGTGGGATGAAAAGGCGGAAATCAAGCACACTTTCCACATACTGCTGAATGACGGAAACTACTTCATCTACAATCCGTGGTTAAAAAAAGCATCGAAATTAAACCCGTTCAAAGGCTCGATGTGGAGCAAACTTGAGCAATATAAAGATCGCATGATAACGACAGTACTTAACGACCACCCACTACTTGACACATTTTTTTATATCTTCCTGACCAAAAATGAATATCTGAGATTTGACGTAAATAAACGGAGCATATCGGATCCGATCGCGATCGATGAAGAGTCGTGGCCAGGATTAATTGTAAAATAGGCATCCGCGCCCACATGATTCGGGTACCCGTCATCGATCAACTGTCTGAAAAGCCGGAATCAAACGACGCATTTTTAATCCCACAACGGATGGGGTTAATCATCGGTTAATCGCCACCCGCCACCGTGCACCTCATTAGCACAGGGCAAAGGCTTATCCATGCGTCGTCTGTTTTTACTTTTTACCCTAATGATCGCGGGCCTGGCCCAGGCGGGAACCAATCCGTTCGACACCAAACCTGAATTTCTCCCGGTTGATAAAGCCTTCACGTTTACCTCTGAACGTCTGGATTCCGGTGAAACCCAGCTCTATTGGCAGATCACCGACGGCTATTACCTGTACCAGAAACGCTTGAAGTTCGACGGACTGCCCGTCGCGCAGCATCCCGCGTTGCCGGAAGGTGAAACCCACAGCGACGAGTTTTTCGGCGAGCAGCAAGTCTACCGTCAGGGCCTGGAATTGAAGATTCCGGCGGGGGCCAGCGGCCAGGTCAAGGTCAGTTACCAGGGCTGCGCCGATGCCGGCTTGTGTTATCCGCCGCAAACCCGGGTCGTGGACCTGGGTAACGCCAATACGCAGAGTGTGGCCAATGAAGCACCGGATCAGGCACTGGCCAGTAGCCTGCAGCAACGGGCGCTGGGCTGGAGCCTTTTGCTGTTCTTCGGCCTGGGCCTGTTGCTGGCCTTCACGCCTTGTTCATTGCCGATGCTGCCGATCCTGGCCGGGTTGATCGTCGGCAGCGGCGCCACGCCCATACGTGGATTGGCCCTGGCCAGCAGTTACGTGATCAGCATGGCGCTGGTGTATGCGGCGATGGGTGTCCTGGCCGCCTCCCTCGGGGCCAACCTGCAAGCCTGGTTGCAGAACCCCTGGCTGCTGGGGAGTTTCGCGGCGATTTTCGTGCTGCTGGCGCTGCCGATGTTCGGCTTCTTCGAACTGCAGCTGCCAGTGGCCGTGCGTGATCGCCTGGAAAACGTCTCACGCAATCAACGTGGCGGCAACCTGATCGGCGCCGGCGTGCTGGGGGCGCTGTCTGGTCTGCTGGTCGGCCCATGCATGACCGCACCGCTGGCCGGCGCCCTGCTCTACATCGCGCAAAGCGGTAACGCGTTGCATGGCGGGCTGATCCTGTTCGCCATGGGCATCGGCATCGGTGTGCCACTGTTGCTGCTGGTGACCGTCGGCAATCGCTTCATGCCCAAACCCGGTGCCTGGATGAACCTGGTCAAAGGCATTTTCGGCTTCCTGTTCCTCGCCACCGCATTGTTGATGCTACGCCCGGTGCTCGACGAGTCCCTGTGGGTCGGCTTGTGCGGTGCGCTGCTGTTGATCGCGGCCTACAGCGCCTGGAAACAGTCGGAAGGTTTTGGCCGTATCGCACACCTGTTTGGCGCCAGTTCGTTGTTGCTGGGTTTGTGGGGTGGCCTGCTGGTGATCGGGGCGGCCGGCGGCAGTGATGATCCGTTCAATCCATTGCAGGTCTTCCGCGCCTCGGACCAGGCGGTGACCGCCGTGCCGGTTGGCCACGATGCCTTCACCACTCTCAAGGATCCGCAGGCACTGCAACGGGAACTCGACACTGCCCAGGCTCAGGGCCAGTGGGTGCTATTGGACTACTACGCCGACTGGTGCGTGTCGTGCAAGGTCATGGAAAAACAGGTCTTCGGCAAAACCCGTGTCCTCGAAGCCTTGAGTGATGTGCGCTTGCTCCGACTGGACGTCACCGCCGACAATGCCGCCAGCCGCGAACTGCTTGGCCGTTACAAAGTGCCAGGGCCACCGAGCCTGCTGTGGATTGGCGTTGACGGTGAAGAGCGGCGCAGCCAGCGCATCACCGGCGAGGTCGATGCCGATACTTTCCTGCAACGCTGGACCGCCACCCGAGACGCTCGTTAATGCTGACCTTCACCCTCGGCACCTTTGCCATCGCGCTTAATCACCTGCTGCTGATCAGTGCGCTGGCGCTGGCCACCTTTGTCGGCTGGCGGGTCGCCAAGCGTGGTGGTGAAAACCCCGAATCGGTACTGTTCAGTCTGTTCCTGCTGGGCATGCTGGCGGCCCGAATCAGTTTCGTGGTGGCCTATTGGGTGCACTATCGCAACGATCCGTGGCAGGTCATCGACCTGCGCGATGGCGGTTTTCTCGCCTGGCCGGGGGTGATTGTGGTTTTGCTCGCCACGCTGTATCGCGGCTGGCGTCGCCCGGGGCTGCGTCGCCCATTGGGCTATGGCGTGGCCAGTGGCCTGGCGTTCTGGCTGCTGGCGACGTTCTCCCTGTCGATTTATGAACAAGGCACACGCCTGCCGGAAATCACCCTGCGTAACGCCGCCGGCGAAACCGTGCAACTGGCCGACTACAAGGGCGGCCCCTTGGTGATCAATCTCTGGGCTACCTGGTGCCCGCCGTGCCGCCGGGAAATGCCGGTGCTGGAAAACGCCCAGCAACAGCGTCCGGACCTGACGTTCCTGTTCGTCAATCAGGCGGAAAGCATGCAAAGCGTCGCGACCTTTCTGGAAACCCAAGGCCTGAGCCTGTCCAACGTGCTGTTCGACGGCAGCGGGCGTCTGAGTCAGGCCGTCGGTTCCATGGCGTTACCGACTACGCTGTTCTACAACCCCGAGGGTCGCCTGCTGGGCAGCCATCTGGGCGAGTTGTCGGAAGCCAGCCTGGCCCGCGCGCTGGAAAACTTCGACACCGTACCTGCCACCTCTTCAAGGAAATTGCCATGTCCCGCCTCCGCCACCTGCTGACCCTGAGCCTCGGTGCCGCCCTGTTGCACCTGCCATTGGTGCAGGCCGAAGAGTTGCCCGATGCGATCAAGAAAATCGAGGCCAAAGGCGCGAAAATCGTCGGTCAGTTCGACGCCCCCGACGGTTTGCGCGGTTATGCCGCGCAATACCAGAACCGCGGCATGGCGCTGTACCTGACCCCGGATGGCAAACACGTGTTGCTGGGCAACCTGTATGACGCCCAGGGCAATGACCTGAGCAGCGCGCCATTGCAGAAACTGGTGTATGCCCCGATGGCCAAGGAAGTCTGGGCCAAGTTCGAAACCAGCAACTGGATCGGCGACGGCAAGAAGGATGCGCCGCGCGTGGTGTACCTGTTCAGTGACCCGAACTGCCCGTACTGCAACATGTTCTGGGAGCAGGCCCGGCCGTGGGTCAAGGCCGGCAAGGTGCAGTTGCGCCACATCATGGTGGGCATCATCCGCGAGGACAGCCCCGGGAAATCCGCCGCACTGCTCGCCGCCAAAGACCCGGAAAAAGCCCTGCAGGATCACGAAGCGGCTGGCAAGGACAGCGCGCTCAAGGCCTTGAAGGAAGTGCCGCCGGTGATTCAGGCAAAATTCGCAGCCAACATGCAATTGATGGAAGAGCTGGAACTGCAGGCGACCCCGGCGATTTTCTACATGGACGACAAGGGTAATCTGCAACAGCAGCAAGGCGCGCCGTCGCCGGACAAGTTGGCGAAGATTCTCGGGCCTAAATAATAATCCGACATCCATCTTGGACTAACAAAAGGCAATACAATAACACTTGGCTGACCTTTAGAGCTATCAGATAGTCTTATCTTGGCAATGGATAGACCTTTGACATAACTCAAGGACGAATAAAATGGTCAGCGAATTCACCAGAAACTTTGAACCAAGCGCGATGGTTACCGAACTCACCGTATCGATAGCCATCGACAACGATTACTGGGCCGGCACCGACGACAGCATTTATATAAGCATGGGCCACACAACCAACATGCAACTGCTGAAACAGGCCCCGAGAGCCGGATCCAACACCACCATCGAAGTTGATATTTTGAGATTATTTGGAAAACCAAGCATACACATCAGCGAAATAAACCATGTGGGAATTTATCAAATTCCGACAGATCATCCGCTGGACAATGATGATTGGGAACTAGGAAGCGTGACGCTGACCGCAAATGGCATTTTCAGTAATTCATCCTTCAGAAAAATCCACCAATGGCTCGGGAATCACTCAACACACCTGCATCAGGTCTGGGCCGGACAGATCGAATGGTCTGCATGGTCAAACACTGATAAACGTCCTATCGATCTGAATGCCCAGACCTATCCGGTCAGATGGCTGCCCTACATCGCCGATCTGAAATCCTGGCGCACTTACGATCCGTCGAAAATTGAAGGTGTGGGCCAACTAATCGGAATGATAGACGGGAAACTGATTGGCGAGCTTTTGAAAACACGAGAAACCGAGATCCTGCACCCCAATGCAGACAATGATAGTTATACTTGGGTGTATACACCGGAAGGATCAATAATTTATCGGCGCTGGAAACACGCAGATACTCAGAATTACATACGACACAGTCAACTTGGCAGCGGTCGCCCCGTGATTTGCGCGGGCGAATTCAAAGTTGAGTCGAAGACAAATTCCACCCCCATTAAAAATGTGATCGTTCACATCAACGATGCGTCCGGCCACTATAAGCCTGATGGAGGATCTTGCCTGAGATACGTAGCAGAAAAGTTAAGCGCATTGGGTATCGACGTGAGTGACACCCAATGGTGTTGGACAGCGAGATCTTGAGTATCAGGTATATCAGCCCAAATCGGCCCGCTTTTACAACAACCCTGCAAACCGCAGAATCAGTGTAAAAGCGAGGCTGTTGATGATTTTGCATTCAAGCGTTTCGCGAGTTTTGCTCCGTCAAAAACGCCAGCAAGGTTTCAGTCACAAACCCAGGATTCTCCAGATTGGAAATATGCCCCGCCTGCGGCACCAGTACCCAGGGGCAGCCAATCAGCTCAGCCATTTCACGGGCTTCACCCGGTGGTCGAGGTTTGTCCTGATCGCCGCACATCACCAGTGTGGTCGCTGCGTCCAGTTCGCCCAGTCGTGGCAACAGATCATCCCGCCCAAACGTAATCCGCCCCATCGGCACGATGCTTTCACGCAGGCGATCCGCGGGTAGAGCCTCCAGAGAAGCGCGAAAATCCCGGTAGAGCGCCGACTGCGGATCAATGCCCGGCCGGAAGAAAATCGGCACCACGACATCCAGCAGCGCTGGCGTGATGACACCCGCCTCTTCGATCTGCTTCAACAGTGAAAAGTAATACTGGCGAGTCGGTTCCGGTTCGGCGCCGACGTAGGTGTCCATCAACACCAGGCCATTGATCCGGTGCGCTGCCGACAGCGCCAGGCGCACGCCCCACATGCCACCGACCGACAAACCGACCAGCGTGACCCTTTCGATGTCCAGGTGGTCGAGCAAGGCCAATGCCTGACGCGCCAGGTCATCCAGCGATGTCGTACCGACAGGCAACGGCCCGGATTGACCGTGCCCCCACAGGTCCAGGGCGATCACACGATACTGTTGCGACAGCGCGGCAATCTGCGGCGCCCACATGGCCTGGTCCCACAGATAGCTACCGGCCAGCAGCACCGCCGGGCCGGTGCCTTGATCGATGTAGTGAAGGGCTTGTCCGTCCAGGGTTACGAAGGGCATCGAGTGTCTCCGCTAGAAAAATGGAGGAGGAAGACTGAGCGGCTGACGGACAGCCGTCAATCGCCAGAATGTATGCGTTTGTACTATCGCCATCGCGGGCAAGCCCCACAGGGTTCGAGGTGTTCACCGACCATGAGTACACCACCTAACTTGCCCGCGATGGGGCCGGTACTGACGCTAAAGGATCAAAGCCCCTCCAGCTCCGCCATCAGGTCATTCAAGCGATCCACCTTCTCCTCGGTGAGTTCGCTCACCGCCAACCCGTCGATGTACCGGGCCAACTCTTCCACCGTGCTGCACTCGAACATCGCCCGCAACGGCACATCCCGTTGCAGGGCTTTCTGCACCCGCGAGGCGATTTGCGTGGCCAGCAGCGAATGCCCGCCCAACTCGAAGAAGTTGTCGCGAACGCCCACCTGCTCGACCTTCAATACCTCGGCCCAAATGTCTGCCAGGGTCTGCTCCAGCTCATTGCGTGGCGCCTGGTAATCCTGACGTTGCAGTTGGCCGATCTCCAGTGCCGGCAGGGCCTTGCGGTCCAATTTGCCATTGGCGTTGAGCGGCAGCTTGTCCAGCCACAGCCAGTGCAGCGGCACCATGTATTCCGGCAGTTCGGCACGCAGGCGTTGCTTGATGCGCTCCAGGCGTTCAGCCGGATTGAGCACTGAATCGACCGCCACCAGATAGCCGACCAGGTGCTTGCCGTTCGCCCCCTCCTGTACACCGACCGCCGCATCGCGGACTTGCGGTTGTTCATGCAGGCGAGCCTCGATTTCGCCCAATTCGATGCGATAACCGCGGATCTTCACCTGATGGTCGATGCGACCGACGTACTCCAGTACGCCGTCACTGCGACGACGGGCCAGGTCGCCGGTGCGATACAGGCGCTCACCCGGTGCACCGAACGGGTTCGGCACAAACACCGGTGCCGTGCGCAGCGGTTCGCTGACATAGCCGCGACCGACCCCGGTCCCCGCCACGCACAACTCCCCCACCGCGCCGAGCGGCACCGGTTCCAGCGCTCCGTCGAGCAGGTACAACTTGTTGTTGTCGGTCGGCGTACCGATCGGCAGGTAGCTGCCGCGAGTCGACGCCATATCAACACGGAAGAACGCCACATCATCCGAGCACTCCGCTGGACCGTAGGCATTCACCAGCCCGATCTGCGGATAGCGCAGCAACCATTGATGCGCCAGTTCCGGTGGCATCGCCTCACCCGTCGGCAGCATCCAGCGCAAGCCGTCGAGGCTCATGCGTTCCTGGGCGAGCATGCCCTGGATCAGCGACGGCACGCTTTCCAGCACGCTGATGCCCTGGCTCTGCACATGGGCCAGCAAGCCTTGCGGATCGTGGGCGATGGTGTTCGGCACAATGTCCACCCGTGCGCCGAACAACGGCGCGGCGAGGAACTGCCAGACCGAAATATCGAAGCTTTGCGAAGCGGTTTGGGCGATCACGTCGGCGTCGCTCAGGTTCAGGTACGGCACCTTGCTCAACTGGTTGTTGAGCATGCCACGCTGTTCGACCATCACGCCTTTGGGCAAACCGGTGGAGCCGGAGGTGTAGATCACATAGGCGAGGTTGTCCGGAGCACTGTAGACACCAGGATTGTCCGCCGACAGCGCAAGGGCCTGGACGTCCTCCCAGACCAGCAGCCGTGGCCGGCTGGTGCTGCCGAACTCCTCAAGCAAGGCCTGCGCCTGCTCACGACAGGCTTGCGTGCACACCAGCAATGGCGTGCGGCTCAGATCGATGATCCGGCTCAGACGCTGACTCGGCAAACCCGGGTCCAGCGGCAAGTAACCCGCCCCCGCCTTGAAGTTGCCGATGATCATGCCCAGCAAATCGAGGCTGCGTTCGGCCAACAAGGCTACCGGTTGATCACGACCGACACCGGCGGCGATCAACGCATGACCGAGGCGGTTGCTGCGCTGGTTCAGTTCCAGATAACTGTATTGCCGGTCCAGACAACTGGCGGCAATCCGCTGCGGGTGTCGGGCGACTTGGGTTTCAAACAATGCAACGTAACTCTGCTCCAACGGATACTGGTGTTCGCTCTGGTTGCAGCCATGGATGAGGAAGTCTCGCTCCTCGGCCCCCAGCAGCGGCAGATCGACCATGTCGCCATGGAAACCCTCCACCAACGCCAGCAGCAAACGCTTGAACTCACCGAGCATGCGCTCGACCGTGGCCTCATCGAAGTAGCGCTGGTCGTAGGACAGGTGCAAGCCCAGGTCATCCCCCGGATAGCACACCGCCGTGAGCGGGAAATTGGTGTGGGTCCGGCCCGAATCCGAGGTCGCGTTGAGGCTCTGCGCACGGTCCAGCACCGAGACTTCCACAGGGGCGTTTTCGAACACGAACAGGCTGTCGAACAGCGGCTGGCCCTTGGGCAGTTCGCTTTGCTCCTGGATGTTCACCAGCGGCAGGTATTCGTATTCACGCAGCTGCATGTTGTGGTCGAGCAGACCGCCGAGCCACTGGCGCACGCTGCAACGCTGGCCGTCCTCGGGCATATTCACCCGCAGCGCTATGCTGTTGATGAACAGGCCGACGGTGCGCTGCATCTGCGGCATGTCCACCGGACGCCCGGCCACGGTGACGCCGAACAGCACGTCACGATCACCGCTCAAGCGCCGCAACACCAGCGCCCATGCCGCCTGGGCGAAGGTATTGATGGTCAGCTGATGGGCCTGGGCCAGTTCGCGCAGTTGCGCGCCGTCACGGGCATCGAGCCTTGTATAGCGGTCGCCGACGATCATGCCGCCGCTGTCGCCGGCATGTTCGCGCAGCAATGGCCGGTCGCTCGGGATCGGTGTGGTCCGTTCGAAACCCTGCAGGTTGGTTTTCCACCACTGCCGCGCTTCGGCCAGGCTCTGATGCTGCAACCAGCCGATGTAGTCGCGATAACGTGGCGGCACCTCCAACTGCGCTTCCCGGCCTTCGCCGAGGGCGCTGTAGATCTCGAAGAAATCATTCATCAGCAGCGAACGGCACCAGGCGTCGATGAGGATGTGGTGGTTGCTCATCATGAACCAGTAGCGCGCCTCCCCCACACGGATCAAACGCAACTGGAAGGGTGCCTGGTTGAGCAGATCGAACCCGGCTTCGCGCTCGGACTTGAGCAAGAGTTGCAGCTTCGGTTCTTGGTCGGCTTCGGCGAGATCGCGCCAGTCGAGGTATTCGATCGGCGTGCTACCCGGTTTGTGGATCACTTGCAGCATGTCTTCGCCGACGTTCCAGCAGAACGACGCGCGCAACGCTTCGTGGCGGGCGATCACCGCTTGCCAGGCCTGGGCGAAACGCTGCGGGTCGAGTTCGCTGTTGATGCGGTAGCGGTCCTGCATGTAGTACAGGCCGGTACCCGGCTCCAGCAAGGTGTGCAAGAGCATGCCTTCCTGCATCGGGGTTAGCGGGTAGACGTCTTCGATGGCGCCGGCCGGGACCGGCAGCGAATCCAGTTGTGTCTGGCTGAGATTCGCCAGGGGGAAGTCCGACGGCGTCAGGCCACCCGCGTCATCGCGCAGGCAATGTTCGATAAGACTTTGCAGTTCACCGAGGTAAGCGTCCGCCAACTCGTCGATGGTTTGCGGATCGAAGCGTTCGGCGCTGAACGTCCAGCGCAGCACCAGTTCACCGCCATATACCTGACCGTCGACGCTCAACTCGTTGGGCAGCGGGGCATTGGCATCGTGGGCCGCGCCGATGGCTTCATCCAGTGGATGGAACAGCGCGTCCGCCCCGAAACTCTGGTCAAACTGGCCGAGG
The DNA here is from genome assembly GCF_002303925.1 of Pseudomonas sp. ACN8. Classification (GTDB taxonomy): domain Bacteria; phylum Pseudomonadota; class Gammaproteobacteria; order Pseudomonadales; family Pseudomonadaceae; genus Aquipseudomonas. The sequence goes on from NZ_MRCS01000057.1 coordinate 31,823, forward strand.
TAGTTGAAGGTGATCGGCGCCACCGGCAACCCGGCCATGCGCTGGCGACTCTGGTCATCGGCGAGGTAGCGCAGCACGCCATAACCCAGGCCTTTGTGCGGCACGGCACGCAGTTGCTCCTTGATCGCCTTGATCGACGCACCCTGCCCGGCGGCTTCTTCAACGTTCGACGGGGTCAGGCGCAGGGGATAGGCGCTGGTGAACCAGCCGACGGTGCGGGTCAGGTCGATCTCGTCGAACAGCGCTTCGCGACCGTGGCCTTCCAGTTGAATCAGCGCCGATGGCTGACCGCTCCAGCGGCACAGCACGCGGGCCAATGCGGTCAGCAGCAAGTCGTTGACCTGGGTGCGATAGGCACTCGGTGCCTGTTGCAGCAACTGCCGGGTACGCTCGCTGTCGAGGCGCACGCTGACGGTTTGTGCATGCCGGTTCTGCCGCCCGCCTTCGGGGTGATCGCAGGGCAAATCAGCAGTGGGTCCGGCCAGTTGCGCCTGCCACCCATCCAGTTCCTCACGCAGGGATTCACTGCCGGCGTAGGCCTGCAAACGTGCAGCCCAGTCCTTGAAGGCGCTGGTTTTCGCCGGCAGTTTCACCGACTGCCGCGCGTCCAGTTGGCGATACACGGTTTGCAGATCGTCCAGCAGCACGCGCCATGAAACGCCATCGACCACCAAATGGTGAATCGCGATGAACAGCCGTTGCTGGCCCTCGGGACCATCGACCAGCAACACGCGCAGCAACGGCCCTTGTTCCAGGTCGAGGCTGCGCTGGGCATCGGCGAACAAGGCCGTGCATTTGTCCATGGACGAAACGCGCACCTGCCACAACACCGGCGTGTCGGAAATCCCCTGGTGTGTGGCCTGCCATTGGCCGGCGACCTTGTTGAACCGCAGGCGCAAGGCATCGTGCTGTTCGATCACAGCCAGCAGCGCTTGCTCCAGGCGATGAGGTTCCAGGGCGACAGTCGGTTGCAGCAACAACGCCTGGTTCCAGTGCTGGCGGTGCGGGATGTCGGTGTCGAAGAACCAGTGCTGGATCGGCGTCAGTCGCGTCTCCCCCATGATCAAGCCCTGCTCGGCGCTGACCTGCTCGCTGCGGCTGGCCACGGCGGCAAGGGTCTGCACGGTCTGGTGCTGGAACAGATCGCGAGGGCTGAAGTGAATGCCCTGCTGTCGCGCCCGGCTGACCACCTGGATCGATAGGATCGAGTCACCGCCCAGTTCGAAGAAGTTGTCGTTGAGGCCGACCTGTCCGACGTTCAGCACTTCGCACCAGATCTGCGCCAGCGTGATTTCAAGCTCGTTGCTCGGCGCCACGTAGTGTTGACGGTTCAGCTCCGGGTCCGGTGCAGGCAGTGCGCGACGATCGAGCTTGCCGTTGGTGGTCAGCGGCATGCTGGCCAGCAGGATCAGGTGCGTGGGCACCATGTAGTCTGGCAGTTGCGATTTCAGATGCGCCTTGAGAGCTTCGCGCAAGGCCGATTGCTGCGCTTCATTCTGTCCGGCGACGTCAGTCACCAGATAGCCGACCAGTTGCTTGCCGCTCGGGGCATCGAGCGCCAGCACCACCGCTTCGCGAATCGATTCGTGCTCCAGCAGACGGGTTTCGATTTCACCGAGCTCGATGCGGAAGCCGCGGATCTTCACTTGATGATCGATGCGTCCGAGGTATTCCACCAGGCCGTCGGCGCGCTGGCGCACCAGGTCGCCGGTACGGTAGATACGCCCGCCGCTGGCGGCAAACGGATCGGCGACAAAGCGCTCCGCGGTCATGCCCGGACGCTGGTGATACCCCTGGGCCAGGCCCGCACCACCGACGTACAACTCGCCCGTCGCGCCTTGCGGCACCAACGCCAGGTCGGCGTCGAGAATGTAGGCCACGCGGTCGCCGATCACGCTGCCGATCGGTACGCTGCCGGCACCCTCTTCCAGTACTTCAGGGGCAAGACCGGCCAGCGGCATGACCACGGTTTCGGTCGGGCCGTAGGCGTTGAAGAACCGGCTCGGCTGGAAGGCTGCGCGAATGCGCGCCAGGTGATCACCGGTCAGCGCTTCGCCGCCGGTGATGATCATGCGCACCGGCAGGGTTTCATTTTGCGTTGCCAGCCATTGCGCCAACTGGCCGCCGTAGCTTGGCGTGAAACCGAGGACGTTGATGTGATGACGACGGATCAGGCCACAGATTTCTTCTGCGTCCCACTGCCCTTGAGCCCGCAGCACCACTTGCGCACCGCTGAGCAACGGCACCAGCAATCGCTCGGTGGCGGCGTCGAAGTTGATCGAATAGAAGTGCAGTTCGCAATCGTCCGGGCGCATGCCAAAACGCTCGATCACCGCGCGGCAGTGCATGGCGATTTCGCCGTGGGACACCACCACGCCTTTCGGTTTGCCGGTCGAGCCCGAGGTATAGATCAGGTAGGCCTGATGCTGCGGCAGGCTGATCAGCGGCAGCTCGGTGGCCGGGTAATCGATCAGTTTTTCCGCGTCTTCTTCCAGGCACCAGCGACCCACTGTCGGCGGCACTTCACCCAGGGCTTTGAACATCGCTGCATCACTGAGCAGCAATCCAATGCCGCTGTCTTCGATCATGTAATGCAAGCGGTCCAGCGGGTACTCCGGATCCAGCGGCACATAGGCGCCGCCGGCCTTGAGGATCGCCAGCAGGCCGACGACCATCTCCAGCGAGCGCTGCAGTGCCAGGCCCACGCGCACCTGCGGCCCGACGCCACGCTCGCGCAGCATCCAGGCCAGGCGGTTGGCGCGGCTGTCGAGTTCGGCGTAGCTCAAAGTCTGCCCGGCGAAGGTCAGGGCCGGAGCGTCTTTGCGCGTCAAGGCTTGCTCGGCGAACAGGTGATGGATGCACTGATCCAGCCGGTGTTCGCCCGGCGCGACGCCGAGGCTGTCGAGCAGATGTTGTTGTTCGTCACACGCCAGCAGTGGCAGCTCGCTCAAGCGCTGCTGCGGATCGGCAATCAGCGCCTCCAGCAGGTTGCGCCAATGCCCGGCCATACGCGCGATGCGCGGCTCGTCGAACAGATCGGTGCTGTAGGTCAGGCAGCAACCCAGGCGATGGTCGAGGTCGGTGACTTCCAGGTTGAGATCGAACTTGGTCGCGCGGGCATCGTTGGCCAGGTACTCGACCGTCATGCCGGCCAGGCTGCGGCTTTGCTGGAACTCCCAGCGCTGCACGTTGCACATCACCTGGAACAACGGGTTGTAGGCCGCGCTACGCGGTGGTTGCAAGGCTTCCACCAGATGATCGAACGGCAGGTCCTGATGGGACTGGCCTTCGATCACCGTGTGGCGCACCTGCTCGAACAACTCGCCCACGGACATCTGCCCGTCGAGCCGGCAGCGCAGCACTTGGGTGTTGAGGAACGCGCCAATCAGCCCTTCGCTTTCCGGACGAATGCGGTTGGCCACCGGCGCGCCGATGCGCAGATCGGTCTGGCCGCTGTAGCGGTACAGCAGCGTCGCCAGGGTGGCAGTCATGGTCATGAACAGGGTCAGGCCGTTTTGCGCGTTGAAGGCGCGGACCTTTGCCGCGAGCTCATCGCTCAGGTCAAAACGATACAACTCACCCTGATGGCTTTGCACCGGCGGGCGCGGACGGTCGGCCGGCAACTCCAGCAATGGGTGTTCGCGGCCCAGTTGCGCGGTCCAGTAATCGAGCTGGCACTGACGCTCGCCGGACTCCAGCCACTGACGCTGCCACACGCTGTAATCCAGGTACTGCACCGGCAACGGCGCCAGCGGTGACTCACGATCATCGACGAACGCCTCGTACAGCGCGCTGAGTTCCCGGGCAAAAATGTCCATCGCCCAACCTTCGGTGACGATGTGGTGCAGGGTCAGAACGAAGTAGTGTTCCTGTTCGGCGGTCTTGACCAGGCAGGCGTGCAGCAAAGGTCCGGTTTCCAGATCGAACGGCTGGTGCGCTTCGTCGTCGGCCAGTTGCTGGACCTGCCATTCTCGGACTTCGGCATCCAGCGCGGTGAAATCCTTCCACGCCATGCGCACGCCAGTTTGCGCGTGTACTTGCTGGCGGGCGACACCGTCGATGCTCGGGAACGTGGTGCGCAGGGTTTCGTGACGCAGGATCAGGGCTTGCAGCGCGGCTTCGAAACGCGCCACGTCGAGCACGCCGCGCAGCCGCGCCATGCCGCCGACGTTGTAGGCCGGGCTGTCGGGCTCCATCTGCCAGAGGAACCACATGCGCTGCTGGGAATAGGACAACGGCACCGGCTGGCTGCGGTCGACTTTTTCAATGGGCGGCTGTTTATTGGTGCTGCCGCTGGCCTGGATCAGGCGAACCTGTTCGGCAAACGCACCAAGCTCGCTGTGTTCGAACAGCGCCCGCAGCGGCAACTCGACGTCGCAGGCCTGGCGGGTGCGGGAGATGATTTGCGTGGCCAGCAGCGAGTGGCCGCCGAGGGCAAAGAAATCATCGCGCAAACCGACTTGCGCCAAACCCAGCACTCCGCGCCAGATACCGGCGATGGTTTGCTCCAGTTCAGTCCCTGGCTCGACGTGCTCGCGAACCTGCCACAGCGGTTCCGGCAAGGCGCGGCGGTCGAGTTTGCCGCTCGGGCCGAGGGGCATTTGTTCCAGGCGCATCAGTTGCGCCGGCATCATGTATTCCGGTAGTTCGGCGGCCAATGCGCTTTTCAGGCGCGCGGTTTGCTCGGCTTCGTCCCCGGCATTGCTCGCTGCGGTGTAGTAACCGATCAACTGCGTCCCGGCCACGGTGTCGCGCACCAGCACCACGGCTTGCGCAACGCCGTCCTGGGCCAACAGCCGCGCCTGGATTTCCTCCGGTTCAACGCGGAACCCGCGCAACTTGACCTGCTGATCGAGACGACCGAGGTATTCGATCACGCCGTTGGCCGTCCAGCGTGCCCGGTCGCCGGTGCGATACAGGCGTGCGCCCGGCTCGCCCGACGGATCGACCACGAAGCGTTCGGCGGTCAACGCGGGGCGACCGAGGTAACCACGAGCTAAACCAACGCCGCTGATGCACAGCTCACCCGGCACGCCGGCCGGCACGGGATTCAAATCGCTGTCGAGCACGCGGCAGATCACGTTGCCCAGTGGACGGCCAATCGGCGAGCGTTCGCCATCGGCGCTGGAGCAATGCCAGTGGGTGACGTTGATCGCGGTTTCGGTCGGGCCGTAGCGGTTGTGTAATTGCACTGTCGGCAGTTGCATCAGCACCCGGTTGCGCAGCTCCGCCGGCAAGGCTTCGCCCCCGGAGAACAGCCGGCGCAGGCTGGTGCATTCAGCGCTGAGCGGTTCTTCGATGAACAACGAAAGCAGCGGCGGCACGAAGTGCAACGTGGTCACGCCGTAGGCTTGCACCAGCTGCGCGATGCGGTGCGGATCGCGGTGTTCACCGGGGCCGGCGATCAGCAAACGCGCGCCAGTGATCAGCGGCCAGAAGCACTCCCACACCGACACGTCGAAACTGATCGGCGCCTTTTGCATCAGCACATCGGTTTCGTTCAGGCGGTAAGTGTCCTGCATCCATTGCAGACGCTCGGCCAGCGCGGCGTGGGTGTTGCCGACGCCTTTGGGCTGGCCGGTGGAACCGGAGGTGTAAATCACATAGGCGAGGTTGTCGCCGTGCAGATGCAGCCCTGGCGCATGGCTCGGCCAATTCTCCAGATGCAGGGCATCCATGGCGATCACGCTGACGCCGTCAGTCGCTGGCAGGCGCTCAAGCAATCGGGTTTGCGTCAGCAGCAATTCAACACCGCTGTCGCTGAGCATGTAGGCCAGGCGCTCGGCGGGGTAATCCGGATCCAGCGGTACGTAGGCGCCACCGGCCTTGATGATCGCCAGCAGGCCGATCAGCAGTTGCGGCGAACGCTCGCAGGCGATGGCCACGCAGACGTCCGGGCCGACGCCTTTGTCGCGCAGATAATGCGCCAGACGGTTGGCCCGGGTGTGCAGCTCGGCGAAGTCCATCTGGCCGCCGTCCCACATCATCGCGGTGCGCTGCGGGGTCTGGCGTGCCTGCTCGTTGAGCCATTCCGGTAGCCATTGGCTGGCCGCTGCGCAGGGTACGGTGGCCCAGTCTGATTGCTGAAGGTGTTCGGCGGCCGTCAACAGTGGCAGGTCACCAATGGTGGTGTCCGGTTGCTCGCAGACAGCGCGCAGCAGGTTGCTGAAATGCTCGGCCAGGCGCTCGATGGTCGCGGCCTCGAACAATTCGCTGGCGTAGTCGAAGGACACGGTCAGGCGACCGTTGCGGTCTTCTTCGCTGTGCAATTGCAAGTCGAACTTGGCTTCGCGGCTATGCCACGGCAGCTCTTCGGCCAACAGCCCCGGCAGGCGCTTCAAGGCGCTGAGGTCCCGTTGCTGATGGTTGAACATGACCTGGAACAGGCCCTGCTCGCGGGCCTGCGGGAAGGCTTCCAGCAGTTGCTCGAATGGCAGGTCCTGATGGGCTTGCGCACCCAATGCGGCTTGCCGGGTCTGCGCCAGCAACTCAACGAATGGCAGGCGTGAGTCCACCTCGGCACGCAGCACCTGGGTATTGATGAAGAAACCGATCAGGCCCTGGGTTTCCAGACGCGGACGGTTCGCATTGGGCACGCCGATGCGGATATCTCGTTGGCCGCTATAGCGATGCAACAAGGTCTGGAACACAGTCAGCAACAGCATGAATGAAGTCGATTCATGGGCCCGCGCGGTCTGCCGAATCGCATCGCTCAGGGCTGTGCCCAGACGCACGGTGTGGCGAGCGGCGCTGTGCAGTTGTTGGGCAGAACGTGGATGATCGGTGGTCAGGCTCAGGGGCGGATGCTCATCACTCAAGTAATCCTTCCAATAGGCCAGTTGCCGCTCGCCTTCCCCTTGCGCCAGCCATTGCCGTTGCCAGCTGCCATAGTCTGCGTACTGCGTCGGCAATGGCGCCAGCAGCGCTTGCTGGCCTTGGGTCGCCGCTGCGTACAACCGAGAGAACTCGTCGATCAGCACATTCAGCGACCAGCCGTCAGCGATGATGTGGTGCATCGTCACCAGCAACTGATGGTCTTCGTCGTCGAGGCGAACCAGCGTCACCCACAGCAGCGGGCCTTTCTCCAGATCGAATTGGGTCCGCGCTTCGTCCTCGCGGATCTGCCGCGCCCGGACCTCACGCTCGGCGGCCGGCAGGTCGCTGATGTCGATCAATTGCAGGTTGACCCCGGCAGCCGCAACGACCTGTTGCAGCGCCACGCCGTCACGCTCGAAGAATCGCGTGCGCAGGGATTCGTGACGCTCGATCAACTGCTGGAAACTGGCGCGCAATGCCTCCTCATCCAGTTCGCCGCGCAGGCGCAAGCCGCCGGGAATGTTGTAGGCGCTGCTGTGCGGGTCGAGTTGCCAGGTGATCCACAGACGGTTTTGTGCCAGGGATTGCGGCATCGGTTGCTGGCGCGACAACGCCGTGATCGCGCCCTGGGCCAGGCCACCGTCCTGTTGCTGGCAGGCCACGACATCGGCGAATGCACCGAGGGTCGGGGCTTCAAACAGCAGGCGCAGGTTCAACTCCAGACCGAGCTCCTCACGCAGGCGCGCCACCACTTGCGTCGCCGCGATGGAGTTGCCGCCGAGCAGGAAGAAATGATCGTCGGCACCCACCTGCCCCACCTGCAACTGCTCACACCAGATCTGGCCGATCAGGCTTTGCAGCTCGGAGCCCGACTCGATCTGGCCTGCACTTTCGGTGGCGGCCGACGGGAACATCGCGTAGCTGTCGAGACTGCCGTCAGCCAGACGATTGCGACACGCCGAGCGCTGCAATTTACCGCTGGAGGTCTTGGGCAGCGCGCCCGGATTGAGCAACACCACCACGCTCGGTGCTTGCTGATACGCCTCGGCAACAGCTTGGCGAATGGCTTTTATCAAGGATTCGGGCGGCAGGATTTTCTGCACGCTACGGCTGATTTCGGCAGCGATGCCGATGCCTTCCTGACCGTCAACCGTGACGGCGAAGGCGGCAACCCGGCCTTTGCGCACCACTTCCACTTCGCGCTCGACGGTCTGCTCGATGTCCTGCGGGTACAGGTTGTGTCCGCGCACGATCAGCATGTCCTTCAGGCGCCCGGTGATGAACAGCTCGCCGTTGCGCAGGAAACCCAGGTCCCCGGTGCGCAGCCAGGTCTGCCCGGCGTGCCGGACAAAGGTCTTGGCCGACGCCTCGGGGTTGCGCCAGTAGCCTGAGGCGATGCTCGGCCCGCTGGCCCAGACTTCGCCGACAACGTTGTCGGCCTGTTCGCTGAGCAAGACCGGGTCGATGATCAGTACCGCGTGCGCCGGTTGGCTGATACCGCAACTCATGATCGGGCTGCCCTCGCCCGCTTCGACACGGTTCTGCGCCAGGGCCTGACCGTCTACCCGCAGGTTGCCGATGCCTTGGCCGCGCGCTGTGCCGGCCACGAACAAGGTGGCTTCGGCCAGACCGTAGGAGGCCATGAAACTGTCCGCGGTGAAGCCGCAGGTCGCGAACTTCCCGGCGAAGCGCTCCAGGGTGTCGAGGCGAATCGGCTCGGAACCGGAATACGCCACGCGCCAGCCACTCAGGTCGAGCCGCTCCAGGGCCGACTCGCTGACTCGCTCACTGCACAAGCGATAGGCGAAATCCGGCCCGCCGCTGATGGTGCCGCCGTATTCACTGATCGCCTCCAGCCAGCGCAACGGCCGGCCGAGGAAGTACGCCGGGGACATCAACACGCAAGGCACGCCGCTGAAAATCGGCTGCAACAGGCCGCCGATCAGGCCCATGTCGTGGTACAGCGGCAGCCAGCTGACGATGACGTCGTCGGGGTTCAGGTCAATGCCGAAACCGTGGCGAATCAGCAACTCGTTGGCCACCAGATTGCCGTGGCTGACTTGCACACCTTTGGGCAGCGCGGTGGAACCGGAGGTGTATTGCAGGAAGGCGATGTGATCGTCCTGCAAGTCCACCGCGACCCAGCGTTCGGCCAGCGCACCGTCGAGGGTATCGACACACAGCAGCGGCGGCGCCCCTTCGATCTGCTGCAATCCATCGCGTAACCCGGCACCGGTCAGCAGCAAGCGCGGCTGGGCATCGCCGATGATCGACAGCAGGCGTTCCTGGTGATGACGACGTGCCGACTCCGGCGGATAGGCCGGCACCGCGATCACGCCCGCGTACAGGCAACCGAAGAATGCCGCGACGTAATCCGGGCCGCTGGGGAACAGCAACACCGCGCGGTCGCCGACATCCGCCTGCGCCTGCAACGCGCCGGCAATCGTCCGCGCCCGCAGGTCAAGTTCGCGATAGCTGAGCACCACAGCCTGGTCCGGGGTCTCGGCGAGAAAGCGCAGGGCCACCCGATCCGGCGTCAGGGCCGCGCGGCGCTGAAGGGCTTGGACCATTGTGCTGGGGAGTTCGAACGCGTCGGTCATGAGGTTTCCTGCCTGATTTCGGCTGTAGGAGCGAGCTTGCTCGCGATGGACGTTAACGATGACGCGTTGCCATTGGATAAACGCGGCGCCGGTGAGCCCATCGCGAGCAAGCTCGCTCCTACAGGGGGTATGAGGATTGCGCTGTTGCATTCACCAATGAGAACGGATGACGTCTGGAGATAATTAGTCGCCAGGCTGGAACACAAAGAGGTGTGAAGTGAGTC
>NZ_MRCS01000058.1 GCF_002303925.1 Pseudomonas sp. ACN8
GGGTGAAGAGGTTGGTCTGGAGGGTACAGCCGCCCCCGTCATAACTTCCCGATCTGCCGCCAGCAACAGCGCCAACGCCTTTACTGCGGGCTTCTCACGGGCGTTTTCGCCGATTGGTATGGAAGTTGCCGAACTCCCTGCCAACTGCCCATCCCCAAGGGGCAGTACTTCGACAGAGGGAATACCCATGCACCCGTTACTGTGCAAAACCGCGACCGCCCTGGCAGTGACCGCTCTAGCCCAAGGCATTGCCCAGGCAGCGCTGTTTGCCGTAGACCCTGGCCCCTACCTGCCGGTCAATGGCAATTTCGCCGCCTGGTATCAAGACAGCCACGGCCGAACCCTTGACCTGTGTTTATCGAAGGCTGTCAGTTCCAGGGTTGCCAGCGCGCCGGGCGCCCCGACTTACATGTGCTCGCTGATCCCTAATCCCGGCATTTTCGATGACACCCAACCGTTGGTCTTCCCGACCAATTTCCCCGACGAAGCGTTCTGGGCCACAGGCGAAACCTCCATCGTCGATGCCGCCCGAGGCATCGATTTGACCTATGTCTCGGCGCTCGAAGCCGCCTTCAGTGGCGGTGATCCGCTGGAGGGCGACCAGATCAGCTTCGCCCGCATCCGTGTTCGCATCGACGTGCCCACCGCCGGAACCTATGTCATCACTCACCCTTACGGCGTCGAAGTGTTCAACGTCGACACTCCCGGCCGGCGGGCGATCAACATGACCCGGGACATCGGCATCGGTGCGCCGAAAACCTACGACGGCGCGCTCAAGGGCGACGTCGGGCCGTTCCTGCGCAGCGTCAATGGCCCCTACACCGAGACCAACCCGGGCACTGGCCAGGCCGAACAATTCGTCGGTGATCCGAACCTCACCGAAGCCGTCACCGGCAGCCCGTTCAACACCAACTATGTGCGCATCGAAGGCCCCAATGGCCTGGACTTGCGCACCAACCTCTTCGCCGTATCCGGCAAGTTGTCGAATGTGGCCCGGCCGACCCCCGTGATCGCCGAGCGCAGCACCTACTCGCGACAGGCCGGCACCAGCGCCCCGGTGGCCCAGCAGGACGTGTTCGTGCTGGCCCCGCCGCCACCGGCCACCGTGATCCTGGACAGCAACAACCCGGTGCTGAGCTTCACCGAGGCGAACACCACCGGCCACTGGTATGCGCAGTCGCCGAACAATCCGACGCTGCCGAGCACCTTGCAGGTGACCGCCGACAACCACCTGGCCATCGCCAGCAGCACGCCGACCACCTTGCCCATGCCGCTGACCGACCTGGTGACGATCTCACGCGCCGAGTACAGCCTGAGCACCGGGCAAATCACCATCGTGGCCTCGACCAGCGATGAAACATCGCCACCGGTGCTCACCGCTACCTCCGGCACCGGCATCGCCATCGGCGCCCTGAGTGGTGACGGCGCCGTGAAAAGCCTGGCCACCGGCATCTCGCCGATTCCGCCAGCCCAGGTTCGTGTGTCGTCCTCCAACGGCGGCAGCGATACCGAAGAAGTGGTCATCGTGCAATGAACGCCCACATGCCCGGATCCTCATCAGGAGGCATCATGAACAAATGGCCACGCCTGGCGCTCAACGCCCTGGGACTGACTCTATCGCTGACCGGCGGTGCTTTGGCGCAACTCGCCGCCGTCGATCCCGGCCCTTACACCTTTGCCACCGGGAAATTCCCGATCTGGTATCAGGACAACAATTTGCTGTCGATGGAGCTGTGCCAGTCACGCGCCGCCAGCTCGCGGGTAGCAGCCAGCGTGCCACCGGCCTACATGTGCACCCTGCTGCCGACACCGGGCATTTTCGACGACACCCTGCCGATGGTGTTCCCGGATAACTGGCCGGACGAAGCCTTCTGGTTCCTGGCCGAGACCAGCATCCCCAACAACATCGCCGGGTATGGCATGGACGCCTATGTCGCCGGGATCGAGGCCGCATTTGCCGGTGGCAACCCGCTCGATGGCGACCAGATCAGCTTCGCGCGGATTCGTATGCGGGTGAACATTCCCGTTGCCGGGACCTACACCATTACCCACCCCTATGGCGTGGAAACGGTCAACGTCACCACCCCCGGCCGTCGTGCGATCAACATCACCAGAGACGTCGGCATCGGTGCGCCGGGGGTTTTCAGCGGTGCGGTCAACGGTGCGATCGGGCCGTTCCTGCGCAGCGTCAATGGCCCCTACACCGAGGTGAACCCGGACACCGGCGCCGTCGAAACCTTCGTCGGCGACCCCAACCTCACCGAAGCCGTCACCGGCAGCCCCAACAACACCAACTTCGTGCGCATCCAGGGTCCGGCCGGGACCCTCCAGACCAACCTCTTCACCCTGTCCGGCAAGGTGCTCGACAACCGCGCGCAAACCGCGGTGGACATGACCCGTGCCACCTACCGCCGCATTGCCGGCACCGGCGGCAACAACACCCGGGTCGAAGTGTTTGCCAAAGCCGCCATCGGCTCGACCCTGTGCTTTCGCGAAAGCATCGCCCTGGTCCCCGGCCCGCCTGTGTCGCCTTGCCAGACCAATATGGTGGGCGACAACAATGGCGTGTTCTTCGCCCAGCATCTGCTGGCCAACGGGACGGTGCCGCCGGTCGTGGTGGTCACCGCCACCAACCCCGCCGGGACCACCCGCCCGACCGCGGTGTCGAGCAAGCTCTCCGACGTGGTGAAAATCCAGACCGCCCATTACAGCTGGAGCAACCACAGCCTGCTGATCGAGGCCACCTCCACGGACGAAGTGGTGGTACCGGACATGGTCGCCCAGGGTTACGGACGGCTGTCGAAAACCGGAACCCTGCAACACCTCACGGTGGCTGACCTGACCCAGCCGCCTGCAACCGTGACGGTCAAATCCGCCGCCGGCGGCAGTGACACCGAGCCCGTTGTCGTGGTCGGCACGGCGCCGGACAGCGGCCAGAATCAGCGGCCGCTGGCGGTTGCCGACGCTGGCAGCACCAGCTTCGGTGTGCCGCTCACCCTTAATGTGCTGGCCAACGACAGCGACCCGGACGGCAATACGCCACTGAGCATCACGGCGTTGACCCCACCCGCTGCAGGCCAGGGCACCGTGGCATTGGCCGCCAACAACGTGGTCTATACCCCGCCGCCGGTCGTCACTGCACCGTTGACCACGACCTTTACCTACAAGGCTCAAGACGCCAAAGGCCTGGCCTCGGCCAATCCGGCCACCGTGACCATCACGGTGGCGCCTAACCGGCCTCCGGTGGCGGTCGCCGACAGCATTGCCACCCAGGGCGTGCCGGTCACGATCAACGTGCTGGCCAACGACACAGATCCGGAAGGTAACGTGCCGCTGGCCGTCGACAGCATCACTCCACCGGCAACAGGCCAGGGCACGGTGGCAATCAACGGCACGGCAGTGACCTACACCCCACCGGCCGTGATCCTGACGCCATTCACCACGACCTTCACCTACGTCGCCCGGGACAGCTTCGGCGCCCTGTCGGCACCGGCCACGGTCACGGTGCAGGTCTCGCCGCCACTGGTGCTTGAGACCTTCAACGTAACGACAGCCACGGTCACTGCCCGTTCCGGCAACCGCTTTACCTGGAACTTCGCCGGAACCTCTTCGGCGATCCTGGGCAACTCGGTCACTGTTCAGGTGACCACGCCGGCCGGCCTGGTCACCCTGGGCACCACCAATGTGGCGAATAACGGGCGGTGGACGTTGACGGTCAACAACAGCGCGATCCGCCCATCGGTAAGCCCGACGGCAACCATCCGGTCAGCCCGAGGCTCGGTGCGCAGCGTCACCGTCATCGTGCGGTAAACGCTCGCCCCACCGGCCAGTACAGCCGGTGGGGCCCGTTGGCAATGGACGACTAGCGCACCAGTCGTCCGGCCAGCGCCTTGGCCTGGCTCACCACGTCAGAAACGGCCGTACTTTCCCACCACATGCCGCGCAACGGCGGGCCCATGGCAAACAGCCGACTGGCGGGCTGACCCTCGGCGCTCAGGACCGCGCCATCGACCTCCGCGGCAATCCCCAGGGCCAACGGCCCCGGTCGGACCAGGCCACGGGCGAGCAGTTGCCGGGGCAACGGCCGCGCGACCCGGCGCCAGTCATATTCGATGCCGCTGGAGTTGATCAGGGCGCCAGCGCTGACGACACAGGTGTGTGCCTCGCCGCGCCGCCGAAGGCGGATACTGACGCCGTCGCCCGTCGAGCGCTCAAGCCCCTCGAACGAAGCGGCGTGAATTCGTAACCGCCCTTCTTCATACAAACGCTCCACCAGTTCGGCACTCAGGGGTGACGAGCGGTGGTGATGGCTTTCCCACCACGGCCGCACATGTCGCACGAACTGCCGACGCTGCTCGTCCGTCGCCTGGTGCCACAAGCGACCGATATGTGGCCGCACCGTGTTCAGTGGCGCCTGCCAGTCGATGCCTTGGGCAATGGCGTCCCGACAGTGCCGACGCAGTTCGCGCATCAACTGGCGAGGTGTGCGGATGTGCTGATCCTGCGCGAGAAAATCCACCCAGGCCGGTGGCTGGCGACGCACATGGGGTCGCAGGCCATGGCGGGAAAACACTTCGATGGGCCCACGATGCCCGGCCTGATCCAGGGACACCACGGCGTCGATCATGGTCAGGCCCGAGCCGATGATCATGACCGTCGATTGCGGGTCGAGTCGCTGCATGGCCGCCACGTCCCACGGATCAAGGGCTGCAGCGTTCAAGCCGCAGGATCGGGTTTGTGGCGTGCACGCGGCGGGAAACATCCCGGTGGCCAAGACCGCAAAAGCGCCCTGCAAGCTTCGGCCATCACTCAAGGTCAACCGCACGGCGTCTGCATCGGCTTGCAAATCGACCACTTCGGCCTGCACATGCTCGACCGTCGAACCGTTCAATGCGCCCAGCGCCTGCGCGTCTGCCAGGCGCTGGCGGGCGTACAGGCCGAAAATTCCCCGTGGCGGAAACAGCTCGCCGACCGGCACCTGCTGCTGATCCGATTCCGGCCAGCCGCCCGCTTTGATGTACTCGGTCAGCCATTGGGTAAAGTCGTCGGCGTTGTCCGGGTCGACACTCACCCGCGCCGCGTTGCCGTTGAGCGTATGGCCCAGTTCCACCGCGCTGTAGGCAACGCCCCGCCCCAACTCGGCCCGAGGCTCGATCACCAGCACCCGGCACCGGCCCGGCCGGCGCATCAACTGCGCCGCCAGCATGGCGCCACTGAGGCCACCACCGACAATCAGGATGTCGGCATCATTGGTCAAGCTATGGCCCATCGTGTACTCCCTGTTCAGATCACCACATTACGCACAAACTTTGCCGCCACAGCCCCGTCGTTGCGATAACAGTGCGGCTGGTTGCTGGCGAACATGAAGAATTCACCCGCCGCGATATTCTGCGGCTGGTCGCCCAGCATAACGGTCAGGCAACCTTCGAAGACATAAATCTGTTCGCTCCAGCCATCGGCGTCCGGCTCCGACGGATACACCTCACCCGGTTGCAGGCACCATTCCCACTGCTCGACTTCGCGGCTGGCCTGGGCCTTGGAGAGCAACACCGCCCGGCTGCCGGGAATCGTGCCGGTCCAGGCCAGCTCGTTGATACGGCTGGGATCCCGGGCGTCGGGCGCCTGGATCAAATCACTGAAGGCGACGTCGAGGGCTTCGGCGACGCGGTCGAGGGTGGTCAGGCTGACGTTCTTTTCCCCTGCCTCGATCGCCACCAGCATGCGACGGCTGACACCGGACTTTTCCGCCAGTGCCGTCTGGCTCAAGTCGGCGGCATGACGCAAACGGCGGACATTTTGACTGACGTGCTGGAGGACCGATGCCCGTTGGGTAGAATCTTTGTGCACTATATTGCTCACTGAGTGGGGTTGGGCAGTATACTGCGCAACATTCGACGCATTGTGCGTCCCCCTCCAGTAGCGTGCAAGGTCATGACGTCGGTGAACTCCCCAAAGGCTTCCTCCCGTTTTACAAGGTTCAGCAAGGCCGAATGCGTGCTGGTGCTGATCACGATGGTCTGGGGCGGTACCTTCCTGCTGGTACAGCATGCGATGACCGTCAGTGGCCCAATGTTTTTCGTCGGCCTGCGCTTTGCCGCCGCCGCAAGCATCGTTGCCCTGTTTTCCTGGCGTCACCTGCGTGACCTGACCTTGTTCGAACTCAAGGCCGGGTCGTTTATCGGCGTGGCGATCATGCTCGGCTACGGCTTGCAGACGGTCGGGTTGCAGAGCATTCCCAGCAGCCAATCGGCATTCATTACCGCGCTGTACGTCCCGTTTGTGCCGTTGTTGCAATGGCTGGTGCTGGGGCGGCGTCCGGGGTTGATGCCGAGCATCGGCATCATGCTGGCCTTTACCGGGTTGATGCTGCTGTCCGGGCCGTCCGGTGCGTCGTTCAACTTCAGCCCCGGTGAAATCGCCACCTTGATCAGCGCCGTGGCCATTGCGGCGGAGATCATCCTGATCAGCACCTATGCCGGCCAGGTCGATGTGCGCCGGGTGACGGTGGTACAACTGGCGGTCACTTCGGCGCTGTCGTTCCTGATGGTAGTGCCGACCAACGAGGCGATTCCGGACTTCTCCTGGTTGTTGCTGTGCAGCGCGCTGGGGCTTGGGGCGGCGAGCGCGGCGATTCAGGTGGCGATGAACTGGGCGCAGAAAAGCGTGTCACCGACCCGCGCCACGCTGATCTATGCCGGCGAGCCGGTATGGGCCGGGATTGTCGGGCGCATCGCCGGGGAACGCTTGCCGGCCATTGCCCTGGTCGGGGCCGGGTTGATTGTAGCGGCGGTGATCGTCAGTGAGTTGAAGACCAAGGGTAAGGCGGCGGCTGAAGAAGAGCTGGAGCAGGAGCAGGAAACTCAGCGATAAACTGCGGATTCTGTGCCGCCGGTTAGACAGCCTGCTCGCGAAGGCGCCGGCACAGGCAAAACCCCTCTTCCGGAAACAATGTGAATCAGGGCTTTTCCGTCTACCGTGTAGGATTCTGCGACAGCTTGGCGTTTGGTGATCCGGGAGCTGGCACGTATGATGCTTCACAAACTTCCGCAGATTAGAAGCCTATGTCCCTGATAGTTCTACTGCTTCTGCCTTTCATAGGCAGCTGTTTGGCGGCCGTGTTGCCGCACAATGCCCGTAACGCCGAATCCCTGCTGGCTGGCCTGATCGCCCTGATCGGCACCGTTCAGGTCGCCTTCCTGTTCCCACAGATCGCCGATGGCGGCGTCATTCGTGAAGAGATTTCATGGCTACCGAGCCTGGGCCTGAACTTCGTCCTGCGCATGGACGGTTTCGCCTGGCTGTTCTCCATGCTGGTGCTGGGCATCGGCACCCTGGTTTCGCTGTACGCCCGCTACTACATGTCGCCGAACGATCCGGTACCGCGATTCTTCGCGTTTTTCCTGGCCTTCATGGGCGCCATGCTGGGCCTGGTGATCTCCGGCAACCTGATCCAGATCGTGTTTTTCTGGGAGCTGACCAGCCTCTTCTCGTTCCTGTTGATTGGCTACTGGCACCATCGCGCCGACGCCCGGCGCGGCGCCTACATGGCGCTGATGGTGACCGGCGCGGGCGGCTTGTGCCTGCTGGCGGGGGTCATGCTGCTCGGCCATGTGGTCGGCAGCTATGACCTGGACAAGGTCCTGGCCGCCGGCGACCTGATTCGCGCCCATGCCCTCTACCCGATTCTATTACCCCTGATCCTGATCGGCGCTTTGAGCAAAAGTGCGCAATTCCCCTTTCACTTCTGGCTGCCCCACGCCATGGCCGCGCCGACGCCCGTGTCGGCGTATTTGCATTCGGCGACCATGGTCAAGGCCGGGGTCTTCCTGCTTGCGCGGCTATGGCCCTCGCTGTCGGGCAGTGAAGAATGGTTCTACATCGTCAGCGGCGCCGGTGCCTGCACCCTGTTGCTCGGGGCGTACTGCGCGATGTTCCAGAACGACCTCAAGGGATTGCTGGCCTACTCGACCATCAGCCACCTGGGCCTGATCACCCTGTTGCTCGGCTTGAACAGCCCGCTGGCCGCCGTCGCCGCGGTGTTCCACATTCTCAACCACGCAACGTTCAAGGCCTCGTTGTTCATGGCCGCCGGCATCATCGACCACGAAAGCGGCACCCGCGACATCCGCAAACTCAGCGGCCTGTACAAACTGATGCCGTTTACCGCCACCCTGGCCATGGTCGCCAGCGCCTCGATGGCCGGCGTGCCGTTGCTCAACGGCTTCCTGTCCAAGGAAATGTTCTTCGCTGAAACCGTGTTCATCAATGCCACCCGCTGGGTCGAACTGAGCTTGCCGATCGTGGCAACCATTGCCGGTACCTTCAGCGTGGCTTACTCCCTGCGTTTCACCGTGGATGTGTTCTTCGGTCCGCCCGCGACCGATTTGCCCCACACACCCCACGAACCGCCGCGCTGGATGCGCGCGCCGGTCGAGTTGCTGGTGTTCGCCTGCCTGCTGGTGGGGATCTTCCCGACCCAGATAGTCGGCCCGCTGCTCGCAGCGGCGGCGCAACCGGTGGTCGGCGGCACGCTGCCCGAGTACAGCCTGGCCATCTGGCATGGCCTGAACGCGCCGATGATCATGAGCCTGATCGCCTTGTCCTGCGGCTCCGTGCTTTATCTGCTGCTGCGCAATCAGCTCAAGCGCGGGCGCTTCGACCGTCCGCCCGTCATCGGGCGCCTGGACGGCAAGCACTTGTTCGAATACGCGCTGGTCGCCTTCATGCGCCTGGCCCGCCGCCTGGAACCGCGGATTGGCACCAAACGCCTGCAAATGCAGTTATTCCTGGTGGTGCTCGCCGCCGTGCTGGCCGGGCTGATTCCTATGCTGCACAGCAGTCTTCACTGGGGTGACCGGCCGAAAATCCCGGGGTCGATCGTCTTCGTCACCTTGTGGTTGCTGGCCATCGCCTGCGCCCTTGGCGCGGCCTATCAGGCGAAGTACCACCGGCTCGCGGCCCTGACCATGGTCAGCGTCTGCGGCCTGATGACCTGCGTCACCTTCGTCTGGTTTTCCGCGCCGGACCTGGCCCTGACCCAACTGGCGGTCGAAGTGGTGACCACGGTCCTGATCCTGCTGGGCCTGCGCTGGCTGCCACGTCGGATCGAGGAGGTCTCGCCGTTGCCGGGCAGCCTGCGCCGGGCGCGAGTTCGGCGTATCCGCGACTTGTTGCTGTCGACCTCGGTCGGTGTCGGCATGGCATTGCTGGCCTACGCCATGCTGACGCGCCAGACACCCAACGATATTTCCTCGTTCTACCTCAGCCGCGCCTTGCCCGAAGGCGGCGGCAGCAACGTGGTCAACGTGATGCTGGTGGACTTCCGTGGTTTCGACACCCTCGGGGAAATCACCGTGCTGGTGGCCGTGGCCCTGACCGTGTACGCCCTGCTACGCCGCTTCCGTCCGCCGAAAGAAAGCCTGCAACTGCCGGCCCAGCAACGCTTGCTCGCACCGGATGTGGTCACCGACCTGGTCAACCCGCGTCACGCCAGCGACACCGCGCTCGGTTTCATGATGGTGCCGGCGGTGCTGGTGCGCCTGCTGTTGCCGGTGGCGCTGGTGGTGTCGTTCTACCTGTTCATGCGCGGGCACAATCAACCGGGCGGCGGCTTTGTCGCCGGGCTGGTGATGTCGGTGGCGTTCATCCTGCAATACATGGTCGCCGGCACGCAGTGGGTCGAGGCGCAAATGAGCCTGCGGCCACTGCGCTGGATGGGCACCGGACTGATGATTGCCACCGCCACGGGGCTGGGTGCGATACTGGTCGGCTATCCGTTCCTGACCACCCATACCTGGCATTTCTCGTTGCCGCTGCTGGGTGACATTCACCTGGCCAGCGCGCTGTTCTTCGACATCGGGGTGTACGGCGTGGTGGTCGGCTCGACCCTGTTGATTCTTACAGCCCTCGCCCACCAATCGGTGCGCGGCCACAAAACCGCCGCCCAGCCCAGATCCGTTGCCGCCAAAGGAGCCGTCTGATGGAAGAAGTCATCGCAATCGCCATCGGCGTACTGGCCGCGTCCGGCGTCTGGCTGATCCTGCGCCCGCGGACGTTCCAGGTGGTCATGGGCCTGTGCCTGCTGTCCTACGGCGTCAATCTGTTCATCTTCAGCATGGGCAGCCTGTTCATCGGCAAGGAACCGATCATCAAGGACGGTGTGCCGCAGGACCTGTTGCACTACACCGACCCGCTGCCGCAAGCACTGGTGCTGACAGCGATAGTCATCAGCTTTGCCATGACCGCGTTGTTCCTGGTGGTGCTGCTGGCCTCCCGGGGCCTGACCGGCACTGACCATGTGGATGGCCGGGAGCCCAGGGAATGATGGCAATGTCTCACCTGATCGTCGCGCCCATTCTGCTGCCGCTGCTGACTGCCGCGATCATGCTGATGCTCGGCGAGAAGCACCGCCCGCTCAAGGCGAAGATCAATCTGTTCTCCAGCCTGCTCGGGCTGGGCATTGCCGTGGCATTGCTGCAATGGACACAAACCACCGGCGTGCCCGGTTCCATCGGTGTCTATCTGCCGAGCAACTGGCAAGTGCCGTTCGGCCTGGTGCTGGTGGTCGATCGCCTGTCGGCGCTGATGCTGGTGCTGACCGGCATCATCGGCGTCAGTGCCCTGCTGTTCGCCATGGCACGCTGGGACAGCGCAGGTTCGAGTTTTCACGCGCTGTTCCAGATCCAGTTGATGGGCCTTTACGGCGCGTTCCTCACCGCCGACCTGTTCAATCTGTTCGTGTTCTTCGAAGTGTTGCTGGCGGCGTCCTACGGGTTGATGCTCCACGGCTCGGGCCGGGCGCGGGTGTCGTCGGGGCTGCATTACATCTCGATCAATCTGCTGGCCTCGTCGCTGTTCCTGATTGGCGCAGCGCTGATCTATGGGGTCACCGGCACGCTGAACATGGCCGACCTGGCGGTAAAAATCCCACTGGTGTCCGAAGCCGATCGCGGCTTGCTACACGCTGGCGCGGGGATTCTGGCCGTCGCGTTTCTGGCCAAGGCCGGCATGTGGCCGCTGAACTTCTGGCTGGTGCCGGCCTATTCCTCGGCCAGTGCGCCGGTGGCGGCGATGTTCGCGATCATGACCAAGGTCGGCGTCTACACCTTGCTGCGCCTGTGGACGCTGCTGTTCTCCGCCCAGGCCGGGGCTTCGGCGTTCTTTGGCGGTGACTGGCTGGTCTATGGCGGCATGGCGACCATCGTCTGCGCCGCCATGGCGATCCTCGCCGCACAACGCCTGGAGCGCATGGCCAGCCTGAGCATCCTGGTGTCGGCGGGCATCCTGTTGTCGACCATCGGTTTCGCCCAGCCGAACCTGATCGGCGCGGCGCTGTTCTATCTGTTCAGCTCGACCCTGGCGTTGAGCGCACTGTTCCTGCTGGCCGAACTGATCGAGCGCTCGCGCTCGGCCAACGAAATCCTGCTCGAAGATGAAACCGAACTGCTGCCCCGTCCTCTGGAGTCCCTGCATCCGCCCAAAGGCACCAACCTCGACGACGACCAGAAAGCCGTGGTCGGCCAGGTGATTCCCTGGACCATGGCCTTTCTCGGCTTGAGTTTCATCGCCTGCGCCTTGCTGATCATCGGCATGCCGCCGCTCTCCGGGTTTATCGGCAAACTCGGGTTGATCGGCGCCCTGCTCAATCCGCTCGGCCTGGGCAACAGCGGCGACACACCGGTTTCCAACGCCGCGTGGGGCTTGCTGGTGTTGTTGATTGTGTCCGGGCTGGCGTCTCTGATCGCGTTCTCGCGCCTGGGCATCCAGCGTTTCTGGACGCCAGCGGAACGGCCATCGCCCCTGTTGCGACGCCTTGAATGCATACCGATCTTCGCCCTGCTGGGCTTGAGCATTGCGCTGACCTTCAAGGCCGATCCGCTGCTGCGCTACACCCAGGCCGCCGCCGATGCCTTATACAACCCGCAGCAATATGTGATGGCAGTGCTCGACACGCGCGTCGTACCGAACCCGTCGGCCGCAGCGGCCCCGCAGGAGGTGCAGCCATGAAGCGCCTGTTTCCGGCACCTTTGCTGTCGCTGGCCCTGTGGCTGCTGTGGTTGCTGCTGAACCTGTCGATCAGCCCCGGCAACCTGCTGCTGGGTGCCGCGCTGGGGTTCTGTGCGCCATTGATGATGCGCAGGCTGCGTCCGCTGCCGGTGCGCATCCGTCGCCCCTGGGTGATCCTGCGCCTGGTCCTGCTGGTCGGGCGCGATGTGTTGGTGTCCAACCTCGCCGTGGCCTGGAGCGTGCTCAATGCCGGTCGCCGCCCGCCCCGCTCGCAATTCATCAAGGTGCCGCTGGACCTGCGTGACGCCAACGGCCTGGCCGCGCTGTCGATGATCACCACGGTGGTGCCCGGTACGGTCTGGTCGGAGCTGGCACTGGACCGCAGCATTTTGCTGTTGCACGTCTTCGACCTGGACGACGAGGCGCTGTTCATCCAGCACTTCAAGGCGACCTACGAGCGTCCGTTGATGGAGATCTTCGAATGAGTCCCTTGCTGTCGAACGCGATCCTGCTGAGCCTGTTCTTCTTTTCCCTGGCGATGATCCTGACCCTGATCCGTCTGTTCAAGGGGCCGTCGGCCCAGGACCGGGTTCTGGCGCTGGACTATCTGTACATCGTCGCGATGCTGATGATGCTGGCGCTGGGCATTCGCTATGCCAGTGACACCTACTTCGAGGCGGCGCTGCTGATCGCACTGTTCGGTTTCGTCGGCTCGTTCGCCCTGGCGAAGTTCCTGCTGCGTGGCGAGGTGATCGAATGAACACGCCATTGTCGTTGTGGGTGGAGATCCCGGTGGCGATCCTGCTGGTGCTCGGCAGTCTGTTTGCCTTGATCGGTGCCACCGGCCTGCTGCGCATGAAGGACTACTTCCAGCGCATGCACCCACCCGCCCTGGCCTCGACGCTCGGGACCTGGTGCGTGGCATTGGCGTCGATCATCTATTTTTCGGCGCTCAAGTCCGCGCCGGTATTGCACGCCTGGCTGATCCCGATCCTGCTGGCGATTACCGTGCCGGTGACGACCCTGCTGCTGGCCCGGGCGGCGCTGTTTCGCAAACGCATGGCCGGGGATGATGTGCCGGCCGAGGTGAGCAGCCGGCGGACGGAGAGTGGTAGTTAGATCAAAGATTTTTAGTGCCTGGACCGGCCTCTTCGCGAGCAGGCTCGCTCCCACATTTGATCGCTGTCGTACACAAATCCTTTACTCGCCGAAAATCCCCTGTGGGAGCGAGCCTGCTCGCGAAAGCCATTGGGCAGGCAAATCAAATCCAGGCCACCGCCAACAACCCTGCTCCCAGCACCACACACAACGGCGAGTAAACCCAGGTGTCGAGCCGGGCAAATTTCGAGCCTTTGACCTCTTTGAAAAAGCCCACCAGTTCTGAATCGCCAATGGCCCGGGCAAACAGCAAAATCGCGATCGTGCTGATCACCCACTGCAACGACCGGTGATGCAAGGGTGGCAGGCACCAACCCACCCGCAAGCACACCAGCACGGCAATCGACAGCAACAGCCCGGCCACTACCAGCGTGATCCAGCCTCGCGGCTTGAACGCCGGCCTCAGCTGCGCACTGCCCTCCTGCGGTACTTGCGGGACCACCGCCACCGCCGCCCACTCGCCACCCAACGCCCAATACACATGCACCAGACTGATCGTGGCGAAGATCGTCACCAGCGACTGAGCCAACAACAGGGTCATGGTTCAGAAATCCTTGAAAGGGATATGAACCGAACATTGTAGGAGCTACCGCAGGCTGCGATGTTTTGATTTTGCTTTTTTATGACAAAGATCAAAAGATCCCGACCTGCGGCAGCGCCTATAGGGCGGCGGAGACTTTATCCGCCACGTCCTTGGGCAGCCAGGCCCGCCAGACGTCCGGATGGGCCTTCATGAATGCCTCTGCCGCCTGGCGCGGCGGAGTATGTTTCTCGCTCATCTCGGCCAGCGCTTTGTTCAGCGGTTCGATCGGAAAGTCGACTTTGGTAAAGAACTCGGCAATGTGCGGATATTGCTTCTGGAAGGGGGTGGACACACCGATCGACAGCTTGGAGGCCAGGGAACGGGTCGGCTGTGGATTGGGGTTGTCGGCGTCGGTCAGGGTCTTCCAGGCTTGCGCGTCGAACGGTGGCTCTTCGAGTTGAATCAGCTTGAAACGGCCAAGTAACGGCGTGGGCGACCAGTAGTAAAACAGCACCGGCTTGCCACGATGAATTGACGAACTGATCTCGGCATCCAGGGCCGCGCCCGAACCGCTGCGGAAGTTCACGTAGCTGTCATCCAGCCCATACGCCTTGAGCTTCTGTTTGTTGACCACTTCCGAGGTCCAGCCGATGGGGCTGTTGAGAAAACGTCCCTTGGTCGGGGCCTCCGGGTCCCTGAACACGTCTTTGTAACGCGGCAGGTCGCTGACACTGCGCAGGTCCGGCGCCAGCGGCTTGATGCCCTTGGCCGGGTCGCCCTTGATCACATATTCCGGCACCCACCAGCCTTCGGTAGCGCCCTTGACCGTGTCGCCGAGGCTGACGACCTTGCCTTCGGCCTCCGCCTTGACCCACACCGGGCTGCGACCGGCCCACTCTTCGCCGATGACCTGGATGTCATTATTGGCCAGCGCGGTTTCCAGGGTGATGGTGGTGCCCGGCAAGGTGTCGGTCGGCAGGCCGTAGCCCTTCTCGACAATGATGCGCAGGACATCGGTAATCAGGCTGCCGCTTTCCCAGTTCAGGTCGGCGAAGTGGATCGGCGCCTGGGCGGCAGACACCGGGACGGGTGTCGCCAACAAACCGAAAGTGGCCACGACCGCAGCCAGCAACCGTCGAAATCCGTTCATGCTTTTGCACCTCGTGCTGTTCACAGCAATAGCAGGGTGGCCTGGCGGTAGACCGCGAAGCCTCTGAATACTCAGTCCAATGACTGTAGTAGAGGTTCCTGCTTTCGAGGTGCGTGGGTCAGTTTTCGCCAGTTTCCTGCAAACGCATCAGTGCTCGCCTGACCATGCTGGCGTACTCCGCCGGTTGCAGTTGGTAAAGCTGTGACGCCACCCAGTTCAGCCAGGCTCCTTGCAGAATGGTCTTCTGCCCGAACAACCGCCGCGCTTCGTCTTGAGCGCTGGCCAGGTTCTGTTCGTGGAAGTCGGCGCGGGTCTGGTTCATCACTCGCTGGCCTTGAAGGTCACCAGCTCGCCCTTGCGCCACTTGGCCGCCTTGGCGGTCACGGCCTTGAGGGTCTTGGTCAGGCCCTCCTGCAACTGTTGATGGGCGGCGAACACCATCACCACGCTGTGTCCTTCCTTGAACACGATCCCCTGACCGTCGGCCGTGGTCACGAAGGCGTAGTCGCCAATTCCGTAAACCGTCAGCTTGATGTCGCGGAACCTGATGTCCAGCTTGCCGCCTTCGCGACTGGGCAGCACTGACGCGCTGAAATGGTCGCCGACCTTGAGCTTGAGTCCGGGCTTGTCGTCCACCACCAGGGCTGATTCGGTGTCGATTTCGGCAATGTAAATGCCTTCAGCGTTCTGTTCGGTGATGTAAACGAAACGTGACTGAAACTGCTTGACCAGCTTTGCGCGCAAATCACCCAGCACGAACAAAGCATGCATATCGAGATTACTTACTGCCAAGGAAACATCCCCACATCTGAATAATGGTGCCGTGCGCGAAAAATGAACGCACAGCCAAAAAAGCGGCAATGCCGAAGGTGTAGCCAAAGAACCCGGGTTGAAGTCCTGAATGAGCAGTGCACTCATTCATCACGAAGCTTGAGAAGACTACTGGAACGTCACTCGCGTCGTCCTGACTGGTGTTCGTCACAGGTTGAAGGAAAACACCCTTCGTGCTGCCAGAAAATTATGGACTATCAACTTCGGGGAAAAATCTCATCAAGAAAAAAACTTTTCCTACATATCGTCCGCAAAAAATTGCTTTAGATAAACATCATTCACCCACCAGTGAGGGTGATTCTAGAGCAGCGATGCTCTTGGCGACTAGCCAAAACGACGTACATACGTCGGTAAAACAATGAAAAGGACTTCATATGTGCACGCTGACACACTTTGCCTATCCCCTCGTACCTGACTCGGAAACAGCGCCGACCCCGCACCCGACACGGCCCGGCCTCCATGAACCAGCTCCCGATGCCCCGACCCGCCCGCGATTTCGGGTGGTAATGGCAGGCATTGCCTTCTTTCACATCAAGGATATTTCTACAGGCAGTGTAAGAGGTTTCCGAGCCAATCATAACGAAGCCTGTGCCCTCGCCCGGTTTCTTGAATCACACGGTTGACATCCCACCGCGCTCGCTTCTATCGACGTTTCGTCTGCCCGCCGACTTATCTCATCCGTCGACGGGCAACTACTGCCATACTGCCCGCCCAATAAAACGGATCCGCAAAAATCGGGTTGCGTTGACAACAACAATGTATTTCCAAGGGAAGTCTGCAACGTGACGGAATTTGATATCGGCGAGTTTTTTATCCGGGGTGAAGCCAGAGAAGTCGAGGGTGAATTCCAGGCCGTGATTGTCATGCGCGCCAAACCACCGCTCAAGACCGTGACCTATCATCAGGTCGAAAAGGATCGCTGGTTCAAAACCCCGGATGTCGCCGCCATCGCGGCACAGGAATCGGCCAGGGAACTGAAGGCCGCGGTCGATGCGGGTGCATTGAACGCCTGATTACCGGGTTGGCGGTCTATGCTCATTGTTGCGTTTGAACATCGTGATCGAACCCTGCCCGTGCGGCGCCCTCGAAATCAGGACACCGCGCTTTGCTTCCCGACCCGACCGATGACCTGCAAGGAGATGAAGATGGAATCACCGACCCACGACTTGAAAGGCCTGTTCGACCAGCTCGGCCTGGACTCCAGCCAGAAAGCGATCGACGACTTCATTGCCGGCCACTTCCTGCCTGACGACAAGAAGCTTATCGACGCCGAGTTCTGGTCACCGCAACAGGCCGGCTTCCTCAAGGAACAACTGCGCGAAGACGCTGACTGGGCGCGGGTGGTCGACGACCTGAATCTGCGCATGCACCAGACCCACTGACTACCTCAATGCAGGCTGCCAGGACTTTAAGCGCTCAATTGCGCCAGCCAGGCAGCCTTGCACTCCTGCGCTTCGTCGCGGCTGGAGAACGCCCATCCGAAAGCACGGAGTTTCTAGCGCGGTTTTTCCGGTTTGTAACCCAGGCGTAAGCCACCCCAATGCCGACCCTTGAGCATGATCGGCACCGAAAGATCGTGCATCAGCTCGCCGGTATCACGGGTATAGGTTTGCAGCAGCACGGCCTTCTGATGGCTGCCGCAGCGGATCCCGGTACGGTCAGCGAACTTGCGTTTGGTCCGGTTCTGCAAGGCATCGACCTGCGCATCTCCCGTCAACGGCTGGCTGAACACCTTGTTATGGGTCGGCACATAACCCTGTTGGGTGCAGGCGATGGCGAACACCAATCCTTCGTGACGCGGTAACAACGGTTCTTGAATCGCTGGCAAAACCTGATCGGTGTAACGGTCGAAACGCGTCTGGTACTTGGCCGGGCTGGTATCGGGGATGACCTGGTAATTGCGGTCGAACAGATCGTCGAGACTGATTCGACCGGCATCGATATCCGCTTCGAAACGCGCGGCAATCTGGCTCGCGGCGTCCCGTGCCAGGTCATAGATTCGCTGGTGATAGTCATCCAGCCCCACTTCGGCAAGACGCTCGCTGATGGTTTCGGCCTGCCCTTCCATTTGCACCGCCGCCTGGGCCAAACGCTGAGTCTGCTGGTCGCTGACCACCAGATCGCTGCGCATCTGTTCGATGGCGTGAAACAGGCTGTCGAGTTGTACGCGGTTGGTGTCTGCCCCTTGGGCGATCTCCCCGACCTGGGACTCGACACTGGCCGCCAGACGGGCAATGCTTTCCAGGTGCTGCCCTGTCCGCTCTACCTGCTCGACGCCGGAGTCAAGGTCGCTGGACAATTGCCGGATCTGCTCCACCACTTGTGCCGTGCGTTGCTGGATGTCGGCCACCATTTCGCCCACTTCCCCCGTGGCGGTCGCCGTACGTGCGGCAAGCCCGCGAACTTCGTCGGCCACCACTGCAAACCCGCGACCGTGCTCCCCCGCCCGCGCCGCTTCTATCGCGGCGTTCAACGCCAGCAGGTTGGTCTGGCTGGCGATGGACTGAATCACCAGGGTCACCCGCTGGATATCATCGCTGCGCAGGCTCAAGGCTTCGATCAGTTCACGGCTGTTGCTCGCGCGCTGGCTGAGCTGATGCATGCGTGTAATGGACTCGATCAATTCCGTACGCCCGACCACTCCGCTTTGATGAGCTTCGCTGGCGGCACTGAGCGCCTGGCGACTGAGCGTCGAGGTGGCCTGTTCGGTGGTGATCATGACCTCGGCATTGCTGACGATCTGTGCCGCCGCCGTAAGCTGCGATTGCAGCTTGTCCGCCAGTTGCCGAACCGAAAACGCCACACCGGCGGCCGACAGTGCGTTATGGCTGGTGGTGTGGGAAAGATCGCGAGTCAACTCGCCGATGGCATCGGGGCTGGCGGGGCAAGCCGCCTGCGGGGTCGCGCGCGAACGCAGGCGAGGCAGCCAGACAATCAATATGGCCAGGGGCAGGCCAAGGTAAAGCGACCATCCGCCCAGCGTCATCCCGCTTAACAACAGCATCAGGGCGATGCTTTGCAGCGTTGGCGTCAGCCCGCGGTTTTTCGGCAACAGCACGGGTGCGGGCACTGCCGCAACCCGAGATCCGTCTCTCGTCATCATCGTCACCCCGTAAAGCTTCTAATTGTTGTCTTCGCATTAAACGCCACCATAAAGCCATTATCCATGAGCCTTTAGTCGCGAACGTTGCAGCAGATCAATAGAAGAACCGGGAAATCGAAGACGGCAGAAAACAAAGATCGCAGCCTGCGGCAGCACCCTACTTCAGTTGCGTAGGCGCTACCGCAGGCTGCGATCTTTTCAAAGGCAGTCCATTTTGATGGACTGCCTCACGGAATCATGCCTGACGCTGGTGCTTGTCGATTTGCTCGTGACGTTCCTGAGCTTCGATGCAGTACTTGGTGGTCGGGCTGATCAGCAGGCGCTTGAGGCCAATCGCCTCGCCGCTGTCGTCGCACCAGCCGAAGCTGTCTTCCTTGATGCGCTCAAGGGCTTGTTCCAACTGAGGCAGCATGCGCTGGTCGCGATCGATCGCGTTCACCAGCCAGGTGCGCTCTTCTTCGACCGAAGCCGCGTCTGCCGGATCGGCCGGGGTGTCCAGGCTTTCGATGGCGATGCGGTTCTGTTCGATGCGCTCATGGGTTTCGACTTTCATGTTCTGCAACAGCTCGGAGAAAAAAGCATGTTGCTCGGCATTCATGTAGTCATCCGCCGGCATGGCCAGCAACTTGTCCTTTGTCATTGATATCTCTATAAAAAAACGTGCATTAAGGCGAATAAGGGAGCGTTCCGGCAGACCTGGGCAGGTTATCGGAACTGCGCCGTTTGTTCCAAGCGCCACCCGGCACTCAATTTACGAGGGGCGGCAGTCTACGGCCGACTTGAGGCCTCAGCAACTGAAAAGACTGCGAATTTGTCCGACAAAGCCCTGAAAATGCTCTAAGGCAGGCTTTGAGGCGGTAATCGGAGTGCGTTTATAGCAAGAAATTCAATCGAGCGGCTGTATATAGAAGACAAACGGCTGGCACCGGACATTATTCACGGTCATTTGCAGGGCCGTGAACCTCAGCTAAGGTTGTCCCTCCCGAAATGGCCATATAAAGGAAAGGACCATGAAGCTGATCGGTATGCTGGATTCGCCCTATGTCAGGCGCGCCGCCATTTCTGCCAAACGCCTGGGAATCGCCCTGGAACATCGATCGGTCTCGGTATTCCGCCACTTCGAACAATTCCAGCAGATCAACCCGGTGGTCAAGGCGCCCACCCTGGTGCTGGATGACGGTGAGGTGCTGATGGACTCGACACTGATCATCGACTATCTGGAAATCCTGGCCGGCAACAGCCTGATGCCCGTCGAGCCGGGTCAGCGCCTGCGCGCGTTGCGCCTGATCGGCCTGGCCCTGGCCGCCAGCGAAAAATCCGTGCAGCTTTACTACGAGCGCAACCTGCGGCCCGAGGAGATTCAATTCGAGCCCTGGGTGCAGCGGGTCGAAGGACAATTGAAGGCAGCCTATTCGGCGCTGGAGCGAGAGCTGGAAAAGCAGCCGCTTGAGACTGACGGTTCGATTGCGCAGGATGGCATCACGCTGGCCGTGGCCTGGAGCTTCACCAACCTGGTGGTGCCGGACCAGGTGAGTGCGGCGCAGTTTCCGCGGATCGCAGCGTTCACGAAGTATGCCGAAGGGCTTGAAGTGTTTGTCAGTACGCCGATTGACTGACAGATTCATTTCGCCTGAACAGCCGTCATCGCGAGCAGGCTCGCTCCCACAGTAATCTGCGTCGTACGCGGAGTTTGTGTTCGCCATCAATCCATTGTGGGAGCTAGATGAAAGTTAATTTATTAAGTCGCGGGCAATTCTTGGCAAAATGCTCGTAACTTCGTAATGAACTGCTTATCAGGCCAGCCCTATGACCCGCATCTTGACCATCGAAGACGACGCCGTGACCGCCCGGGAGATTGTCGCCGAACTGAGTAGCCACGGCCTCGAGGTCGACTGGGTCGACAATGGCCGCGAAGGGCTGGAGCGTGCAGTCAGCGGCAACTACGACCTGATCACCCTCGACCGCATGCTGCCCGAACTCGATGGCCTGGCGATCGTCACCACTCTGCGGACCATGGGCGTGGCCACGCCGATCCTGATGATCAGCGCCCTGTCCGACGTCGATGAGCGCGTGCGCGGCCTGCGCGCCGGTGGCGACGACTACCTGACCAAACCCTTCGCCACCGATGAAATGGCCGCCCGGGTCGAAGTCCTGCTGCGTCGGCAGAATACCGTGACCGCCGAGGCCACGACGCTACGGGTGGCGGATCTGGAGCTGAACCTGATCAGCCACGAAGCCAGCCGCGACGGTCAACTGCTGACGCTATTGCCCACCGAATACAAACTGCTGGAATTCCTGATGCGCAATACCGGACAAATACTCTCTCGGATGATGATTTTCGAGGAAGTCTGGGGTTACCACTTCGACCCCGGCACCAACCTGATCGACGTACACATCGGCCGACTGCGCAAGAAGATCGACCCGCCTGGCAATGCCCCACTGATTCGGACCGTGCGAGGCTCGGGTTATGTCATTGCCGAACCCGTCTAAAGGCTGGCGCTCTTCCAGCAGCCGTCTGCTGGCGCTCTACAGTTCGCTGTTCGTGATCTGGAGCGGGATCCTCATGGGGGTCATGTACTACGAGGTTTCCGCTTACCTGGACAACCTGGCCAAGCATTCGCTGATGCAACGCCAGCATCTGTTTTCGCGTTTCTCCGACGAGCAACTGGTGGACGCCCTCGCCGTCAGCATGACCTTCGACATCCGCGGCATCGACGCCTACGGCCTGTTCGATGCCCAACACCGTTACCTCAGCGGCGCCCTGCGCTACATCCCGAACGGCTTGCCGCTCGATGGCAAGATCCACATGCTGCGCGATTGCGATGCCTCCGACGACAGCGACGAGCAGATGCTGCCCGCCGACAGCTGCGACGCCGTGGCGACCCGCACCCTGGACGGCCGCTGGCTGGTGCTGGTGCGCGACAATGGCTCGCTGTTCGCCGTGACCCGGATCATCCTTCACGCCTTGTTCTGGGGTATGACCCTGACCATCGTGCCGGGCATTGTCGGCTGGTATTTGCTGCGCCGACGCCCATTGCGGCGCATTCGCGGGATTCAGGCCAGTGCCGAAGCGATCGTTGCCGGCGACCTGAGCCGGCGCTTGCCACTGTCCAATCGGCGTGACGAACTGGACATGCTCGCCGCCATCGTCAACGCCATGCTCGAACGCATCGAGCGCTTGATGAACGAGGTCAAGGGCGTGTGCGACAACATCGCCCATGACCTGCGCACGCCCCTGACCCGTCTGCGTGCGCAGCTTTACCGCATGCAACAGCAAGCCGGCGAAGGCTCGCCGCAGGCCATGCAACTGGACCTGGTGCTGGCCGAGGCCGATACGCTGATGGCGCGTTTCCGTGGCTTGCTGCGGATCTCCGAACTGGAAGACCGCCAGCGTCGCTCCGGTTTCGTGCAACTGGACCCGGTGGCGTTGTTGCAAGAACTGCATGAGTTCTACCTGCCCCTGGCGGAAGACGACGGCCTGGTGTTCCAGTTGCACCTGCCCGCGTCATTGCCGCCTCTCAATGGCGACCGGGCGCTGATGTTCGAAGCGGTGGCGAACCTGCTCAGCAACTCGATCAAATTCACTCCGCCCGGCGGCGCGGTGATCCTGCGCGGGGTCAATGATGGCGGGCACACGCGAATCGAAGTGCTCGACTCCGGTCCGGGCATTCCCGAGGCGGAGCGTGAAGCGGTGTTCCAGCGCTTCTATCGCGCCGAGGCGGGCAATCATAAAAGCGGCTTCGGGCTGGGGCTGTCCATCGTCGCGGCGATTGTCAGCCTGCACGGATTTACCCTGGAAGTGGGTAACAGCGAACTGGGTGGCGCGCGACTGGTGCTTGATTGTCGGGAGAGTTTGATACCGCCGGCCTGAAATTGATCCCCTGTAGGAGCGAGCCTGCTCGCGATGGACGTCAACGATAACGCGTGCAGTCTGATTCGACGCGTCGACCTTGCGTCCATCGCGAGCAGGCTCGCTCCTACAAGGGATTGCTGGTGTTTATCAAGCCGGGTAATTGGCCCGCAGCGCTTCAAGCCCGCCCTGATAGATGTCTGTAAACAACGCCTCCACCTCCTCGTTGCTCACACCCACCGGCTCGAACCGCCCGGACCAGGTCACCCGCGCGCCCTCGCCTTGCGCTTGAACCTTGATCGTCGCCAGATAATCAGTCGCCGGAAAAGGTGCCTGCAAAATCGAGTAGCTGTAGGTTTGGCTCGCGTTGTCGAACGCTTGCAGGCGTTCGATCACCACGGCGCCGTCAGCCGTTTGCAGGCTACGCACGCGCCCGCCTTCGCTCAGCTCGCTCTTGGGAATGAACGGCAGCCAGTCCGGCAGCGAGTTGAAACCGCCAATCAATTGCCAGACCTGTTCGGCCGAAGCCGGGATATCGATGAAGGCCGATGCAGTTGCCATGAAATGTTCTCTCTAATCTAAAAGGTTCAAATGGCCAGGCTGTCGACGACACCGCCGTCGACCCGCAAGGCAGCCC
This sequence comes from Pseudomonas sp. ACN8, assembly GCF_002303925.1. Classification (GTDB taxonomy): domain Bacteria; phylum Pseudomonadota; class Gammaproteobacteria; order Pseudomonadales; family Pseudomonadaceae; genus Aquipseudomonas. Next base: position 23,259 of record NZ_MRCS01000058.1, read on the forward strand.
CGGTAGTGGCCGAAGATAGCGGCGAAGCGACGTAGGCCACCAGATTGGCGACCTCCTCGACGTCCGCCACGCGCTGGATGATCGACGTCGGCCGGGCCTTGCGCACGAACGCATCGGCTTCGTCCCGGGCGCTGCGTCCGGATTCGGCCGTGGCGTCCTTGAGCATGTCTTCCAGGCCATCGGTAAAGGTCGGGCCGGGCAGGATCGCATTGACCGTCACGCCGGTGCCGGCCAGGCGTTTGGCCAGGCCATGGGACACGGCCAGGTTGGCGCTTTTGGTCACGCCATAGTTGATCATGTCCGCCGGGGTCGCCACGCCGGACTCCGAAGACAGGAAGATCACCCGCCCCCAGCCCTGCTTGACCATGTCCGGCGTGTAATGCCGGGACAGGCGCACGCCGGAGATCACGTTGACCTCGTAGAAGCGTGTCCACTCACTGTCCGGGGCGTCGAAGAAATCCACGGTGTTGAAGATCCCGAGGTTGTTCACCAGGATGTCCGCCCGAGGTTCGGCGGCGAACAATGTTGCGGCGCCTTCGGCGGTGCCGAGGTCGGCGGTCACGCCGCGCAATTGCGCAGCAGGAACACGCTGGCGAATGTTCGCCATTGCCTGCTCGACCTTGGCCGCGTCGCGGCCGATCACCACCACCATGGCGCCCGCCTCGGCCAGTGCCTGGCTGATGCCCAGGCCAATGCCGGCGGTGCTGCCGCTGACAATTGCGAGCTTTCCGCTCAAATCGATTTTCATGCCAAATCTCCAATGAAGGGCAAGGGTGCGCGCTCGGAAACCAGCTTCGCCTCACGCATTGCCTGCCAGAATGCAGCGGCCACTGCCGGGTTGGCCAACGAGAACCGCAACGCCGCCGCTTTGATGTCGACACCATAGGCCGCCGCAATGCGTTTGATCTGCTCGACCTTGTTGATGATCGCCGGGCTGGCCTTCTGGTATTCGAAGTGCGCACCACCGGCGAGGATGCCCGAGCTGTATGGGCCACCGACCACGATTTCGACGTTCTGCGCCAGGGCAGCGTCCATCAGACGCTGCAAGGCACGATCATGGTCGAGAAGAGTGTAGCGGCAGCATTTGTGCTCGCTGAAAATCCAGTGTGGGAGCGAGCCTGCTCGCGATGACGTTGGGTCAGGCGACATCCTTTTTGCCCGATAGACCGCTATCGCGAGCAAGACTCGCTCCCACAGGTATTCAGCGAACGCTAGATTCCGCAGGGTTTGGTGCTTTACTGAAAAAACCCTCATAAACCCACCGAGAACCCCGGCATGAACCGCAACGATCTGCGCCGCGTGGACATGAACCTGCTGGTGATTTTCGAAACTCTGATGTTCGAGAAGAACCTGACCCGGGCCGGGGAAAAGCTGTTCCTCGGCCAGCCTGCCGTCAGCGCGTCGCTGGCCAAATTGCGCGATCTGTTCGACGACCCGTTGCTGGTGCGCAACGGACGCACCCTGGAGCCGACCCTGCGGGCGTTGCAGATACTCAAGGAATTGCAGCCGGCGATGGACACCATTTCCGGTGCGGTCAGCCGGGCCAAGGATTTCGATCCCTCCACCAGCCGCGACGTGTTTCGTATCGGTCTGTCGGACGACGCCGAGTTCGGGCTGTTTCCGCCGCTACTCAAGCAGATTCGTGAAGAGGCGCAGAACGTTGTGGTGGTGGTGCGCCGGGTGAATTTCCTGCTGATGCCATCGATGCTGGCCAGTGGCGAGATTTCCGTCGGCATCAGCTACACCACAGAATTGCCGGCCAACGCCAAGCGCAAGAAATTGCGCGACTTGAGCGTGAAAATCCTGCGCGGCGATGACCGCCCCGGCCCGTTGACCCTGGACGAGTTCTGCGAACGCCCTCACGCACTGGTGTCGTTTTCCGGGGACCTGAGCGGTGCCATCGACAACGATCTGGCCCGGATCGGCCGTTCGCGCCGGGTGGTGCTGGCGGTGCCTCAGTTCGCGGGGTTGCGGGCCTTGCTGGCGGGTACTGACCTGCTCGCCACCGTGCCGGATTACGCGGCCAGTGCGTTGATCGAAGGCAGCAGCCAGTTACGGGCGGACGATGCGCCCTTTGATATCAACCTGTCCGAACTGTCGATGGTCTGGAACGGGGTCAACGATAACGATCCGGCAGAACGCTGGTTGCGCTCGAAAATTGCACAGCACATGGCAGCGCCACTATCGGGGCATTGATCGACTGCAGAAACATCGGTTCAGACTCGCGCAGGTACACCGGCATGTCGGTCACTGGTGGCATGGCCGGAATCTCGAAGTACATCTGCACCACCCAGCCACGGTGATAGCTGGCGTGGTTGACCACGTGCATCAGCATCGCGCCGGCGCTCATGGTGCCGCTTTCGCCCGAGACAAAGGTGAATTCCAGGAGTTTGTCCAGGGAGGCATCGGTTTGCCGGGCGCTCCAGTCGCAGTACCAGCGATCGATGGTTTTTTGCGCCATGCGCAGTTCGGACAGATCGGCATGCAACAGGTCGTGCGAGGTCTTGAAGCCATGCCCCCGGCCTTCGAGGTGCGCCTGCCAGATGCAATCGACCACGTACACGTGATTGAGGGTGCCGATCATGTTTTTGAACACCGACACCCGTTCTTTCTTGACTTCGCCCGGAGGGAGCGCCGCGAGGCTGTCAAAAAGGCGCTGATTGGCCCAGCGTTTGTAATCGGCCAGCAGGCAGGCCGTGCGTACGGTGATCATCAGAGTTCTCCGATGGCGGTAAGCGCACCTTCCAGCATAGACCCGATGGGCGCCGAGCAGTGCCAGCCCTGATCATCGGTCGTCCAGGCGTTTCACCACGAGTTCGGCGAGTGCCAGGCAACTGGTCAACCCCGGTGATTCGATGCCAAACAGATTGACCAGCCCCGCCACCCCATGTTCGGCCCGACCACTGATGAGAAAGTCGGCGGCCGGCTCGGTCGGCCCGCTGATTTTCGGGCGAATGCCGCTGTAGGCCGGTTGCAGGCTGTTGTCCGGCAAACCCGGCCAATAGCGCCGGATCGCCTGATAGAACCCCTCGGCCCGGCGGGACTCGACGCGGTAATCAATGTGCTCGACCCATTCGACATCCGGCCCGAAGCGCGCCTGCCCGCCCAGGTCCAGCGTCATGTGCACACCCAGTCCCGCGCTCTCCGGGGCCGGATACACCAAGTGGCGAAACGGCACCCGGCCATTGAGACTGAAATAACTGCCCTTGCACAGATGCGCCCGGGGAATGAATGGTCCAGGCAGACCGACGATGCTGCTCGCCACCTCGGGCGCGGACAGCCCCGCGCAGTTGATCAATTCGCGGCTGCACAGCGTCATGGGTTGACTGCCGCCCATGTGCAACTCAAAACCCTGATCGATGCAATGGGCTGACAGCAACGGCGTGTGCAAGGCCAGCGTCGCGCCAAACCTCTGGGCATCGCCCTGAAGCGCCAACATCAGCCCGTGGGAGTCGACAATGCCGGTTGACGGCGACCACAACGCCGCGACGCAGGACAACGCCGGTTCAAGCACCCGGGCCTGCGGGCCATCCAGCCATTGCAGGTCATCGACACCATTGGCACCCCCCTGCTGCAACAGACGCTGCAAAGCTGCGCGCTGCTGCTCATCGGTGGCCACGATCAACTTGCCCACGCGCCGGTAATCGACACCGTGTTCGTCGCAATAGGCGTAGAGACGCTGCTTGCCCTCCACGCACAACCGCGCCTTGAGACTGCCGCCAGGGTAATAGATGCCGGCATGAATCACTTCAGAGTTACGCGAGCTGATGCCCGTGCCGATGCCCTCACCCGCCTCGACCACCAGCACGTCGCGCCCGCTCATGGCCAGGGCCCTGGCCACCGCCAGCCCGACCACGCCGGCCCCGATCACCACGCTTTGAATATCGATGTTCAACGACCCAGCCTCCCTCTCACCCCGTTCCTCGCCAATGCCAGGGAACTCTCGGCGACCGCCACGCATCCTAAACTATGTGGTACTTCCCTTATGCTGTCGGAGGACACCGTCATGCGCCGCATGTTTATCCTTTCTTCCCTGGTACTTTGTTTACCCTTCGGTTCGGCTCTGGCCAAAGTGGATGCGGGTGACGTCGCCACTTCCGCCGGGGTTTCCGCGTCGCTGTACTCGACGTTCAAAGACGACAAACTCATGATTCCCGCCCGGGATGACGCTTCCAGCTTCGTCGCCAGCGGCGGTGCAATTCGTGGTGCTTACCTGGAGGCGCTGTTGAAAAAGGTCCGCCAGGACAATCCCGCCCTCAACAACGCAAGCGACGAGGACCTGGCCCGCGCCATTCTCGTCCAGGAAGGCGTTGCCACCGATCACTGAAGATCGTCATCGCCAGCGGTGGGGCTTGTGACACCGGGATAGCGTTTCCGGCCCTACCTGGCGTGCGTGCCAGTGGACAAGCGTGCCCACCCGGCCACGAGCTGCGCGTTGATACTCACCCCGCCGCACACCACGATTACCACGTCATTGGCGTCGGCAATCGCCGGGTGATCCAGGTAGGCAATCGCCAATGAAACCCCGCACGCCGGTTCGACCAGCTGACGCAAATCATTGGCGTAACGCACCACGCCCATGATCGCCTCATCATCACTGAGCACCACGCACTCATGGGAGAAATCGCCGATGTGCTTGACCGGCCAGGCGGCCACTTGCGCGGCGCCCAGGGAGGTGGCGACCGTGTCGATTTTCGGCAATTTGACCGGGTACCCGGCCGCCACCGCCGCGGCGAACGACGCCGCGCCTTCGGTTTCGCAGGCTACGATGCGGCAATCGGTGTGCCGATGACGAATCAGTCCGGTGAGCAGCCCCGCCAGTAAACCTCCGCCGCCCACCGATGTCACCAGCACATCCACTGGCGGGCAGTCTTCAAGGATTTCATCGACCATGGTGCTGTGCCCTTCCCACAACACCGGATGGTCAAAGGCCGGCACAAATTCACAGCGTGGATCCTGGGCGAGTTCCCGTGCCCGTTGATTGGCGTCGTCCCAGACCTTGCCGTGCACGATCACCTCGGCGCCGGTATTGCTGATCCGCGCCCGGGTGCTTTGCGGGGTGGTGTGCGGCACCACGATGCATGCCTTGAGCCCCAGGCATGCAGCGGCCATGGCCGTGGCGAGTCCCGCGTTACCGCCGGAGGGACAGACCACCTTGCGCTTGCCCTGCTGCGCCGCCCGGCTGCACAGCAAGCCAATGCCGCGTATTTTGAACGAGCCGCCAGGTTGCAGGTTTTCCAGTTTCAGCCAGATACGGCGGGTCGGGGTCGACAGGCCAGGGTGCAGGATCAAAGGCGTGCGGATGTGCAGCATGTCGGTTCCTGTTACACGCCACCGGCTCGCCGAACAGGTCAACGAGCCAGCGGTGAACGGTCCTCTGATGCAAGTTTAGTTCACCCGGCCTCGGGGCGACCGTCTCAGCGGTCCGGCGCCGGGCTGCGCAATGCGAGGGGACAAGACGGTATCTACACTTAAAATTAAGCCTGTTCGTGGAGGCACCATGAAAATCTCCGCCAAATTGGCGTTTTTCGCCGTCGTCAGCACCCTCGCCTACCTCACCCTGGCGATCTGGGGGCTGGGTGGTTTCGCGACTTACTTCAGCCACGGTTCACTGGTCGTCGTTGCCCTGGCCACCCTGATCATGGCTGTCGCTTCTTTGTTCACCGAGGTCAACCTGAGTTCGGGGGAACGCGAAGACCGGGCCAACCGCTGGGTCATTCCGGCCTTCGGCGTGATCGGTTTGCTGAGCGGCTTTCTGCCGGCCTATACCGACCGCATCGATTTCTGGACTTTTGGCGGTGAAGGCGTGCGCTGGCTCGGCGCGCTGTTGTTTATCCTGGGTGGCGCGCTGCGGTTGTGGCCGGTGTTTGTGCTGGGCAAGCGCTTCAGCGGGCTGGTGGCCATTCAACCGGGGCATCGACTGGTCACCGAGGGGATTTACCGCAACCTGCGCAACCCCAGTTACCTGGGGATGATGGTCATCGGCACCGGTTGGGCACTGGCCTTTCGCTCTGGTGTCGGGCTGATATTGGTGGCGCTGACGCTGGTCCCGCTGATCGCGCGCATTCACTCGGAAGAGGCCTTGCTCAGGGCGCAGTTCGGCAGTGAATACGAGGCCTATTGCGCACGCAGCTGGCGGCTGATCCCCGGGGTTTACTGACTGGAACAATGATCCCCTGTGGGAGCGAGCAGGCTCGCACACATTAGACCGCTTGCAGACGCAGACCTGCGGCATCCACCAGAACCCGAACCGAATCATAACTGGCCAACGTCCCATGCAACGTCTCGATCGGCTGCTCATGGGTCGCCGTGACAATCATCAAGTTCGCCCCCGCCGCCTCGGCCGCCAGAATCCCCACCGTGGCATCTTCAAAAACCAGGCACTGCCCGGCCTCGACACCCAGGCGACGGGCCGCGAGGCGGTAACCGGCGGGATCCGGTTTGCCAGCAGTCACATCCTCGGCGGTGATCATGACAGCAGGCTCGGGAATCCCCGCCGCCGCCAACCGCCGCAACGCCAGTTCCCGCGGGGCGGAAGTGACGATGGCCCACTGGCTGGCTGGCAAGGACCGCAGGAATTTCCCCGCGCCAGCCACTTCCAATACCCCGTCGACGTCGACGATTTCCGCTTCGGTAATCCACGCGGCTTCGGCCTCGGCATCCACCCCGGGCAAGCCCAGGCGCCTGATGGTGTCGATGGCGCGGGCGCCGTGAATGGTCGGCAGGAAGCTGTCGACATCGACACCATGGCGCACCGCCCAGGTGGTCCAGACCCGCTCGGCGGCGGCAATGGAGGTCAGGACGGTGCCGTCCATGTCGAACAGGAAAGCACGGTAGGTCGAGTTGAAAACAGAGTGATCGGACAAGGAAAAGAACCTCGCGGGTGCCGGACGGATTTGCCCGGCAATGTAGCATCTGCACGCAGGTCAGTTGAGTCGTTTGGACTTGAAGGTCTGGCCCACGCAATCGAGCAGCCCGCCAATCATCCAGGGTTTCTTGATGAACGAGACCGCGTGCCGCACGCCTGCGCTTTCAGGGGTTTCGAAACCGGACATGATCATGATCGGCTTGTCCGGCCAGCGATCGCCGAACTGGTTGGCCAGGTCCGCGCCGTTGAGCGTGCCGGGCATGGTGATATCTGTCAGCAGCATACCGACATCCGGAGCATGCTGTTCCAGATAGATCGCTGCCGCGTCCGCACTGATTTTCGGCTCGACGACAAAGCCTTCCTCCTGAAGAATCTCACAGAGAAACTCCAGGATCAGCGGGTCGTCCTCAACCACCAGAATCAACCCGCCGGGAAGATCCCCGCCCGCCGTCGGTACTCGACTCATGACCGTGCCGCTCTCTGATTGCCACAATGATTTCGCGGATTCTGACCCGCCACTTAAAAGGTATGAGCAGCGGACTCGGCGGAAATTCATTTTTGTTGCAGCCAGGTGACCGGTAACAAGCGTACTGATCAATTTTGCCCATCAGGCGGCACGCTATCCCTGAGCCCTGCGGAAAAAACCTGTGGGAGCGAGCCTGCTCGCGAATGCGGTAGTTCAGCCAACATCGATAGCGACTGACACTACGTCTTCGCGAGCAGGCTCGCTCCCACATGGACCGCGGTGGCCGGGCTTACTGCGACATTTCGCTTTTTTTCATCGCATCCTTGGACATGGCGTCTTTTTTCATCGCGTCCTTGGACATTGCATCCTTGGACATGCTGTCTTTGGACATCGCGTCCTTTGACATCGAATCGGTCTTCTTCATCGCATCCTTGGACATGGCGTCCTTGGACATTGAATCCTTGCTCATGCTGTCATTACTCATCGTGTCAGCAGCGAACACAGAGGCAGCACCAACGGCCAGGCACATGGACAGAACAACAGTGGTCAGTTTTTTCATGATGAAACTCCTTGGAGCGTGGGTTTACGGACGGTGAATGTTTGGGACGTTCATCAGCTGCCACCGAACCAGTTGTAGCCCTGGTCTTCCCAGTAGCCGCCGCTGTAGGTGTTGCTGACGAAAATCGCCTGAATGTGTTTGGGGTTCTTGTAGCCAAGCTTGGTGGGCATGCGCAGCTTCATCGGGAAGCCGTATTCGCGCGGCAGCACCGCGCCGTCATAAGTCAGCGTCAACAGGGTTTGCGCATGCAGTGCGGTGGCCATGTCAATGCTGGTGTAGTAGTCGTCGGCGCATTTGAAGCCGACGTATTTGGCATCGGTGTCGGCGCCGATGCGCTTGAGGAAGTCGCTGAAGCGCACACCGCCCCAACGCCCGATCGCGCTCCAGCCTTCGACGCAAATGTGCCGGGTGATCTGCTCGGTCTGGGCCATGGCCCGCAGTTCTTCGAGGCGCCAGCTGCGTTTGTCGGCGACCAGGCCGGTGACTTCCAGGCGATAGCCCTCCTCCTCCACCGTCGGCGCTTCGTCGATGCCGTAAAAGGCATTGAAGGGAAACGGCCGGGTGATCATCGATTCGGGATAGGTCGGCGCCATCGCGTTGGGGTTGAACAACCAGCCCTGCACCCGATCGTTGAAGCGCGACATGGACGACAGCGCGGTCTCGACGCTTTCGTTGTCGGTGATGTTGCAGCCGGACAACATCGCCACGCCGCCGAGGGTCAGACCACGCAGCAGGAACGTGCGGCGCGAGCGGTCTTCGATCTGCGGGGCGAGGATCTTGCGGGCATCGGTGAGGATCGAAGTCTCGTCCAGCCCGGGGATCCGGATGCGCTTTTTCATACCTGCTCCTTGCGGCCGACAATCATGGCCAACAGCGTTTTCGGAACCAGCGCAACCATCACCAGATGCACCGCCACAAAGGCCACCAACAGCGCCATGGTGAAGAAGTGCACGCGGCGTGCGCCCTCGTAGCCGAACAGCAATTCACGCAACAGCGGGAACTGCACCGACTTCCACAGCACCAGCCCGGAGAGCACCAGCAGGAGGATGTCGACCATCACGAACAGGTATGCAAATCGCTGCACCTGGTTGTAATGACTGAGATCGGTGTGCCCGAGTTTTCCGCGCAAGGCGGCCCACAGATCGTGCAGCACGCCTTTGGGCGAAACCGGGAAGAAACGTCGCTTCAGGCGCCCGCTGAACAGGTTGAAGGCCAGGTAGATCAGGCCGTTGATCGCCAGGAACCACATCGCTGCGAAATGCCATTGCAGCGCGCCACCCAGCCAGCCGCCGAGGGTGATCGACTTGGGAAAACTGAATTCGTAGATCGGCGAGGCGTTGTAGATGCGCCAGCCACTGGTGACCATCACCAGCACCGCCAGGGCGTTGAGCCAATGGGTCAAGCGTAGCCAGCGTGGATGACTGGACTTGGGTGAAGCAGTGCTCTGCGACATGTCCGGCTCCCGTTCGTTGTTGTTCGTTGGAGCCGAGTATGGGAGCCGGAAGATCGCCAAATCCTCACGTAAAGTTAAATTAAACGTGATAACTGGCCCTCAAGGCCACCGCAAAACCTGTAGGAGCGAGCCTGCTCGCGATGGTGTGTCAGACGACACAACGGTGCCTGTTACACCATCGCGAGCAGGCTCGCTCCTACAAGGTTTTGTGTAGACCGCAAGATGGGCATTTATGGTTAAATGCCGCCCCTTTCCACGCCATCGACCCGATCCAATGAACCCTGAAGCCCTCGCCATCCTCAACCAGCACCTGCTGACCGCCCTGGCAACCGCCCCCGCCGAAACCCGCCGCCTGTTCCACGGGCGCGGGCGCTGCTGGCCGGGGCTGGAGCAAGTGACCGTGGACTGGTTACAGGGCGTGGTGCTGGTGGCGCTGTTCAAGGAGCCAGAAGCGGCGCAACTGGAAGACTTGAAGCAGTTGCTGATGGCGATCACCCAGTCTGAGCAGTGGGCAAAATCCGCTGCCCATACCCTGTTGCTGCAACATCGCTACCTGCTGCAAAGCACCACCGAGTGGCTGCTGGGGGACGTCATCGAGGAAATGACCATCACCGAGGGTGGCCTGAAGTATCGGGTCGATCTGGGCCGCAAACAGAACACCGGGCTGTTCCTCGACATGCGCTACGGCCGCGATTGGGTCCGCGCCAATGCCGAGGGCAAGCGGGTGCTGAATCTGTTCGCCTACACCTGCGGTTTCTCGGTGGCGGCCATCGAAGGCGGCGCGAACCACGTGGTCAACCTCGACATGTCGAGCCCGGCCTTGAACCGTGGCCGTGACAACCACCGGCTCAACGGCCACGACATGAGCAAGGTCAGTTTCCTCGGCCACGACCTGTTCAAATCCTGGGGCAAGGTGATCGGCAAGGGGCCGTACGACCTGGTGATCATCGACCCGCCGTCGTTCCAGAAAGGCAGCTTCCTGCTGACCAAGGACTACCAGCGCGTACTGCGCCGTCTACCGGAATTGCTCAGCCCTCAAGGTACCGTACTGGCGTGCATGAACGACCCGGCCTTTGGCGCCGATTTCCTGATCGATGGCGTGACCCGCGAAGCCCCGAGCCTGCGGTTCGAACAGCGGCTGGAGAACCCGCCGGAGTTTCCGGATGCGGATGCCGAGTGTGGGTTGAAGGCCTTGGTGTTTCGGCAGTAACACCGAGTCGCGCCCTTCGCGAGCAAGCCTGCTCCCACATTGGATTGGCGGCATTCACAACACCTGTGGGAGCGAGCCTGCTCGCGAAGACGTCGGTATGGTCACCAGAGTCAACGGACTTATCGCGGCCGCAACACCAACGCAAACAACTCGCCATGCCCGTTCACATTGAGCTTGTAATAGAGATTGCGCCGGTGCACTTTCACCGTCTCCGGGGAAATGCCCATTTGCTGGGCGATGGCCTTGCTTGAGAAGCCCTGGAGAATCAGGCGTGCGGTTTCGATTTCCCGCAGGGTCAGGCGTGCGTCGAAGCGATCGAGCAAGGTCGCCAGGTCCCCGGCCGGTGGTTCGGCGACCGACCCTTCCGGCGGCAGTAAATCCAGGTGTCGACGCATCGCCGCCAGCACCCAGTCACGCACGCACAGCAAGCGGCCCTGTTCCTCGAGGCTGAAGCGTGTCGCACGCCCCAGGGACAAGCCGAGCACGGCGCCGTCGACGTTGACCATGAACTGTAATTCGTCGCCACCGACCACCCTTCTGAAGTAACTCAGGTAGTACTCGCTGTGCTGGAACTGGTCGGGGGCCACCGAATCAAGGCTATGCAAGCCGTCGACGATGCCCGCGCAGGCCGCTTGATAGAACGGATCGAGCAGGTACATGCCGGCACTGTAATCGGCCAGTTCTTCATGGTCTTCGGTGCTGTCCATGGCATCGAAATCAATCAGCAGGCGCGGCACATGGCCCGGGCGCATCAGCGCCACCAGCGCGTTATCCAGCGGCACCAGCAAGCGCAGGGTATCGACCAGCGCACGCCAGAAACCGTCCTGCCCCACCGCCGTGAAGACCCGAGCCAGCCCCTGGTGCACCGGTAACTCTTTCAACAACGCGTCCACGCACTACCCCTTTTGAGTAACCCATGATGGGAATGGGTGAAGGCCACCCCGGTCGATACGCTGCAAACTCCTGATTACCACCGGCCGCCACAGGCCAGGAGTGCCGCATCATGAGTCGTCACCGCTTGTATTTCAATCTGGGGTTTGGCGCCTGTCTGGCGGTTTCGCTGTCGGCTTTTGCAGTCGAAGCCCCGACGGTGCACGTGTACAACTGGTACGACTACATCGGCCCCACCACCTTGCAGGACTTCAAGCGTGACACCGGGATTGTGCCGGTCTACGACACCTTCGACAGCGCCGAAGTGCTGGAAGGCAAGTTGCTCACCAGCCGCAGCGGCTACGACGTGGTGGTGGCCAGCAACTTCAGTCTGCCCACGCTGATCAAGGCCGGCGCCCTCGCCCCCCTGCCCCGCGCGCAGATGCCGGACTTCAAGAACATGGACACCGAACTGTTGGCGAAACTGGCCAACAACGATCCGGGCAACCAGTACGCCGTGCCCTACCTGTGGGGCACCAACGGCATCGGCTACAACGTCGACAAAGTGCGCGCTGCGCTGGGTGACAAGGCGCCGGTGGATTCCTGGGACCTGGTGTTCAAGGAAGAGAACCTGGCCAAACTCGGCGAATGCGGCGTGGCCATGCTCGACTCGCCGTCGGAGATGCTGCCGGTCGCCCTGCACTACCTCGGTCTGCCGCCCAACAGCACCAACCCCGAGGACTACAAGAAGGCCGAAGCACTGCTGCTCAAGTTGCGTCCGCACATTGCCTACTTCAACTCGTCGAAGTTCATCAGCGATCTGTCCAACGGCAACATCTGCGTGGCGGTCGGCTGGTCCGGCGCGATGCTCGAAGCCAGGAACACCGCCGAGCAGGCCGGCAACGGCGTGAAGATCGCCTACAGCTTGCCCAAGGAAGGCGCGCCGGTGTGGTTCGACACCCTGGTGCTGCTCAAGGACGCCCCGCACCCGGAACAAGGCATGGCCTTCATCGACTACCTGATGCGCCCCGAGGTCATCGCCCCGGTCAGTGACCACCTCAACTACCCCAACGGCAACCGCAGCGCCACCACGCTGGTGGCCGAAGCGACCCGCAGTAACCCGGCCGTTTATCCGCCCGCCGAAGCCATGGCCACCTTGTTCACCCTTCAGCCTTTGCCGCCGGCTACCGAGCGCGTGCGCACGCGGATCTGGAGCAAGGTCAAAAACGGTCAATAAGAACACCACATGCCCCTGTGGTGCCCAACAAATATTCTTTTTTCTGCCACGATTCGAAGATGAGAAAACCATGAAACCACGCGCCCGTGACCTGAACATTCCAATCGGCCAACTGCAACCCGGCCCGCTCAATGCCATCACTGACGTCCCCGGCGTACGGGTCGGCCACAGCAATGTACGAGGCCGCACTGCCAATGGCCGCGACATCCTCACCGGCGTCACCGTCATCGAACCCCGTGCCGGTTCCACCAGCCAGCAACCGTGCTTTGCCGGTGTGCATGTGCTCAACGGCAACGGCGATGCCACGGGGCTGGAGTGGATTCGCGAAGCAGGCTTGCTGACCAGCCCCATTGCCTTCACCAACACCCACAGCCTGGGCGTGGTACGCGATGCGCTGATCGTGCTCGACCGTGAGCAGCAGCCGGATGACGGGCGCCTGTACTGGAACATGCCGGTGGTGCTGGAAACCTTCGACGGCCTGCTCAACGACATCAACGGCTTTCACGTGAAACCTGAACACGTGGCTCAAGCCCTGCATTCGGCGGCGGGCGGCCCGGTGGCCGAAGGCAATGTCGGCGGTGGCAGCGGCATGATCTGCCACGAGTTCAAGGGCGGCATCGGCACTGCGTCGCGCCGTTTGAACAGCGCCCAGGGCGGCTGGACGGTGGGGGCGATCGTCCAGGCCAACCACGGCATTCGCAATGAATTGCGCGTCGATGGCTACCCGGTCGGACGCTACATGGAACAGGTCGATTCGCCGTTCCTCAAGGCCTCGCTGCCCCATCCGGGCATGGGTTCGATCGTGGTCTGCCTGGCCACCGATGCGCCGCTGCTGCCACACCAGTGCACCCGCCTGGCCCAGCGCGCCAGCCTCGGCCTGGCCCGCACCGGCGGTGGCAATGAAGACCACAGCGGCGACATCTTCATCGCCTTCGCCACCGGTAACGATCACGTGCCGCCGGCCGCCTACGAGAGCAAGAAAGCACCGACCACCCACAACCTGAGCATGGTCAACAACGACCACATCAGCGAGCTGTTCCTGGCCGCCACCGAAGCCGTGGAAGAAGCCATCATCAATGCCCTGCTCGCCGCCGAAACGGCCGAAGGCAACGGGCACGGGGTGCAGGGGCTGGATGCCGAGACCCTGCTCAAGGCGTTGCGCCGCGCCGGCTGGCCGGGGGACGCGACTAGCGGTACTTGAGTGAAACACTCGGTCTTTTTAGGATGAACTTACGCAGTCGCTTGCTAGCGCAAGCCGCTGCGTAGGTGGTGAGTGCACTGAACCCCTACCAAGCTCACCGCCTGCTTCACGCGCATCTTGAGCCTCTCGGCTCCACTTCCTCCCCATCAAGAGCTTTGAGGCTCTTTTTTAACCTCCGAAAACCAACACATCTCATTGCAGGAGCGAGCCTGCTCGCGAAAGCGGTGTGTCAGGCAGCATTGATGTTGGATGTGACACCGTCTTCGCGAGCACGCTCACTCCCACAGGGGAAAGTCATTGTGTTTCGGTGGTGCACAACGACCGCCATGCCGCCTCCGCCAGCACGTCCCGATAGGCCTTCGGGCTGCCCTTGACCCGGCCCGACAACCAGGCGCGGCAGTAACTGTCTGCCTGGCCGACGATCAGCGACGGGATCAACTCCGCCGGAAGACTCCCCAGTTCATTACCCTGCGCCCCCAGCCATTCCAGCAACTGCCTGTTGCGCGTCTTGTTGCGGGTAGCGAGTTCGTCCTTGAACGGCCCCTTGGTGACGGCAAACCGCGCGTGGTACTGGAACCGCGCCCATTCCGGCTGGCTATCGACCCAGTCCACATAGCTGTGCACCAGCGCATGCACCCCTGCCTGAGTGGTTTTGGCGCCGGCCAGGTAACTGTCACGCAAGCGGGCCTGATCATCGAGGGCGGTAAAAAACAGCGCCGCCACCAGGCCTTCCTTGTTGCCGAAATGGTGATAGATCGCACCGACACTGGTATCGCATTCGGCGCGGATCATTTCGATGGTGGTGGCCTCGATCCCCTGTTCGTTGAACAGGGCGAGGGCCTTTCTGAAGATGTCGCGCTTGAGTTCGGCGCGTCGTCCTGGGTAGCAGCGTTCGAGCAGATCGGCGGTTTCCATGCGCAAAGACAGTCCAGAAAAGTCATCGGTGGAGGCTGGCGTTGCCAGCGAACAAGTGGCGCTAGGTTGACAGATTTCCCTTCGACAGAATACTGTTCCGTTACAGAACAATATTCTGTATCGGAATAATATTCCGTGAAATGTCATCCACAAGAGGCATCAAAATGAGTCAGTTCCTCAGCATGTTCAGCAGCGCAGGCCCGCAAGCGTTCAGCAAAATGGCCTGCCAGGTGGCGCCCTACTTCTCCACCATCAACCCGTTGGTCAAGGATTTGCGCAAAGGCAGCGCCACCGTGCACGTGCCATTTGCCCGGGAGATCACCAATCATTTGGGTACGGTGCATGCGATTGCGATGTGCAACGCCGCCGAGTTGGCCGCCGGGATGATGACCGACGTTTCCATTCCTGCCGGCGCACGCTGGATCCCCAAAGGCATGACCGTGGAATACCTGGCCAAGGCCAAGAGCGATGTGACGGCGGTGGCCGAGGGGGATGCGGTGGACTGGACCACCGAAGGCGACAAGATCGTGCCGGTGGACATTCACGATGTCGAGGGCAAGAAGGTGTTCACGGCGCGGATCACCATGAATGTGAAGCTGGCTTGAAGACTGACCGCAGTTAAAGGTGGGAGCGAGCCTGCTCGCGATAGCGGTGTTTCAGCCAACATTTATGGCGACTGACACTACGCCTTCGCGAGCAGGCTCGCTCCCACAGGGTGATTTGTGGTCAGACCAGGCGCAATCGAGGGCCGGCAGCCGGCACCGCATCGTCACCCAACCGCCCCCGCACAAACGCCTGGGCCTTGTGCGTCAACTGGTCCAGATGCCGGTCGCGCTGTTTTTCCGCGTCGGTCATGGCTCGCTTGCCATGCTTTTGCAGCAGGTAGGTATGAATCTGCCGCACTTCGAGCGAGCTGTAGATCGACGCCACATCCAGCAGCGCCATCAAGCCATCGGTGGCGTGGTCGCGGGTATTCATCAACACCTGGGTCGCACGTACGCCCACCACCTCAAAGCCCATCGCCTCGAAATACGGCACCTTGGCCACCGCGCAGGTCAACTCGGCATGGGGATAGCGGCCGACCATTTCCCGCAGCATCCGCCGGGCCACGCCCTGGCGCCGATACTCGGCCTGCACCGCCATGTACGCCACGCCGCAGGCCTCGGGGTCGTCCTGTACCGGCAGGTACAGCACAAAGCCAGTCACCTTTTGCGGGTCGTCTTCGTCCGTGGCGACGATCAACTCCACGGCAATGCCTTTTTCACCGTTCAGCGCCTCCAGGTACAGGTGCACCTCATAGCCGATCGCGTATTGATAGAGGTTGTACAGCAGGTTGCTGGGCGGGATCGCGACCATGCTGATGTCAGTCAGGTTGTCGACCACCATCTGCAGGATCTGGCTATTGATGTGCTCGGGGCACGGGCTCTTGAAGTGGCTGATAAGGGGCATTGCGGTGACAGGCTCCGGGGTCGAGGGCCGCCTATCATAGCGCGCCTGACACTGGTGGTCCGAAGGGTGATGGACAGACATCCCCCATTGATGGGCCATGCGCATCGCCGGCGAACGCCTGGCTGCGCTTTCGAGCCTGACGCCAGTGAGTCCGGCACACATTGTGCTGGATAAACTGGCCACTTCGCGATCAGGCCCGCCCCCGCAGGGGACTGCGGTTTTGCCCACTCCTCGATCTTCTGTGGGAGCTCGTCTGCTCGCGAAAGCGTCCACCACACCGGATAGGGGTGTGAGTGGGGAAGAATGGGTGGGTCAAGGCCCCAACTTTGAGGATTCCCACCCACTGCGCCACCAGAACTAAAACCCAAACCGCCAGCCTTTTGATATCAATCAGGTTTTTTTCTCTCCCCGGATCCCCCCGCGATTGGCGCACCTCTTGCAGCAGGCCAATGGCCAACGTCAGCCAACACCGGCGCGCCCCGAGGGGAACAACATGAATAAAATGCCTGACCTCAAGTCGCTCGGCTTTTTCCGGAAACCGGGCATCGCCGCTGTGATGCTGATCAACTTCAGCCTCGGTACCGTCAACGCTGCGCCGCTTGACGATGTCAGCCCGCCGCCGCCAACAGATCCTTCGGCGTATAGCAACCCGCCGACCGACTTCAAGGCCGCGCTGGATGTCATAAAGGCCATGCCGCCCGCCAATCAGGGCGCCATCGCCTTGCCCAATGGCGTGTTTGGCACCCGCACCACGCCAACGACCGACAACGTGCTGCCGCCAGCCCTGCAGACATCCTTCAAGATCCCCACCAATGGCAAGCCCAGCCCATTGTTCGGGGCCCAACCGTACACTCAGCAGTTGCTGCTGTTCGAAGAATTCGGCACGGAAAAACTCGACCCGACACTGCCGCCGCCCACCCTGACCTTCCCGGTTCCGATCGTCGGCCCGGCACCCACCCAGGACCCGAACAACATCGCCCGCAGCGGCCCTTCGGCCACGGCGCTGGAAGCTTTCATGCGTCAACCGGGGCTGTACCCGTTTCCGTCGCAGTATTCCAATGTACTGGACCGCAACCCATGGAAAGCGCAGATCGAAGCCTTCCTCAACCGCCATCCGGTCGGCTCGCCGGCCGAAGGTCGTCCGCCAGGAAAAGGCTGGTCGCACCAGCGCTGGAACGAGTTCTACCCGCAGGTCGCCTTCAAGACCGCTCAAGCGGGCGCCAAGCTCAATGGCGGCATGCGCGACCGCCGCCAGTTGCACAACTATGCCGTCGGCGAGTTCGGGCCTGGCGGGCTCTACAACCAGACTTCGGACACCCCGGTCATAACGGGCACCACCAAAGGCATCGACACCCGTTTTCACCCCAACATGCCGATTCAGAACCACAAGGCGCTCTGGACCTTCGACGGCACCTTTCCGCCAAAACTGCTGATGGTGCGGTACGGCCAACCCGTGCTGATGCGGCACTACAACGCCCTGCCGATCGATCCGTCGGCCAACATGGGTTTCGGCCTGCACACCCTCAGCACCCACGAACACAACGGCCACTCCCCGGCCGAAAGCGACGGCTTTTCCAATGCGTTTTTCTTTCCGGGGCAGTACTACGACTATCGCTGGCCGATCCAGTTGGCCGGTTACGACACCATCAACACCAGCGCTCAGGATCCGCGCGCGGCGTTCCCCTGCGCCCCGGGCGAAACCCTGTTCGTCAACGATGCCACGCCGGGCCTC
>NZ_MRCS01000059.1 GCF_002303925.1 Pseudomonas sp. ACN8
ACATCCCTGGCGCCTGACTCACCGCCATCGCGAGCAGGCTCACTCCCACATTTTGATCCCCGCCGAACGCAGATCCTGCGGGCGCTGAAAGTCCCTGTGGGAGCGAGCTTGCTCGCGATGAGGCCGCCACAGCCAACATCCCTGGCGCCTGACCCACCGCCATCGCGAGCAGGCTCAGTCCCACATTTTGATCCCCGCCGAACGCAGATCCTGTGGGCGCTGAAAATCCCTGTGAGATCGAGCTTGCTCGCGAAGAACGATGATTCGGTCAACCTGCTGAAACTCGCCCTCCGCTCCAAGCCCGTCCGTCCGGGCAATTTCAACACCGATTGAATTATTACGCCGCAGGCCTGCTCTGCTTGATTAGAAGACATTTGCATTCAACGTCCTGGCGCGAAGCAGGTGAGCCATGCCCCGCAACCTTGTTGACTACAACCGCATGCGTGATTTTTCGGCGACTTCCGAGCCTGCCGCCGACAAGCGTCCACGCAGGAAAACCGCCAGGGATCATGCCTTGCAGTTCTGCATTCAAAAGCATGACGCCTCTCACCTGCATTATGATTTTCGCCTGGAGCTCGAAGGTGCGCTCAAGAGCTGGGCCGTGCCCAAAGGCCCGTCGCTGGATCCGTCGGTCAAGCGTCTGGCGGTGCATGTCGAAGACCATCCGCTGGCGTACGCCACGTTCGAGGGCCGCATTCCCGAGGGACATTACGGCGCCGGCGAGGTGATCGTCTGGGACCGGGGCATCTGGATTCCCCTGGACGATCCGGTGACGGCCTACGCCAAGGGGCGGCTCAAGTTCGAGTTGCAGGGGGAGAAGCTCGGCGGCCTGTGGAACCTGGTGCGTACGCACATGCCGGGCAAGCAGGAACAATGGTTTCTGATCAAGCACCGGGACGGCGCCGCCAGATCGCAAAGTGACTACGACGTGCTCAGCGCCGAGCCGGACAGCGTGCTCAGCAACCGCAGCATCGTCGACAAACCATCAAAAACGGCGGTCAGGTCCAGGCCCACCCGCAAACCATCAGCCAGCTCACACCAGAAAAAATCATCGCCCCTGACCGGCGCGCGCAAAGCCAGGCTGCCAGCCCTGCTCAAGCCGGAGCTGGCAACGCTGGTGGAAAAAGTTCCGGATGGCCCGTGGAGCTACGAAATCAAGTTCGATGGCTACCGGATCATGGCCCGCATCGACCACGGCGCAGTGAAGCTGATCACCCGCAATGGCCACGACTGGACCCACAAACTGTCAGGGCAAGCCCGGGCCCTGGCCGCGCTGGGCCTGGAGTCGGCGTGGCTCGACGGTGAGATGGTGGTAACGGACGAACAGGGTGTACCGGACTTTCAGGCGCTGCAAAACGCCTTCGAAGAGGGGCACGGTGACGACATTCTCTACTACCTGTTCGATTTGCCATACCTCAATGGCGTGGACCTGCGCGAGGTGCCGGTCGAAGAACGTCGGGCCGCGCTGGCGACCGTGCTCAAGGCCAGTGCTGAGCCGTTGCTGCGCTTCTCCGAGTCGTTTGACGAGGAGCCCCGCGCCTTGCTCGACTCCGCCTGCCAGATGCACATGGAGGGGTTGATCGGCAAGCGCCTGGGGTCGCCCTATGTCTCTCGGCGCAGCAGCGACTGGATCAAACTCAAATGCCAGAACCGGCAGGAATTCGTCATTGTTGGTTTCACCGAGCCGAAGGGCTCGCGCCAAGCCTTCGGGGCGTTGCTGCTGGGGCTGCATGACCGCGATGGCGGCCAGTTGCGCTACGCCGGCAAGGTCGGCACCGGGTTCAACGAGGCAACGCTGCGCAGCCTCCATGAACAGCTCAAGCCGTTGCAAGTGAAAAAGCCGCCGGTGGTCAATCCACCTGGCGGTTCGCTGGCCAGGGATGTGCACTGGCTCCAACCCAAGCTGTTGGCGGAAGTGGCCTTCGCTGAAATGACCAGGGACGGCTCGGTGCGCCATGCCGTGTTCCATGGCCTGCGCAATGACAAACCGGCCCGAGCCATCACCCAGGAGCGCGCGAAAACCGTGAAAACCTCCACTGCGAAAAAAACCGGCACGGCAAGGCCCGCTGCCACGCAAAAGCAAACCGCGCCCGCCCCCTCACAAATCGGGCTGGAGCAGGGCAAGGTACGCATCACTCACCCGGACCGGGTGATCGACCCCGGCGGCGGCACCACCAAACTGCAACTGGCGCAGTACTACGCCAGTGTCGCCGAGTGGATCCTGCCCGAACTCAAGGATCGTCCGGTGGCGCTGGTACGTGCCCCGGACGGCATCGCCGGCGAGTTGTTCTTCCAGAAGAATGCCGAGCACCTGGCGATCCCCGGCATCACCACCCTGGACAAACAACTCACCGGCCAGCCGATGATGCTCATCAACAACGTCGAGGCGCTGGTTGGCGCGGTACAGATGAGTACCGTGGAACTGCATGCCTGGAATGCGACGTCTGACAAACTCGACAAGCCGGACCGTTTTGTCCTCGACCTTGACCCGGACCCGGCGCTGCCATGGAAACGCATGGTCGAGGCCACGCAGCTGACGCTGTCGGTGCTGGATGAACTGGGGCTCAAGGCGTTTCTGAAAACCAGCGGCGGCAAGGGCATTCATGTGGTGGTGCCGTTGACCCGCAAGCTCGGTTGGGATGAGGTCAAGGACTTCAGCCACGCCATTGTCAGCCATATGGCCAAGTTGTTGCCCGAACGATTTTCGGCGGTGTCGGGTCCGAAGAACCGGGTCGGACGGATTTTCATCGATTACCTGCGCAATGGTC
Organism: Pseudomonas sp. ACN8; assembly: GCF_002303925.1. Classification (GTDB taxonomy): domain Bacteria; phylum Pseudomonadota; class Gammaproteobacteria; order Pseudomonadales; family Pseudomonadaceae; genus Aquipseudomonas. The sequence goes on from NZ_MRCS01000059.1 coordinate 2,769, forward strand.
TGGGGGCGACCACCATTTGTGCCTACGCCGTACGTACCCGCGAGGGGTTACCGGTGTCGATGCCGATCTGGCGCGAAGAGGTGGCCGAACTCAAGGGCGCCAATCAATGGAACCTGCACAACGTGCATGAACGTCTGGCGCAAGTCGGGGATGGACCCTGGGCGGACATGCCCAAAATCCGGCAAACGATTACTGCCCAGATGCGGCGGCGGGTGGGGATGAAGAAGTGACTGGAAGGGGCGTGTGGCGAGAGAGCAAGCTCCCTCGCCACAAGAGTGTGTTACTTGAGGAACGCCTGGAAGTCGGTACCCAGTTTGTCGATCGCCGCCTTGAAGTCCTTGGCGGTAATCTGCTGGCTTTCGTTTTTCAGTTCGGTGCCGAACACCTTGCGCACCACTTTGGCTACGGTCTGGTTGCTCTTGGCGTCAACGAACTCGGCTTCGATGAACAGGGTGGTGTTCTGGTCACGGTGACCGGTGGCAGCCTGGGTTGCCCCGACTACGGCCGCGATGGGAACCACTTCATACCACTTCATGCCTTCGTTCTCGGCGTTCACCCCGGTGATCGCCGCACGCATGATCAGAGGGCGCGAACCCGCCGGAGCGGATGAGGAAGTGGGTACTACGCGATACTTCTGACCCAGGGAGGCCTTGGCCTTGCTGGTCATGTAGTTCTGAATGTCGGCCAGGGTCTGCTGGTTGACCCGTTCATCGGGTTTTGGCGCCGGGTAGAGCTCCAGTTTGTTGAACACCACGGTGTCATAGGCATTCGGGTTCCACGAAGGGCTGACCCAACGCATCGCGGTACCGCCGCTCGGCGTTTCGACTTCCTGCAGGTTGTTGTAGTTGGACAGGAAGCCTGAGTATTGCTCCTTCTCCGTCACTTTCGAGGTGCAACCGCCAAGCAGCAGACTGGCCAGCGTGGCGCCGACGAGCAGTTTTCGGGACAGATTCATAGTGGTGTTTACTCCTTGGAAGAAATCGTCGTTCTTTTGTTTACAAGTCATCAAAATCGCCAGGTCATGTTCCCGCTCAAGGCTTGAATCCAGGCATTGTCGAATTGACCGGAAACTCGATTGCCTGACACGGATTTGGCCTGGTCCACCGGCATGTCGCCGAGCCAGACCATGGCCCAGCTGACGTTGACATCGGTGTCCTGGTTCAGAGCATAGGTGGCGCCTGTGGCAATGCGCCAGGATTCGTTCATCGGCAGGATCACGCTACGGTTGCTGTCCGAGACGGCACTGCTGTCGTAGGCCACGCCGAAGTTCCACAACCACTGCTCGGTGGCCTGGTATTGCGCGCCAAGGGAGAGGTGCCAGGTGTCCTTGAAACCGGCGTCGATCGTTTTCGATTGCGCTCCAAACGCGGTGGTGTCGACTTCTACGCCGATGTCGCCGAACTCCGACCAGTCCTGCCAGTTGGCCGAGGCCAGCAGCGCCCATTGCCGGTCCAGTTGCTGGAACAGGCTCAGGGTGACGGTTTGCGGCACCTTGGTGTCGAGTTCGGTGTTGGTGTTGTTGACGCGCTCGAGCAGTCGACCATCGCCCTTGACGTCGAGCTTGTCTTCGAAGTCCAGGTCGACCTGGCTGGTGTAGGTCAGGCCGATACGCGTGCCGGGTTGCGGGGCGTAGATCACGCCGACGTTGGCGCCAAAGCCCCAGTCGTTGTCCCGGTACTTGAATTGGCCGTCAGAGCGATCAGTGAAGCCGAAAGGGGAGCGGTCGATGGCGGTGTCGGCCTTCAACATTCCGTACATGGCCTTGATGCCAAGCCCGACCGACCACTGCTCGTTGAAGCGATACGCCACACTGGGCACCAGCGACAAGCCGAGCAGGCTGTCGTTCTGCACGAAGTAGCGGCCAGACCAGTCGTTGTCGTAATTGAGCGCCAGGCCGAAGTCACCGTACTGGCCGAACCCGACGCTCCAGTGCTCGTCCAGTTCATGGCTGATGAAGAAGCTGCCACCGGGAATCGGATCGAGGGCGTTGCCACTGCCGCTGCCCGGGGTGTTGGTGCCGGAGTCGCGGTCGAAGCTCAGGTCGCCATACAGAACCTGCAAACCGGCGGTGATTTGCGTCCCCGGTAGATAGCTCATGCCTGCGGGGTTGCTGGCGATAGTCGAGGGGCCTTGGGCACGGGCGGCGGCACCGGCGTTGGCCAGGCCGGCGTTATCGGTGCCGATTTCATAGAGCATGATGCCACCGGCCCAGGCTTGCTGGCAGCACAGGGCAAGTAGCGCAGAGGCGGGCAGGGTAGTTGTTTTTATTGGCATTGAAATCCCTCGGCAATTGTCCATTTCGAATACGGGTGGACTTAACTAGCCACCCGTGGATTCGGCTGTTACTTGGCCATCTCTGCTCGAGCCTTGGCGATCTTGGCTTTAACCGAGTCGAGGTTGAAGCTCGCGCCTTTTTGCATCGGTGGGAACTCGATTGCCGTTTCCGCCAGTTTGGCCACCTGCTGCTGGACGAACACGAAACGCCAGAACTGGAACTTGAACCAGTCGAAGTACTGTTGCGAACCCTGCGCGGCCTGGTTTTCCGGCCAGCCCATGCGCTCGAACGGGTCGAGTCGAAGATTGGTCAGGATCGGTACATCCACATCAACTTTAGCCCCCAACCAGCCACCCGGTTGGTCAATGAAGCGATATTTGTAGTCGTCTATGCGCACTGCACCCAAGGCGCTCTCTCCAAAGTAGAAGATTTCATGCCGGCTCGACGGACCTTTTCCGGTGATCATTGGAGTTTGATCATAGCCGTCCAGGTGAACTTTGTAGGTGGTGTCGCCCAATTGTTTGCCTTTGAGCAGTTCGGCGGTGATGTTCGGGTTGCCCGCCGCCGCGACCAGAGTCGGGAACCAGTCCATGCCGGACATGATGCCGTTGGCGACCTGATTGGCCGGCACTTTGCCCGGCCAGCGGATGATTGCTGGCACCCGGAAGCCACCTTCCATGACCGTGCCCTTGCCCATGGCGAACGGCGTTGTGCCGCCATCGGGCCAGGTGAAGTTTTCCGCTCCATTGTCGGTGGTGAAAATGACGATGGTGTTGTCGTCCATGCCGTCTTTCTTCAGCTTCGCCAGGACATCGCCGACGATGTCATCGAGCTGCGCCATGCCGGCTTCCTGTTCCGACCAGCCATTTTGCGAGTTGCGCATGGCCTGGTACTTGTCGGACAGGTGCGTGACGATGTGCATGCGGGTCGGGTTGAGCCAGACGAAGAACGGTTTGTTGTCCTGCTTGGCCTTGTCGATGAAAGAGAACGCCTTGTCGCGAATCTCCTCGTCGACGGTTTTCATTCGCTCCGGATAGAGCGTGCCGACGTCTTCGATTTTCTGCTTGCCGACCTTGCCCCAGCGCGGCATCACGGTCGTATCATCAGTGGTGGAGGCCCAGCTGTGGACCATGTTGCGTGGGCCCACGGTCGCGAGCAGTTCCTGCGGATAATTGGGGTGTGCCGGATCTTCCATGGCGTCGAGGTGATAGAGGTAGCCGAAGAATTCATCGAAACCATGGACGGTGGGCAGGAACTGGTTGAGGTCGCCCAAGTGGTTCTTGCCGAACTGGCCGGTGGCATATCCCATGGCCTTGAGTGCGGTTGCGATGGTGACGGCTTCGGCGGGAATCCCCACGGGCGAGCCGGCCTGGCCGACGGTGGTCATGCCCGTACGAATCGGCAGTTCGCCGGTGATGAAATTGGCGCGTCCGGCGGTGCAGCTGGCTTCGGCGTAGTAATCGGTGAAACGCATGCCTTCATTTGCCAGCTGGTCGAGGTTGGGGGTTCTGCCGGCCATCATGCCCTGGTTGTAGACGCCGATATTCGACCAGCCGATATCGTCGCCCATGATCACCAGGATGTTGGGGGCTTTGTCGGCCGCCAGGGTCTGGCCGGGAAGCGCCTTTGCAGACAGCAAAAGGGGTATCGCAAACATCGTGGATAAGGTTTTCCGGTTCATGTCGAGCTCCTGCGTACTAGCGTGAGTACATCGAGACGAGCCCCCAACCATCGTTGAAATTCGTGACCCCCGCGAAGAGCGTAGGTTTGAATTGTGAAATATCCAGTAATGAATAGTCAGAAAGTGAGTGTTTCAGGCACTTTGTTGCGAAATGGCGTTGCGACAATGGCGCCATCGGTGGGGAAGGCAGACGCTTGTGTTACCAGCGAAACATGGGCAGCGGCCGTAGCGGAGAGCGGATGAGCTGCCGGGCTGAAAGCTTCATCAGCATCGAGTGAAAACCGTGATCGGGAAAGGTCGCCTGCACGGTTTTGATGAAGCTGCGGGGCAAGCCGAAACTCACCAGACCCAGGGACACATCCACCAGATCGGCCTGGCGGAAGGGTTCGACATTGTCGGCGTAGGCGCCGCGATACCGGCGCAGTTTGTGATGTTCAAGTATCAATGCGCTGACTTCATCCTTCAGTTCCGGACGTTGCTGGTTGTCCAGGTACTCGGTGGCCAGGGCAATGGACGGCGGCAGGTAGTCGAGGGTGTCATCGGTCCAGATACCCAGGTCATGAAACGCCACCGCGATCTGTACGGCGTCCGGGGGCAAGCCTTCGGCACCGCGCAGGGCGCAATGGAAATTCAGCACCCGGTAAATGTGATTGCGGTAGCCCTGGAGGTCGGCACCGATGGCCAGGGCGAACGAGGTGAGAATCTCGTCGGTGAGGGGGAATTCGAGTAGAGGTTTCATCAGGCGTCACGCAACAGGTCGTTGGCATTGAGCAGTTCGTAGGCGATTTCCGGGCGCTTCTCCATGGCTCGGCGGATGGCGGCCGGGATGCTGGCGCGGGTCTTGCGGCACAGCCCGGGCAGTTCGCTGATCTGGATGCCGATGCCGCGCATGGTGCGCACTTCGTTGAAACCGGGAGCGATGTTCACGCGGATACCCAACTGTTCGAGCATGCGCCGTTGCAGGTGCTCCAGATCGCTCAGGCTCTGCAGGTTCTCCAGCCGTTCGATCAGGCGTTTTTCTTCGTTGCGGGTCAGAAACAGAATGCGCAGGTCCGCCCCTGGAGTTTCCAGCAACGGGTCACGCCCGCAGTCGCAGGCGCCGGGCGGGCAGGGTGAGCGGATCGCAGCGGTGGTGGTCATGGGGATCAATCATAGAGCGCTGTGATCGAGTTTGCCCATAGGGATTTTTGGGGGGATGCAAAGCAATGTGGGAGCGAGCTTGCTCGCGATGGCGTCGTGTCAGGCAACAGCAATGTTGACTGCAAAAACGCTATCGCGAGCAGGCTCGCTCCCACAGGTGTTGCGGTGAACCAGCGTGACTTATTTCAGTACCAGCATCCGATAAACGCCGTCTTCGACTTCGATCCCGTGGGTGTCATGGGTGAAGCCGGGGAAGGATTTGTCGAAGGCTTCCAGTGCCTTGAGATACGCCAGCAACGGACCGTCCGCCGGACCTGCGTTCTCACCCGGCATGAGCAGCGGGATGCCGGGTGGATACGGCACGATACCGGTCGCGGCAAGACGCCCGGCGGCTTCGTTGAGCGTCACCAGCTCGATGTCGTTGCGCACCAGTTTTTCGTAGGCCTCCACCGGGCTGAACTCGGCTTTTGGCAGGGTGCCGAAGGCCTGGGACATGTTGGCGGTGGTCTTGTGTTTCTTCATGGCGGCGAAGATTTCGTCGGCCAGATCCTTAAGGCCCATGCCGGCATAGCGATGCTGGTTGGCGTTGTACAGATCGGGCAGGCACAGCTCGAGCTCGGCGTTGTCGTCGTAGTCACGCTTGAAGTCGAGCAGGGCGTTGAGCAGCGTGCCCCACTTGCCTTTGGTGATGCCGATGGAGAACAGGAACAGGATGGTGAAGTCGGTGGTTTTCTCGACCACGATACCCTGACGACCCAGGTACGCCGTGACCACGCAAGCGGGAATACCGGAGGCGAGCAGGCTGCCGTCGTCGCCCATGCCCGGGGCAAGTACCGAAACCTTGATCGGGTCGAGCATGCAGTAACCGTCTTCGATGTCGCCGAAGCCGTGCCAGACCGCGTTCGGGTGCAGGACCCAGCAGTTCGGGTCGGTTTTCAGCGTGGCCGGGTCGACCTCATGGAACGGCACGGTCGCTGCGCCAACCTGTACGGTCGGCGGCTGCCAGCAGGTGAAGAACCAGTCATCCTTGCTCAGCATCTCGTTGTGCATGCGCGAGAGAACCTGGCGGAAGCTGATCGCTTCTTCAATCGACTCGTTGGTGAGGATCTGCCCGCTCGGTGCTTCCATCATCGCCGAACTGACGTCGCAGGACGCCATGATCGCGTAGTTCGGCGAGGTCGAGGCGTGCATCATGTACGACTCGTTGAAGCGCGCATGTTCGATCGGGTTACGCCCGTTACGCACATGGATCATCGAAGCCTGGGACAGGGCGGCCAGCAACTTGTGGGTCGACTGGGTGGCGAACACGGTCGGCTTGGACTTGTCGTGATCGGCCGGGTCGCCGTGCATGGCATGGCGTCCGCTGTACAGCGGGTTGAAACGCGCATAACCGTACCAGGCTTCGTCGAAGTGCAGACGGTCCACGCTTTCGCCCAGCAGCTCTTCGACGCGGGTAACGTTGTAGGTCAGGCCGTCGTAGGTGGAGTTGGTGACAATGGCGTGCACCGGCGTCGGGTCGATGCCTGGCTTGACCAGCGGGTTGTCGGCGATGGCGGCTTTCACGCCTTCGGCGCTCAGGGTCTGCGGCAGGATCGGGCCGATGATGCCGTAGCGGTTGCGGGTCGGCACCAGGTAGGTCGGAATCGCCCCGGACAGGGTCATCGCGTGTTCGGCGGACTTGTGGCAATTGCGGTCGCAGAGGGCGATCTGGTTGCGCGTGACGCTGGCCATGAGGATGACACGGTTGGACATCGACGAGCCGTTGGTCACGTAGTACGTGCGATGGGCGCCGAAGACCTTGGCGGCGTAGCGCTCGCCCTGGCCGATGGGACCACTGTGATCGAGCAGGGAGCCCAGTTCGCCAACCGAGATCGACAGGTCGGAACGCAGCAGGTTCTCGCCGAAGAACTCGTAGAAGGCCCGACCTGCGGTGCTCTTGAGGAATGCGGTGCCGCCGGCATGGCCGGGGGTGTGCCACGAGTATTCATAGTTGCGGGCAAACTTCACCAGCGCGCCGAACATCGGCGGCAGGGCGGCCTGGCGATAGCGCTCGATGGCCGCCAGGATGCGCCCGCTGAGGAAACGGGAGGTGTCCTCGGGCAGCCAGATGAAGTCGTCGGCGTGTTGCATGACCAGCAATGGAATGCTCGACGCGGTGGTGCGGTCGCTGATCAGGAACACCGGCACCCGGGTGTTGCGCTCGCGCAGCTTGACCAGCAATTTGGTGCAGTCGGCGTGCCCTTCGCTGGTGTCCATTTCCCAGCGGATGAGTACGCATTGAATGGCCGGGTCCGAGCGCAGGATCGAGGCGGCATCGATGAGACTTTCCGAAGCCAGAACACTGACGCCACGTCCCTCTACGTCGTGGACCAGTTGATCCAGGGCGCGGCCAAACACCGTTCGCTTGTCCGGAGGGCTGCTGACCAGTAGCGCCAGCATGCCCAGCGAGTGTTTATATTCCGTCATGCTCGAACCTCCATAGTGGCTTTATTCAGATTGTTCACCGGCACTGGCTCGGCAGTGAGGTGCTGCGCGCTGACGGTTTGCGTCGGTACGCTGTTGTTGAGCGCTTCGAGGCGGATCAGGCGGTTGTTGACGAAGCCGAACAGGGTGTAACCAACGATGGTGGCTACGCCGCCCAGCATCAGTGCCTGTTCACCGGAACTGTACAGCGCCAGGTAGCTGTAGGCCGCTGCGATCAGGGCAATGACGTTGGTGGCCAGTGCCTTGCCTTCCGGCACGTTGGAGACTTTCTGCATGGTCATCAGCGCGGCCATGGACAGGATGTACGGCACAAGGTTGGTGACCACCGCGAGGTTGACCAGGGTGTCGAACTGCTTGCTCAAGTCGGGGCTGATGGTGAGCAGGGCCAGCGCGGTCTGCGCCGCCAGCAGCACCAGCATGCCGACAATCGGCGTTCCCGCTTTGTTGCCCTTGGCAAAGATCGGCAGAAAGTAACCGGTGTCCGCCGAGCTTTTGTACACCTGGGCGATGGTGAACTGCCAACCCAGCAGCGAGCCGATGCAGGCAAGCACCATGGCCGCCATCACGATGTCGCCGACCATCGGGGTGAACATCTTGGCGAACACCAGGCCGAACGGCGCGGTGGACGCAACCAGTTCTTCGTTGCCGACGATGCCGAAGATGACGTTGGTGGAGACGATGTAGATCACCGCCGCCCCCAGAGTGCCGCCCAGCACCGCAATCGGTACGTTGCGCTCAGGGTTTTCCACCGCGTCGGTGTTGGCGCAAGCCGACTCCAGGCCGAGGAAGGCCCACAGGGTAATGGCCACCGAGGCGCCTGCCGCTTCGAACCAACCCTTGTCGTGGGGGTTCCAGCCAGCGGCGTATACGCTGCTGTCGAACCAGAACCAGCCCACCGTGGATACCAGTACCACCGGTGCAATCACACCCCAGACCGTGACCGCGCCGATCCGGCCGGTAATGCGCGCGCCGCCAAAGTTGGCGAAGGTGGTGATCCACAGCAGCGCAATGGTCGCCAGGCCTACTTGCAGTGAATCGAGTGTTATCCCGAACAACACCTGGATATAGCCGACCGCGGTAATACTGATCGCCACGTTGGCAATCAACAGCGACAGACCGTAGGTGTAGTTGGTGATGTAGTTACCGGCTTTACCGAAGGTGTATTCGGCATAACCGCCCATGCCGCCGGTCTTGCGGCTGAGCATCCCGCATCGCGCAAAGGCATAGGCCAGAGCGAGGGAGCCGGTGGCCGTTATCAGCCAGGAGAGGATCGAAATCGCACCGACTTCCGCGAGTTTCGTCGGTAGCAGGATAATTCCTGAGCCCAACATGTTGACCGCCGTCAACATTGTCAGTTGCCCCACACTCATTTTCTTTGCGACTGACATTCCGTTGCCTCACTTAGTTGGCGATAGAGAACCTTAGCTATAGCAAAGGTTTGAAATCTCGCAAGAAATTGACGACCCCCATCGCGCTTTTTTCATTTATTTGCAGAAAAGGCAGGATGCTGGCCCCCAAGTTTCAAAGTTCTCTGCAAAATTACTTTGTTTTCAGTCGGTTAGATAGGTCGAAATGCGCAAGATATGGATCGCGTTAATTCCGCTAATAGTTTCGGGAATAGCCAACTCGGCTCAAGCAAAAGAACTGGCAGCCAAAGAACAGTACATGTGCAGTTGGGGCGCGGGTACCGCTGCAAGGGCACAGGAACTCAAGCTTTCAGGCGTTTCCTTGTATGCCGCCCGCCAAAAAATCCAGGTTTATAAGTTCGCCAAGTCCTGGATGCGCATGATGGCTCTTGGCATTACAGAGCAAACTTATGACAGTCCGTCGCGATTCAAACCGGCTGCAGTACGCCAGAGCTTTTATGAGGACTGCGTCAAGTACAAGCTGGCGCGTAAATAAACAAGAAGCGGGCACCGGTCGGATCGACTGCGGCGCGGGGCTGTGACGTCTATATTGATTGACCACCCCCGGCCACCTGACGGGGTGTCGACACCGGTTTCTTACAACTCAATCAGGAGGTCACCATGAGCCAGATCGATAAAGTGTTGTACACCGCCAAAACCCACACCACCGGCGGGCGCGACGGCGCCTCCCGCAGCTCTGACGGAATCCTTGATGTGAAGCTTTCGTCGCCAGGTGCGGGCGGTGGCGGTACTAACCCCGAGCAACTGTTCTCTGCCGGGTGGTCAGCCTGTTTCATCGGCGCCATGCAGGTAGCGGCCAGGGAAATGAAAGTGGCGCTGCCCAAGGATGTAGCTGTCGATGCCGAGGTTGATTTGGGCACCAATGACGGCGGCTACCTGCTGCAGGCGCGGCTCAATGTCAGCCTGCCGGGGCTGGACCGTGAAACCGCACAAAAAATCGTCGACACCGGGCACCAGTACTGCCCGTACTCGAAAGCCACGCGCAACAACATCAACGTCGTGCTCAAGCTCGTTTGAGTTGATGTGAAAAGGTCTTGGCGAACGACACTGGTTGTCGCCAAGACCTGAAAGGCTCGCTCCCACAAATATTGTGGCCGGCCGCGGGACTCGCATTCACTGAAGATCAAACTGTGGGAGCGAGCCTGCTCGCGATGGCGGAGTGTCAGGCGACATCGGTGTTGAATGTGGCGGCCTCATCGCGAGCAGGCTCGCTCCCACAGGTTCTGTGTTTTAACTGATGGAGCAATCAGTTCATCTTGCTGTGATCATGCTTCATCGCGCTGTGATCCATGGTGCCGATCGCCTTGGCAACGGCTTCAACCTGAACCGACTCTTTCGTACCCTTGGCGTCTTCCACGGTCAGGGTCAGCGGCACCTTGTCGCCTTCCTTGATCTGGCCGGTGAGGTTCATCAGCATGATGTGATAGCCGTTGGGATCGAAGCTAACCGGCTTGCCGGCCGGCAGTACAACGGACTGCACCTGCTGCATTTTCATCACGTCGTCTTTCATGCTCATTTCATGAATCTGCACCAGCCCGGCAACCGGCGTTTGCACGCTCAGCAGCTTGCTGTCGGCGCTGGCGGTGACGGTCATGAAGGCGCCGCTCGACGGCTGGCCGGCCACGGTGGCGCGGACCCAGGCGTCGTCGACCCGGGTTTGTGCCGACACCTGAAGGGCCAGACCGATCAGGGACAAGCCCAGCGCCAGTTGCTTGCAGCGTTGCGCGAAACGGTTTTTAGCCTGCGGGGCATTCATTTCAGCAAACCTCCATCACGGTGAGCAGGTCTTCTGCGCACTCTTGGGCCGTCAGGGACGTGGACAGTCCCAGGCGCAGAGTGCCCCGGGAGTCGAAGACATAGCTGGTCGCGGTATGGGAGAGGGTATAGGTATCGCCGCTTGGCACCTTCTCAAAGAACACGCCGAATTCCTTGGCGGTGGCGGCGGTTTCTTCCAGGGTGCCGTACAGCGCTTCAAAACTCGGGTCGAAGGCTTTTACGTATTTATCGATCATCTCGGGAGTGTCGCGCTCAGGGTCCAGGGTGATGAAGATCACCTGCAGCCTTTCACCATCGCGCCCCATCAACTTTTTGGCCTGGGCCGCACGGGCCAGGGTGGTGGGGCACACGGCCGGGCACTGGGTGAAACCGAAGAACACCATCGGCATCAGGCCGCGATAGCTGCCCAGCATCCGGGTTTCGCCTTGGGCGTTCTTGAGCTTGAAGTTACGCCCCATGATTTTGTCGCTGAGGTCTTTGCCGTACTTGAACGACAGCTTGCTGCTGTCGTCGCAACCGGCGAGCAGGCCCAGGCTCAACAGGCCCATGCCTTGCAGGACAGTCCGGCGGGTATACAAAGTACTCATGAAAAAAGCATCCTGTTGAACAGGCTGAAATGACAGCGTGATGACTATACAGACGAAAAAATCGGGGGGATGTTAACAAACAGTGCCGGTGCCGGAGGGGTGGATACGACCATTGGACCGGAGCACAGGCGTGACATAGTGTCGCGCCACAGGTTCAGCGACGTAGCTCCGCACAATGATCCTGTTGCGGTTGCGCAGCCGTGTACCAGACATAATCCGCACTCTCGGCGGTCACGGACTTGCCCGCTTCGGCCAGGATCAGCACCGCATTCCCTTCACCGGCACCCAAGTCCTTCAGGTGCAGCGGGACCCCGAGATCCTTGCGCACGTGGAAGGTACCGGCCAGCAGCAACGCAGGCGTCGGCGCAGCCATCAGGCGTTCGGCCATGCGCCGGTCACGCTGTTGCTGCACGGCGAGCATGGCGGGCATCTGCGCTTCGGGCAGCAAGCCGCAATGGGATTCGCGAATGTCGTCCAGCAACGTCGCCTGCACCTGTTGGGTGGTGGACGCTTGCCCCGTGAGTACCGGGCGCTGTTTGTAAATCTGCATGATCTGCGCGCGGTCCAGGTTCGCCGCCAGCAGCGGATACGGTTGCCGCAGCGCGTAGGTGACAAGTGCGCCATAGACGCTCCAGTCCCAATTGGCCTGCCAGACCAGTGCCTTGAACGCATCGGCCGGTGGCTGGTCTGCGCGGGTTGCGGCCTGCGCGGCATCGACCCTGGCCTGTTGATCGGGATTGAGCATCTCCAGCAACAGGCTGCCCTGGGCCCGTTGGGCCGCCAGTTCGCGCAGCAGCCACAATTGCAGGGCGTGGTGGTCCGGGTTGTCGTGTTGTTCACCGACCAGAACACGTGGGGCAGCGGCCAGGCGTTCGACCAGTGCTTGCGGCGTCAGCGTACGGCCCGTGGCGAGTTCACGGATGACTCCGAGGTCGGTGTGATCACGGCCTTGCGGGGCGATCGGCGCCGGCGGTGGTGTGACTTGATGGGTTTGGCAGGCCGCCAACAGGCTGAATGCACAGAGCAACAGAAAGCGCATCGGTTTTCCTTATTGGATAGTTGCCCCCCCTCGATGACAGAGGAGGGGGCGGTATCAGCGCGCGATGATCAATGGGTGGCCGCGTTCCGGATGCTGGTGAATCAGTACCTCCAACCCATAGACCGCTGCCAGCGCTTCGGCGGTCAGCACCTCGGCCGGTGGACCGTAGGCGTGGGGCAGGCCCTGTTGCAACAACAGCAGTTGATCGCAGTAACGTGCGGCCAGATTGAGGTCGTGCAGGATCACCAGCACCGCGGCGCCGCGTTCGGCGAAGTCACGCACGGCTTGCAAAATGGTGTGCTGGTGCAGCGGATCGAGCATTGACGTCGGTTCATCGAGCAGCAGGGTTTGCCCTGCCGCACCTGGCCAGAGCTGAGCCAGCACCCGCGCCAGATGCACGCGCTGGCGTTCACCGCCGGAGAGGGCCAGGTAGCTGCGTCCGGCAAGATGAAGGGCGTCGGCGGCTTTGAGCGCCTCGGCGACGATTTCGGCGTCGCGCACCCGACCGCTGGTGTGGGGCAAACGACCCATGCCGACGACTTCATTGACCGAAAACGCAAAGTTCAGGCTCGAACTCTGCGGCAGCACCGCCAGGCGTTTGGCCCGCTCCTGACCCGGCCAGTCGGCGAGTGGACGCTCGTCGAGGCTGACCCTGCCTTCGCTGGTTGCCAGTTCGCCGCATAAAGCGCAGAGCAGGGTGCTTTTGCCGGCGCCATTGGGCCCCAGCACACCCAGCACTTCACCGGGGCGTAACTCGATATCGATGTTCGCCAGGACCGTGCGGTTGCCACGACGTACCAGCAGGTTGTTTGCCCGCAGCATCAGGAACGCCCTCGTACCAACAGATATAGAAAGAACGGAGCGCCGATCAGTGCAGTCACGATGCCGATTGGCAATTCGGCCGGCGCCAACAACAAACGCGCCGCCAGATCGGCCAGCAACAGCAGGCTGGCACCGGCCAGCAACGACGCGGGCAGCAACACCCGGTGATCCGGGCCGACGAGCAGGCGCATCAGATGCGGCACCACCAGACCGATAAAGCCGATCAGGCCGGCCGCCGCGACGGCCGCGCCGACGCCGAGCGCCGTGCACAACACCAGCTCAAGCTTGATCCGCTCGATGTCGAAGCCCAGGTGACGCGCTTCCGATTCACCCAGCAGCATTGCATTGAGCGCCGCCGCCCGACGGGGCAACCACAATGCCACGCCCAGGGTGACGATCAGCAACGGCCACAAGCGCGGGTAACTGGCACCGTTGAGGCTGCCCAGGTTCCAGAACGTCAGGGTGCGCAAGGTCGCATCATCGGCCAGGTAGGTGAACAAACCGACCCCGGCACCGGCCATCGCCGTCATCGCCACACCCGCCAAGAGCATGGTGGCCACGTCGGTTTGCCCGTTGCGACGACCAAATCGATACACCACTGCCGTGACGATCAAGCCACCGGCGAAGGCGCTGACCGACAGCAGATAAGGTTCGATCGCCGGCGGCAAGCCACCGAGCAGGCTGCCGCCGACGATGGCCAGGGCGGCACCGAGCGCGGCACCACCCGAGACGCCGACCAGACCCGGATCAGCCAAGGGATTTCGGAACAACCCCTGCATCGCCACGCCGGACAACGCCAGTACCGAACCGACGGCGATACCGAGCAGACTGCGCGGCAAGCGGATCTGCCCGAGGATCAGCTCCGCCTGCTGCGTGTTGCCACCGTCAAGTGGCAACCCGAGCAGGCGCATCCCGCCCAGCAAGGTATCGCCCAGCGGCAGGCTGACCGGCCCGAGGGCCAGGGACAGCCAGAACACCAGGACCAACAACAGCGTTAGAAAGATCAACGTCGGACGCGGCCGAAAAATGGCCGTCATTGGCTGATCCCGGCGGTCTGCGCTGTGGCGTTCGGGTAGAACGCCGTGGCACGGGCCGGCAGTGTCTTGATACGCATCGGGACTATTCCTTAGCCGATCAGAGGGGGTGGCGGGCATCGAAACCTTCGTAGCGGGTGATGATGCCATCGACACTCGGCTTACGCATACGCCACGGTTCGATCACACCGGGTCAGGTGTTCATGTGCGGCGTCATTGAACATGAGAATAACTTGTGATCATCGCGATTAAAATGAGTTTGTCTCACTCGCCTGCACTGTCGACAATGGCCCCATTGAACGCATTGGAGTTATTTGACATGGCTGTGGCCCATTCCCTTGGATTTCCGCGCATTGGTCGCGACCGTGAACTGAAAAAGGCGCAAGAGGCGTTCTGGAAGGGCGAGCTCGACGAAGCCGGTCTGCGCACCGTGGGCCGCGACCTGCGCAAGACCCACTGGGACTTGCAGAAAAAGGCCGGCATCGAACTGCTGCCGGTCGGTGACTTCGCCTGGTACGACCAGGTACTGACCCATTCGTTGATGTTCGGTGTGATCCCTGAGCGTTTTCGCCCGCACGATGGCAAGGCCAGCCTGCAAACCCTGTTCGGCATGGCGCGCGGCGTGAGCGACAGTTGCTGCGGCGGCGCGCATGCCCAGGAAATGACCAAGTGGTTCGACACCAACTATCACTACCTTGTCCCTGAATTCAGCACCGATCAGCAGTTCCAGCTCGGCTGGGACCAGTTGTTCGAAGAAGTCGAAGAAGCCCGCGCACTGGGCCATAACGTTAAGCCGATGATCATCGGCCCGTTGACTTACCTGTGGCTGGGCAAGGCCAAGGGCGCCGAATTCGACAAGCTTGAGCTGCTGGATCGTCTGTTGCCGCTGTACGGCCAGATCTTCCAGCGCCTGGCGGCACAGGGCGTCGAGTGGGTGCAAATCGATGAGCCGATCCTGGTGCTCGACCTGCCACAGGAATGGAAAAATGCCTTTGAGCGGGCCTACAACCTGATTCAGCGAGACCCGCTGAAGAAACTGGTCGCCACTTACTTCGGTGGGCTGGAAGAGAATCTGGGCCTGGCCGCCAATCTGCCGGTGGACGGCCTGCACATCGATCTGGTGCGCGCACCGGAGCAATTCCCGACCATCCTCGATCGTCTGCCGGCCTACAAAGTTTTGTCGCTGGGGGTGGTCAACGGCCGTAACGTCTGGCGCTGCGACCTGGAAAACGCTTTGGTCACACTGCAGCATGCTCATGAGCGTCTGGGTGATCGCCTGTGGGTCGCGCCATCCTGCTCGCTGCTGCACAGCCCGGTTGACCTGGGTCGTGAAGACAAGCTCGATGCCGAACTGAAAAGCTGGCTGGCGTTTGCCGTGCAGAAGTGTGAAGAAGTCGCGGTGCTGGCTCAGGCGGTCAACGCGCCGGAAGCGCCGAAGGTGCTTGAAGCGCTGACTCAAAGCCGCGCGGTGCAGGCCAGCCGTGCTGCGTCGCCACGCATTCACAAGCCAGCCGTGCAGGCGCGGGTTGCTGCCATCACCGCCCAGGACAGCCAGCGTCACTCGCCGTTTGCCCAGCGTATCGAGAAACAGCGCGCCGGCCTGAACCTGCCGCTGTTCCCGACCACCACCATCGGTTCGTTCCCGCAAACCGCGTCGATCCGACTGGCTCGCCAGTCGTTCAAGCAAGGCAAGCTGACCGAAGCCGAATACACCGAAGCCATGCACAGCGAGATTCGTCACGCCGTGCACGTGCAGGAGCAGCTGGGCCTGGACGTGCTGGTGCACGGTGAAGCCGAGCGCAACGACATGGTCGAATACTTCGCCGAGCAACTCGACGGCTACGTGTTCACCCGTTTCGGCTGGGTCCAGAGCTACGGTTCGCGCTGTGTGAAACCGGCGGTGATCTTCGGCGACCTGAGCCGCCCGAAAGCCATGACCGTGGAGTGGATCCGCTATGCCCAGGGCCTCACCGACAAGGTGATGAAGGGCATGTTGACCGGTCCCGTGACCATGCTGATGTGGTCGTTCCCGCGCGAAGACGTGACCCGCGAAGTGCAGGCCCGCCAACTGGCGCTGGCGATCCGTGATGAAGTGGTGGACCTGGAAGCCGCCGGGATCAAGATCGTGCAGGTCGACGAAGCCGCGTTCCGCGAAGGCCTGCCATTGCGCCGGGCGCAGTGGCAGCACTATCTGGACTGGGCGACCGAAGTGTTCCGCCTGTGCGCCTCTGGTGTGCGTGACGAAACCCAGATCCACACCCACATGTGCTACAGCGAGTTCAACGATGTGATCGAGTCCATCGCCGCCATGGATGCCGACGTGATCACCATCGAAACCTCGCGCTCGGACATGGAACTGCTGGACGCGTTCGAAGCCTTCGCCTACCCGAACGAAATCGGCCCGGGCGTGTACGACATCCATTCGCCAAGGGTGCCGGACTCCTCGGAAATGGCCAACCTGCTACGCAAGGCCGCCAAGCGCATTCCCGCCGACCGCCTGTGGGTCAACCCGGACTGCGGCCTGAAAACCCGCGGCTGGCCGGAAACCGAAGCGGCGCTGGTGCACATGGTCAACGCTGCGCGCCATCTGCGCAAAGAATGGGCCTGACGCTTTAGTGTGTACGCCACTGAACCTGTAGGAGCGGGCTTGCTCGCGATGACTGAGTGTCAAACGACATTGATGTCGAATGTGCCGACCTCATCGCGAGCAGGCTCGCTCCCACAATGATTTGGGTGGTTCGCAGATGTTGCGTACAGCCACTGAAACCTGTGGGAGCGAGCCTGCTCGCGATGACTGAGTGTCAAACGACATCGATGTCGAATGTGCCGACCTCATCGCGAGCAAGCTCGCTCCCACAATGATTTGGGTGGTTCGCAGATTTTGCGTACAGCCACTGAAACCTGTGGGCGAGCCTGCTCGCGAAGGCGGAATATCAGGCGACATCGATGTCGAATGTGCCGACCTCATCGCGAGCAAGCTCGCTCCCACAATGATTTGGGGGGTTCGCAGATTTTGCGTACAGCCACTGAAACCTGTGGGAGCGAGCCTGCTCGCGATGACTGAGTGTCAAACGACATCGATGTCGAATGTGCCGACCTCATCGCGGGCAAGCTCGCTCCCACAATGATTTGGGTGGTTCGCAGATTTTGCGTACAGCCGCTGAACCTGTGTGCGAGCCTGCTCGCGAAGGCGGAGTGTCAGGCGACATCGATGTCGAATGTGCCGACCTCATCGCGAGCAGGCTCGCTCCCACAATGATTTGGGTGGTTCGCAGATGTTGCGTACAGCCACTGAAACCTGTGGGAGCGAGCCTGCTCGCGATGACTGAGTGTCAAACGACATTGATGTCGAATGTGCCGACCTCATCGCGAGCAGGCTCGCTCCTACAGACGTGGTTCGGCCACCAATAGCAATGACTGTGGCACGGGGCTTTGCGGGTGCTGTGGCTCCTGCAAACCGGCCAATGCAAAGCCGGCCATGTCCAGCGCAATCAGCCAACTGGACAGGGTACGGAAATACCAGGGCATGGGCTGCCACTGCCCCTTGAACGCTGTGAAAGTTTCTTCCCGCCAACCATCCTGATAGTCGCCCGCCGCAGCCACCCACGGGTGCAGCGTCTGGATCACCAGCGCGCCACCCGGGGCGAGCAGGGTGTTCATGGCGGCGAGCAGGGGGATGATGTCCTGGTGCAGCAGGGCGAAGTTGGCGCAGATCAGGTTGTAGTCGCGGCCGATGTCGACTTTCGCTTCAGTCAGTTGTTCATAGCTCGCCAAATGCACCGGCGCAGCGCCCGCCGCTCGCGCCGCCTCCACCAGCGTCGCATCGCCATCCACACCGACCGCCTCGATACCCCGGTCTGCCAGCGCGCGCAACAACCAGCCTTCGCCGCAACCCAGGTCAAGCACACGTTCGGGCTGACGACCCAGCACCGCCAGCAGGATGGCCTGGTCGGTGACCGTTTGACGGCTTTCGATGCTGCCGCTGCGGATGGCGTCGATCCAGCTTTGGGCGTTGTGGTGCCAGCTGTCGAGGAGGGCGGATTCGGGGGCTGACATGGTCGATGTCCGGCGTGACGGGTTGGATGAAAGGATAGGGCAACAGCGGGTTGATGGTGGTGCCGGTTTTACCCGGTACCACCGACAGCGCATGGCTAGGCGCTTTTGGTGGCTGCCAGATGATAGGCAACCAGCGCATTGGCGTGGCCATGGCCCATGCCGTGTTCGGCTTTGAGCCAGGCCACCATCTCCATGTGTTTCTTGTCGCTGACGGTCTTGAGCAGGTCCAGCCAATGGCTGATCGGCTGCCCATACTTTTTTTCGATGGACGGGAAATACGAAGCCGGTCCTTTGGTTTTTGTCTCTTCGGTCACGATGCAAACTCCCTTTTCGATTTTCCAGGTTCGAAAACAGCACCGGTTACGTTACTTATTTGCCGTCAATGCGTCCATCGGCAAGGCGTTCTCAGTCATTCATCCCGTCATCGATCGCGATGCCCTGGGCACGCATGGCCTTGATCAACTCGCTACGGGTGCCGGGCAGGTTGAGCATGGTCTTGGCGCGCAATGCCGTGACTTCTTCGGCAGTGTAAGGCTGATAGTCGGCCGGCACGCTTTTGCCCGCCATGCCGTCTTCCCGCATCAGCCAATTGAGCAAGTCCGCCAGTTGCGCGTTGTTCAACGCCGACTGCGACATGCCCGGCACCCGCACGAGGAATTCGCGGCCACCGGGGACTTTGAGGAAGTTGCCGACAAAGCCTTTCATCCGTGGCGTGTCGTTGGCGGCGGAACCGCTGCCGTCGCCCAGGTGGCAACCGGCGCATTGCAGCTGGTAGTTCACGCCGACGCCATAACCGGCCTGGGCGATCGGGGTTTGCAGTGATTCATTGCCCGGCGCGTGATGCTGGTTCGGGTCGGGAATGGCCCGGGCATGGGCGAGCGGGGCGCCAAGGGCGCAGACGAGACCGAGTAAAATCAAACTACGCATGTAACCCAACTCCGCTGATGACCGGTTTGGCTCTGCATCCCTGTAGGAGCGAGCCTGCTCGCGAAGGGCGTCAACGATAACGCGTGCTGTCTGATTTAACGCGTCGCCTTTGAGTTTTTCGCGAGCAGCCTCGCTCCTACAGAGGTATAGAGGTACAGAGAACAGCTAAAAAAAGAAAAGCCGCCACAGAAAAAAAGCGCCGATTGCGCGAACAACCGGCGCAAAGCGCGTTTTTTAAACGGCGACGCCGCGGATGACCGAAACGGTGCAGTGGTAGATGTGGGATTTGGCGGCCAGGCACCAGTTCACATCGTTGTTGTTGAACGGGCGGTAGGCCGGTTCTTCACTGTCGTTACGGGTGCAGGCGCACTGGGCGCAGCTTTGCTTACCGCAGCAGTCGTTGTACGAAATGATGTAGTCCTTGCCGTCGGCCGGGTTGCGGCAGGTGCCGATCCAGGTCACTTGCGAGGCTTCGGTGCCCGGTGGGCAGGACGTCACCGACCCGCCGCAGCAGCTGCACAGAAAGCCGTCGATGGAGCAGTAGCGCCAGTAGTCGCAGCTGTTCGGATCACCGGGGTCACCGGCCTGTGCAGGCTCCGCGGCCAGGGCCTTGCTGGTGCGGTCCAGCGGTAGCAGCAGGGGCAGGGCGGCACCGGCCACCATCAGTGAACCCATGCGTGCCAGCAGTTTGCGGCGCGAAGTGGTGTCGGCGACACGGCGGGACGAACGCTCAAACAACAGATCCAGCAGTTTCATAAAGGTCTCCCTGCCTTATCAGTGGCTATGGCCGTGGCTGTGGTCGTGATCTTGGGTGTGCGGTTGGGCATTGAGGTACTGCTGCAGCGTGGCGTGCTTGAGGTGCTCGACTTCGAACAGGCTGTCCAGGTGCTCGCGGGAGTTGACCAGGCCTTTGGCGCGCAGGGTGCCGGCCTTGTCGATCAGCGCGGCGTACGGCAGCTTGCCAATCTGGTAGGTCATGCCCACTTCCGGGCCGACCACATAAGTCGCGTCTTCCAGTTTGTGCTCACGGATCAGCGCTTGCTGGGCGTCCATGTCGCCGTCGCTGACGAACACTACGTCGAGGTTGCCTGCCTGCTCCCTGGCGATGGATTTGATCGCCGGCAGCAGCGATTTGCAGATCGGGCAGGTCGGCGAGAGGAAGAACAGCAGTTGCGATTTCTCGCCGGCATAACCGAAGTTCACCGGGCGACCGTGACGGTCGCTGGCGGTGACTTGCGGCGCGGGTTCATTGACCGCCACGCCTTTGTCCACCATCAACGCGCCGGCCGGCGCCAGGCGCCCGTGCAGCACGCCAATCTGCCGCACCAGGCCCATGACGACAAACGCCACGGCCACCAGCAGCACCCAGAGCAGAACGTTGGAAACAATCAAGCCTTCCATTTCGATTACCTACCAATCAATTTGAGCAGAAGAGGGGAGTTCGCCAGCAGGCCATCGGCCGCGGCGTAGATGAGCAGCGCGACCGCGGCGGCGGCCAGGGTCACGAAGCCATCGAACAGGTTCAGGTCGCGGGCAACCGGCGCCACGCTGGCCACCAGCGCAAGTAGCACCAGTGCGCTGTTACGTGCCAGCAGCACCGGACGCAGTGGCTGTGCCTGGTCGGGACCGGCGCAACCGCAGTCGATGTCCGCGCGACCGCGCCACAGGTTGATGCCGATGGCGGCGGCGTACAGGGCCAACAGGCTGGCGGCGCTCAGCGCGGCATAACCGCGGCTGACCGGCACCAGCAGGGCAAAGGCGATGGCCAGTTCCAGCAGCGGCACCAGCCGTGCCGTGGGGCGCACCAGCGCCTCGGGCAGCAGTTGATAGTCCGCCAGTTGCCGGGCGAAGCGGGCCGGCGCGCGCACCTTGTGGGTCGCGGCGCTGGCCAGCAACACCGCGATGGCGATGGCGCTGGCAATGATGAAGATCGGATCTGTGTGCATGGCGAACCTCTCAGTAGCTCAGGACCTGAGTCGCGGTTTTGGCGACTTTCGGCATGCTGCCGGTGAGCTTGTTGGTCTTCAGATCGAAAATCTGCAAACCGCCTTCCACGTCGGTGCCGAGCAACAGCGGTTTGTCGTCGCCAGTGGCCTGCATGCTCCACACCGGAACCGGTGCTTCCAGGGTCGCGACTTTCTTGTGGGACTTGAGGTCAAAGGCCCAGATCAGCGGACTCGGGTCTTCCCACTTCATGGCTTCGTGGGCGTCGTGCATCAGCACGTACAGGCGGTCCAGCTTCGGTGCCACGGCCATCAACTGCCAGCCCCCCGGCGCCCAACCGGCTTTCTTTTCCTCGTCGGAAACCAGCGACCAGGAAGGCAGGACTTTCGGCGCATCACCGGCGAAATCCACCGGGCGTACGGTGCCGGTCGTGGTGGTGAAGTAGTAGGTGTCGCCGACGTTGACGGCGCGCTCTACCAGTTTTTCCGCGTTCGGATCAAAGAACGGCGTGCGACTGCGCGCGGTTTCCTGGCCCTGATCGTTGAGGGTCACCACCTGCAGGCTGCCGTCGCCGCACAGCGAGGCGAAGCGGCGGTTGCCGACCGGGTAGTTGAGCACGCAACCGGGGATGGCGATTTCCGTGGCAACGGCCTTGGCCTGGGTATCGACCACGGTCACCGACGTCGACGGGGTGAAGTTGTAGACGTAGACGAACTTGTCGTCGCCACTCGGCTTGAGCGAGTAACGCTGGGTCAGCGATTCGGCGCGTTTGTTTGGAATCAGCACTTCCCAGGCGGGCGACAGGGTCGAGCTGTCCCAGGCTGTCAGCACGTCGGTGCGGGTACCGCGGGTGCCGCGGGAATACCAGATGTCCGCACTGTAGAGGGTTTTCTTGTCGTGACTCAGGGTCGACGGCGCAGCGAAACCGGTCGGCACCATGCCGAGGATGCGCTTCTGGTCCGGGTCGACCACGGTCACGCGGCCAGCCACGAAGCTTTCGAACTCGACGTCGATGACGAACGCGCGGTGAGCTTCGGGTGGAAACGCCAGAACGGTCTGGCCAATCGTACCGGCGGGCAAATCCGCGCGGGCACTGTTCAAACCGAGTACAAGCAGGCTCAGGCCTAGCGCTGACTGTACGGAGATCCTGTTTGTTCGCATAAGGGGAACTTCCTGAATTGTTGGTAACGCGGATCGCGGGTGCTTTGGCAGATTTTTACCCTTTGATTCTGCCGTGCCCCGCGATCGGGAGAATTGCCCTGCCTGCCAAGTGTTTGTGTGTCTGTGCCAGTGTCATAAAGCATTTTGTAGGAGCGAGCTTGCTCGCGAAAAATGTCCGGTAACCGTAGTCATTCAGACAGGACGCATTTTCGTTCACGTCCATCGCGAGCAAGCTCGCTCCTACAGGGGGTAGGGAGACGATAAGAGGGGAAGGGAGAAGCTGAACACCGCGCCACACGGCTCCAGGTTTTGCGCCCAGATATCGCCACGGTGGCGGCCGATGATGTTCTTGCACAGCGCCAGGCCAATGCCGTTGCCGCTGACCTTGGACGAGAAAAAGCCGTCGAACAGCTTCTCTTGCGCCTGGGCCTGGATGCCGCGCCCGCTGTCTTCAATGCGCACCAGGGCCACGTCGTTCTCGCGGCTGGCATGGACGCGTAGCAACCGACGCTCAGTAGGCAGGTCGGCCATTTCTTCAATGGCGTTGAACGCCAGGTTGAGGATTACCTGGCCGATCAGCACCTTCTCGCAACTCACCCGCAGCGGTTCGGACGCGGTGACGATTTCCACGCGCACCAGGCTCGGATCGGCCCGCAGGCTGATGAAGTAGCGGGTTTCGCGCAGCAGTTCATTGAGGTCGACCAGCTCTTCGCTTTGCTCCAGCTTGACCACGTAATCGCGCACGCTCTTGATGATCAACGAGGCGTGCTCGATTTGCCGTACCGCACTCTGCAAACCCCAGGCGACGCCTTGATCGGTTTCGCCGGTGTTGCCCAGGCGAATCACCGCGCCTTCAATAAAGTTGCGGGTCGCGGCCAATGGCTGACTCAATTCGTGGGCAATCGCCACGGCCATTTCCCCCATGGCGTTGTAGCGCGCCAGGTATTCGAGTTTCTGCTCGCTGACCCGCCGCGCCTCTTCGGCCAGCACCTGTTCGGTCACATCGCGGAACAGCAGCAGATGGCCGACCAGATCGTCCTCGATCTCGATGTAGCGGCACGTTGCGTGATGCCAGCGCCACTCGCCATCGCGGCGCTGCACCTTGTAGTGCACGTTGAACGGCGCGTGCTCCGGCGTCTCATGGGCCAGCTGTTGCAACAGGCGCTGACCGGATGCGTCGTCGCACCAGGCCAGGAAGTTCTTGCCCATCAGCTTGTGCACTTCGCTGTTGAGCAGGTGCGCGCCGGAGTCGCTGATAAAACGAATGTCGCCCTCGGGACCGAGCACCGCCACGCCTTCGGCCAGGTCCTGCATGAAAGCCTTGAGCCGGCTCTCGAAACGCTTGAGGTCGCGCTTGACCTTGTCCTCCCTGGAAATGTCGCGGAACTGCACCATCAACACATCACGACCGTCCAGGTGCACCAGGGTCGCCACCGCCTCGGAAAGAATCTCCACCCCTTGCTTGGAGCGATAGCACCACTCGATGGCCCGTTGTCCGGTGCGCGCGGCACCTTCCAGCCAGCGCAAGCCCACCGAGCGCCGGTACTTCGGTGCGTCGCGGGTCATGTCCGGGGCCTTGAGCGGCGTCAGTTCTTCCAGGGTAAAGCCGAGCGCCGCCAGGGCAGCGGCGTTGGCCCAGAGAATTTCCTTGGTGTGCGCGTCATGAAGAATGATGCACAGCGGCATGGCTTCGATCAGCGCATAAAAGTCGTTCGGTTTTGGCTGGTACATCGCACGGCCCCTGGCGGCAGAGATTTGCAGTATGGCGTTTTATACCTGCTCGCACAGCGGGATGCGCTCAGAGGTAAGGGGTGTCGGCCTAGGGGTTTTCTTTAGTCGGGGGGCTGCACGCACCAATAGTGGCGACCGGATGCGGTTTTTACACTGGACCGCAATGCAAGGGCGACCACACAGATCCTGTAGGAGCGAGCCTGCTCGCGATGGACGTCAACGAAAACGCGTCCTGTCTGAATGACCGTGTTGTCCAGACGTTTTTCGCGAGCAGGCTCGCTCCTACAGGGAGCAGCGGAGCCCACTAACAATAATCAAAACGGAGAACTAGCCCATGCTGCGTTCAGCTGTCGCACAACAAGACCCTGTGACCGCCCCGGTCGTGCCAATGGTCGAGAGTCAGCTATTTCAGCAAGTGCTGGATGAGGTTCGCCAGCGTCGCGAGGAATTCGACGCCGGCTCCCACGTGCCTCGGGACATGATCGAGCGCTTCAAGCAGGTGGGCATCTACCGCGCTGCCACGCCGAAATGCTTCGGCGGCGATGCCCTGGCACCGTCGCTGTTCCTGCAAATGGTCGAACGCATCTCCGAAGCCGACGGCTCGGCGGGCTGGGTGGCCAGCTTCGGCAGCGCCGGTGTCTATCTGGCAGCCTTGCCACGGGAAACCCTGGCGGAGCTCTACGCCGAAAGCCCTGACCTGGTATTCGCCGGCGGCCTGTTCCCCTTGCAACCGGCCGAGGCCGTGGAAGGCGGCTATCAGGTCAACGGCACCTGGAAATTCGCCAGCGGCTGCAAAGGCGCAGACCTGTTGGGCGTTGGTATCGGCGCTGCCGGCGGCAAGCCGCGCACCGCTGTGTTCCGCCCGAAGCAGGTAGACATCGTCGAAAACTGGGAAGTGGTCGGCCTCAAGGGCACCGGCAGCCATGACCTGCGGGTGACCGACAAACACGTTGACGAGCGCTGGACGTTCATCCGTGGCGGTGCCGCGACCATCGACGAGCCGCTGTTCCGCTACCCGTCGATTGCCTACGCCGCGCAAGTGCTGGCAGTGGTCAACCTCGGCCTGGCCCGTGCGGCCCTCGACGAAATCAGCCGCATGGCTGGCGGCAGCGGCATCACCGGCGCGCCGAAACTGTCCGATCGCGCCTACGTGCGCATCGAGATCGCCAAGGCTGAAGCCAAGCTCAGCGCCGCCCGCGGTTTCTTCTACAACGCCACCGAACAGGTGTGGAACTCGATCCTGGCCGGTAACCCGGTCACCCCGGAGCAGACCAGCCTGTTGCGCCTGTCGGCGATTCACGTGTCCCAGGCCGGTGCCGAGGTGGTGCAGAGCGCCTACGGCCTGGCCGGCACCACCGCCATTTACCTGCGCCATCCGCTGCAACGCTACCTGCGCGACTCGATGGTGGTGACCCAGCACGCCTTCCTCAGCGAAGGCCTGTACGACGGCGCCGGCTCGGTGTTCCTCGGCGTCCCGCCGTTCCCGGGCTACATCTGAATCCCCCTTACTTTTTCAAGGAATCGCACCCATGTCGCAAACCACCCAAGAGCCATTGCGCGTCGTCTTCTGCATCGGCATCACCCAGAACTTTTTCGACCTGCCCACCGGCGAAGGCCTGAGCGTGTGGAAAGGCTTCAGCCAGATGATGGGTGACCTCGGCGCCATGCCCGGTATCACCGTGCTCGGCGCGATGGACGACGACCGTTTGATGGTCGGCCCGTCCACCACCTCGCCATGGACCGTGTACATCATGGCCGACGTCGACTGTCACCAGTCGGTGATCGACGCCTGCAACCTGTTCCGCACCACGCCGGTCGGCCAGTACAACCTTTGGCGCTACGCGAAGATCGAAGCGCGCATCGGTCGCCCGCTGACCATTCCTGACGCGGCCAAGGTGTAAGCCATGAACGAGGCCTTGCTGCAGCGTCTGGCGACGCTCGAAGGAGATCTGGCGAAGCTCGAAGGGGAAAGTGCAGTGCGGCGCTTGTTGGCGCGCTACATGGATCTGTGCGATGTGCCGAGAGCGGTCACGCATGTCAGCGATCTGGCCCGGTTGTTCACCGAAGATGCGATCTGGGAAGGCCTCGGCACCCAGACCGCGCAAACCTTCGGTCAGCACCAGGGGCGTGCGGCGGTGGCGGCGTTTGTCGGCGGTTACTTGCCTCCGTCCGACCACTTCAAGCTGAACCTGCATTTCCTCACCAGCGAGTCGATCGTGGTTGACGGCAGCGAGGCACAAGGTCAGTGGATCATGCAGCAGATTTCCACCTACGCCGATGGCCGCCACGAGCTGTTTGGCACGCGACTGAACATCGATTTCCGTTGTGTCGACGGCACCTGGTTGATCGCGCATTTCCGCACGCAACGCTTGTTCAACACGGAACTCAATGCATGAGTACTTTCATCAGCGAATTCCTCCTCGGTGGCAATGGCAAACGCGTCGCCATCAAGGACTCCATCGACATCGCCGGCCATCCGACCCGCTCGGGCAGCCGCGCCTTTGCCGATGCACCGGCGGCGACGAAAAACGCCGAAGTGGTCGATGCGATCCTCGACGCCGGCTGGCAGATCGTCGGCAAGACCAACCTGCATGAACTGGCGTTCGGCGTGACCGGCATCAACGACTGGACCGGCACACCGATCAATCCGCAAGCGCCGGATCGTGTGCCTGGCGGCTCGTCCAGCGGTTCGGCTTCGGCGGTCGCGGCAGGCCTGGCGGACATCGCCATCGGCACCGACACCGGTGGTTCGGTGCGGGTGCCGGCAGCGTGCTGCGGCATTGCCGGGCTCAAGCCGACATATGGTCGCGTCAGCCGTGTCGGTGCCCATCCGTTGGAATCGAGCCTCGATTGCGTCGGGCCGTTCGCCAAAAGCATGGACGACCTGATCGCCGCGATGCAGGTGATCTGCCCGGGCTTTACCGCTCAAGGCCTGCCAGGTGACGGCGCCAGGGTCGGCTTTCTCGAGGTGGCCTGCGATTCGCACCTGCAAGCCAGCCTGGGTGCCGCCGCGGACCGCGCCGGATGGCGTCGAAGCAACCTGCACCTGAGCGAGTTCGAAGCGGCGTTCGCGGCCGGCCTGACCGTGATCAATTTCGAAAACTGGGCGGCGTTCGGCCATCTGACCGGCAAGGGCCTGATCGGCTCCGATGTGGAAACACGTCTGCTGGCGGCCAGCCGCACCACGCGTCAAGACCTGGCCCAGGCCGAAGCCGTGCGCACGGCGTTCACCCAGCAAGTGGACGCAGCGCTGGAAGACTTCGCCGTATTGCTGCTGCCGACCTTGCCAACACTGCCGCCGACCCTCAGCGAAGCCCGCGCCGGCAGCAAAGCCGTGGCCGGCATGACCCCGCTGGTACGGCCTTTCAACCTCAGCGGCCACCCGGCCCTGACAGTGCCGGTGGAACTCGATTGCGGCGGATTGAAAGTCGGCCTGCAAATCGTCGGTCGTAAAGGTCAGGACGAGCTGGTCTGCGCCTTCGGTGCGCAGCTGCAACAGAGCATGGCCGGTACACGCGGCTAACAACAAATCATAAAAAGAAGCCATGAGGAGAACCGCATGAGCACTCATGAATATCAGCTGATCGCATCGTCGAAAAGCCCCGAAGACCTGGTCCGGCATGACCGCGTCGACGTCTCGCTGTACAACGACCCGGCGCTGTTCGAAGCCGAGCTGGACAAGATTTTCTACCGCACCTGGGTGTGGGTTGCCCACGAAAGCGAAGTGCGCAATTCCGGCGACTTCAAGACCGCCACCATCGGCCGTCGCCCGGTGATCGTCGTGCGCGACAAGAAGAACAACATCAACGTGCTGGAAAACCGTTGCCGCCACCGTGGCGCCACCGTGTGCGAGAAGCACAAGGGCAACGCCACCGGTTTCACCTGCCCGTACCACAGCTGGTCCTATGGCCTGGACGGCAAGCTGCGTGCGCTGCCGTATCCGGATGGCTACGAAGGCATCCTGGAGAAATCCGAACTGCCGCTGACCAGCCTGCGTGTCGAGAGCTACGCCGGCATGGTGTTCGCCAGCTACAACGACGAGATCGAACCGCTGGAAGACTTCCTCGGCGGGGCCAAGCACTGGATGGACCTGTTCATGAAGCAGGGCGCCGGCTATCCGATCAAGACCCAGGGCGAACACAAGTTCAGCTTCAAGGGCAACTGGAAGATCCAGCTGGAAAACACCACCGACGGTTATCACTTCCCGATCGTGCACAAGTCGTTCATGTCGTCGGTGGATGAAGAAACCTCGGAAATGCTCTCGTTCATGACCGACGAACAAGCCGTCACCCACTCCCTGGGCAACGGCCACAGCGTGATGGTCATGGTGCCGGAGCACGTCGACCTCGATCACGACGACGGCACCGAACAGTTGCAGGAGCGTTTCGCCCATGTGACCGAAGAACTGTCGAAAACCCTGCCGGCCGATCAGGTTCGTCGCATCGTACGCTCGCTGCATGGCGCCGGTTTTAACCTGAACCTGTTCCCCAACGTGGCGATGTCGATGTCGTTCTTGCGCGTGCTGCGCCCGGTGTCGGTCACCGAAACCGAGATCCGTCACGTTGCCCTCGGCATGGACGGCGGCCCGGAAATCGCCAACCGCGAACGCATGCGCATCCACGAACACTTCCAGGGCCCGTTCGGTTTCGGCAGCCCTGACGATGCCGAAGCCTGGGACCGCGTACAGCGCGGCTCATATGCCGGCGTCGATGCGCCGATCCTGGTCAACCGCGGCCTGAACCGCGAAATCACCGCTGAAAACGGCGACAAGGTCAGCCACGCCACCGACGAAGGCGGCATGCGCGGTGCCTACGATATGTGGAAAAGGATGATGAGCCAATGAGCAATCACGACACCCTGAACGGTTTTTCCGGCCCGTTGGCCCAGGCCATCGAATTCATCTGGCGCGAAGCCGAACTGCTCGACCACAAGAACTACGCCGAATGGGCGACCCTGTGGAGCGAAAGCGGCAAGTACATCGTGCCGATCGACCCGGACACCGAAGATTTCGAAGCGACCCTCAACTACGCCTACGACGATGCGCGCATGCGTGACCTGCGCATCGAACGCCTGACCGCCGGCTACTCACCGTCGGCGGTGGACGCGGCGAAAACCATCCGCACGATCTCGCGTTTCCGCCTGGTGGAAGCGGCCGGTGACATCGTCGAAGTCAATTCGGCGCAGTTGCTGTACGCCTACAAGCGCGGCGTACACACGCCGTTTGTGGCTGACCTGAACCACCGCATTCGTTTCACCGATGGTGTGCCTACGTTGGAGCGCAAAGTGGTGCGGCTGATCAACTCCACCGACAGCCTGAGCGCGCTCGGCTTCCTTTTGTGAGGACAACATCATGAGTCGAGTAGCCCTCGTAACGGGTGCCTCGCGCGGGCTGGGCGAGTGCATCGCCCGGCGTCTGCATGCGGCGGGGTATCGCGTCGGTCTGGCGGATGTGCGCCTCGATGGCGTGCAACAGTTGGCTTTGGAACTCGATGGCAGTGGTGTCAGCGCCATGGCGATCGAGCTGGATGTGCGCAGCAAGGTCGACTTCCAGCGTGCTCGCGACTTGCTCACTGAGCACTGGGGCGGCACCGACATTCTGGTGAACAACGCTGGCGTGTCGAAAGTCGCCGCGCTGATGGACATCACGCCGGAAGAGTTCGACGAGTCGATGGCGATCAACCTGCGCGGCACCTTTGTCGCCTGCCAGGTGTTCGGCGCGCACTTCGCCGAACGCGGCTTCGGGCGCATCGTCAACATCGCTTCGCTTGCCGGGCAGAACGGCGGCACCGCCACCGGCGCGCACTACGCGGCGGCCAAGGGCGGCGTGGCGACCCTGACCAAGGTTTTTGCCCGTGAACTGGCACCGCAAGGCGTGACGGTCAACAGCATCTCGCCGGGCCCGCTGGACTTGCCAGTGGTGCGCGAAACCGTGGCGCCGGAGCGCCTGGAACAGATCCTCAAGATGATCCCGGCCGGCACCCTGGGTGATCCGGCGTTCATCGCCGATAGCGTGTTGCTGCTGATCGCCGACAACGCGACCTCCGTGACGGGCGCGTGCCTGGACGTCAACGGCGGCTTGTTCATGCGCTGAACGCATCAACCAATGTTATGGCCGGGGAATGATCCTTGTAGGAGCGAGCCTGCTCGCGATGGTGTATCAGCTGAATCGATGTCGACTGACACTCCATCGCGAGCAGGCTCGCTCCTACAAGGTGTCACCAAGCCGTAGTACTAAATCAAAACAAGTGTATTCAGGTGATGTAATGATGAAGGTGAAGATCGAAAGGATCGTCGACGAAGCGCTGGATATCCGTTCCTTTCGCCTCGTGCGCAGTGACGGCCAGCCGCTCGACACCTATGAACCGGGTGCCCACGTCGACCTGACCGGGCCGACCGGGGTGACCCGCCAGTATTCGCTGTGCAGCCCGCCACAGGATCGACGTGCGTATCTGGTGGCGGTGAAAAAAGAAGCGCAGTCGCGCGGTGGCTCGCTCGCGCTGCACGAGCAAGTGGAAGAGGGCATGGAGCTGGAAATGGGTGCACCGCGCAACCTGTTCCGCCTCGATGAAACGGCCCGTGAACACGTGCTGTTCGCTGCCGGTATCGGTGTTACGCCGCTGTTGAGCATGGCCTACAAACTGGCGGAAAGCGGCCAGCCATACCGCCTGCATTACTTCGCTCGTTCGGCGCAGTACGCGGCGTTTACCGAGCTGTTGGCGACCCAGTTTGCCGAGCGTGTGGAGTTTCACTACGGCGTGGAGCCAGTTGATCTGGACGGCGCGTTGAGCGAATGCCTGGAGCGTGCCGGCAGCGCGGCCCACGTCTACACCTGCGGCCCGGCACCGTTCATGAACAAGGTCGTGGAAGTGGCTTCGCGCAGTCGCGCGGATGATGCCATCCACCTCGAACACTTCGCGGCGGACCCGGCGGCCAACAGCGCCCCGGCCGGCGGTTTCGAAGTGGAGCTGGCCAGTTCCGGCGTGGTGCTGCACGTGCCGGCCGACGCCAGTCTGGTCGATGTGCTGCAGGCCCATGGTTGCGACATCGACACCGAGTGCCGTGAAGGCATCTGCGGCACTTGCATCGTCGAGGTCCTGGACGGTTTGCCGGAGCACCGCGACAACTGTCTGTCGAACAAGGAAAAGGCCTCCAACAAGCAGATTTGTGCCTGTGTATCACGGGCGCTTTCCGCTCGTCTGGTATTGGACCTGTAACCGAAAGTCGACCGGAAAGCTTGGGCCGGAGCCTGTTGAATGGGCGCCCGGCAGCCGTCGAAGGAGGAGATGGCTACAGAAATAACCGTGTTGACGAACCGCTCGATGAAGCGGTCGAAAAATAACAACAAAAACCTGAGGCTTTGCGGACATGATTACAGCATCGACGGTGCGCAACGAAGCGTTCGAAAGTTGGTTGAGCCAGGTGAACCAGGCTTGTGGGCGTTTCGATGCCCGGGCACTGGACACCGATTTCTACGGCGAACTGACGGAATTTCGCAGCGGAGCGATCAACCTGAGTGTGGTCGACATGGCGCACGTGCATTTGTATCGCACCAGCAAGGACGTCAGCACCAGTAGCGATGGCCACTACTACGCGGTGTTCCAGATGCGTGGCAGCTCGCAGCTGGAGCAGGGCGGCAACCGAGCGCAACTGGGCTGTGGCGACATCGCCCTGATCGACGCCAGCCGTCCGAGCGACATGATCTACCACGACGATTGCCGACAACTGTCGTTGATTCTTCCGCGCCAGGTGGTCGAGCGGGGGTCGCACTTCAATGCCGTCAACTGCGCCACGCGCATCGCGGCCGGCAGCCCCCTGGCGGCGATGGCCAACAAGCTGGTGCTGGACACCCGCCAGCAGGAAGGGCTGGAGATGCAGGAGAGCGAGGCCGTGCTCGATGCCCTGGCCAGCCTGTTGCTGCCGGGCATCAGCGCCCGCGACTGCGGTGCGGACGCCCATGAGCGGCAATTTCGCAAGATCATCGCGTTCATCGACGCGCACCTGAGCGACGAAGAGCTGTGCCCCGAACTGATTGCTCGTGAAGTGGGGATTTCCGTGCGCGGTCTGTACCGGATGTTCTCCAAGCGCGGCCTGGTGGTGGCGCAATACATCAAGCACCGGCGTCTGGACTTCTGCGCCGAAAACCTGCGCCGCGCCGATGTCGAGCAGAAGCTCTCGGCGTTGTGTTATGCGTGGGGGTTCTCGGATTCGAGCTACTTCTCGTCGGCCTTCAAATCGCGCTTTGGCGTGTCGCCGGGTGCTTATCGCAAGCGCTACAGTCAGAACTGACACCCGCTATTGATGTTGAGTCTGCTGGCCTCATCGCGAGCAGGCTCGCTCCTACAGTGGATCTCCAGCGAACACAAAATTTGTGTACGACGAGAGTCCCTGTAGGCGCTAGCCTGCTAGCGATGGCGGTCTCATGACCGCCACAAATCTCTCAGTGCCGCACCGGCTCATCCACCGGCAAATGCAGCACTTCGCGCACCAGCATGGCGATGCTGCTCACGCCCATCTTTTCCTTGATCTTGGTGCGGTGCACATCAACGGTCTTCACGCTGATGTTGAGCTCCCGCGCGATCACCTTGCTGGCCTTGCCATCGATCACCAGCATCAACACTTCCCGCTCACGGCTGGTCAGTAAAGCCAGTTTGCCTTGCAGGTTCTGACGCTGCTGCTGATCGGCCTGGGCGTGCACGGCGGTCTTCAGCGCGGCCTGGATGCGGTCGATCATCTGCTGCGGGTTGTAGGGCTTCTCGACGAAATCCAGCGCGCCGTTCTTCATCGCCGTGACCGACATCGGAATGTCGCCATGGGCCGAGACGAAAATGGTCGGCAAGGTGCTGCCGCGCTGGTTGAGGATTTCCTGCAACTGGAAACCGCTGGTCTCCGGCATGCGCACGTCGAGCACCAGGCAGGCGGGCTGCTTGGGGTCGTACTGGCTGAGGAACTCTTCGGCGCCGGCAAAGCACTGCGCCTGCACGCTCACCGACTCCAGCAACCAGGCCAGTGAGGTTCGCAGGTCCTTGTCGTCGTCAACGATATAAACAATCGGTTTACGGATTTCCATCGGGGCTGCCACGAAAGTTTTCTAATTATTGTTTTCGCACGAGAACGTGCGGCACGCATTGGCTCATCTTTCTGGAACCAGTATGCAGAATACCCACTGTGGCCGGCCCTTGCGATAAAGAAACCACCTAGTCGACTAGCGGAAACCCAACCCCGCCATGGGGATCGCGAGAATGGTTGTGCCGCGCCCGCAGCCTTAGTCTTGTTCCATCACCTACGGGCCGCCAGATAGCGGTCCTCCTGAAGGAAGGGGCATCGACATGGCCGACCTGAGCCAGCAGCAAATCGACTTTCGCAACGCCATGGCGCAGCTGCCTGCCGCGGTGAACATCATCACCACCAACGGCCCCGGCGGTCGTTGCGGCATCACCGCCAGTGCCGTGTGCTCGGTGACCGACTCGCCGCCCACCGTGCTGGTATGCGTCAACCGCAACAGTGCCACCCACGACGTGTTCCGCACCAACGGCCACCTGTGTGTCAACGTGCTGTGTGGTGAGCAGGAAGAACTGGCCCGGCATTTCGCCGGCATGACCCAGGTGCCGATGGCCGAGCGTTTTGCCTGGGACCTGTGGGACGACGGCGCGGCCGGTGTGCCGGTGTTGCGCGATGCTCTGGTGCAGCTTGAGGGGCGGATCAGCGAGTGCAAGGAAGTGGGATCGCACTCGGTGATGTTTGTGGAGCTGACGAAGGTGGGCGTGCGTGAGCCGCGTGACAGCCTGGTGTATTTCAACCGCTTGTTTCATCGCGTTGAGCATGCCAGCGCGGCTTGACTGAGACCGCGTTATCGTTCTTCGCGAGCAGGCTCGCTCCTACAGGATCGCCGTCGAACACAAATTCTGTGTTCACTGCGGGACCTTGTAGGAGTGAGCCTGCTCGCGATAGCGGTACCCGCCTGGAATGCATGTTTAACGGCTGTAGGAGTAACTTCCTGCAAGCCACAGCACCTTGCGTCATTGCCTACAGGTACGCCAGAATCCGCCGGCTTGTGCGCCCTGGAGGCAGTCGGTAACTTGGTCCGCGTCACTGATTTCCAGTGATCGGGTTTAGCAGCCCGTGGTGATATGAGGCGCATTGGCAGTCCAGACAGTCAGGTCGATCGGCCCGGCTAACCACTAAACACTGTGGGAGCGAGCTTGCTCCGGGCGGCATTCCGACGATAGCGGAGTATCTGTCCGCAATGATGCTGGATGTGATGACCCCATCGCGAGCAGGCTCGCTCCCACAGGGGATCTGCGGTGTACACGGATTTTGTGTGCGGCAGAAATCCAATTGTGGGAGCGAGCCTGCTCGCGATGGCGGTGTATCAGGCACTGCAAATCTCAGATACGAAAGCTCCCCACGGCCGAAATCAGAAACCGGTGGCGAACACCACCTGGGCGTAGACGTTCTTGTCGTTG
>NZ_MRCS01000060.1 GCF_002303925.1 Pseudomonas sp. ACN8
GAATTTCTTGACGACCATAGAGCGTTGGAACCACCTGATCCCATCCCGAACTCAGCAGTGAAACGATGCATCGCCGATGGTAGTGTGGGGTTTCCCCATGTGAGAGTAGGTCATCGTCAAGATTAAA
The DNA here is from genome assembly GCF_002303925.1 of Pseudomonas sp. ACN8. Taxonomy (GTDB): domain Bacteria; phylum Pseudomonadota; class Gammaproteobacteria; order Pseudomonadales; family Pseudomonadaceae; genus Aquipseudomonas. Next base: position 128 of record NZ_MRCS01000060.1, read on the forward strand.
TTCCGAAACCCCAATTGCGAAAGCAGTTGGGGTTTTGTTTTTGTCCGCAGAAAAGCCACAGCTACTGGATTTCTATGCAATCGCTCGGTGCGTGGCTATCATGCGGGCCTCATTGTGAGGCGAGACCTGCATGCTGACGTTGTTAAAGCTTCTTAAAGATGGCCGATTCCATTCGGGCCAAGCATTGGGTGCTGCCCTGGGCATCAGTCGTAGTGCTGTGTGGAAGCAGCTTCAGCATTTGGAAGCTGAGCTGGGTCTGTCTATTCATAAAGTTCGTGGGCGCGGCTATCAATTGTCCACGCCATTAGCGCTGCTCGATCCTGTCGAGATAAGCGCTCAGGCGCACTCTTGCGCCTGGCCCGTCCAGGTTTACGATTCAATCGACTCAACTAATGCCGAGGCGCTGCGCGCTATAGAGCGCGGGCAAGCTGCGCCGTTTGTAGTGCTTTCGGAGCGGCAGACGGCCGGGCGCGGGCGGCGTGGTCGCAAGTGGGTCAGTCCATTCGCAGAAAACGTCTATTACAGCCTGGTGCTACGCATTGATGGTGGGATGCGTCAGCTGGAGGGCTTGAGTCTCGTCGTTGGGCTCGCTGTCTTGCAGGCGTTGCGTGAGCTCGGTATTGCAGCCGCTGGATTGAAATGGCCTAACGATGTCCTTGTAGGTCAGAAAAAAATCGCGGGAATACTGCTGGAGTTGGTTGGTGACCCTGCTGATGTGTGTCACGTGGTCCTGGGAGTGGGAATCAATGTAAACATGCAGTCCGCTGATGAGGTGGACCAGCAGTGGACATCCCTGCGGCTCGAGTCGGGCAAATTGTTTGATCGTAACCAATTGGTCGCGGTGCTGGGGGAGATGCTGCAGCGATACCTGGCTCGTCACCAGGAGGGTGGTTTTTTGGCCATCCAGTCGGAGTGGGAGCAAAATCATCTGTGGCAGGGGCGAAGCGTGTCGTTGATTGCCGGCGTCAATCAAATTGATGGTGAAGTGCTTGGTATTGATGGCCAGGGCGCTTTGCGCCTGAAGGTGGATGGTGTGGAGAAAGTCTTCAGTGGTGGTGAGTTGAGCCTGAGGTTGCGTGATGATTCTTGAGCTCGATTGTGGGAATAGTTTCATCAAGTGGCGTGTGCTTGCCGCTGATGCAGGGCGGGTGCTGGGTGAAGGGGTCGTTGATTCCAATCTCGCATTGCTGGAGGGCTTGGCAGGGGTCAAAGGGCTTGCCCTCACGTTTTGCCGGTTGGTGAGTGTCAGGACCGCGGAGGAAACCGCTGCGCTGACCTCTCTGCTCAAGGACACCTTTGATGTACCGGTTGTGTGCGCAACGCCGGCGCGCGAAGTGTCAGGCGTGCGCAATGGGTATGAAGAGTTTGAGCGACTGGGCCTGGATCGGTGGCTTGCGATGCTTGGAGGCTTTCATCAGGCTTCAGGTGCGTGCCTGGTGCTGGACTTTGGTACGGCGGTGACTGCTGACTTTATTGCGGCGGATGGAGAGCACCTGGGTGGTTTCATCTGTCCGGGGATGCCGTTGATGCGCAACCAGTTGCGCACCCACACGCGCAAAATTCGTTATGGGGATCTGGCGGCCGAGCAGGCTCTGGAGCGTCTTGTTCCAGGTCGCGCGACTGTCGAGGCTGTAGAGCGTGGTTGCCTGTTGATGTTGCGCGGCTTCGTGCTGACCCAGCTCGAATTGGCGCGCAGTTACTGGGGTGAGGACTTTGTCGTGTTCCTCACTGGGGGGGATGCGAGCCTGGTTGCTGAGGTCGTGCCTCAGGCCAGGGTTGTTCCGGACTTGGTGTTTGTCGGATTGGCCATGGCCTGTCCCTTGTCCTGAGGTTTTTATGCGTTGGTTGTTTCTGCTGCTGCTTGTCCTCAATGGCTTCTACTACATCTGGCATCAACAGGAGGCTCCTCTGCGCGCGAAGGATGTCACGCCTTTGAGTCTGTATCGCGGGTCTCAACAGGATATCCGTTTGTTGAGCGAGGCAAGCGACGTCTCCAAGGACAAAGGTAAGGCTGTCTCGACAGACAATGGCTGCCTTTATCTGGGCGGCTATACGCGCCAGGAGGCCGCGCAGGCGGTTGAGCGTCGTTTGAGCGGTATGGAGGTCAAGTATCAGTCCCTGCCGAAAGCAGCGGCCGAAGGGGCAGGGTATTGGGTGCGTATCGCACCGGAAAGCCGGCGTTGGCTGGACGATTTGCAGCTGCTAAACCTTTCTAAAGAATTCAATGAGTTAAAACATAAAATAATGCCGTGCGAGGGGGTTGCACCCGCCGAATAGTTTGCATAGAATGGCGCCCGCTCCACAGCGAACACCGGAAACGGTAAGCGGTGTGAAGCGAGGTCAACGCAGCTAAGCTCAGGTTTTTAATGAGAAAAATGCTTGACAGAAGGCTGGCATGATGTAGAATGCCGGCTCGCTTAGGAGGGGTTCCCGAGCGGCCAAAGGGATCAGACTGTAAATCTGACGTCTACGACTTCGAAGGTTCGAATCCTTCCCCCTCCACCATTTTTAGCGAGAGCTGTAAGCCTCGCGGGTATAGTTTAGTGGTAGAACCTCAGCCTTCCAAGCTGATGATGCGGGTTCGATTCCCGCTACCCGCTCCAAGTTTACAGGTTTTGCACAGTGTTACGCTCTTGTAGCTCAGTTGGTAGAGCACACCCTTGGTAAGGGTGAGGTCAGCGGTTCAAATCCGCTCAAGAGCTCCATATAACAAGGCAGATATGAAAATATCTGCCTTTGTTTTAGGTGGTAGTGGTTGCGCCTGAATGTGTTTCTGAAGGTTGCCGGTGTCTTGAATGTCGGTGTTGCAGCCAAGGTTGCCTGGTAAGTGTTGTAAAGTCTTTTTCGGGTCGGCATAATGGTCGGCCTGATTTTGTTTTAGGTCAGTAGCTCAATTGGCAGAGCGACGGTCTCCAAAACCGTAGGTTGGGGGTTCGATTCCCTCCTGACCTGCCAGATTCACTCGGTGTGTCTGGCTTTCTTTTCACAGGATCTTCATAGATGACTCCTAAAGCTGAAGCTCAAGGCTCTCGTTTCGACCTCCTCAAGTGGCTTGTAGTAGTCGCTCTGGTGGTTGTTGGCGTTGTTGGCAATCAGTACTTTTCTGCTTCGCCGATCCTGTACCGCGTACTCGCATTGCTCGCTATTGCTGCTGTAGCTGCCTTTGTAGGCCTGCAGACGGTCAAGGGCAAGTCTTTCTTTGTACTGGTTAAGGAAGCACGCACCGAAATTCGTAAAGTCGTTTGGCCAACTCGCCAAGAAACCACGCAGACCACGTTGATCGTTGTGGCTGTTGTCCTGGTTATGGCGTTGCTGTTGTGGGGGCTTGATTCCCTGCTCGGCTGGCTTGTTTCCTTGATCGTCGGCTAAGGGTGTCCCGTGGCTAAGCGTTGGTATGTTGTGCATGCTTACTCCGGTTACGAGAAGCATGTAATGCGCTCGCTGATCGAGCGCGTAAAGCTGGCCGGTATGGAAGATGGCTTCGGCGAGATTCTGGTTCCCACTGAAGAAGTGGTTGAAATGCGCAATGGCCAGAAGCGCAAAAGCGAACGCAAATTCTTCCCTGGCTATGTGCTGGTGCAGATGGATATGAACGAGGGTACTTGGTACTTGGTCAAGGATACTCCTCGGGTGATGGGTTTCATCGGCGGTACTGCCGACAAACCTGCGCCAATCACCGATAAAGAAGCAGAAGCGATTCTGCGCCGCGTTGCCGATGGTAGCGACAAGCCGAAGCCGAAGACGTTGTTCGAGCCGGGTGAGTCGGTGCGTGTCAATGACGGCCCGTTCGCAGACTTTACCGGTGTTGTTGAAGAAGTTAACTACGAAAAGAGCCGGATCCAGGTCGCGGTGCTCATTTTCGGCCGCTCTACTCCGGTGGAGCTCGAGTTCAGCCAGGTCGAAAAGGTCTAGTTGAACAAAAATCCCAACCCCGCAGCCGTAGGCTGTGGGGTTTTGTCGTCACTGGGATAAACGCGCAAGTAACCGGGGAGCCTTTCGAGGCGTTTGAACCCGTAATTGGAGTGCCTCATGGCCAAGAAGATTACCGCTTACATCAAGCTGCAAGTGAAAGCCGCTCAGGCTAACCCAAGCCCACCTGTTGGTCCTGCTCTGGGTCAGCACGGCGTGAACATCATGGAATTCTGCAAGGCTTTCAACGCCCGTACTCAGGGTCTTGAGCCAGGTCTGCCGACTCCAGTGATCATCACTGTCTACAGCGACCGTAGCTTCACTTTCGAAACCAAATCCACCCCTGCTTCGGTTCTGCTGAAGAAGGCGGCCGGTCTGACCAGCGGTTCCGCTCGTCCGAACACCGTTAAGGTTGGCACCGTGACTCGTGCTCAGCTGGAAGAAATCGCGAAAACCAAAAACGCGGATCTGACTGCAGCTGATATGGAAGCGGCCGTGCGTACTATCGCCGGTTCTGCTCGTAGCATGGGCCTTAACGTGGAGGGTGTGTAATGGCTAAGCTGACCAAGCGTCAAAAGGCTATCGCCGGCAAAATCGAAGCAGGCAAGGCCTACAACTTTGTAGACGCCGCTGCCCTGCTGGCCGAGCTGTCGACTGTCAAGTTCAGCGAGTCGTTCGACGTAGCTGTAAACCTGGGTGTTGACCCGCGTAAATCCGACCAGGTCGTTCGTAGCGCTACTGTGCTGCCACACGGCACTGGCAAGACCGTTCGCGTTGCTGTGTTCACCCAGGGTCCAGCTGCTGAAGCCGCTCTGGCTGCCGGCGCTGACCGTGTAGGCATGGACGACCTGGCTGCCGAAATGAAAGGCGGCGACCTGAACTATGACGTAGTGATCGCATCCCCGGATGCAATGCGCGTTGTAGGTCAGTTGGGTCAGATCCTCGGTCCACGTGGCCTGATGCCTAACCCTAAAGTCGGCACCGTAACCCCAGACGTAGCTACCGCGGTTAAAAACGCCAAGGCTGGTCAGGTTCGTTATCGCACCGACAAAAACGGCATCATCCACACTTCCGTTGGCAAGATCGGCTTCGACGCCGTCAAGCTGAAGGAAAACGTTGAAGCCCTGATCGCTGATCTGAAGCGTATCAAGCCAGCTTCCTCGAAAGGCATTTACGTCAAGCGCGTTACCCTGAGCACCACCATGGGCCCAGGTCTGGTCATCGACCAAAGCTCGCTCGACGCGTAAGACACAGATTGGCGCAAGCGATTGCGCCAATTGAAAAATTGGGGTCCCTGCCTGGCGGGGGCTATCCAAGACCGTAGGCGACGCAAGTCTTAAACCACAAGCCTACGCAGATGGTGCTCCCGGTTCCTTACCGAATCAGACACCAAAACGACATCCGGTTTCGACCAGATGAAACGGTAACAAGCAGGAGTTAAACCCGTGGCAATTAAACTCGAAGACAAGAAGGCCATCGTCGCTGAAGTCAACGAGGCTGCCAAAGTCGCTCTGTCCGCTGTCGTGGCTGATGCCCGTGGCGTAACAGTAGGCGCGATGACCGGACTCCGTAAAGAGGCTCGTGAAGCTGGCGTTTACGTACGTGTTGTACGTAACACCCTGCTCAAGCGCGCTGTTGCTGACACTGAATTCAGTGTCCTCAACGACGTGTTCACTGGCCCTACCCTGATTGCGTTCTCCAAAGAACATCCAGGCGCTGCCGCCCGGATCTTCAAGGAATTCGCAAAGGGTCAGGACAAGTTCGAGATCAAGGCAGCTGCGTTCGAGGGCAAGTTCCTCGCAGCTAACCAAATCGACGTACTGGCAACTCTGCCGACCCGTGACGAAGCAATTTCTCAGCTGATGAGCGTGATTCAAGGCGCTACCAGCAAATTGGCTCGTACTCTGGCGGCAATTCGCGACCAGAAAGAAGCTGCTGCAGCCTAAGGCTCGTCAACTTCTCGCGTTTTTTGTTTTTTTCGATGGTCGCGTAGGCCGTCCCCAATATCAGGAATTAGATTCATGTCTATCTCTCAGAACGATATCCTTGAAGCAGTTGGCAACATGTCCGTAATGGAAGTTGTTGAGCTGATCAAAGCTTTCGAAGAAAAATTCGGCGTTACCGCTGCTGCTGCATCGGCAGGTCCTGCCGCTGCTGCCGCCGTTGTTGAAGAGCAAACTGAATTCAACGTCATGCTGACCGAAGCTGGCGAGAAGAAAGTTAACGTGATCAAGGCAGTACGTGAACTGACCGGTCTGGGCCTGAAAGAAGCCAAGGCTGTAGTTGACGGCGCTCCTGCCATGGTTCTGGAAGCTGTTGCCAAAGAAGCAGCTGACAAAGCCAAAGCAGTTCTGGAAGAAGCAGGCGCTAAAGTCGAGCTGAAGTAAGCATCGACTTTGCTCCTCCAGCCCGAGCGTTAAGCGACAGGCTGATGGCTGGTGGCTCTTGCCACCGGCCTTTTTCCGTTATTGGCAGCCGACTGGGTCGGTGCCGATAACGTGCTGTAACCACCCGATGCGGTGGCGCAAACCATGGGGTTTGCACGATTTTCTGGCTGCTCCCGTCGGGAGGGGCCAAACAAGCAGGTGACCAAGCTGGGGAACGCTGATGGCTTACTCATATACTGAGAAAAAACGTATCCGCAAGGACTTTAGCAAGTTGCCGGACGTCATGGATGTGCCGTACCTCCTGGCCATCCAGCTGGATTCGTATCGTGAATTCTTGCAAGCGGGAGCGACTAAAGATCAGTTCCGCGACGTGGGCCTGCATGCGGCCTTCAAATCCGTTTTCCCGATCATCAGCTACTCCGGCAATGCTGCGCTGGAGTACGTCGGATATCGTCTGGGCGAACCGGCATTTGATGTCAAAGAATGCGTATTGCGCGGTGTTACTTACGCCGTACCTTTGCGGGTAAAAGTGCGCCTGATCATTTTCGACAAAGAGTCGTCGAACAAAGCGATCAAGGACATCAAAGAGCAAGAAGTCTACATGGGTGAAATCCCCCTGATGACTGAAAACGGTACCTTCGTAATCAACGGTACCGAGCGTGTAATCGTTTCCCAGCTGCACCGTTCCCCGGGCGTGTTCTTCGACCACGACCGTGGCAAGACGCACAGCTCCGGTAAACTGCTGTACTCCGCGCGCATCATTCCTTACCGCGGTTCGTGGCTGGACTTCGAGTTCGACCCGAAAGACTGCGTATTCGTGCGTATCGACCGTCGTCGCAAGCTGCCTGCCTCGGTACTGCTGCGCGCGCTGGGCTATACCACTGAAGAAGTGCTGGACGCGTTCTATACCACCAACGTATTCCACGTGAAGGGTGAGACCCTGAGCCTGGAGCTGGTGCCTCAGCGCCTGCGCGGTGAAATCGCGGTCCTCGATATTCAGGATGACAAAGGCAAGGTTATTGTCGAGCAGGGTCGTCGTATCACCGCTCGCCACATCAACCAGCTGGAAAAAGCCGGGATCAAAGAGCTGGATGTGCCTCTGGACTACGTCCTGGGTCGTACAACCGCCAAGGTCATCGTGCACCCGGCAACCGGCGAAATCCTGGCAGAGTGCAACACCGAGCTGAACACCGAGATCCTGGCCAAAATCGCCAAGGCTCAGGTTGTTCGCATCGAAACTCTGTACACCAACGATATCGACTGCGGTCCGTTCGTCTCCGACACCCTGAAGATCGACTCCACCAGCAACCAATTGGAAGCGCTGGTCGAGATCTATCGCATGATGCGTCCTGGCGAGCCGCCAACCAAAGACGCTGCCGAGACCCTGTTCAACAACCTGTTCTTCAGCCCTGAGCGCTATGACCTGTCTGCGGTCGGCCGGATGAAGTTCAACCGTCGTATCGGTCGTACCGAGATCGAAGGTTCGGGCGTGCTGTGCAAGGAAGACATCGTCGCGGTACTGAAGACCCTGGTCGACATCCGTAACGGTAAAGGCATCGTCGATGACATCGACCACCTGGGTAACCGTCGTGTTCGCTGCGTAGGCGAAATGGCCGAGAACCAGTTCCGCGTTGGCCTGGTACGTGTTGAGCGTGCGGTCAAAGAGCGTCTGTCGATGGCTGAAAGCGAAGGCCTGATGCCGCAAGACCTGATCAACGCCAAGCCAGTGGCTGCGGCGGTGAAAGAGTTCTTCGGTTCCAGCCAGCTGTCCCAGTTCATGGACCAGAACAACCCGCTGTCCGAGATCACCCACAAGCGTCGTGTTTCCGCACTCGGCCCTGGCGGTTTGACTCGTGAACGTGCCGGCTTTGAAGTTCGTGACGTACACCCGACTCACTACGGTCGTGTATGCCCGATTGAAACGCCGGAAGGTCCGAACATCGGTCTGATCAACTCCCTGGCCGCTTATGCGCGCACCAACCAGTACGGTTTCCTCGAGAGCCCGTACCGTGTGGTGAAAGACGCTCTGGTCACCGACGAGATCGTATTCCTGTCCGCCATCGAAGAAGCCGATCACGTGATCGCTCAGGCCTCGGCCACGATGAACGACAAGAAAGTCCTGATCGACGAGCTGGTAGCTGTTCGTCACTTGAACGAATTCACCGTCAAGGCGCCGGAAGACGTCACCTTGATGGACGTATCGCCGAAGCAGGTAGTTTCGGTTGCTGCGTCGCTGATTCCGTTCCTAGAGCACGACGACGCCAACCGTGCGTTGATGGGTTCGAACATGCAGCGTCAAGCTGTACCAACCCTGCGCGCTGACAAGCCGCTGGTCGGTACCGGTATGGAGCGTAACGTAGCCCGTGACTCCGGCGTTTGCGTCGTGGCTCGTCGTGGCGGCGTGATCGACTCCGTCGACGCCAGCCGTATCGTGGTTCGTGTTGCCGATGACGAAGTTGAAACCGGTGAAGCCGGTGTCGACATCTACAACCTGACCAAGTACACCCGCTCCAACCAGAACACCTGCATCAACCAGCGTCCGCTGGTGCGTAAGGGTGATCGGGTTCAGCGTAGCGACATCATGGCCGACGGCCCGTCCACCGACATGGGTGAACTGGCACTGGGTCAGAACATGCGCATCGCGTTCATGGCATGGAACGGCTTCAACTTCGAAGACTCCATCTGCCTGTCCGAGCGTGTTGTTCAGGAAGATCGCTTCACCACGATCCACATCCAGGAACTGACCTGTGTGGCCCGTGACACCAAGCTTGGCCCAGAGGAAATCACTGCCGACATCCCGAACGTGGGTGAAGCGGCTCTGAACAAGCTGGACGAAGCCGGTATCGTTTACGTAGGTGCTGAAGTTGGCGCGGGCGACATCCTGGTCGGTAAGGTCACTCCGAAAGGCGAGACCCAGCTGACTCCGGAAGAAAAACTGCTGCGTGCGATCTTTGGTGAAAAAGCCAGCGACGTTAAAGACACTTCCCTGCGTGTACCTACCGGTACCAAAGGTACTGTCATCGACGTACAGGTCTTCACCCGCGACGGCGTTGAGCGTGATGCTCGTGCACTGTCGATCGAGAAGTCCCAGCTGGACGAGATCCGCAAGGATCTGAACGAAGAGTTCCGTATCGTTGAAGGTGCTACTTTCGAACGTCTGCGTTCCGCTCTGGTCGGCCACAAAGCCGAAGGCGGCGCCGGTCTGAAGAAAGGTCAGGACATCACCGACGAAATTCTCGACGGTCTTGAGCATGGCCAGTGGTTCAAACTGCGCATGGCTGAAGATGCTCTGAACGAGCAGCTCGAGAAGGCTCAGGCCTACATCGTTGATCGTCGCCGTCTGCTGGACGACAAGTTCGAAGACAAGAAGCGCAAACTGCAGCAGGGCGATGACCTGGCTCCAGGCGTGCTGAAAATCGTCAAGGTTTACCTGGCAATCCGTCGTCGCATCCAGCCGGGCGACAAGATGGCCGGTCGTCACGGTAACAAGGGTGTGGTCTCCGTGATCATGCCGGTTGAAGACATGCCGCACGATGCCAATGGCACCCCGGTCGACGTCGTCCTCAACCCGTTGGGCGTACCTTCGCGTATGAACGTCGGTCAGATCCTTGAAACCCACCTGGGCCTCGCGGCCAAAGGTCTGGGCGAGAAGATCAACCGCATGATTGAAGAGCAACGCAAAGTCGCCGAGCTGCGTAAATTCCTGCACGAGATCTATAACGAGATCGGCGGTCGTCAGGAAAGCCTCGATGACTTCTCGGACCAGGAAATCCTGGACCTGGCTCAAAACCTGCGTGGCGGCGTTCCAATGGCCACTCCAGTGTTCGACGGCGCCAAGGAAAGCGAAATCAAGGCCATGCTGAAACTGGCGGACCTGCCAGAAAGTGGCCAGATGCAGCTGACCGACGGCCGTACCGGCAACAAGTTCGAGCGCCCGGTTACCGTTGGCTACATGTACATGCTGAAGCTGAACCACTTGGTAGACGACAAGATGCACGCTCGTTCTACCGGTTCGTACAGCCTGGTTACCCAGCAGCCGCTGGGTGGTAAGGCGCAGTTCGGTGGTCAGCGTTTCGGGGAGATGGAGGTCTGGGCACTGGAAGCATACGGTGCCGCTTACACTCTGCAAGAAATGCTCACAGTGAAGTCGGACGATGTGAACGGCCGTACCAAGATGTACAAGAACATCGTGGATGGCGATCACCGTATGGAGCCGGGCATGCCCGAGTCCTTCAACGTGTTGATCAAGGAAATTCGTTCCCTCGGCATCGATATCGATCTGGAAACCGAATAACACGTGACGCGAATCGAGAGCGGGGCAGGATTGCCCGCTCTCTGCTCCGCCAGGAGGAAAGGCCTTGAAAGACCTACTGAATTTGCTGAAAAACCAGGGTCAAGTCGAAGAGTTCGACGCCATCCGTATCGGATTGGCATCGCCTGAGATGATCCGTTCGTGGTCGTTCGGTGAAGTTAAAAAGCCGGAAACCATCAACTACCGTACGTTCAAACCTGAGCGTGACGGCCTGTTCTGCGCCAAGATCTTTGGCCCGGTAAAGGATTACGAGTGCCTGTGCGGTAAGTACAAGCGCTTGAAGCACCGTGGTGTGATCTGCGAGAAGTGCGGCGTTGAAGTCGCGCTGGCAAAAGTTCGTCGTGAGCGCATGGCGCACATCGAACTGGCCTCGCCAGTTGCCCACATCTGGTTCCTGAAATCGCTGCCGTCCCGTATCGGCTTGCTGATGGACATGACCCTGCGTGATATCGAACGCGTTCTCTACTTCGAGAGCTATGTCGTTATCGATCCAGGCATGACCACCCTTGAAAAAGGTCAGCTGCTGAACGATGAGCAGTACTTCGAAGCGCTGGAAGAGTTCGGCGACGATTTCGATGCCCGCATGGGTGCCGAAGCTGTCCGCGAACTGCTGCACGCTATCGACCTGGAGCACGAGATTGGCCGTCTGCGCGAAGAGATTCCGCAAACCAACTCCGAAACCAAGATCAAGAAGCTGTCCAAGCGTCTGAAGTTGATGGAAGCCTTCCAGGGTTCCGGCAACCTGCCAGAGTGGATGGTGCTGACCGTTCTGCCGGTTCTGCCGCCAGATCTGCGTCCACTGGTCCCGCTCGATGGCGGTCGCTTCGCGACTTCCGACCTCAACGATCTGTATCGTCGAGTGATCAACCGTAACAACCGCTTGAAGCGTCTGCTCGATCTGTCCGCTCCGGACATCATCGTGCGCAACGAAAAGCGTATGTTGCAGGAAGCTGTCGACGCACTGCTCGACAACGGCCGTCGTGGCCGCGCTATCACCGGTTCCAACAAGCGTCCTCTGAAATCCCTGGCTGACATGATCAAGGGTAAGCAGGGTCGTTTCCGTCAGAACTTGCTCGGTAAGCGTGTTGACTACTCCGGTCGTTCGGTAATTACCGTAGGTCCGACCCTGCGTCTGCATCAGTGCGGTCTGCCGAAGAAAATGGCTCTCGAGCTGTTCAAGCCGTTCATTTTCGGCAAGCTGGAAATGCGTGGTCTCGCGACCACCATCAAGGCTGCCAAGAAGATGGTCGAGCGCGAGCTGCCAGAGGTCTGGGACGTTCTCGCTGAAGTGATTCGCGAACACCCGGTTCTTCTCAACCGTGCACCGACCCTTCACCGTCTGGGTATCCAGGCGTTTGAACCGGTACTGATCGAAGGTAAGGCTATCCAGCTGCACCCTCTGGTCTGCGCCGCGTACAACGCCGACTTCGACGGCGACCAAATGGCCGTGCACGTACCGCTGACGCTGGAAGCCCAGCTCGAAGCGCGTGCGTTGATGATGTCGACCAACAACATTCTGTCGCCAGCCAACGGTGAGCCAATCATCGTTCCGTCGCAGGACGTTGTATTGGGTCTGTACTACATGACGCGTGAAGCGATCAACGCCAAGGGCGAAGGTCGTGTGTTCGCGGATCTGCAGGAAGTTGACCGTGTGTTCCGTGCCGGCGAAGCCGCACTGCACGCCAAGGTTAAAGTCCGGATCAACGAAACCGTCAACGACCGTGATGGCGGCAGCGTGAGCAACACCCGTATCGTCGACACCACTGTCGGCCGCGCTCTGTTGTTCCAGGTTGTGCCAAAAGGTCTGTCGTACGACGTCGTCAACCTGCCGATGAAGAAAAAGGCGATCTCCAAGCTGATCAACCAGTGCTATCGCGTGGTTGGTTTGAAAGAGACTGTGATCTTCGCTGACCAGTTGATGTACACCGGTTTTGCTTATTCGACCATTTCCGGCGTTTCCATCGGTGTTAACGACTTCGTTATCCCGGATGAAAAAGCCCGCATCATCAATGCTGCTACTGATGAAGTGAAAGAGATCGAAAGCCAGTACGCCTCCGGCCTGGTAACCCAGGGCGAGAAGTACAACAAAGTGATCGACCTTTGGTCCAAGGCGAACGACGAAGTTTCCAAGGCGATGATGGCCAACCTCTCGAAAGAGAAAGTCATCGACCGCCATGGCGTCGAAGTCGACCAGGAATCCTTCAACTCGATGTACATGATGGCCGACTCGGGTGCGCGGGGTTCCGCAGCACAGATTCGTCAGCTGGCCGGTATGCGTGGCCTGATGGCCAAGCCGGACGGTTCCATCATTGAAACGCCGATTACTGCGAACTTCCGTGAAGGTTTGAGCGTACTCCAGTACTTCATCTCCACTCACGGTGCTCGTAAGGGTCTTGCGGATACCGCGTTGAAAACGGCTAACTCCGGTTACCTGACTCGTCGTCTGGTAGACGTTGCACAAGATCTGGTTGTAACCGAGATCGATTGCGGCACCGAGCACGGTCTGCTGATGACTCCGCACATTGAAGGCGGTGACGTTGTAGAGCCGTTGGGTGAGCGCGTATTGGGTCGAGTTATCGCCCGTGACGTATTCAAGCCAGGTACCGAGGACGTCATCGTTCCTGCCGGCACCCTGGTCGACGAGAAGTGGGTCGAGTTCATCGAGCTGAACAGCATCGACGAAGTGATCGTGCGTTCGCCGATCAGCTGCGAAACCCGTTTCGGTATCTGCGCCAAGTGCTACGGCCGCGATCTGGCTCGTGGTCACCAGGTGAACATCGGTGAAGCGGTCGGCGTTATCGCTGCCCAGTCCATCGGTGAGCCGGGTACCCAGCTGACGATGCGTACGTTCCACATCGGTGGTGCGGCAAGCCGGACCTCCGCAGCCGATAGCGTTCAGGTGAAGAATGGCGGTACCGTCCGTCTGCATAACCTGAAGCACGTTGAGCGAGTGGATGGTCACCTGGTTGCCGTGTCCCGTTCCGGTGAGCTGGCCATCGCTGATGACTTCGGTCGTGAGCGTGAGCGTTACAAGCTGCCTTACGGTGCCGTGATTTCGGTTAAAGAGGGTGACAAGGTCGAAGCTGGCGCCATTGTGGCCAAGTGGGATCCGCACACTCACCCGATCGTTACCGAAATGAAAGGTACCGTGACCTACGTGGGCATGGAAGAAGGCATCACGATCAAGCGTCAGACTGACGAATTGACCGGTATGACCAATATTGAAGTACTCGACGCCAAAGATCGTCCAGCTGCCGGTAAGGATATCCGTCCTGCCGTGAAGATGGTCGACGACAACGGCAAGGATCTGTTGCTGCCAGGCACTGACGTTATCGCTCAGTATTTCCTGCCAGCCAACGCCCTGGTCGGTGTGGCGGATGGTGCGAAGATCGCGATCGGTGATGTTATCGCTCGTATCCCGCAAGAGACTTCGAAAACTCGAGACATCACCGGTGGTCTGCCGCGTGTTGCCGACTTGTTCGAAGCCCGTCGTCCGAAAGAAGCGTCGATTCTGGCTGAAGTCAGCGGCACCATCGCGTTCGGTAAAGAGACCAAGGGCAAGCGCCGTCTGGTTATCACCCCGAACGACGGTACCGATCCGTACGAAGAGCTGATTCCGAAGTGGCGTCACCTGAACGTGTTTGAAGGCGAACAGGTAAACCGCGGCGAAGTTATCTCCGACGGTCCGAGCGATCCACACGACATCCTGCGTCTGCTGGGTGTGAGTGCGCTGGCCAAGTACATCGTCAACGAGATCCAGGACGTTTACCGTCTGCAAGGCGTGAAGATCAACGACAAGCACATCGAGACCATCCTGCGTCAGATGCTGCGTAAAGTTGAAATCGCTGAATCCGGCGATTCCAGTTTCATCAAGGGCGACCAGATGGAATTGACTCACGTACTGGTAGAGAACGAGCGCTTGAGCGGTGAAGACAAGTTTGTCTCCAAGTTCACTCGCGTTCTGCTGGGTATCACCAAGGCGTCGTTGTCCACCGAATCGTTCATCTCGGCGGCTTCCTTCCAGGAAACCACTCGCGTACTGACCGAAGCGGCGGTAACCGGCAAGCGCGATTACCTGCGCGGCCTGAAAGAGAACGTGGTCGTGGGTCGTCTGATCCCGGCTGGTACCGGTCTGGCTTATCACAGCGAGCGTAAGCGCCGCCGTGATGCAGACAAGCCGTTGCGCGTAAGCGCCAGTGAAGTGGAAGCTGCACTGACCGAAGCGCTGAACTCGAGCGGTAACTGAGTTCTGCGGTAAATGAGTGTGAGGCCCTGGTCACTCCGTTCATCGAATCGAGACAATTTGTCGAGATTGGATGAGTGGGGAGAGCGGGGCCTTGCCTTGACTGGGGGCAAGATCCTCTTTAGACTCTTGTACCCCTAAATTTGGCGGGAACTCGTTCCTGCCATTTTGCTTTTCTTGCAAGACAATAGCGTCGCAAGACAACAGTGGAGCTAGTAGATGGCAACTATCAACCAGCTGGTACGTCAGCCGCGTAAGCGTATCGTCGAGAAATCCGACGTGCCTGCGCTGCAGAACTGCCCGCAACGCCGTGGCGTGTGCACCCGTGTGTACACCACCACGCCGAAAAAACCTAACTCGGCACTGCGTAAAGTATGCCGTGTGCGCCTGACCAACGGTTTCGAGGTTTCCTCGTACATCGGCGGTGAAGGCCACAACCTGCAAGAGCACAGCGTGGTACTGATCCGCGGCGGTCGTGTAAAAGACTTGCCAGGTGTTCGTTACCACACCGTTCGCGGTTCGTTGGATACTTCCGGTGTTAAAGGTCGTAACCAGGGTCGTTCGAAGTACGGTACCAAGCGTCCGAAGTAATCGGCCGTTTTGCAGTTTTTCATTTTATTGAGTCGATAAGAGTAAGGTCGGGCACGCATCCACAGGAGCTGTCCCGGGCTAACCTGAAGACCGTTTGAGGGCTTATCAATGCCAAGACGTCGCGTAGCAGCCAAGCGTGAGATTCTGGACGATCCGAAATACGGAAGCCAAATCCTCGCCAAATTCATGAACCACGTAATGGAAAGCGGCAAGAAAGCCGTTGCCGAGCGTATCGTTTATGGTGCCCTGGATACCGTGAAGGCTCGTAAGGCCGGCACCGATCCCCTGGAACTCTTCGAAAAAGCACTCGACGCCATCGCTCCGCTGGTCGAAGTGAAGTCGCGCCGCGTTGGTGGTGCTACTTACCAGGTTCCGGTCGAGGTTCGTCCTTCCCGTCGTAACGCTCTGGCAATGCGCTGGTTGGTAGACTACGCCCGCAAGCGCGGCGAGAAGTCTATGGCTCTGCGTTTGGCTGGCGAACTGTTGGACGCTGCCGAAGGTAAAGGTGCTGCAGTTAAGAAGCGTGAAGACGTTCACCGTATGGCTGAAGCCAACAAGGCTTTCTCGCACTACCGCTTCTAATTTTAGCGTCACTAATTTTGCGAGGGCTTTATGGCTCGTACAACACCGATTAATCGCTACCGTAACATTGGTATCGTTGCACACGTGGATGCTGGTAAAACCACCACCACTGAGCGCGTCCTTTTTTACACTGGCAAAAGTCACAAAATGGGCGAGGTGCATGACGGCGCCGCGACCACAGACTGGATGGTGCAGGAGCAGGAGCGTGGTATTACCATTACTTCCGCTGCCATTACCGCCTTCTGGCAGGGTTCCGCCAAGCAGCACAAAGACCAGTACCGTTTCAACGTCATCGATACCCCGGGCCACGTAGACTTCACTATTGAAGTTGAGCGTTCCCTGCGTGTACTCGACGGCGCGGTCGTTGTGTTCTGCGGTACTTCCGGCGTTGAGCCTCAGTCCGAAACCGTATGGCGTCAAGCCAACAAGTACGGTGTTCCACGTATCGTTTACGTGAACAAGATGGACCGTGCCGGTGCGAACTTCCTGCGCGTGATCGCTCAGATCAAGCAGCGTCTGGGTCACACTCCGGTGCCTATCCAGCTGGCTATCGGTTCCGAAGACAACTTCCAGGGTCAGATCGATCTGATGACCATGGAAGCCGTTTACTGGAACGACGCCGACAAGGGTATGACTCCTCGTCGTGAAGCCATCCCTGCTGAGCTGCAGGAGCTGGCTGAAGAGTGGCGCAACAACATGGTTGAGGCTGCGGCCGAAGCCAGCGAAGAGCTGATGAACAAGTACCTTGAAGGTGAAGAGCTCACCATCGAGGAAATCAAGGGTGCTCTGCGTCAGCGTACTATCGCTGGTGAGATCGTTCTGGCTGTTTGCGGTTCTTCCTTCAAGAACAAGGGTGTTCCCCTGGTTCTCGACGCCGTTATCGACTACCTGCCGGCTCCAACCGACATTCCTGCCATCAAGGGTACTGACCCGGATGACGAGGAAAAGCAAATGGAGCGTCATGCAGACGACAACGAGCCGTTCTCGGCTCTGGCGTTCAAGATCGCTACCGACCCATTCGTGGGTACCTTGACTTTCGTCCGTGTTTACTCGGGCGTGTTGGCCTCCGGCGACGGCGTGATCAACTCGGTCAAAGGCAAGAAAGAGCGCGTGGGTCGTATGGTGCAAATGCACGCAAACGCCCGTGAAGAGATCAAGGAAGTGCGCGCTGGTGACATCGCGGCCCTGATCGGCATGAAGGACGTCACCACTGGTGAAACCTTGTGCAACGCTGACAAGCCAATCATCCTCGTTCGCATGGACTTCCCGGAGCCGGTTATTTCGGTTGCCGTAGAACCTAAGACCAAGGATGACCAGGAAAAAATGGGCATCGCTCTGGGCAAACTTGCTCAGGAAGACCCGTCTTTCCGCGTTAAGACTGATGAAGAGACTGGTCAAACGATCATCTCTGGCATGGGCGAGTTGCACCTGGACATCCTGGTTGACCGGATGCGCCGTGAGTTCAACGTCGAAGCCAACATCGGTAAGCCTCAGGTTTCGTATCGTGAGCGCATCACGAAGAATTGCGAAATCGAAGGCAAGTTCGTTCGTCAGTCCGGCGGTCGTGGCCAGTTCGGCCATTGCTGGATCCGTTTTGCTCCTGCTGACGAAGGTCAGGAAGGTCTGCAATTCGTGAACGAAGTAGTGGGTGGTGTGGTTCCTAAGGAATACATCCCGGCTATCCAGAAGGGTATCGAAGAGCAGATGAAGAACGGCGTAGTTGCCGGCTATCCGCTGATCGGCCTGAAGGCTACCGTGTTTGATGGTTCTTACCACGACGTCGACTCGAACGAGATGGCGTTTAAGGTGGCTGCTTCCATGGCGACCAAGCAACTGGCCCAGAAGGGCGGTGGTGAGTTGCTCGAGCCGATCATGGCGGTAGAGGTTGTTACGCCTGAAGACTATATGGGTGACGTGATGGGCGACCTTAACCGTCGTCGCGGCATGATTCTGGGTATGGAAGACACGGTCTCCGGTAAGGTGATCCGTGCTGAAGTTCCGTTGGGCGAGATGTTCGGTTATGCGACCGACGTTCGTTCGATGTCCCAGGGTCGCGCAAGCTACTCTATGGAATTCAAAAAATACAATACAGCTCCGTCGCACATCGTCGAAACTGTAACCAAAAAACAAGGCTGATTCAGTCCTTTAGGCAAGGAGTTAATTGTCGTGGCTAAAGAAAAATTTGATCGTTCCCTACCGCACGTCAACGTTGGCACCATCGGTCACGTTGACCACGGTAAAACCACTCTGACCGCAGCTCTGACTCGCGTTTGCTCCGAAGTTTTCGGTTCCGCAATCGTTGATTTCGATAAAATCGACAGCGCTCCAGAAGAAAAAGCTCGTGGTATCACCATCAACACCGCGCACGTCGAGTACAACTCGAAGATCCGTCACTACGCTCACGTTGACTGCCCAGGTCACGCTGACTACGTGAAGAACATGATCACCGGTGCTGCCCAGATGGACGGCGCGATCCTGGTTTGCTCGGCCGCTGATGGTCCGATGCCACAAACCCGTGAGCACATCCTGCTGTCCCGTCAGGTAGGCGTTCCGTACATCGTGGTTTTCCTGAACAAGGCTGACCTGGTAGACGACGCTGAGCTGCTGGAACTGGTCGAGATGGAAGTTCGCGACCTGCTGTCCACCTACGACTTCCCGGGCGATGACACTCCAATCATCATCGGTTCGGCTCGTATGGCGCTGGAAGGCAAAGACGACAACGAAATGGGCACCACTGCCGTTCGTAAACTGGTTGAAACTCTGGACAGCTACATCCCAGAACCAGAGCGTGCTATCGACAAGCCATTCCTGATGCCAATCGAAGACGTATTCTCGATCTCGGGTCGTGGTACTGTTGTGACTGGTCGTATCGAGCGCGGTATCGTTCGCGTTCAAGATGCACTGGAAATCGTTGGTCTGCGTGACACCACCACCACCACCTGCACCGGTGTTGAAATGTTCCGCAAGCTGCTCGACGAAGGTCGTGCTGGCGAGAACTGCGGCGTTCTGCTGCGTGGTACCAAGCGTGACGACGTTGAGCGTGGCCAGGTTCTGGTTAAGCCGGGTTCGGTTAAGCCGCACACCAAGTTCACCGCAGAAGTTTACGTTCTGAGCAAGGAAGAAGGCGGTCGTCACACTCCGTTCTTCAAAGGCTACCGTCCACAGTTCTACTTCCGTACTACTGACGTGACTGGTAACTGCCAGCTGCCAGAAGGCGTTGAAATGGTAATGCCAGGTGATAACATCCAGATGGAAGTTACCCTGATCAAGACCATCGCAATGGAAGACGGCCTGCGTTTCGCTATCCGTGAAGGCGGTCGTACCGTCGGCGCTGGCGTCGTAGCCAAAATCATCGAGTAAGCATCTCTTTTGAGATAGCTTCGATGCTTTGAAAAGCCCCCGCTCAGCGGGGGCTTTTTTATTGGGTTGACACCCATCTGGGGCGTCTATAGAATTGCGCCTCCTTTTAACGGGCGTATTGCGCCCGGTGGGAATAGCAGCCGGAGTCTGAAATCCAATGCAAAATCAGCAAATCCGTATCAGGTTGAAGGCTTTCGACCATCGCCTGATCGACCAATCAACCCAGGAAATCGTGGAAACCGCGAAACGTACTGGTGCTCAAGTGCGTGGTCCAATTCCACTGCCTACCCGTAAAGAGCGGTTCACCGTTCTGGTCTCCCCGCACGTCAACAAAGACGCGCGTGACCAGTACGAGATCCGTACTCATAAGCGCGTTCTGGACATCGTCCAGCCAACGGATAAAACCGTTGATGCTCTTATGAAGCTTGATCTTGCGGCCGGTGTGGAAGTGCAGATCAGCCTCGGCTAAGACTCGGTCTTAGTCGTGTAACGCTCTGAAATGGGCGGCCATAGCGGGTGAAAGCCCCGTACACTCATGAGGTTTACAACATGACTATTGGTGTAGTCGGTCGTAAATGCGGTATGACCCGTATTTTCACCGAAGAAGGTGTCTCCATTCCGGTCACGGTCATTGAGATCGAACCGAATCGCGTCACCCAGTTCAAAACTGAAGAGACCGATGGCTATCGTGCAGTGCAAGTCACTGTCGGCGAGCGTCGTGCTTCGCGTGTAACAGCAGCTCAGGCTGGCCACTTCGCTAAAGCGAACGTTGCCGCTGGTCGTACCGTAATGGAATTCCGCCTTGAAGAAGGCGAGTACCAGGCCGGCGATCTGATCAACGCTGAAATCTTCGCCGCTGGTCAACTGGTTGATGTAACCGGTCAGTCCAAGGGTAAAGGCTTCCAGGGTACGATCAAGCGTTGGAATTTCCGCGGGCAAGATAACACCCACGGTAACTCCGTATCCCACCGCGTTCCAGGCTCTATCGGCCAGTGCCAGACTCCTGGTCGTGTATTCAAGGGCAAAAAAATGTCCGGTCATATGGGCGCTGAGCGCGTGACCGTGCAGTCCCTCGAAGTAGTGCGCGTGGACGCTGAACGCAATCTGTTGTTGGTCAAGGGCGCTGTTCCTGGCGCTACTGGCGGCAACTTGGTTGTACGTCCAGCAGCCAAGGCTCGCGGTTAAGGGGAAGCTGACATGCAATTAAATGTAAATGACGCTCAAGCGATCGAAGTTTCCGAACTGACATTTGGCGGCGAATTCAACGAGACGCTGGTTCACCAAGCAGTCGTAGCCTACATGGCTGGCGGTCGTCAGGGTTCCAAGCAGCAAAAGACCCGTTCCGACGTTCGTGGTGGCGGTAAGCGCCCATGGCGTCAGAAAGGTACTGGCCGTGCTCGTGCCGGTACTATCCGTAGCCCAATCTGGCGTGGCGGCGGTACCACTTTCGCAGCTCGTCCTCAGGATCACTCCCAGAAGCTGAACAAGAAGATGTATCGCGCAGCAATGCGTTCCATCCTTGCTGAGCTGGTGCGTACTGATCGTCTGGTCGTGGTTCAGGATTTCGCCGTTGAAACGCCGAAAACCAAAGACCTGCTGGGCAAACTGAACAACATGAGCCTGACCGACGTTCTGATCGTGTCCGACGCTGTTGATCAGAACCTGTACCTGGCTGCTCGTAACCTGCCACACGTAGATGTACGTGACGTGCAAGGTTCCGATCCAGTTAGTCTGATCGCATACGACAAGGTGTTGATCACCGTGTCGGCCGTGAAGAAATTCGAGGAGCTGCTGGGATGAACCAGGAACGCGTATTTAAAGTTCTGCTTGGCCCGCACGTTTCCGAGAAGGCTACGGTTCTGGCAGACAAGAAAGGCCAGTTCGTTTTCAAGGTTGCTACCGACGCAACCAAGCTGGAAATCAAGAAGGCCGTCGAAAGCCTGTTCAGCGTGAAAGTAGAGCGTGTTACTACCCTGAATGTTCTGGGTAAGAGCAAGCGCACTGCTCGCGGTCTGGGCAAGCGTAATGACTGGAAGAAGGCAGTTATCTCCCTTCAGCCAGGCCAAGATCTCGATTTCAGCAGCAGTGCTGAGTAAGGAAGGGGTGCATCATGGCAATCGTTAAATGCAAACCGACTTCCCCTGGCCGCCGTTTTGTGGTCAAGGTGGTCAACCAGGAGCTGCATAAAGGCGCTCCTCACGCACCGCTGCTCGAGAAGAAATCGAAGACTGGTGGTCGTAACAACAATGGCCGTATTACCACTCGTCACATCGGTGGTGGTCATAAGCAGCATTACCGTATGGTCGATTTCCGTCGCAACGACAAAGATGGCATCGTCGCCACTGTCGAGCGTATCGAATACGATCCAAACCGTACTGCTCACATCGCACTGCTCTGCTACGCAGACGGCGAGCGCCGCTACATCATCGCCCCTAAAGGCGTGAGTGCTGGCGACCAGCTGATCGCAGGCGCTCTGGCTCCAATCAAGCCAGGCAACGCCCTGCAACTGCGCAACATTCCAGTCGGTTCTACCGTACACGGCATCGAATTGAAGCCAGGTAAAGGCGCTCAGATCGCTCGTTCCGCTGGTGCTTCGGCTCAGCTGATCGCTCGTGAAGGCGTGTACGTTACCCTGCGTCTGCGTTCCGGTGAAATGCGTAAAGTCCTGGCTGAATGCCGTGCGACCCTGGGCGAAGTCTCGAACTCCGAGCACAGCCTGCGTTCGCTGGGTAAAGCTGGTGCCAAACGCTGGCGTGGCGTTCGCCCAACCGTTCGTGGTGTTGCCATGAACCCGGTTGACCACCCACATGGTGGTGGTGAAGGTCGTACCTCTGGTGGTCGTCATCCGGTATCGCCATGGGGCTTCCCGACTAAGGGCGCGAAGACTCGTGGTAATAAGCGTACCGACAAAATGATCGTCCGTCGTCGCAAGTAAATAGAGGGATACGACAGTGCCACGTTCTCTGAAAAAAGGTCCTTTTATCGATCTTCACCTACTGAAGAAGATCGAAGTGGCGGCGGAAAAGAACGATCGCAAACCGGTGAAAACCTGGTCGCGTCGTTCGATGATCCTGCCACAAATGGTCGGTCTGACCATCGCAGTACACAACGGTCGTCAGCACGTCCCAGTTCTCGTGAACGAAGACATGGTCGGCCACAAACTGGGCGAGTTCGCCGGTACCCGCACTTATCGCGGGCACGTGGCAGACAAGAAAGCCAAGCGTTAAGGGGTTAGGAAATGGAAGTAGCCGCTAAGTTGTCGGGCGCTCGAATCTCCGCCCAGAAAGCCCGCTTGGTCGCCGACCAGATCCGCGGGAAGAAGGTGGGCGAAGCGCTCAACCTGTTGGCTTTCAGCAGTAAGAAAGCCGCCGAGATCATGAAGAAAGTGCTGGAGTCGGCCGTAGCCAACGCCGAGCATAACGAAGGCGCAGACGTTGATGACCTGAAGGTCAGCACTGTTTTCGTCAACGAAGGGCGTTCGCTGAAGCGCATCATGCCACGTGCCAAAGGCCGTGCTGATCGCATCGTCAAGCGGTCTTGCCATATCACTGTCAAGGTTGCTGACAAGTAACGGAGTCGAAGAGATGGGTCAGAAAGTACATCCCATTGGCATTCGCCTGGGAATCGTCAAGGAGCACACCTCCGTCTGGTACGCAGACGGTCGGACTTATGCGGACTATTTGCTCGCAGATCTGAAGGTGCGTGAGTATCTCCAAGACAAACTAAAAAGCGCGTCCGTAAGCCGTATCGATATCCATCGTCCGGCCCAAACTGCACGTATCACCATCCACACCGCTCGTCCAGGTATCGTTATCGGGAAGAAAGGTGAAGATGTTGAGAAACTGCGTCAGGACCTGACCAAGCAAATGGGTGTGCCTGTGCACATCAATATCGAAGAGATCCGCAAGCCGGAACTCGACGGTATGCTGGTTGCGCAGAGCGTAGCTCAGCAGCTGGAGCGTCGCGTAATGTTCCGTCGCGCTATGAAGCGCGCCGTACAGAACGCCATGCGCATTGGTGCCAAAGGCATCAAAATCCAAGTGAGCGGTCGTCTCGGCGGTGCTGAAATTGCACGTACTGAATGGTATCGCGAAGGTCGTGTGCCATTGCACACCCTGCGTGCCGACATCGACTATGCCAACTACGAAGCTCACACCACTTACGGTGTGATCGGTGTAAAGGTTTGGATCTTCAAAGGCGAAGTAATTGGTGGTCGCCAAGAAGAACTGAAACCACAAGCACCAGCGCCTCGTAAAAAAGCTGCTAAGTAAGGGGTACGCCAAATGTTGCAACCAAAGCGTACGAAGTTCCGCAAGCAAATGACTGGTCACAACCGTGGCCTGGCATTGCGCGGTAGCAAAGTCAGCTTCGGCGAGTTCGCGCTGAAGTCTGTTGCTCGTGGTCGTCTCACCGCTCGTCAGATCGAGTCAGCGCGTCGTGCTCTGACCCGTCACGTAAAACGTGGCGGCAAGATCTGGATCCGTGTATTCCCGGACAAGCCTATTTCCAAGAAGCCACTCGAAGTTCGGATGGGTAAAGGTAAGGGTAACGTCGAATACTGGGTTGCCCAGATTCAGCCAGGCAAAGTCCTGTATGAAATCGAGGGTGTTTCTGAAGAGCTGGCGCGTGAGGCTTTCGCCCTGGCTGCTGCAAAGCTGCCGCTCGCCACCTCCTTTGTTAAACGGACGGTGATGTGATGAAAGCGAATGAACTTCGTGAAAAATCCGCACAGCAGCTGAACGAGCAACTGCTCGGCTTGCTGCGCGACCAGTTCAATCTGCGTATGCAGAAAGCAACTGGCCAGTTGGGGCAGTCTCATCTGCTCTCGCAAGTTAAGCGTGACATCGCTCGCGTGAAGACTGTGCTCAACCAGCAGGCAGGTAAGTAATCATGGCTGAAGCCGAAAAAACTGTCCGTACGCTGACTGGCCGTGTTGTCAGCGACAAGATGGACAAAACCATCACCGTTCTGATCGAGCGTCGCGTTAAGCACCCGATCTACGGTAAATACGTTAAGCGTTCGACTAAGCTGCACGCGCACGACGAAACCAATCAGTGCCACATCGGCGACAAAGTCACTATTCGTGAAACTCGTCCTTTGGCCAAGACCAAGTCTTGGGCGCTGGTTGATGTTCTCGAACGCGCTGTGGAAGTCTAAGGACTAGGGGTCGGAGAAATTATATGATTCAGACTCAATCCATGCTCGATGTGGCCGATAACAGCGGCGCTCGCCGTGTTATGTGCATCAAGGTGCTGGGTGGCTCCCATCGTCGTTACGCTGGTATCGGTGACATCATCAAAGTTACCGTGAAGGAAGCAATTCCTCGCGGTAAAGTGAAAAAAGGCCAAGTGATGACTGCTGTTGTAGTCCGCACTCGTCACGGCGTACGTCGTGCTGATGGCTCCATTATCCGCTTTGATGGCAACGCTGCTGTTCTTCTGAACAACAAGCAAGAGCCGATCGGCACCCGTATCTTTGGGCCAGTGACCCGTGAACTTCGTACTGAGAAGTTCATGAAGATCGTCTCGCTCGCCCCAGAAGTGCTGTAAGGAGATCCGACATGCAAAAGATTCGTCGTGACGACGAGATCATCGTGATCGCCGGCAAAGACAAAGGTAAGCGCGGTAAGGTGCTTAAGGTTCTCGCTAACAACCGTTTGGTTATTGGTGGTCTGAACCTGGTCAAGCGTCATACCAAGCCTAACCCGATGTCGGGCGTGCAGGGCGGTATCGTCGAAAAAGAAGCTCCACTGGATGCTTCTAACGTCGCCATTTTCAACGGCGAAACCAACAAGGCTGACCGCGTTGGTTTCAAAGTAGAAGACGGCAAGAAAATTCGTGTCTTCAAGTCGACCCAAAAAGCGGTTGATGCTTGAACACTGCTAGGTAGATGAGACCATGGCACGACTAAAAGAGATTTACCGGAAGGAAATTGCTCCGAAACTTAAGGAAGAACTTAAGCTTTCGAACGTGATGGAAGTTCCGCGCGTTACCAAAATCACCCTGAACATGGGTCTGGGCGAAGCGATCGGCGACAAAAAAGTCATCGAGCACGCTGTTGCTGACCTGGAAAAGATCACCGGCCAGAAAGTCGTTGTGACCTACGCTCGCAAATCCATCGCTGGCTTTAAAGTCCGTGAAGGTTGGCCGATCGGCGTCAAAGTGACCCTGCGCCGTGAGCGTATGTACGAGTTCCTGGATCGTCTGCTGTCGATCTCCCTGCCTCGGGTTCGCGACTTCCGCGGCCTGAATGCCAAGTCCTTCGATGGTCGTGGCAACTACAGCATGGGCGTGAAAGAGCAGATCATCTTCCCGGAAATCGACTACGACAAGATCGATGCTCTCCGCGGTCTGGACATCACCCTGACCACCACTGCCAAGAACGATGATGAAGGCCGCGCTCTGCTGCGTGCGTTCAAATTCCCGTTCCGCAACTGATTGGAGTAGGACCATGGCCAAGATGAGCATGAAAAACCGCGAGCTGAAGCGTCAGCTCACGGTTGCCAAGTACGCCAAGAAGCGTGCAGCACTGAAAGCTATCATCGTTGATCTGAACGCAAGTCCAGAAGCGCGTTGGGAAGCTACAGTAGCCCTGCAGAAGCAGCCACGTGACGCAAGCGCTTCGCGCATGCGTAACCGCTGCCGCCTGACCGGTCGTCCACACGGCGTTTACCGCAAGTTCGGCCTCGGCCGTAACAAGCTGCGTGAAGCTGCCATGCGTGGTGACGTACCGGGTCTGGTTAAAGCCAGCTGGTAAGTACTGTCAAAGTCTCGGTGTCCAGGATCGCAAGATCCTGACCACCGGTGGCCTTGAATCTGAATCAAGCCCCTTTTGGGGCTTGATTCATTTCTGGGGTGTGTCTAGAATACCCGGCTCGCCTGAGCCCGTGTTTTTCATGCTCGGAGATTCTCGGCGACACGTAATAGCCGCAAGGCTAATTTTTTTGTATTAGGAGCGTCTAGCCCATGAGTATGCAGGACCCGTTAGCGGACATGCTAACTCGTATCCGTAATGCCCAGATGGCTGAAAAGTCCGTCGTAAGCATGCCATCTTCCACGTTGAAGGTAGCTGTTGCCAAAGTCCTGAAGGACGAAGGTTACATTGCGGGTTATCAGATCAGCAGCGAAATCAAACCACTGCTGTCCATCGAGCTGAAGTACTTCGAAGGCCGTCCGGTTATCGAAGAAGTGAAGCGCGTTAGCCGTCCAGGCCTGCGTCAGTACAAGTCCGTCGATGATCTGCCAAAAGTTCGTGGCGGTCTCGGTGTGTCTATCGTCTCCACCAACAAGGGTGTGATGACTGATCGTGCTGCGCGCGCTGCCGGTGTCGGCGGCGAAGTTCTTTGCACTGTGTTCTAAGGGGGGATAAGCATGTCTCGCGTCGCTAAGAACCCCGTTAAGCTGCCAGCCGGTGTCGAAGTAAAATTCGCAGGCCAACAGCTTTCGGTGAAGGGTGCCAAGGGCACTCTCGAACTGAACATCCATTCGTCCGTTGAGATCGTTGAAGAAGCTGGTGAGCTGCGTTTCGCTGCTCGCAATGGCGATCAACAGACTCGCGCAATGGCTGGTACCACTCGTGCGTTGGTAAACAACATGGTCCAAGGCGTAAGCCAAGGCTTCGAGCGCAAGCTCCAGCTGGTCGGTGTTGGTTACAAAGCGCAAGCAAAAGGCACAGTGCTGAACCTGGCTCTTGGCTTCTCGCACCCAGTGGATTACGAACTGCCGGAAGGCATCACCGCTGAGACTCCTAGCCAGACCGATATCCTGATCAAGGGCATCGACAAGCAGCTGGTAGGTCAAGTGGCCGCCGAGATCCGCGACTTCCGTCCACCAGAGCCGTACAAAGGCAAAGGTGTGCGCTACGCGGACGAAGTCGTCCGTCGTAAAGAAGCCAAGAAGAAGTAGGGCATAGCAAATGACCGACAAAAAAGTTACTCGACTGCGTCGCGCTCGCAAAGCACGCCTGAAAATGCACGAACTCGAAGTCGTGCGTCTCTGCGTGTTCCGCTCTTCGCAGCACATCTACGCCCAGGTCATTTCGGCCGACGGCAACAAAGTCCTGGCAAGCGCCTCGACTTTGGATAAAGAACTGCGTGATGGTGCCACCGGCAACATCGACGCGGCCACTAAGGTTGGCCAGCTGGTCGCTACGCGTGCTAAGGCCGCTGGCGTCTCGCAAGTGGCTTTCGACCGCTCTGGCTTCAAGTACCACGGCCGCGTTAAAGCGCTGGCTGATGCTGCTCGTGAAGCTGGGCTGGAGTTCTAAGTTATGTCAAATAACGACCAAAAGCGCGACGAAGGCTACATCGAGAAGCTGGTTCAAGTTAACCGCGTAGCCAAAACCGTTAAAGGCGGCCGTATCTTCACTTTCACCGCGTTGACCGTGGTTGGTGATGGTAAGGGCCGTGTTGGCTTCGGCCGTGGCAAGTCGCGTGAAGTGCCTGCTGCGATCCAGAAGGCAATGGAAGCTGCTCGCCGCAACATGATCCAGGTTGATCTGAACGGCACTACTCTGCAGTACGCAATGAAGTCCGCTCACGGCGCTTCGAAGGTGTACATGCAGCCTGCTTCTGAAGGTACCGGTATCATCGCTGGCGGCGCTATGCGTGCTGTCCTCGAAGTTGCCGGCGTTCAGAACGTTCTGGCCAAGTGCTACGGCTCGACTAACCCTGTAAACGTGGTTCACGCCACTTTCAAGGGTTTGAAAGCAATGCAGTCTCCTGAATCCATTGCCGCCAAGCGTGGCAAAAGCGTCAAGGAGATCTTCTGATCATGGCTACCGTAAAAGTAACGCTGATCAAAAGTATGACCGGCCGCATCCCTAACCACAAACTGTGCGTTAAGGGTCTGGGTCTGCGTCGCATCGGTCACACTGTAGAAGTCCAGGATACTCCCGAGAATCGCGGGATGATCAACAAGGCTTACTACATGCTGCGTGTCGAGGGTTAATCGATGAAACTCAATGATCTGAGTCCAGCGCCGGGTTCCCGTCGCGAAAAGCATCGTCCGGGCCGTGGTATCGGTAGCGGTTTGGGTAAGACTGGTGGCCGTGGTCACAAGGGTCAGACCTCCCGCTCCGGTGGCACCATTGCTCCAGGCTTTGAAGGCGGTCAACAGCCGCTGCATCGTCGCCTGCCGAAGTTCGGTTTCGTTTCCCTGAAGGCCATGGATCGCGCAGAAGTGCGTCTGTCCGAGCTGGCTAAAGTGGAAGGCGACATCGTCACCGTGCAGTCCCTGAAAGATGCCAACGTGATCAACGTCAACGTACAGCGTGTGAAAATCATGCTGTCCGGTGAAGTGACTCGCGCTGTCACTATCGGCAAGGGAATCGGCGCCACCAAAGGTGCGCGTGCGGCTATCGAAGCAGCTGGCGGCAAGTTCGAGGAATAAATGGCTAAGCAAGGTGCTCTCTCTGCGCTCGGCAAAGGCGGTATGTCTGAACTCTGGGCTCGTCTGCGTTTTCTGTTCCTGGCGATTATCGTCTACCGAATAGGCGCACACATCCCGGTTCCAGGTATCAACCCGGACCGACTCGCGGACCTGTTTCGACAGAATGAGGGGACCATTCTTAGCTTGTTCAACATGTTTTCCGGCGGCGCGCTGGAACGGATGAGCATCTTTGCACTGGGGATCATGCCGTACATCTCGGCATCGATCATCATGCAACTGATGACAGCCGTCAGCCCGCAGCTGGAGCAGTTGAAGAAGGAAGGTGAAGCTGGCCGTCGCAAGATCAGCCAGTACACCCGCTA
Organism: Pseudomonas sp. ACN8; assembly: GCF_002303925.1. Lineage (GTDB taxonomy): Bacteria > Pseudomonadota > Gammaproteobacteria > Pseudomonadales > Pseudomonadaceae > Aquipseudomonas. The sequence goes on from NZ_MRCS01000060.1 coordinate 29,263, forward strand.
CGGCACTGTCGTCCTCGCTCTCGTCCAGGCCATTGGCATGTCCATTGGTCTGGCGGGGCAGGGCGTTGCGTTCACTGGTGACTTTGGCTTCCATTTCGTCGCGGTATCCACGTTTGTGGCTGGTGCGATGTTCATGATGTGGCTGGGTGAGCAGATTACTGAGCGTGGTGTTGGCAACGGTATCTCGATGTTGATTTTTTCGGGTATCGTCGCCGGTCTTCCGAGAGCGATCGGGCAGTCTTTCGAGTCTGCGCGTCAGGGTGATATCAACATCTTCGCCCTGGTTGCCATCGGTTTGCTGGCAGTAGCGATTATCGGTTTCGTGGTGTTCATTGAGCGTGGTCAGCGTCGTATTGCTGTTCACTACGCCAAGCGTCAGCAGGGCCGCAAGGTCTTCGCTGCGCAGACCAGCCACTTGCCGCTGAAGGTGAACATGGCCGGTGTTATTCCGGCTATTTTCGCGAGCAGCATTTTGCTGTTCCCGGCTTCGTTGGGTGCCTGGTTCGGTCAGTCTGAAGGTATGGGCTGGTTGCAGGACATCTCGCAGTCGATCGCTCCTGGTCAGCCGTTGAATATTCTGCTGTTTAGTGCAGGGATTATTTTCTTCTGCTTCTTCTATACGGCGTTGATGTTCAATCCGAAAGACGTAGCGGAAAACCTGAAGAAGTCCGGTGCCTTTATTCCGGGCATCCGTCCAGGTGAGCAGTCTGCGCGCTACATTGATGGCGTTCTGACTCGCTTGACCATGTTCGGTGCTCTTTACATGACGGCCGTCTGCCTGTTGCCCCAGTTCCTGGTGGTTGCAGCCAACGTACCGTTCTACCTTGGCGGGACCTCGTTGCTGATCGTCGTCGTGGTTGTGATGGACTTCATGTCCCAAGTACAATCGCACCTCGTTTCGCACCAGTACGAATCCCTGATGAAGAAAGCCAACCTGAAGGGTTACGGCAGCGGCATGCTGCGCTGACCCATAAGGTTCGAGGAGTTGGTGATGAAAGTTCGTGCATCGGTGAAAAAGCTGTGCCGTAACTGCAAGATTATTCGCCGCGAAGGTGTTGTTCGAGTAATTTGCAGCGCGGAACCGCGTCACAAACAGCGCCAAGGCTGAGTGTGATTGTGCTTCAAGCCCGGTAGCTAGTGCGCTACCGGGTTGATTATTTGTTATTACAGCGATATTATCTCGCGCCCTATTTCTTGGCTTCCGGGGCGTAGGTAGCTGTCAATTGGAGTCCCACTGAATGGCCCGTATTGCAGGCGTTAACATTCCAGATAACAAGCATACTGTTATCTCGCTGACCTACATCTATGGTGTTGGTCGCACTACTGCACAGAAAATTTGTGCAGAGACTGGGGTAAACCCAGCAGCAAAGATCAAAGATCTGAGCGACGAGCAAATTGAACAGCTGCGTGGCGAAGTGGCGAAGTTCACCACTGAAGGTGACCTGCGTCGCGAAATCAACATGAAAATCAAGCGCTTGATGGACCTCGGTTGCTATCGCGGTCTGCGTCATCGTCGCGGTCTTCCAGTACGCGGTCAGCGTACCAAGACCAACGCGCGTACCCGTAAAGGTCCGCGTAAGCCGATCCGCAAGTAATCGCCCCAGCGAATCGACAGGAATTTAATCATGGCAAAACCTGCTGCTCGTCCTCGTAAAAAAGTTAAAAAGACAGTGGTTGATGGCATCGCCCACATCCATGCATCTTTTAACAACACCATCGTGACCATCACCGACCGTCAAGGTAACGCTCTTTCCTGGGCTACCTCCGGTGGTTCGGGTTTCCGCGGTTCCCGCAAGTCCACCCCGTTTGCTGCTCAGGTAGCTGCTGAACGTGCTGGTCAAGCTGCGCTGGAATACGGCCTGAAAAACCTCGACGTCAACGTCAAAGGTCCAGGTCCAGGTCGTGAATCCGCAGTCCGCGCTTTGAACGGCTGTGGCTACAAGATCGCCAGCATCACCGACGTGACGCCAATCCCGCACAACGGGTGCCGTCCGCCGAAGAAGCGCCGCGTGTAATCCAGGAGATTGTAAAGAATGGCTCGTTACATTGGTCCAAAATGCAAACTCGCTCGTCGCGAAGGCACCGATCTCTTCCTGAAGAGCGGCGTGCGCGCGATCGAATCGAAGTGCAACATTGAAGCAGCACCTGGTATCCACGGCCAACGCCGCGGTCGCCAGTCCGACTACGGCACCCAACTGCGTGAAAAGCAGAAGGTCCGTCGTATCTACGGCGTTCTCGAGCGTCAATTCAGCGGCTACTACAAAGAAGCTGCTGGCAAGAAAGGTGCAACCGGTGAAAACCTGCTGCAACTGCTCGAATGCCGTCTGGACAACGTTGTATACCGTATGGGCTTTGGTTCGACTCGTGCCGAATCCCGTCAGCTGGTATCGCACAAGTCGATCAGCGTAAACGGTCAGACCGTTAACGTTCCGTCCTACCAGGTTCGTGCTGGTGACGTGGTCGCTGTTCGCGAGAAAGCAAAAAATCAACTTCGCATTGTCCAAGCTCTCGATCTGTGTGCCCAACGTGGCCGCGTAGAATGGGTAGAAGTAGACACTGAGAAGAAGTCGGGCGTTTTCAAGAACGTTCCAGCTCGCAGTGATCTGTCCGCCGACATCAACGAAAGCCTGATTGTCGAGCTCTACTCCAAGTAAGGGCTAGAAAATAGGTGCATCCATGCAGATTTCGGTAAATGAGTTCCTGACACCCCGCCACATTGATGTGCAGGTTGTCAGTCCAACCCGCGCCAAGATCACTCTCGAGCCTCTCGAGCGTGGTTTTGGCCATACCCTGGGCAACGCGCTGCGCCGCATCCTGTTGTCCTCAATGCCCGGCTGTGCAGTAGTCGAGGCCGAGATTGACGGTGTGCTCCACGAGTACAGCGCCATCGAAGGTGTACAGGAAGACGTAATTGAAATCCTGTTGAACCTTAAAGGTCTGGCTATCAAGCTGCACGGTCGTGACGAAGTTACGCTGACCTTGTCGAAGAAGGGTTCGGGGGTGGTTACCGCTGCCGATATTCAGCTGGATCATGATGTCGAGATCGTTAATCCCGATCACGTAATCGCTAACCTGGCGTCTAACGGCGCCCTGAACATGAAGCTCGTAGTAGCTCGTGGTCGTGGTTATGAACCGGCAGACTCGCGTCAGAGCGATGAAGACGAAAGCCGCAGCATCGGTCGCTTGCAGCTTGACTCTTCGTTCAGCCCGGTTCGCCGTATCGCATACGTGGTGGAAAACGCCCGTGTCGAGCAGCGTACTAACCTGGACAAGCTGGTTATTGATCTGGAAACCAACGGTACTCTGGATCCTGAAGAGGCAATTCGCCGCGCTGCAACCATCCTGCAACAGCAGTTGGCTGCGTTCGTCGACCTCAAGGGTGACAGTGAGCCAGTGGTTGTCGAGCAGGAAGACGAGATCGATCCGATCCTGCTTCGCCCGGTTGACGATCTGGAACTGACTGTACGTTCGGCTAACTGCCTTAAGGCGGAAAACATCTACTACATCGGTGACCTGATTCAGCGTACCGAAGTAGAGCTGTTGAAGACTCCGAACCTGGGCAAGAAATCCTTGACTGAAATCAAGGACGTTCTGGCCTCCCGCGGTCTGTCCCTCGGCATGCGCCTCGACAACTGGCCGCCTGCAAGTCTTAAGAAGGACGACAAGGCGACTGCCTGATCGTCGTAATCACCGAACGTAGTGTTTGGTAAGGAATGAACCATGCGTCATCGTAAAAGTGGTCGTCACCTGAGCCGCACCAGCTCGCACCGCAAGGCCATGTTCCAAAACATGGCGGTGTCGCTGTTCGAGCACGAGCTGATCAAAACTACTCTGCCAAAAGCTAAAGAACTGCGCCGCGTTGCCGAGCCGCTGATCACTTTGGCCAAGATAGATAGCGTTGCTAACCGCCGTCTGGCTTTCGACCGTACTCGTTCGAAAGCTATCGTTGGTAAGCTCTTCAACGATCTGGGCAAGCGTTACGCTACCCGTGAGGGTGGCTACCTGCGCATCCTCAAGTGCGGTTTCCGCGCTGGCGACAACGCGCCTATGGCGTACGTCGAGTTGGTTGATCGTGCTACTGCCGGCGAAGCTGTATCTGCCGAGTAAGACGTCAGTCTGAAACAAAGAACCGGGCCTAGTGCCCGGTTTTTTGTGCCTGTAAGAAACGCACCGTTTGTACAAGCGTCTCCTTCGTCCACATCGGCATTATGTGATGGGGATGATTGTTAGTTTTTCTCTATCGATGTCTGCAAGTTAATGAATTTGTAGATGTCATATTGATGGTCAATACTCCCTCTCAGCCGATAGCCGGCAGTTCAAGACCGACAGAGGAAGGAAGATCGCATGAGTCAAAACAAAACGCTTACCACCGCCAGTGGCGCTCCTGTTGCCGATAACCAGAATTCCCGTTCCGCCGGCCCTCGTGGCCCGCTGCTGCTCGACGACTTTCACCTGATCGAGAAGCTTGCCCACTTCAACCGTGAAAACATCCCTGAGCGTCGTGTACACGCCAAAGGCTCGGGTGCCTACGGTACGTTCACCGTGACACGCGATATCACTCAATACACCAGCGCGAAGCTGTTTGAGGCAGTTGGCAAGCAAACCCCGACTTTCTTGCGGTTTTCCACCGTGGGTGGCGAGCGTGGTTCGGCCGATACCGAGCGTGATCCGCGCGGGTTCGCTTTGAAGTTCTACACCGAGGAAGGCAACTGGGACATCGTCGGCAACAACACACCCGTGTTCTTCATTCGTGATCCGCTGAAGTTTCCGGACTTTATCCACACCCAGAAGCGTTTGCCGCAAAGCAACCTGAAGAGTGCCCAGGCGATGTGGGACTTCTGGTCGCATTCGCCCGAGGCGCTGCACCAGGTCACCATCCTGTTCTCAGACCGGGGTATTCCTGATGGATACCGCCACATGCATGGCTTCGGCAGCCACACTTACAGCCTCATCAACGCTCAAGGTGAGCGTCACTGGGTGAAGTGGCACTACAAGACCAAACAGGGGATCAAGAACCTTGCTCCTGCCGAGGCAGCGCGCCTGGCAGGTACTGATCCGGATTACGCCCAGCGCGACCTGTTCAATGCCATTGAGCAGGGTGATTTCCCGAAATGGCGCGTGTGCATTCAGATCATGAGCGAGGCCCAGGCGGCGGAGCACTACGAGAACCCGTTTGATGTCACCAAAACCTGGTCGCAGAAAGAGTTTCCACTGATTGAAGTCGGAGAGTTGGAACTCAATCGCAATCCGCAGAACTACTTCGCGGAAGTCGAGCAAGCGGCGTTCGGTCCCAGCAATATGGTCCCGGGCGTTGGTCTGTCACCGGATCGTATGCTGCAAGGTCGGGTCTTCGCCTACGCGGACGCTCATCGCTACCGTGTCGGCACCAATCACCAGCAGTTGCCAGTCAATGCTGCGCGCAGTCCGGTCAACAGTTACCAGCGTGATGGTTCGATGGCTTTTGGCAGCAATGGCGGTGCGACACCGAACTACGAGCCGAACAGCTATGTCGAGTCGCCGAAGCAGGCGCCTCGTTACGCAGAGCCGGCGTTGGCCCTCAATGGTGCCGCCGATCGTTACGACCACCGTGAGGACACTGATTACTACAGTCACGCCGGCGCGTTGTTCCGCTTGATGACTGAAGAGCAGAAATCACTGCTGGTCAGCAACATCGCCGGTGCGATGGCCGGTGTGTCGAGTGATGTGGTTGATCGCCAGCTGCAACATTTCTACAGGGCTGACCCGGCGTATGGAGAAGCAATCGCAAAGCTGCTCAACGTACAGCTTAACGAAGTCTAAATGAGAAGCAGAACCGCCCTTGTTTGGGCGGTTTTTTGCGTTATTTCAGCCGGTTTTCTCAGAATATCTTCGCTTTTATTGCGTCTTGCGAGTGACGATACCGGCATGTTGGTTCAAACTACAACTTTCAAGCAGGGAGATGTAGGGCGATGCAAGGCCACCCAGATGTGATCGATTACCTCAACACGTTGCTGACCGGCGAACTGGCCGCGCGTGATCAATATTTCGTCCACTCGCGGATGTATGAGGACTGGGGTTTCACCAAGCTCTACGAACGAATCAACCACGAGATGGAAGAGGAAGCAGGGCACGCTGATGCCCTGATGCGCCGGATTCTGATGCTCGAGGGCACGCCGCGGATGCGTCCGGACGATCTCGATGTCGGCACCACAGTCACCGAGATGCTCGAAGCGGATTTGCGTCTGGAATACAAGGTGCGGGCTGCGCTGTGCAAGGGCATCAAGCTCTGCGAGCAACACAAGGACTATGTCAGCCGCGAAATGCTGCGGGTCCAGTTACATGACACCGAAGAAGATCACACCTACTGGCTCGAGAAGCAGTTGGGGCTGATCAAGTTGATCGGGCTTGAGAACTACCTGCAATCCCACACCTGATTGCATAGGGGGGGAAGCCCCAACGTCTTTTGTAGGAGCGAGCTTGCTCGCGAAAAATCTGAAGGCGCTGCGTTATCGTTTACGGCCTTCGTCGGAACGCAGCCCGGAGCAAGCTCGCTCCTACAGATACAAAAAAGGTTCTTCACGGAATCCCGGGAAATACAGAAACAAGAACGCCGATTTGATTGATGATGTTCGTGCGAGCAAACACATCTAACAAACCGGCGTTCTTATGCGCGATATTAATACTTTCCTTCCTTTTTGGGAGGGCTTTTCTGTCGTCACCATCAAACCCGATGGCGACGCTCTACAGATCGATCTGACTCCTCACGCCACCCGGTTCCCATCCTGTGGCTGCTGCCAAAAGCCATCGAACCATCACGCTGGTAACTGTTGACCGGACTGCGCGCAGCATTGACTGGCAACTGCTGGTGATTGGTGCCGACACGGTAGCGATGAGCGTCCGCGTAGGCGAAGACCCG
>NZ_MRCS01000061.1 GCF_002303925.1 Pseudomonas sp. ACN8
AAGAAAAGGTGTCGGCGGGTTGTTTCTGGATCACCGCCCAAGGCCATCAAGGCCAAGGACGGTGAAGATTTCAAAAACCCGGTTTCCAGTGGACCGTAAGGCTGCTCCGCTTAAGTGAACAGCATTACCGCAATGGCGGGGCTTCATGGTATCGATCCGGATCAGCTGCCTTTGACTGGCTTGCCGTTGACCGTGCCATCCAGGAGCATGATGTTGTATTCCTTGCCGTCGGTTTCGACTTGTTGCAGGCGGACCAGCAGGTAGTCCCAATCCTTGGCGAACCACATCACGGTGATGCGTTTGTTCTGTGTCGGATCGCGTACACGTTCAACCTTGATCGCATCGATCTTGCCGGCCTTGGTGTCGACCTTTTCGGCGCCCAGCACGCGGAAGTCATAGGTGTCGACTTCACCGCCGTCGACCACTTGATAACTCATGCTTTTTTTGCCGGCGGCGACGTCGTGCTGCAGGGCCAGTTGATAGCTGGATTTGTCGAGCATGCCACGGTTGAGTGGAACCTTGACCGCGTCGCCGCGATCGGTGCCGGTGACCATCTTGGTGTTCCAGTCGAAATCCAGATCCGCTTTCTTGGCCTTGCCCAGGCCGCCACGTTCGAAGTGGTACGACTCTGGAAGAAGCGTGTCCTTGTCCATGGTCAGGGTGCTTTCCTCGGACAGGCTGGCGATCATCATCGATGCCTTGAAACTCAGTTTCCATTTGCCGTCGCTGGTTTTTTCGAGGTTGCGCTCGGCAGTGCCACTCATGGGCAGCTGTTTCCAGTCGGCGGTGTAGCTGGCGGAGAAAGGTTGAAGGTCTGCCGCCTGGGCGAAGGGCAAGGCGAGCAGAGCGCAAGCGAAGAGCAGGGCGCGACGCATAAAATCTCCTAGTTTCGAATCAAGTGGCCGCTGGCCGCGAGTAACTGTCCATCCAGTAAAGCACCTTGCTCGCCGAGGGCCAGACGGCCTTCGGCAAACCAGCGTACGGCCATCGGGTAGATCAGGTGTTCCTGAACATGGACCCGTTGCGCCAGACTCTGCGGCGAATCCTGTAACTCTACCGGTATTACAGCCTGTACGACCAGTGGTCCGCCATCGAGTTCCTCGGTGACGAAGTGCACGGAGCAGCCGTGCTCGGTGTCGCCGGCCTCCAGCGCGCGCTCATGAGTGTGTAACCCTTTGTATTTGGGTAGCAGCGAGGGATGGATATTGAGCAGGCGACCCTGATAGTGGCGTACGAAACCGGCGCTGAGAATGCGCATGAATCCGGCCAGTACCACGAGTTTGGGGTTGAAGGCGTCGATCAGTTCGATCAGCGCGGCGTCGAAGGCCTCGCGACCTTCGAAAGCCTTGTGATCCAGGGCGCGGGTGTCGATACCCGCGTCACTGGCGCGCTGCAGGCCGTAGGCGTCGGCGCGATTGGAGATCACCGCAGCGATGCGGACCGGGCTGTCGCCGGTCCGCGTGCTGTCGATCAGGGCCTGCAAGTTACTGCCGGTGCCGGACAACAGCACCACCACATCACAGGTCTGAGACATCAATGAGCCTTGAGGTTCTTCAGTTCAACCTGAGCCGCGCCTTCGGCAGCGGTGGAGATCTGGCCGATGACCCAAGGCTGCTCGCCCGCTTCGCGCAGAACGTTCAGGGCAGTTTCAACGTGCTCCTGAGCCACGCAGATGACCATGCCCACGCCGCAGTTCAGCACGCGGTGCATTTCGTTCTCGTCAACGTTGCCTTTCTCTTGCAGCCAGTCGAACACAGCAGGGCGGTTCCAGCTTGCCACGTCAACCACGGCTTGCGCGCCTTTTGGCAGCACGCGCGGGATGTTGTCCAGCAGGCCGCCACCGGTGATGTGGGCCATGGCTTTGACGGCACCGGTTTCCTTGATCAGCTTGAGCAGCGGCTTCACGTAGATGCGGGTCGGGGCCATCAGCAGGTCGGTCAGCGGCTTGCCGTCGAGCTGGATGTTTTCGATGTCGGCGCCGGACACTTCGATGATCTTGCGGATCAGCGAGTAGCCGTTGGAGTGCGGGCCGGAAGAAGGCAGGGCGAGCAGGGCATCGCCGGCAGCGACCTTGGAGCCGTCGATGATTTCGGATTTTTCCACGACGCCGACGCAGAAACCGGCCAGGTCGTAGTCTTCGCCTTCGTACATGCCCGGCATTTCAGCGGTTTCGCCGCCAACCAGCGAGCAACCCGACAGTTCGCAGCCAGCACCGATGCCGGTCACAACCTGGGCAGCGGTGTCGACGTTCAGTTTGCCGGTGGCGTAGTAGTCGAGGAAGAACAGCGGCTCGGCGCCGCACACCACCAGGTCGTTGACGCACATGGCAACCAGGTCGATTCCGATGCTGTCGTGTTTGTTCAGGTTCAGTGCCAGGCGCAGCTTGGTGCCGACGCCGTCGGTACCGGAAACCAGCACAGGCTGCTTGTAGCCGGCCGGGATTTCGCAGAGGGCGCCGAAACCGCCCAGGCCGCCCATGACTTCCGGGCGCGCAGTGCGCTTGGCGACGCTCTTGATGCGTTCGACCAATGCTTCACCGGCGTCGATGTCTACACCGGCGTCCTTGTAGCTCAGGGAGGGTTGCTTGCTCATGATCCAGGCCTTTAGGGGGGGATTTCTGGGTAACGACCGAGTCCATCGGGACCGCCGAAACAGGCGAAGGCGAGGGCCATGCGCGAATTTCAGGGGGCCCGGCTGTTGCCGGTCTGCGAAGGCGCGCGATTTTATCAGGCTTGAGCCGCAGCGGCCATCCTCAGGCCGACAGCAGGGCCATATCCGGTCAAAAAAAACCGTTGATGCACGGTGTCGGTGGCATCCTGCATGGCTGTATAAGGTATCGCGATTAACCGTCTATCGTTATGACAGTGCGAAAACTTACCCGGAGCGTGTGAATGTTTTGCGTCGGGCAACGGTCACAGTCTTGCTCGATCGTCTTCATGCGGTCTGTTCCAGCCGCTCTTGTCGTCAGGAATCTTCCATGCGTTTTTGTAAACTCTTGCTTGTGAGTTGTTTGTCAGTGGTCAGCCTGGTCAGTCAAGCCGAAACCGTCAAAGGCCTTTACCTGGTGCGCGAGCCGGTGAATGGCCAGTCGCCCGAGGAGCGCGACCAGGCGACTCAGCGTGCACTGGATACACTGGTGTTGCGCCTGACCGGCGACCCCAAGGCCGCTCAAAGTCCGGGGTTGGCGGCAATTCGTAAAGACCCGCAACAGATCATCAGCCAATACGGTTTTGAGGCCGGGCCGCCGGAAGTCCTGAAAGTCGATTTCGACCCGGGCACCACCGAGCAGGCCTTGCGCCGCGCCGGCCTGGCCATGTGGGGTGCCAACCGGCCGTCGATCCTCGGCTGGTGGTTGAATGATTCCACCGAGGGTTCAAGCCTGGTGGGTGACGGCCAGGCCAGCGCAGCGCCGTTGCGTCGGGCTGCCCAGCACCGGGGCTTGCCATTGCGCTTGCCGTTGGCGGATTTGAATGAGCAGATCGTCGCGACCGCGCCGAATCTGGAGGGCGCGGACCCCGCGCCTTTGCAGGCGGCATCGGAGCGCTATAACGCCGACGCCCTGCTCGCCGTTCACGCCAGGGAGGAGGGTGGGCAGTGGCAAGCCAAGTGGCAATTGTGGCTGGGGGATAAAAAAGAGGCCGGCAACGTGCAAGGCGCCGATCAGGCCACCGTGGCCGATGCGGTGATGCTGGCGGTCAACGAGCGCCTGGCGCCACGGTTTGTCGCCAAACCCGGTGCTTCGAGCGAGCAATTGCTGGAAGTGCAAGGCATGAATCTTGAGCACTACGCGTCGCTCGGGCGTTTGCTGGAGCCGTTTGGCGGGCGCGTGCAAAGTGTCGAGGGCGACCGGATTCTCTATCGGGTCAATGGCAGCGTCGATCAACTGCGTGCGCAACTGTCGCTGGCGAGGCTGCAGGAGGCGCCGGCGAGTCAGGTCCCGCCCCCGGTAGCGCCCGTTCAGCCAGCCACCGGCGGCGCGGTGCCAGTCGCCGCGCCGGCCCCGATCCCGCAACTGCGTTTTCGCTGGTAGTTTTTCTTTCTTTATATAGAAGCAATGGAGTGGTTCATGGCCGATTCGCGGCGTTGGTTCTGGCTCGGTGGGGTGGTCCTGCTGTGTGTGTTTGTCTGGTTGTTGCATCCGATCCTGACGCCGTTCCTGGTGGCGCTGCTGTTGGCCTACCTGTTCGACCCGCTGGTGGATCGGCTGGAGAAGGCAGGCCTGTCCCGAACCTGGGGTGTCGTGGCGGTGTTTACCCTGTTTACATTGATCTTCACCGCGCTGCTGTTGGTCTTGGTGCCGTTGCTCGCCAGGCAATTGTTTCGTTTGTATGAACTGGCTCCACAGATGCTCGACTGGCTGCAGCACACGGCGTTGCCCTGGGCGCAATCGAAGTTCGGCCTGTCAGACGGTTTCTGGAAGTTCGACCAGCTCAAGGCCGCCATCAGCGAGCATATGAGTCAGACCACTGATGTTGTCGGCGTGGTGCTGAGTCATGCCACAGCCTCTGGGCTGGCGTTGATCGGCTGGCTGGCGAACCTGGTGTTGATTCCGGTGGTGAGTTTCTACCTGTTGCGGGACTGGGACCTGATGATGGCCAGGATCCGCGGCCTGCTGCCCCGTGAGCGTGAAGCGCGCGCGGTGTCGTTGGCGGGTGAATGCCATGAAGTGCTCGGCGCGTTCGTGCGCGGGCAGTTGCTGGTGATGGTGGCCTTGGGCGTGATCTACGCGGCAGGCCTGATGCTGGTCGGGTTGGAGCTGGGCCTGCTGATTGGCCTGATTGCCGGCCTGGCGGCGATCGTGCCGTACATGGGGTTTATCATCGGCATTGGCGCGGCGCTGCTTGCTGGGCTGTTCCAGTTCGGCGGTGATCTTTATCCGATGCTCGGCATTGTCGCGGTATTCATGGTCGGTCAGGCGCTGGAGGGTATGGTGTTGACCCCTTGGCTGGTCGGTGACCGGATTGGCCTGCACCCGGTGGCGGTGATTTTCTCGATCCTGGCCGGTGGTGAGCTGTTTGGCTTTACCGGTGTGCTGCTGGCATTGCCGGTCGCGGCGGTGATCATGGTGTTGGTGCGCCATGTACATGATTTGTATAAGGTTTCTGAAATCTACGGGGGAGTCGACGAGCCGCGGGTGTAAGGGGCGTCGATAGCTATTGGCAGGCTGCCCGGGTTCGTGCCGGATCAGCCTGTCGGCGTCGCCCGCCTGTCACATGCACCGCCAAAGAATCTGCCACAAAACCGGTGCATTAACGCAAACCTTTGATTTTGCTTGTGGTCTGTCGCATTGTGCGGTCCGCTTCACGGGTATAAACTTCGCAAACTTTACACAGAGGCCACTAACGGTTCCTTTGGAACTGTTCAGTCAGCATGAAACCGATTCAGCTGCCCCTAGGTGTGCGTCTGCGTGACGACGCCACCTTTATCAACTACTACCCAGGCGCCAATGCCGCTGCACTCGGCTATGTCGAGCGGCTGTGCGAAGCCGACGCCGGCTGGACCGAAAGCCTGATCTATCTTTGGGGCAAGGACGGGGTAGGGCGTACGCACCTGTTGCAGGCCGCCTGCCTGCGCTTCGAGCAAATGGGCGAGCCGGCGGTGTACCTGCCGTTGGCCGAACTGCTCGATCGCGGTATCGAAATCCTCGACAACCTCGAACAGTACGAACTGGTCTGTCTGGATGATTTGCAGGTGGTTGCCGGGCGGGCGGACTGGGAAGAGGCGCTGTTCCATCTGTTCAATCGCTTGCGTGACAGTGGCCGACGCTTGCTGATTGCCGCATCGACATCCCCGCGTGAGTTGCCGGTGAAGCTGGCGGATCTCAAATCCCGGCTGACCCTGGCCTTGATCTTCCAGATGCGCCCGCTGTCCGATGAGGACAAACTGCGTGCCCTGCAATTACGCGCATCCCGTCGCGGCCTGCATCTGACCGATGAAGTCGGGCATTTCATTCTGACTCGCGGTACCCGCAGCATGAGTGCGTTGTTCGAGCTGTTGGAACGCCTCGATCAGGCTTCCCTCCAGGCCCAGCGCAAGCTGACCATCCCGTTTCTGAAAGAAACCCTCGGCTGGTAAGCCCGCTGAAACCGGGGCTTTTAGCCGGTTCGGCAAATTTCAGGCGCCAGCAATCCCGCTTTCCTGCAAGGTTGCAGGCCGCGTGTATGTTTAAAATGGGCTTAAGCGCTTAGATGTAAACGGGAAACGGATAAGTCACAAAAAGATCGATTGAATTTGCAAATGAGGATGATAGCGGGCATAGTCTCGGCTTCTTTACAACTTTCAGCCACGGTCGTGCCCATGCTAAATCGCTTCGCACCCCTCGTGCCTCTCGCACTCGTCACCCTGTTGTTCGGTTGCGCTGCCCACACTCCAGTGGCCCAGCAAGCTCCGCAACAGCAGGTTCAACACTCGGCCACTGCCCAGTCTTCCGCTCTCTTCCAGGAAGAGCTGGCCACCGAAAAAGAACTCGCAGACTTCGCTGGCGGCAAGTCCTACCAGCTTCCGGTCCTGGCCGACAGCATCCTCGAACGTGGCATGTCCCTGATTGGTACCCGTTACCGTTTCGGCGGTACTTCTGAAGCCGGCTTCGATTGCAGTGGTTTCATCGGTTACCTGTTCCGCGAAGAAGCGGGCATGAACCTGCCACGCTCCACCCGCGAAATGATCAACGTGGACGCTCCGCTGGTCTCGCGCAGCAAACTTGAGCCGGGCGACCTGCTGTTCTTCGCTACCAACGGTCGTCGTGGTCGCGTCAGTCACGCCGGGATCTACCTGGGCGACAACCAGTTCATCCACTCCAGCAGCCGCCGCAGCGGCGGTGTGCGCATCGATAGCCTGGGCGACAGCTACTGGAGCAAGACTTTCATCGAAGCCAAGCGCGCCCTGGCAATGGCACCTAACGCGTCGCCAATCGTCACTGCACGTAAATAAGCGGACATTTTGTAAGGCGAACTTAAAGTCTTACTTGAAGTTTGTCGTGTAGCCGCTAGAATCTTGATCTACAAATGATGGCAAACCGCCTGCGTCCAACGCAGGCGGTTTTCTTTTCTGCGCTCCCCGCAGAAAAAGCCGCAGCCAGATCAGGATGTTCTGCTTATGACGACGTCGGCCCGCCTCGCAATCATGTTCTTCGCAGCGCTGCTCAGTGCCTGCGCCAGCCGCACACCGCCTCCTGCGCCGGTGATTCGCGCTCCCATCGTATTTGGTTCCTCGCAGGCTTTTTCGCCCGAAGCGGAAGACGTGCTGTTTCGCGCCCTCGGTCTGGTGGGCACGCCTTATCGCTGGGGTGGCAACACGCCGGATTCCGGGTTTGATTGCAGTGGCCTGATCGCTTACGTGTACCGCGATGTCGCCGGTATTGCCTTGCCGCGCACCACGCGTGAGATGATCTCCATGCAAGCGGCGAATGTAGGCAAGGAAGGCCTGCAGACCGGCGACCTGCTTTTCTTTGCCACCAATGGCGGTTCCCAGGTCAGTCATGCCGGCATCTATGTGGGAGAAGGGCGCTTCGTCCACGCGCCGGCCACCGGCGGCACCGTGAAGCTCGACAGCCTGTCCAAGGCGTATTGGCAAAAAGCTTACCTGAGCGCCAAGCGTGTTCTGCAGCCTGAGCATCTGGCGCGCAATCCGTAACCTTCGGAGCTGCTGGTCATGACTGCTCGCACGCTTAATCTCGACGACGACCTGTACCAATACCTGCTCGATGTTTCCCTGCGCGAAACGCCGCTGCTCAAGCGCTTGCGCGATGAGACCCAGGCGCTGCCGATGGCGCGCTGGCAGGTGGCGCCTGAGCAGGGGCAGTTTCTTGCCCTGCTGGTGAAACTGACGGGGGCCAGGCGCTTGCTCGAAGTCGGCACCTTTACCGGCTACAGCGCGCTGTGCATGGCGGCGGCGTTGCCCGCTGACGGTTCGCTGATTTGCTGTGACATCCCTGGCGACTACAACTCCATCGCGCGGCGCTACTGGCAAGAAGCGGGGCTGGCCGGGCGGATTGACCTGCGGCTGGCTCCGGCGCTGGAAACCCTTGCCGAACTTGAGCGACAAGGGCAGGGCGGGCAGTACGACCTGGTGTTCATCGATGCCGACAAGGCCAACTACCCGGCTTATCTGGAACACGCCCTGCAATTGCTGCGGGTCGGTGGGCTGGCGGTGTTCGATAACACCCTGTGGAGCGGGCGCGTGCTCGAGGCCAGCCCCGAGAGCGCGGACACCCGGGCGATTCAGGCGCTCAACCGGGCGTTGAAGGATGATGCGCGGGTGGATTTGTCCTTGTTGCCGATCGGGGATGGTTTGACTCTTTGCCGCAAACGCTGAGCCCCTGTAGGAGCGAGCTCGCGATGGCTGTGGGGCAGGCAACATCAAAGTTGAATGCGCCGGCCTCATCGCGAGCAGGCTCGCTCCTACAGGTGATGTAGTGCCGTTACCTGGCAGCCGACACCCGCCACACCTTGTTCCCCACGTCATCGGCCACCAACAGGTCACCCTGCCGGTCGATCACCACGCCCACCGGGCGGCCCATGGCCTGTTCCTTGTCGTTGAGAAAGCCTGTGAGCACTTCAACGGGCTTTCCGACCGGTTTGCCTGCGCTGAACGGCACGAAAATCACTTTGTAGCCACTGTGGGGGTTGCGGTTCCATGAGCCGTGCTGCCCGATGAATGCCCCTTGGGTGAAGGGTGGCGGCAACTTGCTGTTTTCGGCGAAGGTCAGGCCCAGTGATGCCGTGTGCGGTCCGACGGCGTAGTCCGGGGCGATAGCCTTGGCCACCAGGTCCGGGTTTTGCGGCTCGACGCGAATATCGACATGCTGGCCGTAGTAGCTGTACGGCCAGCCATAAAAAGCGCCGTCTTTCACTGAGGTGATGTAGTCCGGTACCAGGTCACTGCCGATTTCATCCCGTTCGTTGACCGCGGTCCACAGCGCGCCACTGTGCGGTTCCCAGGCCATGCCGTTGGGATTGCGCAGGCCGGAGGCGAAGATCCGCTGCTGGCCGGTGGCACGATCCACTTCCCAGATCGCCGCGCGACCTTCTTCCTTGTCCATGCCGTTTTCGCCGACGTTGCTGTTGGAACCCACGGTGACGTACAGCTTGCTGCCATCCTTGCTGGCGATGACGTTTTTCGTCCAGTGATGGTTCAGCGGCCCACCTGGCAGGTCGACCACCTTGACCGGCGGGGACTTGATCTGCGTATCGCCACTTTCATAGTGAAAACGCAGCAGGCGATCGGTGTCGGCCACATACAGGTCATTGCCGACCAGGGTCATGCCGAAGGGCGAGTTGAGGTTTTGCACAAACACCGTGCGGGTTTCCGCAACGCCATCGTGGTCCTTGTCGCGCAGCAAGGTGATGCGGTTGGCGCTGGGCACCCTGGCCCCGGCACGGCCCATGACTTTCTTCATCACCCAGCCGCGAATGCCTTTGCCGTCTTCGGGTTTGGGCGGTGCATTGGTTTCCGCCACCAGCACATCGCCATTGGGCAGCACATAAAGCCAGCGGGGGTGATCCAGGTCTTCGGCAAAAGCGGCTACTTGAGTGCCTGTGGTGGCGACGGGTTTCGCACCCTGCGGCCAGCCGATGGCCGGGGCGATGTTCACGGTCGGCACCAGTGTCTTGTTGGGTTCTGGTAGTCGGGGTGACGGGCCGGTGCCGTCGGAGACTTGCAGGCGGGAGGTCTCGCCACAAGCGGCGAGCCCTGTGCCAAGCGCGATAACGAGGACGAGCGGGGGCGTGCGCATGCTGGTCTTCCCTATGAATGCCTTGTTCTAATCATAGAGAAGCGTTGTCGTGCGATGGTTCAACCCTCAGCCGCGGGCTTCCTTGAACAGCACCGCGATGCCGGGGTGATAGTTGCCCGCTTCGTTGCGCAACTTGCGGTAGGCATAAGGGAAATACCAGGCGACAGCGCAGGTGTGTTCCTTTTGCAGGTCGTCGACCATGTCCTGGAGTTCTTCCGGTGTGGCGCCTTGCTGGGCTTTTTGCGGGGCGACGAACAGGCAGCCGAGTTTCAGGTCGCTGGCGTGGCTCAGGCGCTTCGCATCGCTGGCGATATCGAGCAGGGCCTGGGACAGGTTGAGGCTGTTGACCCGTGGCCAGCGCTGGCTGGTCTGGATGTAGGCGCGGGTTTCGGGGGAGGCCAGGAGCAGGTCGGCGCGGCTGTTGCGCTCGCCTTCTTCGGTCTGCTTGCGAGTGGGGGTCTGTTGCAGCGTGACCATCTCGGCCATCCAGGCGGCGGCAGACAGCAGTCCGAGATTGGCCTTTTCGTCGTGCCAGTACGGTGTGTCGCCATCGCCGCGGACGGCGTTGTAACGGTCGATGCATTCGAACCAGTGCTCGAGCACCGGACGCAGGAATTCCAGCTTTGGATTGCTGATGATCATGCCTTGCATGGGCTCACCCTTGTTATTGTGTTGTGAGATTGTGGCTCTTTGATATCACTGCTGAGAGCGTGGCACAAGATTGACGTCAGTTTATTGATTGATGGCAGTTATTCGGTCGATGGCCTCCCGGCTTTAATTGACGCTCCACCCCCAACCCTCTAACCTTCGCGGCTTGTTTCAGGTGCTCTGTGGCTTGGGTCGACAGAGTGAAACAGGGAAGCCGGTGAGTGAGTCCTTCTGTTGGTCGAAGGCCCGCAATTCCGGCGCTGCCCCCGCAACGGTAAATGAGTGAAAACTGTGTGTGATGCCACTGTGTCGATTTGATGCGGGAAGGCGCACAGTCTGGCCCCGCGCCACTCATGAGCCCGGAGACCGGCCTGATTCATCCAGCGGCATCACGGTGGGCGATGCCAGGCTTTTTGCCTTCTATTGTTGTGCCTGCCCGCCGTTATTCCTGCCTCAACGGAGAGCTCCCCCATGACTGATACCCCCGATCGTGACGAACGCCACCTGGCGCGCATGCAGCGCAAAAAAGCCGTGATCGACGAGCGCATCGCCAATTCCCCGAACGAGTGTGGCCTGCTGCTGGTGCTGACCGGCAACGGTAAGGGCAAGAGCAGCTCGGCTTTCGGCATGCTCGCCCGCGCCATGGGGCACGGCATGCAATGCGGCGTGGTGCAGTTCATCAAGGGCCGCAACAGCACGGGTGAAGAGTTGTTCTTCCGGCGCTTTCCCGAGCAGGTGCGTTTTCATGTGATGGGCGAAGGCTTTACCTGGGAAACCCAGGACCGCCAGCGCGACATCGCCGCCGCCGAAGCCGCCTGGGCGGTGTCGCAGCAACTGCTGCGCGATCCGTCCATCGGTCTGGTGGTGCTCGATGAGCTGAACATCGCCCTCAAGCACGGCTACCTCGATCTCGATCAGGTGCTCAGCGACTTGCAGGCCCGACCGCCGATGCAACACGTGGTGGTCACCGGTCGTGCCGCCAAGCCGGAAATGATCGAAATGGCTGACACCGTCACCGAAATGGGCGTGATCAAGCACGCCTTTCAAGCCGGGATCAAAGCGCAGAAAGGCGTCGAATTGTG
The DNA here is from genome assembly GCF_002303925.1 of Pseudomonas sp. ACN8. GTDB lineage: Bacteria > Pseudomonadota > Gammaproteobacteria > Pseudomonadales > Pseudomonadaceae > Aquipseudomonas. The sequence continues at coordinate 11,464 of NZ_MRCS01000061.1, forward strand.
AGTCAGCCTCGGCACTGTCCAGCGGTACTGATTGCCGCGCCGGCCTCTGGCCAGGGCAAGACCACCGTCACCGCGGCGCTGGCCCGATTGCATCGCAATCAGGGGCGCAAGGTCCGTGTGTTCAAGTGCGGCCCCGACTTTCTCGATCCGATGATCCTCGAGCGCGCCAGTGGTGCGCCGGTGTATCAACTGGACATGTGGATGGTCGGCGAGCAGGAGAGTCGCCGCTTGCTGTGGGAAGCCGCCGCTGAAGCCGACCTGATCCTGATCGAGGGCGTCATGGGGCTGTTCGACGGGACGCCGTCGAGCGCCGACCTGGCGCGGCATTTCGGTGTTCCGGTGCTGGGTGTGATCGATGGCACCGCCATGGCCCAGACCTTCGGCGCGTTGGCCCTGGGGCTGGCGCGTTATCAGCCGGATTTGCCGTTCGCCGGCGTGCTGGCCAATCGTGTCGGCACGCTGCGCCACGCGCAACTGCTTGAAGGCAGCCTGACTGAAGGTTTGCGCTGGTACGGCGCGCTGTCCCGGGAAACCGGGATCGAATTGCCGAGCCGGCACCTGGGGCTGGTGCAGGCCAGCGAGTTGAACGATCTCGACCTGCGCCTCGATGCGGCCGCCGATGCCCTGGCCAGCAGTTGCGAGGTTGCGCTGCCGCCGACAGTCGAGTTCGCCGCCCCTGATGTCATCGCGGTCGAACCGCTGCTGGCCGGTGTGCGCATTGCCGTCGCCCGGGATGAAGCCTTTGCGTTCACTTACGGTGCAAGCCTGGATCTGCTGCGGGCGATGGGCGCCGAGTTGTCCTTCTTCTCGCCGATCCGCGACTGTGCGTTGCCGGAGGCGGACAGTCTGTATCTGCCGGGTGGTTACCCGGAACTGCACCATGTTGCGCTGGCGCAAAACACCGCGATGCTCGACGCGATCCGCGCCCACCACAGGGCGGGCAAACCCTTGCTCGCCGAGTGTGGCGGCATGCTGTATCTGCTCGACTCACTGACCGATGTCGAGGGTACTCGCGCCGAACTGGTTGGCTTGCTGACCGGTGATGCGGTCATGCAAAAGCGTCTGGCGGCGTTGGCGTTGCAAGCGGTGGAATTGCCGGAAGGCTCGCTGCGCGGGCACACCTATCACCATTCGCTGACCACCACTGAACTGGCGCCGATTGCCCGTGGCTTGAGCCCTAACGGTGGGCGCGGAGCGGAGGCGGTCTACCGTGAGGGGCGGATGACCGCCTCTTATGTGCACTTTTATTTTCCGTCGAACCCCTCGGCGATTGCCGCGCTGTTTGCGCCGGACCTTGAGGCCGTCATCGCTTCCGTAATGGATCACCTGACTCCTGTGGGAGCGAGCCTGCTCGCTAAGCGGCCATGAGCGACAACGCATTCTCTGAAGCCGAACGCACAGCGGTCTATCGCGCCATCGCCGAACGCCGCGACATGCGCCACTTCAGCGGCGGCACCGTCGAGCCCGAGTTGCTCCGGCGCCTGCTCGAAGCGGCGCATCAGGCCCCCAGTGTCGGCCTGATGCAGCCCTGGCGCTTCATCCGCATCAGCGATCGCGCCTTGCGCGGGCAAATCCAGGCCCTGGTGGAAGAAGAACGCATCCGCACCGCCGAAGCCCTCGGCGAGCGCAGCGATGAGTTCATGAAGCTCAAGGTCGAAGGCATCAACGATTGCGCCGAGGTTCTGGTCGCCGCACTGATGGACGACCGCGAGCAGCATATCTTCGGTCGCCGCACGCTGCCGGAAATGGACATGGCTTCGCTGTCCTGTGCCATCCAGAACCTTTGGTTGGCGTCCCGCGCCGAAGGGCTGGGCATGGGCTGGGTGTCGCTGTTCGAACCCCAGGCACTGGCGGACTTGTTGAGGTTGCCGTCGGGAGCCAAACCGCTGGCGGTGCTGTGCCTCGGGCCAGTCAAAGAGTTCTACCCGGCGCCGATGCTGGTGCTCGAAGGCTGGGCACAGGCGCGTGCGCTACATGAATTGCTGTATGAAAATTATTGGGGAGTGAGTCAATGAGTGTGGCGTTGTTGAGTGTCGCCGCGGTTGCGCTGGATGCGCTGCTGGGTGAACCCAAACGCTGGCATCCGCTGGTGGCGTTCGGCCGATTTGCCGAGCGCATCGAGCAACGTTTCAACGGCGGCGGTCGCGGCTGGCGCAGTCATGGCGTCACCGCGTGGGTGATCGCCGTATTGCCGCTTACGCTGCTGGCCACGGCACTCTCCTGGGCGCCCTATGTCGGCTGGATCGTCGAGATTCTCGCGCTCTATTGCGCCCTCGGCATGCGCAGTCTCGGTGAGCACGTCACGCCTGTGGCCAAGGCCCTGCGCGGCGGAGATCTTGATGAAGCACGCAAACGCGTGAGCTATCTGGTCAGTCGCCAGACCAGCGAACTGGATGAAACCGAGATCGCCCGTGCCGCTACCGAGTCGGTACTGGAAAACGGCAGCGATGCAGTATTCGCGGCGTTGTTCTGGTTTGCCGTGGCCGGTGCGCCGGGCGTGGTGCTCTACCGCCTGAGCAATACGCTGGATGCGATGTGGGGTTATCGCAATGAGCGTTTCGAACGGTTCGGCTGGGCGGCGGCGAAAGTCGACGACGTGCTCAATTACATTCCCGCGCGCCTGGTGGCACTGACTTACGCGCTGCTGGGCAAAACCCGGTTGGCGTTGAAATGCTGGCGCACCCAGGGCCCGACCTGGGACAGCCCGAACGCCGGCCCGGTGATGGCGGCAGGGGCGGGTACCCTTGGTGTCGAATTGGGCGGGGCGGCGATTTATCACGGCGAATTGCATCAGCGTCCGCAGTTGGGCGAAGGCGTGCCGGCGGATGCCGACTCCATTGACCGGGGCTGGCAATTGGTCCAGCGCGGGGTATGGTTGTGGCTGCTGATTCTCTGTCTGGGGGCCGAATTTTATGCTTGAGCACGGTGGGCGATTGCGCAAGGCGGTGCTCGAATACGGCATAGAGGAAGCCGACTGGCTGGACCTGTCCACGGGCCTTGCGCCTTGGCCGTTCCCGGTGCCGGATATTCCGCTGCGGGCCTGGGCCCGTTTGCCGGAGACGGACGACGGCCTGGAGCAGGCCGCCTGTGATTACTACGGCACCTTGCAGGCATTGCCGGTCGCCGGCTCGCAAATGGCGATCCAGCTGCTGCCGCGATTGCGTCGGGCGGGCAAGGTCGGCGTGCTGTCACCCTGTTACGCCGAGCACGCCGAAGCGTGGCGTCGCAACGGCTACATCGTGCGTGAAGTGCTGGAGCAGGAAGTCGACTTCTTTATCGACAGTTTCGACGTGCTGGTGGTGGTCAATCCGAATAACCCCACAGGCCTTAGCCTCACCCCCAGTCGCCTGCTCGACTGGCACACACGGCTGGCCCAGCGCGGTGGCTGGCTGGTGGTGGACGAAGCGTTCATGGATAACACGCCGCCACTGAGCCTGGCGCCGTTTGCCCATCAAGTCGGGCTGATCGTCTTGCGTTCCTTCGGCAAGTTTTTCGGCCTGGCCGGTGTGCGCCTTGGGTTTGTGCTGGCAGAACGCAAGTTGCTCAAGTTGCTGGCTGAACAAGTGGGGCCCTGGGCCGTGAGCGGGGCAACCCGGGTCGTGGGCCAGGCCTGCCTGCGCGATACGCAAGGGCAGGCGCGGCAACGGCTGCGCACCGAAGAGGCCAGCGAGCGCCTTGCGTCGTTGCTGGAGCAACACGGCTTCGAGCCCCAAGGCGGTTGTGCGCTGTTCCAGTGGCTGATCACCGAGCGCGCCGAAGAACTGTATGAATTCATGGCTCGGCGCGGCATTCTCCTGCGGTTGTTCACGCACAACGGCAGCCTGCGATTCGGCTTGCCCGGTGACGAAATCGCCTGGGTACGACTGGCGCAGGCGTTCGACGATTTCGCCAAGGACAACCAATGACCACGCTGATGGTGCAGGGCACCACATCGGATGCCGGTAAAAGCACGCTGGTGACCGCGCTGTGCCGTTGGGCCACGCGCCAAGGCGTCAGGGTGGTGCCGTTCAAGCCGCAGAACATGGCCCTCAACAGTGCGGTGACGGCCGACGGTGGCGAGATCGGCCGCGCCCAGGCGGTACAGGCCCAGGCCGCGAACCTTGCACCGCACACCGACATGAACCCGGTGTTGCTCAAGCCCAACAGTGACACCGGTGCCCAGGTGATCATCCATGGCCGCGCCGTCACGACCATGAATGCCGTCGCCTATCACGACTACAAAACCATCGCCATGCAAGCGGTGCTGGCCTCCCACGAGCGCTTGAGCGCGGCGTATCCGCTGGTGATGGTCGAGGGCGCGGGCTCGCCGGCGGAAATCAATCTGCGGGCCGGCGACATCGCCAACATGGGCTTCGCCGAAGCGGTGGATTGCCCGGTGCTGCTGATCGCCGATATCAATCGCGGCGGGGTTTTCGCCCATCTGGTAGGCACTCTTGAATTGCTGTCGCCGAGCGAACAGGCGCGGGTCAAAGGCTTCGTCATCAATCGTTTTCGTGGCGATATCGCGTTGCTGCAACCCGGCCTCGACTGGCTCGAAGAGCGTACCGGCAAACCGGTGATCGGTGTGCTGCCGTACGTGATGGACCTGCACCTGGAGGCCGAGGACGGCATCGATCAACGCCAGACCGATAAAGTTGAGCAAGTGCTGAAAGTGGTGGTCCCGGTGCTGCCGCGCATCAGCAATCACACCGATTTCGATCCGCTGCGCCTGCATCCGCAAGTGGACCTGCAATTCATCGGCCCCGGCCAGGCGATTGCGCCTGCCGACCTGATCATTCTTCCTGGCTCGAAAAGTGTGCGCAGCGACCTCGCGTACCTGCGGGCCAACGGCTGGGACACCGCCATCGCCCGGCACCTGCGTTACGGCGGGAAACTGCTGGGGATTTGTGGCGGTCTGCAAATGCTCGGAGAGCAAGTGCATGACCCGCTGGGCCTTGAAGGGGCGCCGGGTTCCAGTGCCGGTTTGGGGCTGCTGGCGTTCCAGACTCTGCTCGAACAAGAGAAGCAGTTGCGCAATGTGCGCGGTCGTCTGGCGCTGGAAGACGCGCCGGTGGCGGGCTATGAAATTCATGCCGGCGTGACCACCGGCCCGGCCCTGGAAAGCGCCGCAGTGCATCTGGATGACGGTCGCTGTGAGGGTGCGCAAAGTGCTGACGGGCAGATTTTCGGCACCTACCTCCACGGGCTGTTCGAATCGGCGGCGGCGTGCAGTGCGCTGTTGCGATGGGCGGGGTTGCAGGAGGTGCAGGACGTGGATTATCACGGCTTGCGCGAGCGTGATATCGAGCGGTTGGCGGATCTGGTGGAGAAGCATCTGGATACCGGGCTGTTGCGGCAGCTCTGCGGGATTTGATGCGGTTTTAATACCGGTATCGCGAGCAGGCTCGCTCCTACAGTTGACTGCGTTTCCATGTGGGAGCGAGCCTGCTCGCGATGACTTAAGTTGCCTCACCGAAGATTTCAAGGAAACAACCATGCTCCAACTGATCCTCGGCGGCGCCCGCTCCGGCAAGAGTCGCCTGGCTGAAAAGCTCGCCATCGACAGCGCCCTGGCCGTGACCTACATCGCCACCAGCCAGCCACTGGACGGAGAAATGAGCGAGCGGGTGGCCCATCACCGTGCCCGTCGTCCTGCCGAATGGGCATTGATCGAAGAACCGGTGGAGCTGGCCCGGGTGCTGCGCGAATCCGCCCGTATCGACCGATGCCTGCTGGTGGATTGCCTGACCTTGTGGCTGACCAATCTGCTGATGCTCGACGATGCCCAGCGCTTGCAAGCCGAGCGTGATGCCTTGCTGGACTGCCTGGCGTCGCTGCCGGGTGAAATCATTTTTGTCAGCAACGAGACCGGAATGGGTGTCGTGCCGCTGGGCGAATTGACTCGCCGCTATGTCGATGAAGCCGGTTGGCTGCATCAAGCTCTGGCTGAGCGTTGTCAGCGTGTCGTCCTGACCGTCGCCGGCCTGCCCCTGACTCTGAAAGGAACTGCGTTATGACTCAATCCTGGTGGCTGAACCCGTGCAAGCCGGTCGATACCCAAGTGGTCGAACAGGCCCAGGCGCGGCAACAGCAACTGACCAAGCCGGCCGGCTCCCTTGGCCAGCTGGAATCGGTGGCGGTGCAACTGGCGGGTTTGCAGGGGCGGGTCAAGCCGAGTCTGGAGCAGGTGTGGATCGCGATTTTTGCCGGTGACCACGGCGTCGTCGCCGAGGGTGTGTCGGCGTTTCCCCAGGAAGTGACCGGGCAGATGCTGCTCAACTTCGTCAGCGGTGGTGCCGCGATCAGCGTATTGGCGCGGCAGCTGGGCGCTTCCCTTGAGGTGGTTGACCTTGGCACGGTCACGCCGTCGCTGAGCCTGCCGGGCGTGCTTCACCTGAACGTCGGCCCGGGCACGGCAAATTTTGTACAGGGACCGGCCATGACCGCGGCCCAGGGGCAACTCGCCCTGCAGGCCGGCCGTGACAGCGTGCAGCGGGCAATCGCCAGCGGTGTGCAGTTGTTTATCGGTGGCGAAATGGGCATCGGTAATACCACCGCCGCCAGCGCCCTGGCGTGCGCGCTGCTCGATTGCCCGGTGGTGCATTTGACCGGGCCTGGCACTGGGCTCAGCGCTGATGGTGTCAGCCACAAAGCCCAAGTGATCGAGCGCGCCCTGGCATTGCATGGCGCGCAGCGTGGCGATGCCTTGCAGACCCTGTTCAACCTCGGCGGTTTTGAGATCGCCGCGCTGGTCGGTGCCTATCTCGCGTGTGCCCAGGAAGGTGTCGCGGTGCTGGTGGACGGCTTCATTTGCAGTGTCGCGGCGCTGGTGGCGGTGCGTTTGAATCCAGATTGCCGTCAGTGGTTGTTGTTCGGTCATCGCGGCGCCGAGCCGGGGCATCGTCATGTGCTGGAAACCCTGAAGGCGCAACCCTTGCTCGATCTCGGCCTGCGGCTTGGCGAAGGCAGTGGCGCGGCAATGGCTGTGCCGCTGCTGCGCCTGGCGTGCGACCTGCACGGGCAGATGGCGACCTTCGCCGAAGCCGCTGTGGCAGATCGTCCGGCATGACTTTGCGCCTGGATCTGTTGCGTCACGGTGAAACCGAACTCGGCGGTGGCTTGCGTGGCAGCATCGATGATGCGTTGACCGACACGGGCTGGGCGCAGATGCGCGCCGCCGTGGTCGGGCAAGGGCCGTGGGATCGGCTGGTCAGTTCGCCGTTGCAGCGTTGTGCGCGATTTGCCGAGGAGCTGGGTGCGCAATCGGGTGTGCCGGTGCAACTGGATAAAGACCTGCAAGAGTTGCATTTCGGCACCTGGGAAGGGCAGAGCGCGGCGGCGTTGATGGAAACCGACGCGCAGGCTCTGGGTCTGTTCTGGGCCGATCCTTATTCGTTCACGCCGCCTCAGGGTGAGCCGGTTGCAGAGTTTTCGGCGCGGGTGCTGGCCGCGCTGGAGCGCTTGCACGCGACCTGTGCCGGTGAGCGCATTTTGCTGATCAGCCACGGTGGAGTGATGCGTCTGTTGCTGGCACAAGCCCGGGGGCTGCCGCGAGAGCAACTGCTCAACGTTGAGGTTGGGCATGGCGCACTGTTTTCGCTGACGCTGGAGTCTGCTGGCGTATTGAAGGAAGTGCTCTGACCATGCTGCCATTCTGGATCGCCCTGCAATTTCTCAGCAGCCTGCCGATTCGCCTGCCCGGCATGCCTGAGCCCCGGGAATTGGGGCGGTCGCTGCTGTTTTATCCGTTGGTGGGATTGCTCTTCGGCGTGATTCTGTGGGTAGTGAACTGGCTGCTGCTTGGAGCGCCGACGTTGCTGCACGCGGCGTTACTGTTGAGCGTGTGGGTACTGCTCAGCGGTGGGTTGCACCTGGATGGCCTGGCGGACAGTGCCGATGCCTGGCTCGGCGGTTTTGGCGACCGCGAGCGCACGCTGACCATCATGAAAGACCCGCGCAGCGGGCCGATCGCCGTGGTGACGCTGGTGCTGGTGTTGTTGCTCAAGTTCACCGCGCTGCTGGCGCTGATCGAACAGCCGCATTCGCTGGCATTGATCATCGTGCCGTTGATCGGTCGCAGTGCATTGCTCGGCTTGTTCCTGACCACGCCCTATGTGCGCGCCGGTGGCCTGGGCCAGGCATTGGCCGATCATCTTCCGCGTTCGGCGGGCAAGCAGGTGCTGGCGGTCAGCGCACTGGCCTGTGTGTTGATCGCCGGTTTGAGTGGTGTGGTGGCGCTGGTGTTAGCGGCGCTGGGGTTTGCCTGGTTGCGCCAGGTGATGCTGCGGCGGCTCGGTGGAACGACGGGCGATACGGCAGGGGCAATGCTGGAGTTGCTGGAAGTTGCAGTGCTGGTAGGCTTGGCGCTGTTTTAACTGTTATTCCGGTTCTGTAACTTGATTTAACCGACTCGCGGGTATATACACGCACCATGCTCGATTCCCAATGTTTATGCATCAACCTGCGCCGCGCCGCCCGTGGCGTCAGCAGGCACTACGACGGCGCTCTCGATGGCTTCGGGATCAACGTTGCGCAGTATTCTTTGCTGTGCAATCTGCAGCGTCTGGATCAGCCGAGCATCTCGACCCTGGCCGAGGCCATGGGCCTGGATCGCAGCACCCTGGGGCGCAATTTGCGGGTGCTGGAGGGTGATGGCCTGGTAACGCTGGTCGAGGGCGAGGACATGCGCAACCGCATCGTCCTGTTGACCGATGCCGGGGCAGAGCGCCTCAAGGCTGCCTTGCCGGCCTGGGAAGCCGCGCAGCAGCGCTTGATCGATCGCCTGGGTGCCGAGAAGCGCGAAACCTTGTTAAAGCTGCTGGATGAACTGGCATGATGCCGGTTTTTTCGATCATAAGCGGGTATATACCCGCTACCGGAGAACAACAATGACATCGATGTGGCGTACATGCGGCTGGGTTCTGTTGGGGAGTGCGCTGATCCTTGCGTTGTCGCTGGGCGTTCGCCATGGTTTCGGGCTGTTTCTGGCACCGATGAGCGCCGAGTTCGGCTGGGGCCGTGAAGTCTTTGCCTTCGCCATCGCTTTGCAGAACCTGATCTGGGGCCTCGCTCAGCCGTTCACCGGCGCCCTGGCCGACCGCTTCGGCGCGGCGAAAGTGGTGCTGATCGGTGGCGTCCTGTACGCGGCCGGGCTGATTTGCATGGGGCTCTCCGACTCGGCAATGACCCTGTCCCTGAGCGCCGGCCTGCTGATCGGCATCGGACTGTCCGGTACGTCGTTCTCGGTGATCCTGGGGGTGGTCGGCCGCGCGGTGCCGCCGGAAAAGCGCAGCATGGGCATGGGGATCGCCAGTGCGGCCGGTTCGTTCGGCCAGTTCGCGATGTTGCCCGGCACACTCGGTTTGATTGGTTGGCTTGGCTGGTCCGCGGCGTTGCTGGCGCTGGGCTTGCTGGTGGCGTTGATCGTGCCGCTGGTGAGCATGCTCAAGGACAAGCCGCTGCCCGTCCTGGGCCACGAACAGACCCTTGGCGAAGCGCTGCGCGAAGCCTGCTCGCATTCCGGATTCTGGCTGCTGGCGTTCGGCTTTTTTGTGTGCGGATTCCAGGTGGTGTTCATCGGCGTGCACTTGCCGGCCTATCTGGTGGATCAACACCTTCCGGCGACGGTCGGCACCACGGTGCTGGCGCTGATCGGCCTGTTCAACATCTTCGGCACCTATACCGCCGGATGGCTTGGCGGGCGCATGTCCAAGCCGCGTTTGCTCACCGGTCTGTACTTGCTGCGGGCAGTGGTCATTGCGTTGTTCCTGTGGGCGCCGGTGACGACTACCACGGCCTACCTGTTCGGTATGGCCATGGGCTTCCTGTGGCTGTCGACGGTGCCGTTGACCAACGGCACGGTGGCGACCTTGTTTGGTGTGCGAAACCTGTCCATGCTCGGTGGGATTGTTTTCCTGTTTCACCAGCTCGGTTCGTTTCTGGGTGGCTGGTTGGGCGGGGTGGTGTATGACCGAACCGGGAGTTATGACTTGATCTGGCAAGTGGCAATTCTCTTGAGCCTGTTGGCCGCTGCCCTCAACTGGCCGGTGCGTGAGCGGCCGGTTGAGCGTCTGCAATCACAAATGAGTGCGATATGAACAGTCTTTGGCCGCGGATTGCTGTAGCCGCTGTCTGCGCCTTATTGCTGGCGTTGTCGTGGTGGGGCTGGCATCAGGGCGGGTTAGCGCTGATGCAGTTGGGCATGGGTGCTTGCTAGTGAGCGGTGAGGGCGAGTAACGTCGCTTTTGACGAGTTATCAAGGATGCACCGACATGCTGATGCGCTGGATTGCAGTCCCCGCGTTGCTGGCGACGTTTACCGGGTCGGCCTACGCGGCCGAGTGCCCGGAACTGCTGCAGGGATCACTGCAAAAGCTGCGGGCAAAGGAATCCATCGACCTGTGCCAACGGTATGAAGGTAAGCCGCTGGTGGTGGTCAATACGGCGAGCTTCTGCGGTTTCGCCCCGCAGTTCAAAAGCCTTGAGGCGCTGAATCAGCGTTACAAAGGACAGGGGCTGGAAGTGCTGGGTGTTCCGTCCAATGACTTCAAGCAGGAGTCAAAGGATGGCGCCGAGACCGCCAAGGTCTGCTACGTCAACTATGGCGTGACCTTCACCATGACCGAGCCACAGCCGGTACGTGGCGCCGACGCAACCCATCTGTTCAAGGTGCTGGCCGAACAGAGCAGTGCGCCAAAATGGAATTTCTACAAATACGTGATCGATCGCAAGGGTAAGGTGATCGCCAACTTTTCCAGCCTGACCAAACCCGATGATCCCGAGTTCATTGCGGCGGTGGAGCAAGCCCTGGCTTCCGCCCCTTGATCGGTAGGTGTGGGTGTAGGTGTAGGAGCGAGCTTGCTCGCGAAAATCCAAAGGGCGCCGCGTTCATCCAGCAAGCTCCCGTCATCGTTGACGCCCATCGCGAGCATTCGAGCGTCGACCGGCTGCTCCTACAAAAGCCCCGCCTCTGTGAAGAGAGCGGGGCTTTTTTGATTCCGATGGCGAGTTGTTCAGGCTCGCCGGGAATCATCAGAAGCGGTAGGTCGCACCAAGGCCGAAACCGTTCGCGTAGTTTTCATACTTGGCGTTGTAGGTCTGGCCACGGTCGTTGCTGTTGTTGACCTTGACCGACTCTTCCCGCAGGTACGAATACGCCAGGTCGATGGTGAGGTTGTCGGTCGGGCTCCAGCCGGCGCCCACGCTGAACGCTTTGCGATCGCCCGTCGGGATGCGTGGGGATCGGTTAACGTTGTTGGTCGGTGCCTGGTCAACGGAAAGACCGGTACGCAGTACCCATTGCTTGTTCAACTGGTAGGACGCGCCGATGGCGTGAGCCCAGGTGTCGTGCCAGTTCTGTTCTTCAGTGATGGTGCCGAACTGGCCGTTCAGAGCAGCCGGAACACCTTTGTTTTCAACGGTGATTTCTTTCAGGCGGCTCCAGCGGGTCCAGGTGCTGCCTGCGTAAAGAGTCCACTTGTCGTCGAGCTGGTGAGTGACCGAGAAGTCCACCGATTCAGGCGTGGTCAGGTCCAGCGACGCGTCGTATTTCTGATTCGGGTTCTGGCCGATCAGGCCCAGTACGTTGTAGTTGACCTTGGTGCTGCCCTCGAGCTTGTACTTCACTTTCGAGTGGTAGGTCAGGCCGACGCGAGTGCTGTCGGTGGCTTGAACCAGCACGCCGATGTTGTAGCCCAGCGCGGTGTCGTCACCGGTGATCTTGACCTTGCCGTCCGGCGCGGCCTGGGTGATCGACAGGTTCGATTCCAGGGTGCCGTCAATGCGGTTGATGGTCGGGCCAAAACCGATGGAAACCTTGTCGTTGAAGGCGTAGCTGACAGTCGGTTGCAGGGTGACGATCTTGACTTCGCTCTTGCTGCCGAAGTAGCGACCGGCAAAGCCGTTTTCGTAGTCGGTTACCAGACCGAATGGTGCGTACACGCCCACACCGAAGGCCCACTGGTCATCGATTGGCTTGACGTAGTAACCCATAGGCACGGCGATCAACGGGACCATGTCGCCTTTATTGGTGCCGCCGTTCGGGCTGGAGCTGGCATGGCTGATGTCGGTATGTGCGTCGATCATTGCAAAACCGCCGGTGACTTGTTCGCGCTTGATGCGCGACATGCCGGCAGGGTTGCCAAAAACTGTACTTGCGTCGTCGGCAGAGGAAGATCGCCCGGCAAAACCCGTACCCATCCCGCTGATGCTTTGTTCGTTAACGGCAAAGCCACTTGCAAAGATCTGGGTGGATGCCATGGCAACGGCGAGACTGATGGTGGTTTTGAGCATTACTTTTTTCATTATTAGAACTCCTGGTGATCACCGGGGCGAAAATTACCAACATTTTCGTCTCGGCGCCATAGGCTGTATGCCTTGATTTAGAGCGGTTTTGTAGGACAATCCGACCAGATTCGCGGCATGTTGCGCGATCTTTGGATCCAGAGGTGTCAGCAGGCTACCTGATTCAGCGGTGAAACACAGGTCTGCCAGGCGCAAGTAAAATCACGCAGGCGTCCCTGGGGCTGAAATGTCTGGCGCCAGATTCTGGCCATGCCCAGCAAATCATCGGGGGCGGGGAGGGGGGTGTTCTGTTCTTCCACCAGCAGCCAGGCGATGGCCGTGGCGTAACGCAAGTTGACGGTCAATTCGAGGTGCGGTCCACTGAGAAACGCATGCTGGCTGGCCAGGCCGCGGACCAGGCTTGCACGCTCCGGATCAAGGGCCAGGTAGTGGTCCCAAAGGGCCTGGTGGCGGGGCTCGGCGATGCGGTACAGGCCGTGCCCACGGCGGTCATGCAGGGCGGAGCCAAGGGCGGACTGACTGGCGGCAATGCCCAGCAGCAGGGATTCGGCAGTAGCGCTATGACGTCCGAGGTAGATCAAGGTCGGACGAATCACATAACGGCACAGTTCGCTGGCAGCGATACCCATAAAACCCTCGAAACCTGAAATGGACGGCGATACCTGAAAGGGGCTTGGCAGCAGTGAATCGACTCAGGCTCGCCGCAAGCGGGTCAAGCCGCTTGAGTTGAAGTGTAGTGTCATATTCGCGCTGTAAAGGTCTGTTTTTAAAATATTTCCAGCGACCCGTTATAACCGTTATATCGGATCGTGCTTAGCCGTGATTCGAGGAAGGGGAAATATCGGGTAATAAAAAGCCCCGCTTTTCGGGCAGGGCTTTCGGGTTTTTCAGCCTTTCTGGCGTTTCAGGCAACCAGTGCCTGACGGGTACGCTCGATCACGGCCTGCAGCGGCTCGGCGCTGGAGTATTGATCGGGGTACAGGCGTTCGCTGTGACGAGCGATACCGTGTTCGTTGACCAGGGTGAAGCTGAAGCAGCCTTTGCGAGCGGCCATGATTAGGCAGTTCATTGGTGCAAAAGCATTGGTTAGGGTGCGAATGGCATCCTGAGTCTGGATTTGAGTAGACATTATTGGGTGTTCCTACAAATGACACGGATAAGAACCGTGCAACGTTAAAACGTTCCAGTAACGTCGATCACCATTGATCGAACGAAGAACCCGACTGGAACAAAGCAGCCAGTTTGAAGCGCTGACAAGTTGGCGCGCTTGGGCTGGCAGGTAGGTACTTAGGAGGGCAGGCAACACATCGAGGGCAAAGGTTCTGGGCCCGGGGTGAAGATCCTGATCAATTTGCAGGTTGGTTCGAGCAGAGTAGGCAGGCGGAGCAACACCCTTTGCTTTCGATTCAAGGGTTGTGTTGGCGCAAGATTTACCTGGAAACCATCGAGGTGGTCGATCCCGCTTGTTCGGTGGAGGCTTCCGTCGGGAAGGCTGACCGGGGGGATTTGTTCGACCAGAATTGACTTTCAGCTTGGTACTAACGCCGCGGATACTAACGGATTGAACCGGCCAAGGGAAGTGTGATAGCGAAAAGAATTTCCCGGCGGGTGCCTGATCGGGCTGTTTTGCCTTGTGGAGGCGCGGATAAAGCTGCACGGTCTGGGATTGATACGCCCTGTTTCGGGACAGAACCCGACCACCGGTCATCGACGTTTGTAGCAGTGCAGCCGTCTGGATACCGGGTTTGCCAGGGCTTATCCCCAGGCACGACAAAAAAATGCGCCGAAAAAGGGCGTCGATATAACCATCGCAAAGGCACTTGTGCACATTAGTTGCGCGGTCTGTCACCCCGCTGTCATCTCTCGTTCAAGCGTAATGGCTGCCTGTAACCAAAATTTAAGTCAATGAAAAACATCGCTTTTTTTTACTGGTGAAAAAATCGTCAGTTTGACTGCGAGCCCCATTCCACAGGGCTTTGAGCGAGTTAGAAGGCGGTTGTCCACTGAGTTATCCACAGCTTCTGTGGATTGTCCCGAGCGCTTGCTCTAGGACGGGCGTGCCGGGATATTTTCAGCTTTACCTGTAAGAAAAAGAGAGTAAAGTTGCGCGCCTTCTGATCTGCCCCACAGTGCTTTATGAAGTTTCGCTCAGCCTCTGTTTCCTCTTCCTCCACACCGCCCTCTGTTGCCCCTACCAAGCGCTTTTCCATGCGCGTGGCGGAGTGGCTGTTGGACAGTCCGCATCTGGGCGAAAACCGTAACGTCAAACACATCGCCGGACGTTTGCTCAAGCAACCGGCCCGTGAAGGCGTGGTGGCTGCGCAAAGCCGCCTTGGCCAGTTGATGTGTCGCGAATGCGGGAATGCCCGGGACCGCCGGATCGGTCAGGACCTGTTGCGTCAGGCCGCTCGGGCGGGCGATCACCGCGCTCAACAGGAACTGGGGCTGATCGAAGACTGAGCTGTCCAAGACCGGACGCCTTGGTTAACCTTCAGGCTTTACCCGAATGGCAGGAGTGGCTATGGCAATGGACTTGACCAGCGTATTGCTGGGGCTGGCAGGGGCCGCGTTGCCGTTGCTGGTATTGGCCTGGCAACTGCAGCGTCGGGCCAGCACCACGCAAGCCGATGTCGCGCTGCTGCAAGAACGCCTGGCCATGGCGCAACTGGCGCAGGACGGATTGAATGCCCAGCTCGAATCCAGCCGCGATGAAGCGGCTGATCTGGCCCAGGCCAATGCCACTAAACAGGCTGATCTGGCTGCGCTGCGTCGTGAAGTCGAACTGCTGCAGATCGAGCGCGACGACGCCCGGGATGCCGCCCATGCATGGAATATCGAACGCGCCGGCAAAGAAGCCGAGTTGCGCCGTCTGGATGCCCAGGCCGCGTCGCTCAACGCCGAATTGCGCGAGCAACAGGACAGCCATCAGCAACGCCTCAACGACCTGCAAGGTTCACGGGACGAGTTGCGCGCGCAGTTTGCCGAACTGGCGGGGAAAATTTTCGATGAGCGCGAGCAGCGTTTTGCCGAAACCAGCCAGCAGCGCCTGGGGCAGTTGCTCGATCCGCTCAAGGAACGCATCCAGTCCTTCGAAAAGCGTGTCGAGGAAAGCTATCAGAACGAGGCCCGTGAGCGCTTTTCCCTGGCCAAGGAGCTGGAGCGTCTGCAACAGCTGAATTTGCGCTTGAGCGATGAAGCCACCAACCTGACCCGTGCCTTGAAAGGGCAGAAAACCCAGGGCAATTGGGGCGAGCTGATTCTCGAACGTGTGCTTGAGCATGCGGGGCTGGAGAAGGGCCGTGAGTACCAGACGCAGGTCAATCTCAAGGGACCGGACGGCGAGCGCTTCCAGCCGGACGTGATCATTTATCTGCCAGGCGACAAGCAGGTGGTGGTCGACTCCAAGGTCAGTCTGACGGCCTATCAGCAGTATGTGGCGGCTGAGGACGAGGCTATCGGCCAGATCGCCATCAAGCAGCACGTGCTGTCGTTGCGAAATCACGTCAAAGGCCTGGCCGGCAAGGATTACAAACGCCTGGATGGCTTGCACAGCCTGGATTTCGTGTTGCTCTTCGTGCCGATCGAGGCGGCGTTTTCTGCCGCGTTGCAGGCTGAGCCGACGCTGTTCCAGGAAGCATTCGACCGCAACATCGTGATCGTCAGCCCGACCACCTTGCTGGCGACCCTGCGCGTCATCGACAGCCTGTGGAAGCAGGAGCGCCAGAGCCAGAATGCCCGGGAAATTGCCGAGCGGGCCGGGTGGCTGTATGACAAGTTCGTGCTGTTCATTCAGGATCTGGACGAGGTCGGCAATCGCCTGCAACAACTGGACAAGGCCTACAGTTCGGCACGCAACAAGCTGACAGAGGGACGCGGCAACCTGGTCAGCCGCAGTGAACAACTCAAGCTGCTGGGTGCGCGGGCGAGCAAGAGCCTGCCGGCGGACTTGCTGGAGCGTGCGATGACTGATGTGGATGGGTTGGTCGAGTTGCCGGAGTAGCTGAAAAAGCTTCGCGAGCAGGCTCGCTCACACATTGGAATGCGTTCTCCTGTGGGAGCGAGCCTGCTCGCGAAAAAACTGGAAGCATCACCGCACAACCCAGTGATTACAATGGTATGTAGCGGCTCAACAACGCCCGCAACGCCGCCGGTTTCACTGGTTTGGCCAGATAATCCAGCCCCGCGGCATGCACCAGGTCAACCGTCTCCGGCCGGCCATCGGCGCTGATCACCACCCCCGGAACCGGTTCGCCCATCTGTGTGCGCAACCAGGCCATCAAATCGGTTCCGGTCTCGCCATGATCGAGGTGGTAATCCACCAGCGCCAATTGCGGGCGCATGCCTTCGTCAAGCAACGTAGCGCATTCCTCGCGATTGCGCGCGGTCCAGACCTGGCAACCCCAGCGGCTGAGCAGGCTGTTCATGCCGATCAGGATGCTGTCCTCGTTGTCGATACACAGCACCTGCGCGCCATTGAGCAATTTGCCATTGAGCTCGGCGACCTTGACCGGCGCTGCGGTTTGCGCCCGGGCCAGTGGTACGCTGACGCTGAACACGCTACCGCGTCCCGGCCAGGAGCGTACGCGCAAGGTATGACCGAGCACGCGACATAGCCCATCGGCAATCGCCAGCCCCAGACCGAGGCCTTTTTCGGCCCGTGTCTGGTGGCTGTCGAGGCGCTTGAACTCTTCGAAAATCACCTGCAGCTTATCTTCCGGAATGCCTGGCCCACGGTCCCAGACTTCCAGGCACAGTTGATCCTTGTGCCGGCGAACCCCCAGCAGCACCGGTCCTTTGCCGTAGCGGAAAGCGTTGGTCAGGAAGTTCTGCAAAATCCGCCGCAGCAGTTTGATGTCGCTGTCGACGCGCAACGTGCTTGCGCGAACCCGGAACTCCAGTTTTTGTTGTCGCGCCAGCGCTTTGAACTCTGTACCGAGGGTATCGAACAGTTCTTTCAGGGCGAATGGCTGGCGATTGGGGTTGATCTTGCCGTTCTCCAGGCGGGAAATGTCCAGCAGGTCGCTGATCAAGTCCTCGGCCGAGCGCAGCGAGCTGTCCAGGTGTTCGACCAGTTTCCGCGCTTCGCCGGACAACCCGTCGTCCTGATGGGAGAGGGCGGCGGAGAACAGCCGCGCCGCATTCAACGGTTGCATCAAGTCATGGCTGACGGCCGCGAGGAAACGGGTCTTGGACTGGTTGGCCGCCTCGGCGGTGCCCTTGGCTTCGGTCAGGGCAACGTTGAGCTGCGACAATTCGTGAGTCCGTTCGGTGACCCGTCGCTCCAGCCCTTCGTTGGCTTCGGTCAGCGCTTGCTCGGCTTCGCGGAACGCGGTGATGTCGGTGAAACTCATGACGAAGCCGCCGCCCGGCATCGGGTTGCCGATCAGCTCGATCACCCGGCCGTTGGGGAACAGGCGCTCGGAGGTGTGCGCGCGGCCCTGACGCATCCAGTGCAGACGGCGCGCGACGTGCACTTCGGCTTCGCCGGGGCCGCACAGGCCGCGCTCGGCGTTGTGGCGAATGATGTCGGCAATCGGCCGGCCGACTCTGATCAGGCCATCCGGGTAGTTGAACAAATCCAGATAACGACGGTTCCAGGCCACCAGTTTCAGCGACTGGTCGACCACGCTGATGCCCTGGGTGATGTTCTCGATGGCGCCCTGCAGCAAGGCACGGTTGAACTGCAGCACCTCCGAGGCTTCGTCGGCGATGCGCACGACGTCCTCCAGTTGCATCTCCCGGCCCTCAATGGCGGCTTTTACCACCGCGCGGGTCGAGGAGGCTCCAAGCACACCGGCCAGCAAGCGTTCGGTATGGGCGATCCATTCACTGTCGGCGTTCTGGTTCGGGTTGAAGCCTTTGCCCTGGCGATAGGCAAAACGGATGAAGCTTTGACGGGCGCGTTCTTCGCCGACGAAGCGCGCCGCCAGTTGCAGCAGGTCGTCGATCTGCACCGCCAGCATCGAGCGTGCGCTGGGGCGGGCGCTGATTTCCTGGCCGATGAAGCGGCCCGCCTGCCAATGCTCGGAAACCCGGGTACGGGACAGCACCGAGACCCAGGCGAACAGTGTGAAGTTGCCTGCCAGCGACAGCACTACGCCCTGGGTCAGCGGGGTGATCGGCAGGTTCAGTGGATTGCTGTGCAACCACGCCAGCCCCGGGAATGTGCTCAGGGACAGGCCGAGGCTATTAGCTGCAATCGGCAGGATCAAGGTGTAGAACCACAGGAAGGTGCCTGCGGCGAGGCCGGCGAAAACACCACGGCGGTTGGCCTGTTTCCAGTACAACGCACCGAGCATGGCGGGGGCCAACTGGGTCACGGCGGCGAAGGCGATCTGGCCGATGGTCGCCAGGCTGGCGGTCGAGCCCAGCAGGCGATAACTGACGTAGGCCAATAGCAGAATGACCACGATGCTGACGCGGCGCACCGACAGCATCCACTGGCGGAACACTTCGAACGGGCGCTCGGCGTTGTTGCGACGCAGCAGCCAGGGCAGCAGCATGTCGTTGGATACCATGGTCGACAGCGCGACGCTGGCCACGATCACCATGCCGGTGGCTGCCGATGCGCCACCGATAAACGCCAGCAGGGCCAGCGCCGGATGCGCCTGGGCCAGGGGCAGGCTGATGACGAACGAGTCCGGCAACACAGAGCTGGGCAACATCATCTGGCCGGCCAGGGCGATCGGCACGACAAACAAGGCGGCGAGGGCGAGGTAGGCCGGGAACACCCACTTGGCCAGACGCAGATCCTGGGGGTCGATGTTCTCGACGACGGTCACGTGGAACTGCCGTGGCAGGCAAATGATCGCCATCATCGCCACGCCGGTCTGCACCACCATCGACGGCCAGTTGATGGTTTCCTTCCAGTACTGTTCGAGGCGCGGCGCCAGCATGGCCTGGTTGAACAGGTCGTCGAAACCGTCGTACAGGCCGTAGGTCACGAAGGCGCCGACGGCGAGAAACGCGAACAACTTCACCAATGATTCGAAGGCGATGGCCAACACCATGCCGCGGTGGTGCTCCGTGGCGTCGAGGTTGCGGGTACCGAAGACGATGGTGAACAGCGCCAATACCAGCGACACGATCAGCGCGGTGTCCTGGGCACGGGTGCCCATGGCGTCGGCACCGGCGCCGATCAGCAGGTTCACGCCGAGCACGATGCCTTTGAGCTGCAGCGCGATGTAGGGCAGCACACCGACCAGGCAAATCAGCGCCACCACCACTGCCAGCGACTGGGATTTGCCATAGCGCGCGGCGATGAAGTCGGCGATCGAGGTGATGTTTTCCTGTTTACTGATCATCACCATTTTTTGCAGGACCCACGGCGCGCCGACCAGCAACAGGATCGGCCCGAGGTAGATCGGCAGGAACGACCAGAGCTGTTCGGCGGCCTGGCCCACTGCACCGAAGAAGGTCCAGCTGGTGCAGTAGACCGCCAGCGACAGGCTGTACACCCACGCCCGCACACGCGGCGGCAAGGGCGCGCTGCGACGGTCGCCATAGAAGGCGATGGCGAACATGATGGCCATATAGGCCAGGGCGACGACGGCAATCAGCCCGGTGGACAGCGACATGGGGACTCCAGACAAAAGACTTCCGGGCCTCCCGCCCGGACAGACAGTCTCGCACGACCGCCAGCGTTAGTCAGTGTCGACCAAGGTCGTGGCGTGGTGGGGTGTCGCAGGGGAATTTGCAGTGTCTGGACTGGCCCCATCGCGAGCAGGCTCGCTCCCACAGGGATTGTGGGTGGCAGGCAAATTTTGGGAGCGAGCTTGCTCGCGATGGGGGCTTCACTGATTCAATGTAACCTCATGGCTTAGCGCAATGGCGAGTCTACTGCGATCACGTTCGGCCAGGGGCTGCGAGGCCAACCGGTAAAATTGAGTTAGCCTTGGCACCCACTCAGTTCACTCGAAGGATCGAACCATGAAGATCATCCGCAGCAAATCGTTCACTGGCGAGCGTGCCTGGGCCGCGCTGGACATCGCCAGCATGAACGGCATCACCACGCGGTTGCACTGGACCGATCAGCCCTACAAGTGGCACGTCAATGATGGCGAGGAAGTGTTCGTGGTGCTCGATGGCCAGGTGCAGATGCGGTATCGCGAAGAGGGAGTGGAGCGGGAAGCCTTGCTGGAGGTCGGTGACATTTTTCATGCCTCGGTTGGCACTGAGCATGTGGCGCATCCATTAGGACCGGCCCGGATATTGGTGATCGAATCTGAAGGGAGTGTCTGACGCTATATAAGTGATATAGATAAGATATAGAGATATTACCCGTTATATAGATATTCTATTCGGATCTAACATGGGCTCTACCTCACGAGAGGACAGGAGTTCGCCATGACATGCGCCAATAGCATCAAGCCCGGAATCAAACCTTTCAGCCATTTGCAGCATCCCCGCGAGGTGATCCGCCAGTTCACCCCCAACTGGTTCGCGGCCACCATGGGCACCGGCGTGCTGGCGTTGGCACTGGCGCAATTGCCGGTCGCCCTGCCTGCCTTGCACGCCGTTGCCGAAGCCCTCTGGCTGTTCAATATCGCTCTGTTCCTGCTGTTTACGGCGCTATACACGGCGCGTTGGGTGCTGTTTTTCGACGAGGCGCGGCGGATTTTCGGCCACTCCACGGTTTCGATGTTTTTCGGCACCATTCCCATGGGCCTGGCGACCATCATCAACGGCTTCCTGGTGTTTGGCCTGCCGCGCTGGGGTGAAGGGGTGATTCACCTCGCCGAGGTGCTGTGGTGGCTGGATGTGGCCATGTCGCTGGCCTGTGGCGTGCTGATTCCCTACATGATGTTCACCCGTCAGGAGCACAGCATCGACCAGATGACGGCGGTCTGGTTGTTGCCGGTGGTCGCGGCTGAAGTGGCGGCCGTCAGCGGGGGGTTGTTGGCGCCGCACTTGGCCGACGCTCATTCGCAACTGGTGGTGCTGGTGACCAGCTACGTGCTCTGGGCCTTTTCCCTGCCGGTGGCCTTCAGCATCCTGACTATTCTGATGCTGCGCATGGCCCTGCATAAACTGCCCCACGAAAACATGGCCGCCTCGAGCTGGCTGGCCCTTGGCCCGATCGGCACCGGTGCGCTGGGCATGCTGGTACTGGGCGGCGACGCACCGTTGATTTTCGCGGCCAACGGTATGCCGGGAGTCGGTGAGATTGCCTCTGGATTGGGTCTGGTGGCCGGCATCACCTTGTGGGGCTTCGGTCTGTGGTGGATGCTGATGGCATTGCTGATCACTGTGCGCTACCTGCGTGCCGGCATTCCTTTCAATCTCGGCTGGTGGGGCTTCACTTTCCCGTTGGGCGTCTATTCTCTGGCAACGTTGAAACTGGCCAGTACCTTGAACCTGACGTTTTTCAGTGTGTTCGGCTGCGTGCTGGTGGCGTTGCTGGCGGTGATGTGGCTGATCGTCGGCAAGCGCACGGTGCTGGGCGCCTGGCGTGGCGAGCTGTTTGTCTCGCCGTGCATTGCCGGATTGAAGAAATAACCGGCAAAGATTAGGTAAGGTGTGGCCTGGATCGACTTGTGATAATCCAATAAGAATCCAGGCCACTCGTTACCTAACATCAGGGACACATGGAAGATGAGTCACCCTTCACAGTTCACCTTGCTGCGCACCCGGCGTTTCCTGCCGTTCTTCATCACCCAGTCCCTCGGGGCGTTCAACGACAACGTGTTCAAACAGTCGTTGATCCTCGCCATTTTGTACAAGCTGACCATCGAAGGTGACCGCTCGATCTGGGTCAACCTGTGTGCGCTGCTGTTTATCCTGCCGTTTTTCCTGTTCTCGGCCCTGGCCGGGCAATTCGGGGAAAAGTTCGCCAAGGATGCATTGATCCGCCTGATCAAGCTTGGGGAAATCGCCATCATGGCAGTCGGCGCCGTCGGTTTCATGTTCGATCACCTGTCGTTGATGCTGGTGGCGTTGTTCGCCATGGGCACCCACTCGGCGCTGTTCGGGCCGGTGAAGTACTCGATCCTGCCGCAGGCCCTGCATGAAGATGAGCTGGTAGGCGGCAACGGCCTGGTGGAAATGGGTACCTTCCTGGCGATCCTCGCCGGCACCATTGGCGCCGGGATCATGATGTCTTCGGCGCATTACGCGCCGGTGGTGTCCATGGCGATCATCGGCACTGCCGTGCTCGGCTACCTGGCCAGCCGCAGCATTCCCCGGGCGGCGGCCGCCACGCCGCAAATGCGTCTGAACTGGAACATTTTCAGCCAGTCCTGGGCCACGTTGAAGCTGGGCCTGGGGCAAACGCCGGCGGTGTCACGCTCGATTGTCGGCAACTCGTGGTTCTGGTTTGTCGGGGCGATTTACCTGACGCAGATCCCGGCCTATGCCAAGGAATGGATGCACGGCGACGAAACCGTGGTGACGCTTATTCTGACGGTGTTCTCGGTGGGGATCGCCGTGGGTTCAATGCTTTGCGAAAAGCTCTCCGGGCGCAAAGTCGAGATTGGCCTGGTGCCGTTCGGATCGTTTGGCCTGACCGTTTTCGGTCTGTTGCTGTGGTGGCATTCTGGTGGAATCCCGAACAGCGCCACCGGCCATGGCTGGATCGAAATCCTCGGTTTTGGCCACAGCTGGCTGGTGTTGCTCGACATCCTCGGCCTGGGCGTCTTCGGCGGTTTCTATATCGTGCCGCTGTACGCGCTGATTCAGTCACGTACGGCGGAGAACGAACGGGCGCGGGTGATTGCCGCCAACAACATCCTCAATGCGTTGTTCATGGTGGTGTCGGCGATTGTCTCGATCGTCTTGCTGAGTGTGGCCGAGCTGTCGATTCCGCAGCTGTTCCTGGTGGTGTCGCTGCTGAACATCGGTGTCAACGCCTACATCTTCAAGATCGTCCCCGAGTTCACCATGCGTTTCATGATCTGGCTGCTCAGCCATTCCATGTACCGCGTCGAGCACCGCAATCTGGATTTGATTCCCGATGAAGGCGCGGCGTTGCTGGTGTGCAATCACGTGTCGTTCGTCGACGCGTTGCTGATTGGCGGCGCGGTACGTCGGCCGATTCGCTTTGTCATGTATTACAAGATCTACAACCTGCCGGTACTGAACTTCATCTTCCGTACCGCGGGGACGATTCCGATTGCCGGGCGCCAGGAAGACATCCAGATATACGAACAAGCCTTCACGCGCATTGCCCGGTACTTGAAGGACGGGGAGCTGGTGTGCATCTTCCCCGAAGGTAAGCTGACCGCCGATGGCGAGATCAATGAGTTCAAGAGCGGGCTGACGCGGATTCTCGAAGAGACGCCGGTGCCGGTGATTCCGTTGGCCTTGCAGGGGTTGTGGGGGAGTTTCTTCAGCCGCGATCCGGGCAAGGGACTGTTTCATCGCCTGTGGTCGCGGGTGACGTTGGTGGCGGGGCCGGCGGTGGCGGTTGAAGTGGCGGAACCGGCGAAGTTGCAGGCGTTGGTGGGGGAATTGCGCGGGGCAGTCAGATAACAGTTGTTTGAGCGGGCCTCATCGCGAGCAGGCTCACTCCTAAAGGGATCGCGGGTGTGGTGAAAATCTCCGACACACCATAAAACCTTGTAGGAGTGAGCCTGCTCGCGATTGGCGGTAGTCGCTTAAGCGCTGACCTTGAGCCCAACGAGTCCGCTAATGATCAACGCCACACTCGCCAACCGCACCAGCGCCATGGATTCGCCAAACAGAATGA
>NZ_MRCS01000062.1 GCF_002303925.1 Pseudomonas sp. ACN8
GCTGAAGCTGCCGGGGGTGAGCGACATCCGCAGCAACTTTGCGATCCATACGGTGAAGGCGCCGGGGGCGTTGCCTTTGGAGCATTTGCCGCTTTAAACCGCATGCACCGCTATCGCGAGCAGGCTCGCTCCCACAAGGTTTGCGCTGTACCTGTGTGGAGCCTGCTCGCGATAGCGGTGCATGCGGTTTAAAGCGGCAAATGCTCCAAAGGCAACGCCCCCGGCGCCTTCACCGTATGGATCGCAAAGTTGCTGCGGATGTCGCTCACCCCCGGCAGCTTCAGCAAACGCCCAGTGAGAAAGCGGTCATAGCCACGCAAGTCCGGCACCACCACCTGCAACAGAAAATCCGACTCCCCCGACACCAGAAACGCCGAGATCACCTCGGGCAATGCCGTTACCGCCAGGCGAAAGGCTTCGGCTTGTTCATCGTTATGACGCTCGACCTTGACTCCAACAAACACCGTCAGCCCCAACCCCACTTCGTCGCGATCCAGATTGGCCTGGTAGCCGCGAATCACCCCCGCCTCTTCCAGCATCCGCACCCGGCGCAAGCAAGGCGATGCCGACAGGCCAATCTCGTCTGCCAGTTGCACATTGCTCAGGCGGCCATCCCGTTGCAGCGCGGCGAGAATCTTGCGGTCGTAGGCGTCGAGTTTCATGGTTTGGCAGATCCTGATGGTTCAAGCTTGATTAAGTGGCAGATTATGCCAATACACGACCCGATAGAAGCTGACAACGCAAGCACCTGCCCCGCCCTCCAGCCCTAGACTGGCACGACCAAATCGACAACGAACGGGGTGCAACATGCAAGGTCTCTGGCTGTTTTTCATGGCACTGGCAGTGGTCTACCTGTTGCCCGGGCCCGACATGATCCTGCTGTTGCAGACCGGTGCACGCCAGGGCAAAGGCGCCGCGCTGGCCACGGCCGTGGGCCTGGGCATCGCCCGGGGTTGCCATGTGGCATTGGCGGCGCTGGGGTTGGCGGCACTGTTCAAGGCGGCGCCCTGGACCTTCGATGTGGTGCGCCTGGTTGGCGCCGCGTATCTGCTGTGGATCGGCATTCAGTGCCTGCGAACCACGATGCTGCCGAGCCTGAACAGTGCCGATACAACCGGCGAAAAACTCCGCTGGGGCGCAGCCATCCGGCGCGGACTGCTGACCAACCTGCTCAACCCCAAGGCACTGCTGTTCTGCTCGGTGCTGCTACCGCAATTCATCAACCCACAGGCCGGGCCGGTGCTCGGGCAATTTGCGACGTTGGGCGTGGTGCTCGTTGGTATTGGTTTGCTGTTCGACAGCGCTTACGCCCTGGTCGGCGCGGCACTCGGCCGTTGGCTGCAACGCAGCCCCTCAGCCCAGCGCCTGCAACAATGGTTGTTCGGCAGCCTGTTGATCGGTTTCGCCGTGCGGCTGACCTTTGTGCAACAGGCTTGAACCTTACTGCGCCTTGCGGCGGCGACGGTTGATCAGCCACAACGCGACAGCCGTTATGACAATCACTGCGCCATATTGCAGAGGTTTTTTATAGGGTCGCAGTGACGAACGCGCGGCATCGGTCACCTGCGTTACATAACGCTTGTCGGCATTCTGGAAATCCGGATACGGACATTGAGAGCCGAAGTTGAACGCCCAATCCACGTAGGGACCTTCTTTGACATAGCGTTGGTACAGCGCACTTTGTTCTTCGAGACTGCTATTCCATCCGTACGCCTGACACAGCACCGCGGCAAAAGCCTGGCTGCTGTGAGGTAAAAGGTCCGCCGCCTGGCTGGCCAGCGCCGTGGCAACATACCGGTAGTGGTAACGCTGATCTGGCTGGGCAGCGCTGACCTGCTGACGCTTCACTTCGTCTGCGGCCACCAGCGGCCCGACCTTCAGTTCCGCGCTGTCCAGCACGTAGTTGCCGTCAAACGTGGCGAAGTCCGGGGCCATTTCGTAACCGAGAATTTCCATTCCCGCCTTACGCGCGACGACAGCCGAGTTAAACAAGGCTGCCGCCCGCGTCGTCGGCCACCAAGCGGCGTCGGCCTCTTTGCGCAAAATGGCATACGACTTGGCCTTGTTCTGCAAATCGACGTTATCGAAGTACGCCGGCGCCTCTTCGTAATGCCCCTCGCGCAGCAAGCGCCGCCCCAGCAGATTGCGCAGGCTCGCCGCCACCGGCAAGGGCACGTAGTTGTCGCGGTCCTGCTGGCTGAGCGGCGGCGGTGCCGGCACTTGAGTGTCGACGTAGTGCTTGAGTTCTTCGAGGGTCAACACGCGCTCGGCAACGGTGGCGGCGTCGAACCAGTAAATGCTTTGGCTGCGATACAGCTGATCGAAGGCTTGCAGGTAATCCCCGCGTTGCAGGGCCAGGATCGCGCTTTCTCCCTCGACCCGGCATTTGGGCTGGAGTGTTTCGTAATCGTAATCCGGGGTTCGTCGCTCGCCCCAGGATTCATTCTGCGGGAAGGCCTGGGCCGCTTTGGCGTAGGCTGCGGCGGCCGCACTCTTATCGCCCTCACGCACCGCCAGTTTTGCCCGCAGCCACCAGGCCAACCCACCATCGCCGGCATGTTCGAGGAAAGCCTTGGCGCTGGCGTAATCGCCCTGTTGATAATTCATCGCCGCCAGGCGGTCGGCGTTTTCGAGACTGCCACGGGTGCTGTTTTGCAGCAGCTTGATCATTTTTTGTTCGTTGGGCGGTTGATCGCCGAACGACCAACCTAACCGGCTGATCAGCGATGCGGTCACCAACTGCTGCACAGGCTGGCCCTTGAGCAACTCGGCCACTTGATCCTCCGGCAGCGACATCAGGTCCGTCATCAATAGCTTCAGCGATTCGTAGCCCACCGCGGAACCGTGCAGATTTTGCGAGGCGTACAGCTCGATAGCACGGTTCCAGTCACCTTCGGTGCGCACCACCCGGGCTTCTTCGCCGAGGCTGGCGACCCCCAGTTCCAGTGGATCGCTGAAGCCGTCGATGCTCAGTTGCCGGGCTTGCTCGAAGGCCTTTGCCGATTGTTCGAGCAGATCCGGTGCCGCACCGGCTTCGGCGCTCATGGCGAACAACGCGCGCCCCAGCGAGTAAGCCGCCCAGGTGCTGCGCGAAGCCCGTTGCTCGGCGGGCAAGGCCAGCACCTTCTTGAAATACCCGGCGGCCAAGGCTGGATCACCCGCGCCAAATGCCACGGCGCCCGCCAGGTACAGCCTGTGCTCGGGCGGCAGTTGCGCCCCTTCGGTTTCAACATGACGGGCATCGGTCAGGCTGCGCAGGTGTTTCACCAACACTTGTTGCTCAGCGGAAAGTCCCGCCTGCTCGGCCTGATCCCGCAGCGCTACCGGGTCAGTTTCATCCGCGTGGTTGGCGCCAGCGGTGATGTTCTTCAACCCGTTGATGGCATGGCCGAGGCGGCTGATCTCGAAGCTGAAGTTGCCTTCCGGCAGTTCCGCCAGAGACTGGCCACGGTTATCCAGCAGGCGCATGGGAAAGTCCGGGCCGCAGGCCAGCGCCGAACCCAGCGGCAGGCTTAGGCTCAGGCAAAGTAAATGACGCGGCCAGTTACGGGTGAACATTCGAACCTCCTTGATCAATGTGTGCGCAGCGAGCCCAACCAATGGCACGCTGCCCGCCGGCCGGTATTCGGCCATCGCGCAGGCGGGTGAAGGTAAGCAGATCCGGGCTTTGTTGCAACGCGTAACCGGCCAAGGCATCGGCCCCCTCACAACCGCTGACCGCCAGTGTCAGGCGTTCGGGCCAGGCGCGGTCGAGATTGCCCTGATTGCTGATGCCGATGTCATAGAGGCCATTGTCGGCCAAGAGTTTCAGGTTCAATTGACTGTCGAGCGCATCACCGCGCGCCACAGCGCGCAAAGTAGTCAGGCTCCAGGCCCGACGGTCGTTGGCCAATGGCAAGCGAAACCAGATCAGGCCCGCAAGATGTTTCGGTGGATCGGCCCGCAGCTCGGTACCGAGGGTGCGTAACGACTGCGGATCGGCGAGCAACTCCCGGCGCAGTCCTTCGCGCTCCACCGTGACTTCGCTTTCCACAATGGGCGCGCCACCCGCCGACGGCAGCAACGCCACGCCATAGGCCGGCAGCGCCAGATAGAAGGGTTTCGTCGTGATACGGCTCCAGGCCTTCGCCCATTGCCGGGCCTGATCGGCATCAAACAAGCCACGACGCGGATCGCTCACCGCGTGCACCTGCAACACGCTGCTGTCGACTGTGGATAACAGCGCCGGCAGTTCACGACTGTCGAGCCAGGACGGCAACGCCGTGATGCTCAGCGGCAGCGAAGTCGGCAACGCTCCGCGCAAATGAGCGAGAAACTCGCGGTACGCTGGTAGCCGGGCGTTACCGGCATCGTGGTCGATTTCCACGCCGACGAGGTTCAATCCCTGTCCCTGCCAATCACTGATCACCTGTCGGGTTTGCGCTGTGATCTCATCCTGATCAAGCGCCTTGAGCTGCCCATCCAGGCGAATCACCGCAATCACCGGCCGGCCATCACGCTTGAGCAGTGCCGGGTCAATCCGCGCCTGACGCCAGCCCGCGCTGGGGAAAGCCTGCAAGGCCAGCACCCGCAAGGTCGAAAAATCGGCGCGACTGTCCCGAAGGGCGGCGTCGTGGGCCGACGTCCACTGCCGCTGCCAGACGTAAAGCTGTTGATCCAGCGGCGGTGCATCCTGTCTTTCGCAACCGGTGGTGAGCGCCAGCGCCATCAGCAAGACCATCGAGCGAGTGAAAAAAACCATTGAAACGCCTGTTCCTGAAATGCAGAAAGGGCCTCAGCGGCCCTTTTTCGTTCTGCTCACTACCCTACCCAGCCATCGACCGGCGGGCAATGTTCGCCTGCAATGATCATCAGATATCGAGTACCAATGGCTGCGCCCCCTGCGCCGGAATCGCACAGCAAATCAGCACCTGTCCGTCATCCGGCACCTCCGCTGGCGGCAGTGGGTAATGCACCTGACCGCTGATCAGGCGCGTCTTGCAGGTGCCGCAGGAGCCGCCGCGACAACTGAACTCCGGGCGCAGGCCACGGCTTTCCGCCAACTCCAGCAGGCTGCCGCCCTCCGGCTGCCACCGCGCCTCCTTGGCCGAGCGCTGGAACACCACGGGCACAGACACGGTGGCGGCTGGCGGTTGCTCGATGACCACTGCATCGGGGTCCGGGCGTCGGCGCAAGGTGGACGGGCCGAAGGTTTCGGCGTGAATCCGCGAATCGCGAATCTCCAGTTCGCGCAAGCCGTCGTACAGCGCCTGGGTAAAACTTCCGGGACCACAGACGACAAAATCCAGCTGATCGTAGTCCTCGACTGTCAGCAGATCCTTGAGCAGCGCGACGTCGATCCGTCCACTGAGGTCGAAGTCCTCTCCTGGCAGTGCCTCGGCTTCCGGTTGACTGAGTAAACGCACCACCCGCACCGCGTCGCCGGCTTCCTCAAGCAATCGATCCAGCTCCCGGCGAAACGGCTGGTCGGCCAGCGTGCGCGAACTCTGGATGAACCATGTCGGCCGGATACGGCGGGTGCGCAAGCCCTGGTAAACCACCTCCCGCAGCATCGACAACAGCGGCGTGATGCCGACCCCGGCCGCCAGCAACACCAGTGGCCGGCGCTCATGGGGCGCCACGGTAAAATGCCCTTGCGGCGCCCTTGCCTCCAATACATCGCCAACACGAATCTGCTCATGCAAATGCGTAGACACCCTCCCGTCGCGCTTTACGCTGATGCGGAAAAAATCATCGGACGGCGCGCTCGATAAACTGTACGTGCGAATGTGCACATCGCCATCAATGTTGAAGCGAAGAGGCAAATGCTGTCCCGCCTGAAACAGTGGCAACCCGGCTCCGTCGGCGGGCTCCAGGTAAATCGAGCGAATGTTCTGGCTTTGCGCTTCAATCCGCGTCACCCGCAACGGCCGCCATTGATCGCCCAGGGCTTTGGCCTGCAAACGCGCCGTGGCCTGCTCCCAGGTGCCGGTGAGCAAACTGGTGGGTGAAACGCCGTCAAAGCGCCAGCGCAACGACAGAGCAGCCGGGCGACGTACCACTTGCTCGACATCGATCGTCCACAAGCGCTCGGCCCCCTGGAACGCCTCGACCTGAGGACCGTCAAGGATGATGTCAGTGCGCCCACTGAGCTGCAGCAAATCACCGGTGTTGAAATCAATGAACAACAACCCGGCCCGAGGATTGAGCAGCAAGTTGCCCAAGGTGTTGAAATGCAGGTTGCCGGCGAAGTCCGGAATGGTCAGGCGATTGCCTTCCACGCGTACGAAACCGCTCTGCCCGCCACGGTGAGACACATCCACCGAGCGCTCGCCATCGACCTCCACATAACTGGCAACGAAGAACGTGTCCGCCTCGGTAATCATCGCCTTGGCCGCATCATCCAGTTCGTTGAAATGCTGGGCGACACGCGTCGAGGGATCGGCCAGCGGCACCGAGCGAAACTGGCGCAACTGAATGTACTGCGGGCAATTGCCGAAGGACTGATCCACGGTCACCGCGAAACCGTCCGTGGACATGGCGCGGACATGCCCATTGATGCGGTTGCGGCGGCGGGTGTGCAACTCGATGCCCAACAGGCCGATGGCCGAGCCGTCGTTCAACTGCGCGGGATCATCAAAGGCCGGCAGGCTGCGAAATTGCAGCAAGCCAGGTTCTGGCGAGTGGGCGAAACCGGGTAGACCTTCCAGGATGCTGGCCCAGGGATGACCGTCGGCATCCACCGCTGCGTACAGCATGAACGGCAATTGCTGATAGAAGGTGCGGTGCTGCTCCGGCATCTCGCTGCGAATTACCTTACGACCGAACGCCTCCATTCGTTCGGCAACGCCCACAAGCGCCTGCAATTGTTTCTCACCGGCATGCCAGGGTGAACGGTCCATACGGCTGCTCCCTTGCGCCTCTGGCGCAGAACGGGGTGGCCCGGCAACACCGGGCCACCAGCATCAGGCGGTTTTTTGCAGGCCGGCGATGGTGCGCGGCATGCCGACAAAACCCGGCAAGGCTTCGATGCGGGCCAGCCAGGCGCGAATGTTGGCGTACTCGTCCAGCGACACATTGCCCTCAGGCGCATGGGCGATGTAGCTGTAGGCGGCGACGTCGGCAATCGTCGGTTCAGTGCCGGCCAGATACGGCGTATCGGCCAGTTCGTGATCGATCACTTTGAGCACGGTATGGGCATAGGCAATCACTTCTGCAGCGTTGTAAGGCGCGCCAAACACAGTGATCAATCTTGCCCGGGCAGGGCCGAACGCAATCGGACCGGCCGCCACTGACAACCAGCGCTGGACCTTGGCGGCCCCAACCGGATCAACCGGCAGCCAGCGACCATTGCCGTACTTTTGCGCCAGGTAAACCAGAATCGCGTTGGAATCGGCCAACACCACGCCCTGGTCATCAATCACCGGCACCTGACCGAAAGCATTGAGCGCGAGGTACGCCGGTTGCTTGTGTTCGCCCTTGGCGAGATCAACCAAGATCAATTCGGTCGGCAGCTTCAGCAGGGACAGCATCAACTCGACACGATGAGCGTGGCCGGAACGTGGGAAGTTGTAGAGTTTGATCGCTTGCATGGTCGATACCTCGGGTCTGTGGTGCTGTTCAGGAAAGACCAGCGCCGATGGGTCGTATCTTCTACCTGCATCCAAACCAAAAGAATCACCAGCAAACGCAATCCATTATTTCAGTGTTTGAAATAATTCAACGCGTGAGTGCCGGATGCTCGCGCAGGGTCTTCACCGCGAAATCGACAAAACTGCGCACCCGGGCCGGCGCTTTGCGCCCGCCCTGATAGACCACATGGATGGGCAACGGCGGCAGTTCGAAGTCGGCCAGAATGATTTCCAGCTCGCCGGCAGCCACCTTGCTCGCCACTTGATAAGACAGCACCCGAGTGAATCCCAACCCCAGACTGGCTGCCGTGATGGCCGCCTGATTGGCCGTCACCACCAATCGCGGTTCAGCCCGCACACTCAAGGTTTCGCCGTCTTCAATGAATGGCCAACTCCTGAGTTGGCCGATAGCCGAGGTCGCGATAATCGGCGCCTGGGCCAGTTCCCGGGGATGCCTGGGCCGACCATGGCTGGCCAGAAACCGCGGCGAGGCGCAGATCACCCGCCGCACCTCGCCCACGCGGATCGCATGCTGGTTGCTATCAGGAAGTTCGCCGATGCGAATCGCCACATCGACGCCCTCCTCGACCACACTCACCACCCGGTCCACCAGCAGCGCGTTGATGCAGACCTCGGGGAATTGCGTCAGATAATTCACCATCAAGGGCGTGACAAACATCTCGCCAAACAAAACCGGTGCCGTGATGGTCAGTTGCCCACGGGGATGGATATGGCTGCCCGCTGCCGAGTCCTCGGCTTCCTGCACCTCGGCGAGAATTCTCCGACAGTCCTCCAGGTATCGCTGGCCGGCCTCGCTCAAATACACACTGCGCGTCGTACGTATGAGCAGTTGTGTGCCAATTCGCTTCTCCAGCGCCGCGACCGCTCGGGTGACGCTGGCCGCCGATAGACCCAAACCCCGCGCCGCCGCCGAAAAGCCCTGCTCCTTGGCGACGGCAGCGAAGACCTGCATTTCCTGGAAGCGGTCCATGGGCCCGTCCTCATTTCAAATAGATAAATCGCAAGCAAAGGCCGGAATGTTAAGCGCAAGTGTTCAGCAAAAAAGTTGGGGGGCCGACCATCAGTTAAATCAACGGGCTACTGCACTCTAGCGCCTGCACCGTAAAAACCAAGCGTGTCACAAACCTTAATTATTGAGAATTAATGAGGATTATTTGCTTGCGACGGGTGCGACTGTTGGCAATTATCCTGATCAGCCTGCTGCAACGGTTAATGCCCGGTACAGAAAAAGAGCCATTGGTTCAGCTTCAAAACCGCTTCAGGCAAGGCCTCGCAGCGGATGCCATCAACTGCAGCAGAATTCCAGCCTGTGTAAACGGGCGGAATATACGACTGCTCCTATACTACAAACCACCCCGTTACCTATTGGGTTTTTGGTAGGTACCTCGTTGAAGTTTTCTCTACTTAAAGTAAGGCGTTATGGGCTTTTAACGCTTGGATGGCTGTCCGTGGATCTTGCTTTATGGATTCACTTAGTAGGAAAGAGTTGAACTTCAACGGCCTGGCTAACCTGTGTGACACCGCAAGGAGTTTGACAATGTTGCGCACTAACATTTCCGCTAGAGCACTGTCCGGTGGTTTGCTTGACGTACTGATTCGCGCCGGGTTGATTACGGTGCTGGTACTGTTCTGCTTCCAGATCTTCCACCCTTTCCTCAACCTGATGCTCTGGGCAATGATTCTGGCCATCACCCTGTATCCACTGCATGGGCTTATCAAGCGCAAGCTGGTCAACAAGGACGGTCGTGCCGCCACACTGATCGTGGTGGTCGCCCTGGCTCTGCTGATGGTACCGATCTACCTGCTGGGCACCTCGATCAGTGAATCGGTCCAGGGCACCCTGGCGGTCCTCAAGTCCGATACGCTGCAGATTCCGCTCCCCAGCGAAAAAATCGCCGCCCTGCCACTCATTGGCGAGCCGATCTATGCCTACTGGATGCAGGCCGCCACTGACATGAGCAGCGTGGTGATGAAGGTGATGCCTTACATCAAGTCCGTCGGCCTGACCTTGTTGGGCAAAATGGCCGATGTTGGCGTAGGTTTTCTGTTGTTCATCGGCGCCCTGATCATCGCCGGCGTGTTCATGGCCTATGGCGAAAACGGCGAAAGAAGCGCCCTGGCCATCACCTCGCGTCTTTCCGGACCAGAGCGTGGCCCACGCATCACCGAGCTCTGCACCGCAACCATCCGCGCGGTCGCCCAAGGCGTGGTGGGTATTGCGTTCATTCAGATGTTGCTGGTCGGCGTGGGCTTCGTGCTCATGGGCGTGCCCGGTGCCGGCCTGCTGGCGATGGTTGCGCTGCTGATGGGAATCATGCAATTGCCAGTGCTGCTGGTGACCATCCCGGTGATCGCGTATGTCTTCGCCACCGACGGCACCACCTTGGGCACCGTCGTGTTTGGCATCTACAGCCTGATCGCCGGGATGGCCGACAACGTCCTCAAGCCGTTGATGCTGGGTCGTGGCGTCGATGTGCCCATGCCGGTCATTCTGATTGGCGCCCTGGGCGGCATGGTTAGCGGGGGCTTCATCGGTTTGTTCATCGGGCCGGTTGCGCTGGCGGTGGGCTACCAACTGTTCTGGCAATGGGTCCAGGACCAACCGACTGTCGAGGCAATGAACGAGACGCCCGAGATCGAGGCTGTGAACGAGACACCGAAGATAGAGGCAATGAACGATCAGCGTCCTGTCTGAGGAGTTTGCGCTTGATGCCACGCCCTGCTCGCATCAGCCGGCTTCTGCTCTGTGGCACCGTCGTCCTGGGGGGCTGTGTGCAACTGGGTCCGGATTTCCAGTCGCCGGCCCAACCCTGGGTCGACCACTGGAACACCCCGGCCCTGGAAATCGCCGGCCAACAACACGCGCAACCTGACAGCCGCCAATGGTGGCGCGTGTTCAACGACCCGGTGCTGGACCATTTGATGGCCGAAGCCGATGCCCACAACCCCGACCTGCATGTCGCTGGCCTGCGGGTCATGGAGTCCCGGGCACAATTGGGTATCGCCCTGAGTGGACGCTACCCGCAATTGCAGCAGGCCAGCGCCGACAGCCTGTACCTGAATCGTCGGCAGTCGGGCGGCGCCAACCCCCAGGACACGCATTTCTGGCAACACAGCGTCGGCTTCGATATTGGCTGGGAGCTGGATTTCTGGGGGCGTTTCAGCCGTGCCATCGAGTCGGCCGACGCGTCCTGGTTTGCCGCTCAGGCCAACTATGAAAACGCCTTGGTGCTGTTGCACGCGCAACTGGCGCAAAACTACTACGCCTTGCGCACTGCCGAGGCACGCCTGGCCATCGCCCGCAGTAACGCCAAATTGCAAAAACGCAGCTACGAGATCACCGAGCGCCTGTTCAACAGCGGAGCCGAAGCCGAGCTCGATCTGCAACAGGCCAAGACCCAGTACCTGGGCACCCTCAGTACCATCCCGGACTTCGAAAGCCAGGTGGCGAGCTTGCGCAACGCGCTATCCACCCTGATCGGGCAGCCACCCGGCTCGATCCCTGACCTCAATCGCAACACCGGCCTGGTGCCGCTGCTCGATACTGCGGTC
Organism: Pseudomonas sp. ACN8; assembly: GCF_002303925.1. Lineage (GTDB taxonomy): Bacteria > Pseudomonadota > Gammaproteobacteria > Pseudomonadales > Pseudomonadaceae > Aquipseudomonas. The sequence goes on from NZ_MRCS01000062.1 coordinate 11,184, forward strand.
TTGCAGGACGTGCCGGCCAACCTGCTGGTGCGGCGCCCCGATGTGCGCGCTGCCGAGTTGCAAGTGGCAGCGCAGTCGGCGTTGATCGGTGTGGCCGAGACTGATCTGTACCCGTCCATCAGCTTGCTGGGCAGCATCGTCTGGTCCGCCAGCTCGCTCAACGGGGCATCCAATACCCTCGACATGGTGGCCGGCCCCAGCCTGCGCTGGGACATCTTCGACCACGGCCGGATCACCAACAACGTCCGCGTGCAGGATGCGCGCTTGCAGCAATTGATCGTTATCTACCAGGACAGCGTGCGCCAGGCGGCGCGCGAGGCCGACGATGCCGCGACAGGCTTGATCAAGGCGCTGGAGCGCGACCAGATCCTCAGCGATGCATCGGTGGCCGCCGAACGATCGGTGACCCTGGCCAACGCCCAATACCGCGAAGGCTATTCGGATTTCCAGCGCGTGCTGGATGCCCAGCGTGCCCTGTTTGCCCAACAGGATATCTACCTGGTCAACCGTGGCACCGCCGTCAATAGCCTGATCGCTCTGTACAAGGCTTTGGGCGGAGGCTGGTACAGCGATCAGCCGATGGTCGACCCGGCCACCCGCAAACAAATGCAAGAACGGACCGATTGGGGCGATCTGCTCGACGAACCGAAGGAAAGTGCCCATGACTGACAGCCAACAACCGGTCGACGAGAAAGCCCCGGCACCCGCCGCCGACCCTGCGAAAAAAGCGATCAATTGGGTGGTGCTGCTGATCATCCTGAGTCTGGTCTGGTACCTGATGGCCGACCGTTACACCCCCTACACGCAACAGGCACGGGTGCAGGCTTTCATTGTGCCGGTGGCCGCCGAGGTTTCCGGCCGGGTGACCAAGGTGCATGTACGCAACAACCAGGACGTCAAGGCCGGCGAATTGCTGTTTGAAGTCAACCCGGAGCAGTACCAGATCGCCGTCGATCGCGCCCGCGCCGACCTTGAGTCGACCCGTCGCCAGGTGGGCGCCAACACTGCCGGCGTCGACTCCAAGCAAGCGTCCCTGCGTGCATCCCAGGCCAATGAGCTCAAGGCACGCCAGGACATCCAGCGGCTTGAGCGTCTGTACAGCGAAGACCCGGGCACCATCTCGCTGCGCCGCCTGGAGATATCCCGCGCCACCCTGTCAGAATCCATCAGCCAGGTCGCCGCGGCCAAGGCCGAAGTGCAACGTGCGCGCGAACAACAGGGCGGTAACGAAGACGAAAACGCCCAGTTGCTCAGCGCCGCCAGCAACCTTGAAAAAGCCGAGCTGGACTTGAGCAACACGAAAGTCCACGCGCGCTCGGCCGGCCTGATCACCGATTTGCGCACCGATGTCGGTCAGTTCGCCGCCGCCGGTGCTCCGGTGATGACCCTGATCGCCATCCACGATGTGTGGATAAGCGCCGACATGACCGAAAACAATCTGGGCAGTGTCCAGCCCGGGACGCCGGTGTCCATCATACTCGACGCCCACCCGGGCAGAATTTTCAAAGGCCATGTGCGCAGCGTCGGCTATGGCGTCGATATCGGCCAGACCACCCAGCCAGGCAGCTTGCCGACAGTGGAGAACAGCCGTGATTGGCTACGCCCTGCCCAACGCTTTCCGGTCATCATCGAGTTCGAGCCCGGTGAGTTGACCGGCCCGCAAGGCATCCGGTCCGGCGGGCAGGCCGAAGTCATGGCGTTCCCGAGTGAAAGTAACCCGCTGAATATCCTGGGTCGCCTGTTCTTGCGCGTGATGAGCTGGATGTCCTATGCGTATTGAGCGCCCGGCCCGGGTTCAGCGCGCCCTGCGTCTGAGCTTCGGTACGGCGCTGTGCCTGGCGGCGAGCTTCGGCCTGGCCTTGCCCATCCCGTTCCTCTCGCCGATGCTGGCGCTGATGATGCTGGCGGCGATGAACCGACCGTTGCCGTTCAAGGCCAGCCTGGGCCTGATCCTGATCCTTATGCTGACCACCGGCACCGGCCTGCTGCTGATTCCCCTGCTGCGTTACTACCCGTTCAGTGGCGTGCTGCTGGTCGGATTGTGCCTGTTCATGGCTTTCGGTTATGGCCTGCGCGGCGGCAACCCGCTGGTGGCGACCTTCCTGGTGGTGGGCCTGACCTTGATCAGCTCAGCCGGAACCGCTGAATTCGCCCTGGCGCTTGAGGTGATCGTGGCCCTGGTCAAGGGCCTGTTCCTGGCCGTCACCGCGCTGACCATCAGCCATTGGCTGTTTCCCGACCCCGCCAGCGTCCCCGCAGCCAAACCCGGTCCGAGCCTTACGCCAACCGAAAGCGGCTGGCTGGCGCTACGGGCCACGCTGGTGGTGCTGCCGACTTTCCTGCTGGCCATGATCGACCCGGCCAGCTACCTGCCGATCATCATGAAAGCCGTCAGCCTCGGCCAACAAAGCTGCGCGACCAGCGCCCGCACCGCCGGCCAGGAATTGCTCGGCTCGACCCTGCTCGGTGGCCTGATGGCAATTCTTTTCTGGTGCGCGCTAAGCCTGTTCGTCAACTTGTGGATGTTTTTTCTGTGGATGTTGCTATTCGGATTGCTGGCGGCCAGAAAGCTATACGGCCTGGCGCAAACCCGACAACCACCAAGCTTCTGGCTCAACAGCCTGGCAACCCTGATCATTCTGCTCGGCCAATCGGTACAGGACAGTGCCGCGGGCAAGGATGTCTACACCGCCTTCGCCATCCGAATGGGCTTGTTCATCCTGGTGACTTTGTATGCCTGTGTGATGGTCCATTTGCTGGACACGCGGCGACGGCGGCGAATTACGACCGCCTAGAAGCAAAAAGCAAAACGCCCGATGCATGGCTTCGGGCGTTTTGCTTTGGCTCAGCGGCAAGCCTTTGTCTTTCAGGATGAATGAGTGCTCTTTTCAGGCATGCCCCGCGCAACCAACGCCCCAAGCACAGCCCCCACGATCGGTGCCAACCAGAACAGCCACAGCTGGGATAGATATTGACTGCCGGCAAACAGGGCCGGACCGGTGCTGCGAGCCGGGTTGACCGAGGTGTTGGTCACAGGAATAAGCACCAGGTGGATGAGGGTTAGCGTCAAACCAATCGCGATAGGAGCGAACCCGGCAGCTGCACCGGGCGCAGTGACACGCATGATGATGAAGACGAAGAAAAAGGTTGCGATGACTTCTGCTACCAACGCAGCCAGCAGGCTGTACTGCCCAGGGCTTAATTGCTCATAGCCGTTCGCTGCAAAACCACCCACTTCGAATCCTGGCTTACCACTTGCGATCAGATAGAGTGCCGCCGCTGCAACAATCGCACCCGCTACTTGTGCCACGATATAGGGAATGACATCCCCCACCGCCACTCGACGACCAACCCACAATCCCAGGGTAACCGCCGGGTTGAAGTGGCCACCGGATATACCGCCAACCGCATAGGCCATGGTTAATACCGTCAGGCCAAATGCCAGCGACACGCCGAGAAAACCGATACCCAACTCAGGATAGGCGGCAGCCAGAATCGCACTTCCACAACCACCGAACGTAAGCCAGAACGTCCCCAAAAATTCTGCTGCAATTCTCTTTTGCACGATGCACTCCAACTTAAGTCTTAATGCCGCACCCAATGATGTTTTACAAAAAATCAGGCGCCGCAGCATCCCCCCACCCGATTAGATGAGAGACCCCACAGAACGCTATCAATAAAGGTCGAGCCAACCGTATGAGACTTGTCTTGTTTCATATTGAAACAAGACACCCGGTAACAAAGTCGGGGGCCAGACTGACTTGAAGTTTTTACATGCGGAAATAGAGAAAGCTTGAGCCCAGCCAATTGGATGCCCGGCACAGGACTGATGATCTGTGGGAACAGCCGATAGGAGAGCCAGCGGTATATGAAAATCGGCTACTATTTCTGATCCCCGCGATCCGGCACCCGCCTCAGTTGCCGGACCATCTTCCAGGGGCTTCAGATTCGGAGTCCATCAGATGCGTCAACTGCCCTCACTGAACATGCTGCGAATATTTGAGGAGGTCGCGCGGCACCGCAGTTTCAGCCAGGCCGCGCTGGGTTTGAACGTGACTCAAGGCGCCGTCAGCCGCCAGATCAAGCAGCTAGAGGATTATCTCGGCGTCGCTCTCTTCTTACGCACCCCAAAAGGGCTGGCACTGACCGAAGCCGGTAACTCCCTGTCCCCGCAACTGGCTCAAGCTTTCGATCATATTGAACAAGCCCTGCAGGCCGTGCACGTGCCCAACCTGCGCCAACGCCTGCGCATTCTCGCACCGCCGACTTGGGCCACGCGCTGGCTGTCGGCGCACCTGAGGGCATTCTGCCGGTACTACCCGGACATCAACTTGAGTGTGACTAATCAGAGCGGTCACGACAGCCTTGCCGAAATCGACTGCCGCATCCGCTTCGGCCTGGCGCCCGACAGCCATTGCGCCAGTCAGCTGTTGGTGATGGAGCGGCACATCGCCGTGTCCAGCCCGGAGTTGTTCGCCGACGGTCAGCCTCCGGACCTCAAGCAGTTTCCACTGCTGCACATTCTGCACGAAGGCAAACGCTTGAAGGTCTGGGAAAACTGGCTGGCGGCCATGAACCGGGAGGATGTCGATGCGGGGCAAGGGCTGGAGTTCAGTACGCTGGACCAGGTGATTCACACAGCACTGGCCGGTGGCGGGCTGGCGGTGATCGACAGGCAGATGATTGAACGTGAATTGGCCAACGGTAGCCTGTTGCCGATCAGCCCGGTGGAGGTCATCGGGCCATATGGGTATTGGCTGGATGTGGCGAACGATAAGCAGGGATTGTCGAAGGTGGACTTGTTTACGCAGTGGTTGCGGGGGGTGAGTAGATCTTGAGATTCCTGGTGAATGTGTAGACGTCATCATCGCGGGCAAACCCGCTCCTACACGGTCCCTGTCTGTAGGAGCGGGCTTGCCCGCGATGAATCGGAACGAGTTCCTGCCTATACCGAAGCCGTAATCTTGTCAGCCATGACACTCCCGTCCACTGGGGCCTGCGTCTGACCCGCTTGACTCAATGTCAGGGATTTGGTCTCGGGTGCCCAGGCCCAGGAGATCAATGCCCCGAACGCGAGTACTCCGGCCAGAATGCCCATGGTCGGGCTCACTCCGATCCCCGCCACACTCACTGGCAAGAGGAACGTACTGATTGCCGAACCCAGGCGGCTGACCGCCGTTGCCAGGCCAATGCCGCTGGCCCGCACTTCCGTGGGGAAGCTCTCGGCCGGGAATACTCCTACCAGGTTGCTCACCGCCGACAGCACCAGGGTGAATACCCCGAACACCAGCACCATCAACCAGGCCGCGCTTTCCGGCAACACCGCCAGCAGGAACAAGGCCACTGCCAGAACGATGAATGAATTGATCAAAAAGCCCCGGCGGGAAAACTTGACCGTACACCAGATGCCGATCAGTGCGCCCAGTATCAATAGCATGTTGAGCATCATCTCGGTGCCGAAGCCTTCGGCCAACCCCATCTTCTGCAAAATCGACGGCAGGAAGGTGTAGATCGCAAAATACGGCATGACGATGCAAACGAAGAACAGGCAGTTGAATGCCGTGCGCTTACGGTATTCACGGCTGAAAAGCACGCCGTAACCGGAGCGAGCTGCGCTACCAGGCTCCTCATCGAGCACAACATGGGCACCCAGGTGTTTCTTGACGATGGCCCGGGCTTCGGCGATGCGCCCGCGATTGACCAGCCAGCGCGGCGACTCTGGCGTACCGATGCGCGCGATCAAGATCAACGCGGCCGGAATTGCCGAAGATGCCAGCATCCAGCGCCAGGCATCGTCACCGAGGCTGAGCATGGCCGTACCGACGAAGGTTGCCGCCACGTAGCCGAAGGTCCAGATCACACTGAACGAACCGAGCAATATGCCACGGTGCTTCTTCGGCGAGAACTCGGCCAGCATCGCATGGCCGACGCTGTAGTCGCCGCCAAGTCCGATGCCGATCAAGATCCGACACAGAAACAGACCCATGGCGGTCTCGACATAGAACTGCATCACCGAAGCCAGGGTGATCAGCACGAAGCTGACCAGGAAGATTTTCTGTCGGCCCAAGGTGTCCGATATCCAACCGAAAAACAGGCTGCCGAGGAATAGCCCGATCAGTGCCGACGCGCCAATCAAGCCTTGCCAGACTGCATCGAGCTGCATTTGCGGGCTCAACAGGGTGAAGGCGATACCGATCAGGCCCAGAATGTAGCCGTCGGTGAAGTGCGCGCCGAAAGTCAGGCCGGCGATCTTGATATGGAACCTGCCGATCGGCAGATCGTCGATTTTTACCGGTTGAGCAGACATGTTCTTCTCTATCTTGTTGTTGTGTATGGAGTGAGACAACGGACGGGTGGCGCCCCTGCTGGCAGAGGCGCCATTGCCTTATAGGCCGCCCATCAACAAGTATTTGATTTCCAGGTAATCATCCAGACCATATTTGGAGCCTTCACGCCCCAGACCAGACTCCTTGATTCCGCCAAAGGGAGCAACTTCGGTAGAAATGATCCCCTCGTTGATCCCGACCATGCCGGCCTCCAGGCCTTCGGCCATGCGCCAGACGCGGCCGATGTCGCGGCTGTAGAAGTAGGCCGACAGACCGAACGGCGTGTCGTTGGCCTTTTGCAGCACCTCGGCTTCGTCCTTGAAACGGAAGCAGGCAGCTACCGGGCCAAAGGTCTCTTCCTGGGCGATCAACATCTCGCTGTTGGCTTCGGCGAGAACCGTAGGCTCGTAGAACGTGCCGCCCAGTGCATGACGGCGGCCGCCGCACAGGACTTTGGCGCCCTTCTCCACTGCATCGCTCACGTGCTGTTCGACCTTGGCCAAAGCGGCGCCATTGATCAGCGGACCTTGCTCGGTTTCACCGTCCAGGGCGCTGCCGATGCGCATGGCGGCAACCGCTTCGACGAGCTTGCCGGTGAAGGCTTCGTACACGCTGTCTTGAATGAAGAAGCGATTTACACAAACGCAGGTTTGCCCGGTGTTACGGAACTTCGAGGCCATGGCGCCTTTGACCGCCGCATCCAGATCGGCGTCGTCGAACACGATGAATGGCGCGTTGCCGCCCAGCTCCAGCGAGACCTTTTTCAAGGTGTCGGCGGCCTGGCGCATCAGCAGTTTGCCGGTGCGGGTCGAACCGGTGAACGACAGCTTGCGCACGACGCCGGACGCTTGCAGTGCGCCGCCAATCGCCACGGCATCACCGGAGACGACGTTGAACACACCGGCCGGAATCCCTGCTTGCTCGGCCAGCACCGCCAGGGCGAAAGCCGACAGGGGGGTTTCTTCCGACGGTTTGAGGATCATCGTGCAACCGGCGGCCAGCGCCGGGCCGACCTTGCGGGTGACCATGGCCAGCGGGAAGTTCCACGGGGTGATCGCAGCGACCACACCGATGGCTTCCTTGGTGACGATGATCCGCGCATCGGCCTTGTGGCTCGGGATCACGTCGCCATAGGCGCGCTTGGCTTCTTCGGCGAACCACTCCAGGAAGCTCGCTGCATAGACCACTTCGCCCATGGCTTCGGCCAACGGCTTACCCTGTTCGCGGCTGAGCAGCATGGCCAGGTCCTTCTGGTGCCTCAGCATCAAGTCGCTCCAGCGCTTGAGGCGCTGGCTGCGTTCCTTGGCGGTCAGCTTGCGCCACGCCGGCAAGGCACGGTTGGCCGCTTCGATGGCCAGATTGGTCTCTTCAGCGCCAGCCTTTTGCACTTCGGCGATCAGCTCGCCGTTGGCCGGGTTCAGCACCGGGTATGTGGCGCCACCGCTGGACCATTGGCCATCGATGAAACTTCCGTGACGGATCAACGCGCTCATGCCACGGCCTCAGTCAGGTTGAAGCGATCCAGACCCGGACGGGCGGTACGCAGGATTCGTTTGCCAGCGGTGTAATCGTTGATCACGTCGCACGGCGTGTAATTGCGCTCCAGCTCATGCAGTTCTTCGGCGTCGAGCTTTGTTTCCAGGGCCGCCAGGGCACTGTCGAACTGCTCGGTGGTATCGGCACCGACCAGCATGCAATCCACGCCCGGATGGTTGGCCACCCACGCCTGGGCAATCTGCGCGTTGGACACGCCACGGGCACGGGCCACGCGTTGCACCGAATGGGCGATTTCGAACGAGGCTTCGTCGCTGTACATCTGCTGGGTGAAGAAGTCGGTCTGGTTGCGGGTCGACTGCGCGTCACCGGTCAGCAGGCCGCGAGCCAGCGGACTGAACACCGACACACCGAGGCCCTGGTCGCGGCAGAACGGGATCATCTCGCGCTCTTCTTCACGGTAGGCGCAGTTCAGTTGCAGCTGCATGTTGATCGGCTTGACCCAGCCATTGCGCTCGCAGGCCAGGAGGATTTTTGCCAGTTGCCCGGTGAGCATGGTCGACACGCCGATGTAACGGGCCTTGCCGGAACGCACGATGTCGTTCATCGCGCTCATGGTCTCTTCAACCGGAGTGTTGACGTCGAAGTAGTGCAGCATGAAGACGTCGACGTAATCCATGTCCAGGCGCTTTAACGAAGCATCAATGCTGTCCATGATGTGCTTGCGCGAATGGCCGCTGGCGTTGATGCCGGAACGGGTGCCGTAGCCGACCTTGGTGGTGATCACCAGGTCTTCGCGACGGGCCAGGCGCTTGACGATGCGCCCCACCACTTCTTCGCCGACACCTGCGGAATAGAAGTCCGCCAGGTCGATGAAGTTCACACCATTGTCCAGCGCGTGCTTGACGATCGGCTCGCTTTTCTTCTCATCGAAGATCCACGGTTTCCAGTCCGGGGTGCCCATGTTCATGGTGCCCAGGCACAGGCGGGAGACTTCGAGGCCGGAGTTGCCCAAACGAATGTATTGCATGGCGCTGACCTCAGGCTTTAGGGGTGTAGAAAGGGTTGCTGATGTGATCGACCACATCCTTTAGCTGCGCGGTTTCCGGCTTACCGGTCAGGGCGGCGCGGATCGCGGTGCGGCAGGCGTTGTAGTTGTTCAGGTACACGGCGTCGAGGTCGTCACAGGCCGGGTTGACCCAGTTGGCGGTAACGATGGCCCACTCGTCCTCGGCTTCCGGCGGCAAGGTGCCGTCGAGCAAGGCTTCCAGAACTGCCTTGGCAATACCGGCCTGGGATGCGCCCCAGGTGGCGTTGCCGTGCAGGTCGCTGCCGATCGCGGCCTTGTTCACATACAAAGTCATCGGCTTGACCGGAATGTTCGGCTGGGCGATCACCATGAACGGGCAGTGACCCTGGCTTGGCGAGGCCAGGCTGTTGGCGAATGCCTGCCCTGCCGGGCCGTTGCGCGGACCGATCAGGATGTTGATGTGCGCGGCGTTCACGCCGGGGCCTTCGAAACCTTCACCGATGTACAGGTCGAGTTCTTTCATGATTATTACTCTTGGGGACGTTGAGAGAATTGGAGGTAATCAGCAGCGCACGCAGGCTTTGGGCAGTGCATGGCAAAAACGGTTTTCGAAGAGCGCAGCGTGAAGCTGACGAAGGCGTGGTTGCGGGGCTTGGTCATGAGTGCAAACGCTCTTTTTGTTATGGATGAGCTGTGTTTGCGCTTTTTTATCACTGGCCGTCGGGACGGCTGTAACCATTAAAAATCATAAGGCCATGACTTGAAGTAATGCCCCTCAGGCTGGAGCTGAGAAAATCGCCGCAGCCGGCTTTTCAGTAGTGATTCAAAAAATGCGGTCATGCTGTAACGCTTCGGGACTCGCGGTCTCTAGAGAACTGAGCAAGCACTGATGCTTGTTTACCCATCTTGAAACTGGAGAAACATCATGACCGCAACCGTCCGCCCTCTTTCCGCCACTGCATTGGTCCTGGCGCTTGGTTCGGCCTTGAGCCTGGCCACCGTCGCCACCGCCCATGCCGCCACCGACATGGAAAAATGCTTCGGCGTGTCACTCAAAGGCAAAAACGATTGCGCCGCCGGTGCTGGCACCACGTGCGCCGGCACGTCGAAAACCGACTTCCAGGCCAATGCCTGGAAGCTCGTCCCCCAAGGCACTTGTACCTCCCTCGAAAGCAAGACTTCATCGACCGGATTCGGTCAGCTGGAAGCCTTCAAAGCCAAGTCCTGATTCAAGACCAGCCTGAGTGTCGACCATGAACAGTTTGTTATCCGGCCTCCCGCGTCGCACCGGGCTGGGGCTCAAATCCGAGCACTTTCGTGAAGTGCTCGGATCAAGACCGGACATTGGTTTCTTCGAAGTTCACGCCGAAAACTACATGGTTGCCGGCGGGCCGTTTCATCATTTCCTGGGGTTGATCCGTGAGCAATATCCACTGTCCCTGCACGGCGTGGGCTTGTCGATTGGTGGTGAAGGGCCGCTGGATGCGCATCATCTGCGACGGCTCGGCGAGCTGATTGAACGCTATCAACCCCAGGCTTTTTCCGAACACCTGGCATGGGCAGGCCATGGATCCATATTCCTCAACGACCTGCTTCCCCTGGCCTATGACACACCGACACTTAACCGCGTCTGCTCGCACATCGACCAGGTGCAAACCACCCTCAGGCGCCCGATGCTGCTGGAAAATCCGGCGACCTATCTGGCCTTTGAACACTCGACAATCGATGAGGCAGACTTCGTGGGCGAAATCATTCGTCGCACAGGCTGCGGGTTGCTGTTGGACGTAAACAACGTCTATGTATCGTGCATCAACCATCGTCGTGATCCTCTGGCCTACATCCAAGCCCTGCCCCTGCATGCGGTCGGTGAAATTCACTTGGCAGGTTTTAACGAAGACAGCGATGCCTTGGGTGACCGTCTGTTGATCGATGATCACGGCGCGCCGATCGATAACGAAGTCTGGGCGTTGTACCAAAGGGTGTTGGAGCAAGTCGGACCGGTCGCCACGCTGATCGAGCGCGACAACAATCTGCCGCCTTTCGATGTGTTGCTCGGCGAAGCACGCCAGGCCGATAAATTGTTGCTGAGCGTAGGCGCTTGACCATGAGCACTCAAGCGGCATTCGCCACCGCCCTGCTCGATGTGCAGCAGCCTTGCCCTGAGGGTCTCTTTACTGCCAATGGCGCTGATCCGGCCAGTCGCTTTGGCGTCTATCGCAACAACGTGCAGAGCTCATTGATCAATGCTCTGGCAGACAGCTACCCCGTGGTAGTGCAATTGGTGGGCAATGAGTTTTTCCGGGCGATGGCGGCGTCCTACGTGCGCGCCCGGCCACCGCTGAGCCCGTTGCTCAACGATTACGGCCAAAACCTGGCCAGCTTCATCGAAGCATTCGAACCGGCAGCCAGCGTGCCATACCTGGCCGATATCGCCCGACTGGAACGCCTACGGGTTCAGGCCTACCACGCTGCCGATGTACTGCCCCTGAGCCTTCAACAAATTGCCACCGCGCTAGCAGACCCGCAGGCCCTGAGCCGGCTTTGCATTGAGCTTCATCCCTCTGTGAACCTGCTGAACTCGCCCTTCGCCGTGGTCGACATCTGGGCGGCCCACCAAAACGTCTCGACGCTGGCGGGGATCAATTTTATTCATGGTCAACACGCCCTCGTAGTGCGCAACGCTCTGGATGTCGAGGTGCATGCCATAGACCCAGGCGCTAGCGCTTTCATCCACAACCTGCAAAACGGCCAGTCACTGGGGCAGGCCATTGGTAACGCTCCGGCATTCGACGTGAGCCTGACACTTGCGTTGTTGATCAGTCGCCACGCCATCACCGAACTACTTCCATACAAGGTACTCGCATGAACCTCATTACCCGCGCCACCACCTGGATGAGTAAGATCCCAGGCAGCCTGATTGCCTTCGTCGCAAGATTTTCCATCGCCGCCGTGTTCTGGAAGTCCGGTCAAACCAAGGTCGAGGGACTGGCGATCGACCTGGTCGACGGTAGCTTCCAGCTCGGCCTGCCGCGCCTGGCCAACTCGACCATTCCCTTGTTCCAAAGCGAATACAGCGTACCGCTGCTGGCGCCAGAGGCTGCCGCCTACATGGCCACATTTGCCGAACATTTCTTTCCAGTCCTGATCCTGCTGGGGCTCGCCACGCGCTTTTCAGCGCTGATGTTGCTGGGCATGACTCTGACCATTCAGCTTTTCGTTTATCCGGATGCCTACCCAACGCACGGGATCTGGGCTGCGGTGCTGCTGTATTTGATGGCGAGCGGTCCAGGCAAACTGTCGCTCGATCAGCTCATTGCCCGACGTCATTCCCGATAAGGCAACGAGGGAAATCTCGACTCGTGGGTTTTCGCCGCTTTTGAGAATCGTCCTATAGGGCCGACATGGAGGGCGCCGCTAACATCGGATTCCATGTTCCCCTATCCCGGATGGTATTTCTGTGCACATAGCCTATGTATTGAACGATGGCGCTTCCATTGAGCGACATGCATATGAGTAACGACGCGCATCTGGTTGAGCGTCTGTTGTCCGGCGACCCAACGGCTTACAAGGAACTGGTTGGCACCTATCAAAGCGCCATGCGGGCAGTGGCGTACACCATCGCCGGTTCGCGACATGCCGATGATGTGGTGCAGGACGCGTGGTTGTCTGTGGTGCGCAACCTGGCCGGCTTCCAGGGCCGTTCAAGTCTCAAGACCTGGCTGCTGACCATCACGGCCAACTCTGCCAAGAGCCGCTACAGGCAAAACCGCCGGGAGATCTTGCTCGAAGACGTTCCGTCACCCCATGGCACTATCGGTGATGAGCGGTTCTCGACCGAGGATGGTCACTGGTTGCTGGCACCCTTTGCCTGGCACCAAGACACCCCCGAAGCATTGTTGACCGAAAATGAATTGCGCCAATGCCTTGAACGTACTTTGCAGAACTTGCCAGAATTTCAAAAAGGCGTTTTGTTATTGCGCGAACGTCAAGGACTAGAGTTACAGGAAATCTGCGAGCTTCTGGAGCTTTCACTTTCAAACGTTCGGGTTCTGCTGCACAGGGCACGCCTGAAGGTCTTTGCCACCTTAGAGCACTTTGAGGAGACCGGGAAATGCTGACTTGTAAAGAACAAGTAGCGCGCTCCAGCGATTATCTCGATGGCCAATTGAGCTACCGGGGGAAATTGATGATGCGACATCATTTGATGTTTTGCCCCAATTGCCGGCGCTTCATGCACCAGATGCGCCTGATGCAGAAGACGCTGCGAGTCATGCCCGAGGATGCTCTGCCAGACATTGACATGCTGGCCGAGCGTCTCGTGCAAGAGCGTCGTAACGATCAGTAGAACCTGTTCTATTCGGCAGACGAAGTATTTATCGCCGCACGCTTGCGTGTTGAACAAAACCGCCATCGACAGCGCACCGCATTTTTTTCTTGAAACCTGTAACGCCATCGGCAGTACGTTCTCTAGTGATATGTCAGGACGAAACAACCGTCCTGCGAACTCACTAAAAACAAACGAGGATGTACAGATGAACTTCAAAAACGCTTCCGGCGGCGCCGCGCTCGCCTTTGCTGCTGCCACTCTGTTTGCCGGTATCGCCACACAAGCCCAGGCCGCCGACGCGCCTCAGGTTCACTGCTACGGCGTGACCTCGTGCAAAGGCATGAACGACTGCAAGACCGCAGAAAACGCCTGCAAAGGCCTGGCTGTTTGCAAGGGCCACGGCTTCAAGGCCATGACCCAGGCCGAATGCATGAAAGAGGGCGGTAAAGTCGGCGAATAACCGACCTCCAGATTCCACCGCAGGAGTTCGCTCTTCGCTGCTGCGGTGTCCTTTCTCAAGGAGTCCTTGATGCCTGCTTCTCTTTCTCACTCTGGCTATGGTTTGGGCCTTCGTAGCCACTACTACCAGCAAATTCTTGAACAATCTCCGCCTGTGGACTGGTTCGAAATCATCTCCGAAAACTTCATGGTGGAAGGTGGCAAAGCCCTGTACTACCTGGACGCCATCACCGAACGTTATCCCGTGGTCATGCACGGTGTGTCCCTTTCCATAGGAGGGCCTCATGCACTGGATACGGAGTATTTGAAGCGACTCAAGCAGTTGTCTGACCGGACAAATCCCGCATGGATCTCCGATCATCTGTGCTGGAGCCGCGGCAACGCCCACCAATTGCACGATCTGCTGCCTCTGCCTTATACCGAAGAAAGCCTGTATTACGTGGTCAATCGGGTGCGGCAAGTGCAGGATCTGTTGCAGCGGCCATTAGTGCTGGAAAACGTATCCAGTTACGTTCGCCGTGCTGGGGACGAATTCACCGAATGGGAGTTTCTGGAAGCGCTCAGTCGTCTCAGTGACTGCGAATTGTTGTTGGACATCAACAATGTCTATGTCAGCTCGCGCAATCACGGTTTTGATCCGTTGACCTTCATTCACGGCATGCCTGCGAACAAAATTCGCCAACTGCACCTGGCGGGTCATAGCGATTACGGCGATTACGTGATCGACACCCACGACCAACCGGTAAGCGATCCGGTGTGGGCGCTTTATCAGCAAACCCTTGAGCACATTGGCCCAGTCGCGACATTGCTGGAGCGCGACGACCGTCTACCGCCCTTCGAAGAGCTGCTCGTCGAACTGCAAAAGGCTCGGGAACTGGGAGACCGTGCGCTGGCCAGGAGACAGAAATGCGCTTGAAGGATTGGCAACAGGCCTTTGAAGGCTATTTGACGGGTGAATCGTCGATGGCCAATATCGAATTGATCGACAGTCTGATCGGCAGCCCGACATTGAATGTCGCCACAGGTCTGGCGATTTATCACAACGCCTATCGAGCCCGCCTTCAAGAAGTGCTGCGCGGTGACTTCCCAGCGATCTGGCACTGGCTTGGCGATATTGAATTCGAACGGCTTGCCGATGCTTACATTCGTCGATTTCCGTCGGACCATTACAATCTGCGCTGGTTCGGCAAGGGCTTCGAGGCGTTCATCCGCCAGCATCTGGTGCCCGAGCAGAGCGCACCCTTGGCTGAGCTCGCCAGACTTGAATGGACATTTACGCTGGCCTTCGATGCCCCACCGGGAACGCCGCTGACGCTGCAGGACATGGCCCGTCTACAGCCCGAAGATTGGCCGACGCTACGGTTGCGGCCGAGCCCGACCATGCATCGGGTCGAGTGCGCATTCAACAGTGGCGAACTGTGGCGCGCGGTCAAGGAGCAGGCTGCATTTGCCGGTAGCGCAGTGCTGGATACCCCCCGGACAATCATGATCTGGCGCGCCGAAATGATTTGCCACTTCCGGAGCCTCGAACCATCGGAGTCGACCGCCCTGAATCGCATGACTCAAGAAGGCTGGAGTTTCGCCGACCTGTGTGCAGATTTGGCGGCAAGCCATGGCGAGGAGGCACCATTGCAAGCGGCAACCTGGCTCAAGCAATGGGTTCACGACGGCTGGCTGGAACGCCACGACTCTTAGTGTGATTGACCGCGCCTGTAGGGTCCGTCGCCTCTACCGAATGTCTTGAGGCGTCACAAAAGGCGCAGAGGCCGGACATGACTCCATTCGTCGGCCCTTGGTTCCCGTTGAGTCCTTGTAGGACAAATCCTATGTGATGGTCCTGACGCGATAAATACCATTGTGTTTCAGCTAACCTGAAATCTCTATTGGTGTACATCGTGACAAAGTCTTTATCATTGACCCTTCTGTTCAGTTACTTTTTCTCGGATTACCTGTTTGCATCGACAAAGCAGAAAACCTCCATAAATACTGAGTTCATGAGCCATGCTTCAAGTCTTGATCGAGATAAATCCAGGCACGTGAATAAAGTTGTAAGTCGTGCCCATGAACTCATTGGCACGCCCTATCGCTGGGGAGGTACTTCAGTCAGTAAGGGCTTTGATTGTAGTGGGCTGTTGGTGTATCTGTTTCGTAGTGAGGCGGGTATCAATATTCCAAGAACCACCGCTTCAATGCTGAACTCGAAGGCAAACATAATCCCGCGGCACAATCTGAGACGAGGAGACGCCGTGTTTTTCAAACATAATGGCGGTGGTCGTATGAATCATGTTGGAATCTATATCGGCGACAATCGCTTTATCCATGCCCCCCGGGCTGGAAAAAGTATCCGCATCGATTCATTGTCCAATAGCTATTGGAACAAGAGTTACTTTTCTGCCAAGCGTTTTTATTAACGCCAGGGCGTGGCCGTCAGAGGCTGGCGTGACATTTGATTTTATTCATAATGGTTACCTGTCTAATGGCGGATTCAAAAAAAGTTGTTCAGACTTTCGATCTGATATTGCTTGCTCCGCGAGTGCGATTTTTTGTTTCGCCAGTTGCGAAAGCTGATCGATCTCTGGCGCGCCAGCATCTTCATTGGATAACAGGTCAGCTTGAATAAGTACGGCGAAAGCTTCATTTACTTCATCGTATGCCAGCCAATATGATTCCGGTTTTTTATGTAACAGGGTGAAAAGCTCACGTGCTTCGAGGAGGTTGCGATTTATTGATACTTCTGCGCAGCTGATTTGCAACGCGCCCATCAGGCTGATGAAGGCGATCTTAAGTGCGGTCTTCATGGTTTTGTTTGTTCGTTTTATAAAAGCTTGAGTGCTTTTGTGTGTTGTTGCGACACCTCAGTGACCGGATGTATTTGCGGGATTGTCCCGTTCGGGTGTTTCAGGAACTCCCACGGTGAGGGTGGATCAATGCTCGCCATGAAGTCTTCGATGACGTCATCGGAGGGGGTATTGGTGATACAGGTCATTAGTGTACTGGTCGAGGCAAACGAAGTTGTAGTCAGCTCTGCTTGCTGGCTGCCATAGAACAGGGCATGGTTGATTATGTGGGTGTTTTGATAGCAGGCAGTCAGATTATCTTGCGTATCTACGACCAGTTCATTGTTTGCAATCAACACATCGAAAGTCATGAGGAATTCGTTGCTCAATACCCACAGTTCTTCGCGAAACTGTATGGGCAATATGCTGTAGTAACCAAACTTGTTGAGAGATTTTTCAATCTGAATCAGCCTCGCCAGGCTGGCATCCGCAATGATTATTCGCAGTTTTTTATTGGGCATGATGACTTATCCTGGAAGAGGCGGCGGGTTCAACCCTGGATCACGGTGACAACACGTTGAGGAAAGGGGATCCCGATACCTTTTTGTGCCAACGCATCGCGCGCTTTTTCGTTGAACTGAAACATCAGATCCCAATAGTCGGCATTGTTGACCCAGACCCGCAGCGACAAGGTCACTGAGCTGTCGCCCAAATTTGTCACCACCACGATGGGCGCCGGGTCGGTATGAATTCTGGCGTCGTTGCACAGGCCCAGTAGAACCTGCCGGGCAGTATCCAGATTGGCGCTGTAGTCCACGCCGACATCGAACACGACTTTGCGCTGTGTCTCGCTGGAGAAATTGACAATCACGCCGTTGGACAAACTGCCATTGGGCACAACGATGCGCTTGTTGTCGGGGCTGAGAATCACGGTGTGGAAAATCAGGATCGAGTCGACAGTGCCATATATGTCCTGCACTTCGATCGTGTCGCCCACCTTGAATGGACGAAACAACAGGATCAGTACCCCGCCGGCGAAGTTGGACAAACTGCCTTGTAATGCCAGACCGATCGCTAGCCCGGCGGCACCGAGTGCGGCGACAAAACTGGTGGTTTGCACGCCGATCATCGAGGCCACGCTAATGACCAGCATGATCTTGAGCGCGATATTGGCCAGGGTGCCGACAAAGTTTTGCAAGGTCTTGTCGGCACTGCTTCTGCCGAGTCCGGCGCTGATGCGCCCCGTCAATGTGCCGATCAACCACCATCCGACAGTCAGGGTAGTGATTGCCAGCGCCAGCGTTGCACCGTACTTCAATAAAAGCGGGAGGGAGATTTGTTTGATCAGTTCGAAAATATTCAGATCCATGTAGCACCTCGGTCTGCGGCATAGTCGCTGCACCCCTGGGGATGCAGCGAGACATTAATTCAATCCACCAGCTTTGAAGCCAGGGCTTGAACGCGCAGCTGGTCGCCCTTCGCAACCTGGGTGACGCCTGTTCCGTATTCCGGATCCGCCTTGTAGAGGAAGGACAGGATGTGGTGTTTGCTCACATCGTCCACACCGATCAGCGCGCCACCGAAGTTATCGATCAGATCCTGACGATCCCTGCTGCTGAACGAGCGATAGAGATCACCGGCCTGCTTGAAATTCTGCTCACGCTGGATCCTGGCCTGCTGGGTGCTGCCAGACAGGGCGAGTGAGCTGTAACGCGCATCAGGCGATTCTTTGCGCGGCAACAAGCGGCTTGGCTGGTAGTTGACGCCCGTCGTGGTGCTGGTCGAATTCAGTGCGCCGTCCTGATTGCCATTGCTGATGGCCTTTTTCGGAGCGTTGACGGGTAACTGCTGCGCATTGGCGCCCAAGCGATACATTTGTGTATCGGCGTAGGAGAACAGTCGCCCTTGTAACAGTCGGTCTTCCGAAGGCTCGATGCCCGGGACCAGATTGGAAGGAGCCATGGCGACCTGCTCGGTTTCCTGGAACACGTTGGCCGGATTGCGGTTCAGCACCATTTGTCCGACTTTCCGAAAGTCTACGTCCGGCCAGACTTTGGTGGCGTCCAGTGGATCGAACTCATAGCGGCTCAGCTCTTCGGGTTTGAGTACCTGCACATACAGGTCCCACTTCGGAAAATCCCCTTTGTTGATATGGCGGATCAGATCGTTGGTCATGTGGCTGTAATCAGCACCTTGCACTTGAGCAATGCTCTTGGGCGCAAGGTTTCTGGTGCCCTGCAGGCTCTTCCAGTGGAACTTGACGTAATGCACTTCGTTCTCGGCATTGACGAACTTGTAGGCATGTACGCTGTTGCCGTTCATTTCCCGATAGCTGGCGGGAACGCCGGCGTTGGAATACAACTCGGTGAGGGTGCGGGTGGCTTCGGGTACGTGGGAAAAGAAATCGAAATGCCGGGAGCTGTCACCCAGATTGGTGCGTGGGTCGGGTTTGAACGCGTGGACCATGTCAGGGAACTTGATGGCATCGCGAATGAAAAAAGTCGGGAAATTGTTGCCCACCAAATCCCAGTTGCCGTCGGCGGTGTAGAACTTGGTGGCGAAGCCGCGAGGGTCGCGCAGGGTTTCCGGCGAGTGAGCGCCATGGACCACGGATGAGAAACGCACGAACACCGGGGTGACGGTGCCGCTGGTAAAGACCTTGGCCTTGGTCAGGTCGCTGAGGTTGTCGGTGGCGGTAAATACCCCGTGTGCCCCAGTACCGCGAGCATGCACCACGCGCTCGGGAATACGCTCGCGGTCAAAACGCTGGAGCTTCTGGATCAACTGCACGTCCTGCAGCAATACCGGGCCATTGGCTCCGGCGGTTTGCGAGTTCTGGTTGTCGCCAACCACTGCGCCATTGTCACGGGTCAGCTCAAGGGCCTGGGCCGAGAAGGAAAGCGTGCTGCAGGTAAAAATGCACAGCAGCCGCTGCGGGGTAAAAACACTGAAGCGAGCGTGGGGTGTCATTCGAGACTCCTGGGTTGTGGCAGAAAAGACGCAGCCGTGGACCCGAGGTCCTTCGTCGGGAAGGTGCTGGCTTTCTTGCTGTGTTGAATGCGATGGCTACCTCTCTAGGATTACCCATAGCCCTGCACGGCCCATCTAGGACTTGTCTCAATTTCGCTAATTGAACGTTCAGTGCGCGTCTATTGCCGTGCGTGGAAAAGAACGGTGGAGCGCATGAAGTGCGTCCATTGAGGGACTGATCGGTCACCACGCACGGGTGAGAAATAAAGGGCGGCGAGTCAGGTTTTGGGGGAACTGGCGTGTAGGACTATTCCGCGTTTTGGGACAGGTCTCATATTGATTGTGACCACTGTAGATCAACATTCAGCCTATCCCGAGGTGTCGCCTTTCGAATGGGCGGGCTTTGGATATTTAGGACGTGCCGGGACTCCGGCGCGGTGACCAACCTGACGAATGAAGGCATTACAGTGAACACAAACGCAGTGAACGTCGCCGTAGTGGACGGCAAAACGATTACCGAATCGGTGGAGCTTCGCACCACCCAGACGGGCGCACCGGTTCGCATCAAAGCGGTGAAAGACGGCAAGTACATTCTCGCCGAGGCGGGTGAAAAACCGGTCGCTCCCGAGAACCTGACCATCAAGCGAGTTGGCAACGACTTGCACGTGGCCACTGAAGGCACCGACCCGGATCAGCCACAACTGATCATCGAAGGGTTCTACGAGAACCCAGGCCAACTCGTGGGTGTGGCCGAAGACGGCGCCTACTATGAGTACATCTCGTCCGACGCTGAAAGCGATCATGCGGCAGCGTTCCTGACCGAAGGTGTTTCCTCCCCGCAAGTTCTGGGTTCCGATGAACTGGTCGGTTTCGGCAATGGCCTGGTGGCTGGCAGTGGCATCGGCTGGTTCTGGCCGGCACTGCTGGGCCTGGGCGCGCTCGGCTTGCTGGGCGCCGCTTATGCACTGTCCCGTGACGACGACAACAACCGCGACAGCGATGCAACGATTGTCCCAGGCGGGCCAGGTACACCAGGTATCGGCGGTGCCACCGATAACGTCGGCGCCGTACAAGGTCCGATCGCCCCGGGCGGTTCCACCGATGATAAAACCCCGACCTTCACCGGTGTCGGCACTCCGGGTAACACCATCATCATCGAAGACAATGGCGAGAAGATCGGCGAAGTGGTGGTCGGCGATGACGGCAAGTGGGAATTCACCCCGACTACGCCGCTGCCCGAAGGCGAGCACTCCATCATCGTGGTCGAGAAGGACAAGGACGGTAACGTCAGCCAGCCTTCCGAAGAATTCGAATTCATCATCGACACCACTGCACCCGGCAAATCCGCGATCGAATCGATCAGCGATAACGAGGGTGATCAGCAAGGTGTGATTGCGCCAAACGGTCTTACCGACGACAACACGCCGACCCTGACTGGTACTGCCGAGGCAGGGGCCAAACTCGAGGTTTTCGCCAATGGCGAGAAAATCGGCGAAACCACGGTCGAGGCGGATGGCACCTGGTCGTTCACCCCGTCAGCCCTTGAAGATGGCGAGTACAGCTTCACTACCGTGGCGACTGACGCCGCGGGTAACGTCGGCCTGCCGTCCGATCCCTATATCGTCATCATCGACACCATCGCGCCGGTCAAGCCGGGCACCGGTACCGGTGGTATCGAAGAAGCCATCGACAACGTCGGCCCGATCATCGGTGATATCGGCAATGGCGGTAGCACCGATGACGGCAGCCCGACCTTCGGCGGTGGCGGCCTGCAACCTGGTGACAAAGTCACCATCATCGACGGTGGCGTAGAAATCGGCGAAGTCATCGTCGGCGAAGACGGCCGTTGGGAGTTCACGCCGGATCCGGAGCTGAGCGAAGGTCCGCACCCGATCACCGTGATCGTCACCGACCCGGCGGGTAATACCAGTGAGCCTTCCGACCCGTACATTGTCATCGTCGACACCACGCCTCCGGTCAAGCCAGGCGTCGGTACCGGTGGTATCGAAGAAGCCATCGACAACGTCGGCCCGATCACCGGTGATATCGGCAATGGCGGTAGCACCGATGACGGCAGCCCGACCTTCGGCGGTGGCGGCCTGCAACCTGGCGACAAAGTCACCATCATCGACGATGGCGTAGAAATCGGCGAAGTCATCGTCGGCGACGACGGCCGTTGGGAATTCACGCCGGATCCGGAGCTGAGCGAAGGTCCGCACCCGATCACCGTGATCGTCACCGACCCGGCTGGCAATGTCAGCGAACCGTCCGATCCTTATATCGTCATCGTTGACACCACTGCACCTGGCAAGCCTGGCGCGGGTACCGGCGGTATCGAAGAAGCCATCGACAACGTCGGCCCGATCACCGGTGATATCGGTAACGGCGGTACGACCGACGACGGTAGTCCGACGCTTGTTGGCGTGGGTCTGACCCCAGGCGATACCGTCACCATCATCGACAATGGCGTGCCTATCGGCGAAACCATTGTCAAAGATGACGGCAGTTGGGAATTCACGCCGGATCCGGAGCTGAGCGAAGGTCCGCACCCGATCACCGTGATCGTCACCGACCCAGCGGGCAATGCCAGCGAGCCGTCCGACCCTTACATCATCATTGTCGACACCACCGCACCCGTCGCACCCACCATCGACACCGTATTCGATGACCAGGGCACGACCACCGGCAATATCAATCCGGGCGACATCACTGACGATGCCCAGCCGGAAATCAGCGGTACCGGTGAGGCTGGCAGCACCATCATCATCTACGACAATGGCATGGAAATCGGCCGTGTCCCGGTCGAGGCGGATGGTAGCTGGAGCTTCATCCCGGTTCCGCCACTGCTCAATGGTCCGCATGACCTCACCGTGAGGGCTGAAGATGCCGCCGGCAACATCAGCGCGCCATCCAACAATGTCGACTTCGAACTGATTGCCGGTGGTTTGCCACCTGCCCCGAGCATCACTGGGGTACTGGATGACGTCGCCGACAATATCGGCAACATCATGCCGGGCGGGAGCACCAACGATACCGAGCCGCAAGTGAGCGGTACGGCTGAGCCGTTCTCTCTCGTCACCTTGTACGTCAACGGTGTGGCAGTCGGCACCATCCCGGCCGACGAGTTCGGTAACTGGACCATTACGCCAAGCCCGGCGTTGCTGCCAGGCCTGAACAACCTGACGGCCACGGCCACCAATGCGGCCGGCAACGAAAGTGCGCCGACCGGTGACTATCCGATCACCGTGGACATCACCCCGCCTGCCGCGGCAGATGCGAGCTTGCTCGAGGACAACGTGGGGGCCGTTGTCGGGCCGATTCTCGATGGCGATACCACCGACGACAACACGCCAACCTTCAGCGGCACCGCCGAGCCGAACACGACCCTGATCATCTACGACAACGGTACCGAGATTTTCCGTGTGCCGGTAGA
>NZ_MRCS01000063.1 GCF_002303925.1 Pseudomonas sp. ACN8
CTTCACGGCTGAGCCACAGGGTTGCAAAACCCCTTGGGTCGCTCAGCAGTTCGAGGGTGTTGAATTCGCTCATATTCGTCCGTCTCCACAACTCTATTCTGTAGGAGCGAGCTTGCTCGCGATGGTCTTGAGGACGCCGCTGGGTGTCAGGCTTGCAGCGTTATCGTTGACGACCATCGCGAGCAAGCTCGCTCCTACAAAAAATCACATCCGGAACACGCCGAAGCGGCTCGGTTCGATTGGCGCGTTCAACGACGCGGACAAGGCCAGGGTCAGTACGTCGCGGGTCTGGGCCGGGTCGATGACACCGTCGTCCCACAGGCGCGCGCTGGAATAGTAGGGGTGACCCTGTTCTTCGTACTGGTCGAGGATCGGTTGCTTGATCTCGGCTTCCTGCTCGGCGCTGAAACCATGGCCACCGCGTTCGGCTTGCTCGCGCTTGACCTGCACCAACACGCCGGCCGCCTGTTCGGCGCCCATCACGCCAATGCGCGCATTCGGCCACATCCACAGAAAGCGCGGATCGTAGGCCCGACCGCACATGCCGTAGTTACCGGCACCGAAGCTGCCGCCGATGATCACGGTGAACTTCGGCACCTTGGCGCAGGCCACTGCCGTCACCAGCTTCGCGCCGTGCTTGGCGATGCCGCCGGCTTCGTATTTTTGGCCGACCATGAAGCCGGTGATGTTTTGCAGGAACAGCAGTGGGATGCCGCGTTGGCACGCCAGTTCGATGAAGTGCGCGCCTTTCTGCGCCGCTTCAGCGAACAGGATGCCGTTGTTGGCGAGGATCGCGATCGGGTAACCGTGCAGGTAGGCAAAACCGCAGACCAGTGTGGTCCCGAACAGCGCCTTGAATTCGTCGAATACCGAACCATCCACCAGCCGCGCAATGACTTCGCGCACGTCAAACGGTTGCTTGGCGTCGGCCGGGACCACGCCGTACAACTCGTCGCTGCTGTAGAGCGGGGCGATTGGAGTGCGTTGTTGAACCTCGCCTTGCTTGCGCCAGTTGAGGTTGGCCACGCTGCGGCGGGCCAGCGCCAGAGCGTGCTCATCGCTCTCGGCGTAATGGTCGGCCACACCGGAAATCTTGCAGTGCACATCGGCCCCACCGAGGTCCTCGGCACTGACCACTTCACCGGTCGCGGCTTTCACCAGCGGCGGGCCGGCGAGGAAGATGGTCGCTTGCTCGCGGACCATGATTGCTTCGTCGGCCATCGCCGGTACATAGGCGCCGCCAGCGGTGCAGGAACCCATGACCACGGCAATCTGCGGAATGCCCATGGCGCTCATGTTGGCCTGGTTGAAGAAGATCCGCCCGAAGTGCTCGCGATCCGGGAACACTTCATCCTGACGCGGCAGGTTGGCGCCGCCGGAGTCCACCAGATAGATGCACGGCAGGCGATTCTGCTGGGCGATGGTCTGGGCGCGCAGGTGTTTTTTCACGGTCAGCGGGTAGTACGAGCCACCTTTCACGGTGGCGTCGTTGGCGACGATCATGCACTCGACGCCTTCCACACGGCCGATCCCGGCAATCACGCCAGCAGCGGGGACGTCCTCGCCATACACCTCGTACGCCGCCAGTTGGCTGATCTCCAGAAACGGCGAACCCGGATCGAGCAAGCGGTTGATGCGCTCGCGAGGCAGCAGTTTGCCCCGCGAGGTGTGGCGTTCCTGTGCCTTCGGGCCGCCACCTTGCGCCACTTGGGCGAGCAGGGTGTGCAACGCGTCGACCTGCTTGAGCATCGCCGCGCTATTGGTGGCGAACTCCGCTGAACGGGGGTTGAGCTGGGTATGCAGGGTAGCCATGTGCAGCTCCGTTTAGCGGGTTTCGTTGAACAGTTCGCGACCGATCAGCATGCGACGGATCTCACTGGTACCCGCGCCGATTTCGTACAGCTTGGCGTCACGCAACAGACGGCCGGCCGGGAATTCATTGATGTAGCCGTTGCCGCCGAGAATCTGGATCGCGTCGAGGGCCATTTGCGTGGCCCGTTCGGCGCTGTAGAGGATCACCCCAGCGGCGTCCTTGCGTGTGGTTTCGCCGCGCTCGCAGGCCTGGGCCACGGCATACAGGTAGGCGCGACTGGCGTTCAGTTGGGTGTACATGTCGGCAACCTTGCCCTGGATCAGCTGGAATTCGCCGATGCTTTGGCCGAACTGCTTGCGGTCGTGGATGTAGGGCACGATCAGGTCCATGCACGCCTGCATGATCCCGGTCGGGCCACCCGAAAGAACGACGCGCTCGTAGTCGAGGCCGCTCATCAGCACTTTCACACCGCCGTTGAGCACACCGAGGATGTTTTCTTCCGGCACTTCGACGTCATCGAAGAACAGCTCGCAGGTGTTCGAACCGCGCATGCCGAGCTTGTCGAACTTGTTGCTGCGGCTGAAGCCTTTCCAGTCGCGCTCGACGATGAAGGCGGTGATGCCGTGGGGGCCCTTTTCCAGGTCGGTCTTGGCGTAGATCACGTAGGTGTTGGCATCCGGACCGTTGGTGATCCAGGTCTTGCTGCCGTTGAGCACGTACTTGTCGCCGCGTTTGTCGGCGCGCAGTTTCATCGATACCACGTCGGAACCGGCATTCGGTTCGCTCATGGCCAGGGCGCCGATGTGCTCGCCGCTGATCAGCTTGGGCAGGTATTTGGATTTCTGCTCGTGGTTGCCGTTGCGGTTGATCTGGTTGACGCACAGGTTGGAGTGGGCGCCGTAGGACAGCGCCACCGAGGCCGAGCCACGGCTGATTTCTTCCATGGCCACCACGTGGGCCAGGTAACCCAGGCCGGCACCGCCGTACTCCTCCGGCACGGTAATGCCCAGCAGGCCCATGTCGCCGAACTTGCGCCACAGGTCGGCGGGGAACAGGTTGTCGATGTCGATCTGAGCGGCGCGCGGGGCGATCTCCTTGGCGACGAAGGACTGAACCTGATCGCGCAGCATGTCGATGGTTTCACCGAGGGCAAAGTTCAGGGATGGATAGCTCATGGGTCACCTTTTGGCATTTTTGTCGGTTGGTGAGACTGTCAATGGGTTCTCACCTTTACGTTAACGTAAGCCTGTGACGAATGGCTGTCAATCACCCTTTACGTTAACGTCAACTTGAGCGAGAGTAGAGCCAGTTCAAGATAGAACGCGGACCAATCCTGTAGGAGTGAGCCTGCTCGCGATGGCGGTGTATCAGTTGGCGACAATGTCGGCTGTAAGTCCATCATCGCGAGCAGGCTCACTCCTACAGGGGATCGCCGGTAGCCCATCAATAAAGACAATAGGGGTCGTCATGGATCAACCCAGTGCAAGCCCGCAACGCAGTTACACCCGTGGTTCCCAGGACAAAGCCTTGCTGGCGATGACCATTGGCCAGGCGTTCGACAACACGGTTGCACAGTACCCGGACGGGGAGGCGCTGGTGGTGCGCCATCAGCAGCTGCGTTACACCTGGCGGCAATTGGCCGAGGCTGCGGACCTGCACGCCAGAGCACTGCTGGCGCTGGGGCTGCAAACCGGGGACCGCCTTGGCATCTGGGCGCCCAACTGTGCGCAGTGGTGCATCAGCCAGATCGCCACGGCGAAAATCGGCGTGATCCTGGTCAACATCAACCCCGCCTATCGCAGTTCCGAACTCGAATATGTATTGAAGCAGTCCGGCTGCCAATGGCTGGTGTGTGCCGGAGCCTTCAAGTCCTCGGACTATCACGCGATGCTGCAAGGCCTGGTGCCGGAACTGGCCGAGCAATCCATCGGCAAGTTGCAGAGTGAGCGGCTGCCGCAGTTGCGTGGCGTCATCAGCCTGGATTCGCAGCCGCCGTCGGGGTTCCTGCCATGGTCGCAACTGGCCGATCTGGCGGGTAGCGTGGCGGTCGAGCAACTGCATGAACGCCAGGACAGCCTGCATTTCGATCAGCCGGTGAATATCCAGTACACCTCCGGCACCACCGGTTTCCCCAAGGGCGCGACCCTCAGCCACTACAACATTCTCAATAATGGCTACATGGTCGGCGAAAGCCTCGGCCTGACCGCCACTGATCGTCTGGTGATCCCGGTGCCGTTGTACCACTGCTTCGGCATGGTCATGGGCAACCTCGGCTGCATCACCCATGGCAGCACGATGATTTATCCGAACGACGCGTTCGATCCATTGTTGACCCTCGGCACCGTGGCCGAAGAAAAGGCCACCGCGCTGTACGGCGTACCGACCATGTTCATCGCCATGCTTGATCAACCTCAGCGTACCGGGTTCGACCTGTCGAGCCTGCGCACCGGGATCATGGCGGGCGCAACCTGTCCTATCGAAGTGATGCGCCGGGTCATCAGCGAAATGCACATGAGTGAAGTGCAGATTGCCTACGGCATGACCGAAACCAGTCCGGTGTCGTTGCAGACCGGTCCTTCAGACAACCTGGAACTGCGCGTGACCACCGTCGGCCGCACCCAGCCGCAACTGGAAAGCAAGATCATCGACGAGGCGGGCAACCTGGTACCGCGCGGCACCATCGGCGAGCTGTGCACCCGTGGTTACAGCGTGATGCTCGGTTACTGGAACAACCCGGAAGGCACGGCAGACGCCATCGACCAGGCCGGGTGGATGCACACCGGTGACCTGGCGAGCATGAATGACGAGGGTTACGTGCGCATTGCCGGGCGCAACAAGGACATGATCATCCGTGGCGGTGAGAACATCTACCCACGGGAGCTGGAGGAGTTTTTCTTCACTCACCCGGCTGTGGCGGACGTGCAGGTGATCGGGATTCCCTGCTCGCGCTACGGCGAAGAGATCGTCGCCTGGATCAAGTTCCACCCCGGTCACAGTGCCACCGAGCAAGAGTTGCAAACCTGGTGCAAGGAGCGCATCGCGCACTTCAAGACGCCGCGTTACTTCAAGTTCGTCGAGGAGTTTCCAATGACGGTGACCGGCAAGATCCAGAAATTCAGGATGCGCGAGATCAGTATCGAGGAGTTGCGCATCAACAAGGCCTGACTCATTCCCCTGTAGGAGCGAGCCTGCTCGCGATGGCGATTGAACATCCAGCAAGGATGTCGACTGACCCACCGCTATCGCGAGCAGGCTCGCTCCCACAGTGGGCGGTGGTGAGAAATATAAATGCCAGACAGCACAAAGGGGAGCCGAAGCTCCCCTTTAATTTCGTTGCGCGTGCTCTTTTTTTATTATTGAGGGTCGGTCTGTTGTTGTTTTTGGCAACCGTTGCCCTTTACCGCTGTTTTTGGCGATCCCCATTCGGGATCAAGAGCAAACGTATTTTTTTGAGCGCTGATCTACTTTCTCGCTGAGCGATCCAACCAGTTCGGGAGCTACCTGAAGGTAGTTTTATTATTCTCTGCCCGGTTGCGGGTAACTCCGAAAAGCACCCTGAAAAGCACATCTTCTCCAAAAAAATCTGTTAGCTGCGTCTCTGCCGTGTTGTTTTTGTTATGTCAGAGTCGTTACGTCTTGTTTTTATTAGGTTTGCTGCAATTTTTTTATTCTTGTTATGCGATAGATATAGCAGGAGGCGTGCCAACTTTTTAAAAGCCTTTAAAATCAATGGTTTGAAAAATTGTAGGGTTTTTGGTCTCAGGCAAAACCCTACATTTTGTTTCCGTGTTACTCGCTTCTGCCCACGTTTCAGAAACAGCGGTAACACCCTGACACACTCAGCGCACTCACTGTGCGCTGCGGGCCTTGGCCACGCGGGAACCGGTAGGGCGACCCAATACTGTGCAGATCTGCTGGCCAGCGAGCATCAAGGCGTCGAGGTCGATTCCGGTGTCGATGCCCAGGCCGTTGAGCAGGTAAACCACATCTTCGGTGGCGACGTTACCGCTGGCGCCCTTGGCGTAGGGGCAGCCGCCCAGGCCTGCGATGGAACTGTCGAACACCGAAATGCCTTCCAGCAGGCTGGCGTAGATGTTTGCCACAGCCTGGCCGTAGGTGTCGTGGAAGTGACCTGCGAGTTTCTCCCGGGGCACATCCTTCGATACCACTTCAAACATCCTGCGGGTTGCGCCAGCGGTGCCGGTGCCGATGGTGTCCCCCAGCGAGACCTCATAGCAGCCCATGGCATACAGCTCGCGGGCGACCACGGCGACCTGCTCCGGGGCGACGTTACCTTCATAGGGACAGCCCAGCACACAGGACACATACCCGCGCACGGTCACCCCATGTTGTCTGGCGGCCTCCATGAGCGGCCCGAAACGCTCCAGGCTTTCGCTGATCGAGCAATTGATGTTGCGCCGGGAAAACGCCTCGGACGCCGCGGCGAACACGGCCACTTCCTTTACCCCGGCGGCGAGGGCATCTTCGAAACCGCGCAGGTTGGGGGCGAGCGCGCCGTAGACCACACCGGGTTTGCGCTGGATCTGCGCGAAGACCTCGGCGGAGCCGGCCATCTGCGGCACCCACTTGGGCGAAACGAAACTGCCGACTTCTATATAGCCAAGCCCGGCGGCGGTCAGTGCATCGACCAGTTGTACTTTGTCGGTAACACTGATGGGTTGGGCTTCATTTTGCAGGCCGTCGCGTGGGCCGACTTCGACCAGGCGTACGTGGGTTGGGAGGGACATGGGATTCGACCTGTGTGAATTGTTCGAAGAATCCTGTAGGAGCGAGCCTGCTCGCGATGGACTCCCAGGCACCGCGTTTATCCAGCAGACACGCGTAATCGTTAACGACCATCGCGAGCAGGCTCGCTCCTACAAGGGGGCGGGTTTTATTGGATGGCTTCCTGGCTTTTGAGCGTCTGCTCCAGTGCCTGCACGCAGCGCTCTTCGGCCGTGTCCAGTTCCAGCTTCATCTGTTCGATGTCCAGCATTTGCTGTTCAAGCTGCTCACGGCGCTCGCTGATTTTCGCCAGCATGCTGTGCAACTGCTTGGTGTTACCGCTGGACGGGTCGTAGAGTTCGATCAGCTCGCGGCATTCCGCCAGGGAGAAACCGATGCGCTTGCCCCGCAGGATCAGCTTCAGGCTGACCTTGTCGCGGGGCGAGTAAATGCGTTCCTGGCCACGGCGCTCGGGGCTGAGCAAGCCTTGCTCTTCATAAAAGCGAATGGCGCGGGTGGTGATGTCGAGCTCGCGGGCGAGGTCGGAAATGCTGTAGGTCTGGCTGCTCATGGGCGCGCTCGCAATAGGTCATGGCGCTAAGCTAATGGCAGGTTGACGTTTACGTCAAGGGGTGTGAGATTTCAGTGTTCTTGCGGGCCTCATCGCGAGCAGGCTCGCTCCCACAGTGGTTCTTCATTGAACTCAACATCTGAGTACAACAAATAATCCCTGTGGGAGCGAGCTTGCTCGCGATGGGGGCGCTTCGGTATCAAGCCCTACACCTTCTCGAGCTTTTTCTCCTGCGCCGTCACCTGCTGGCACAACTCGATCATCTGCTCGCGCATCCAGCGGTTCGCCGGGTCCTGGTCGGTGCTTTCGTGCCAGTAGAGGTGGGTTTCCACCGGCGGTACATCGTTGACCGGCAGATTAAAGGCTTGCAGATCGTTACGACGGGCAAAACGTTCCGGTACGGTCATGACCATGTCGGTCTGCTGCATCACCTGTGAGGCCATCAGGTAATGCTGGGAGCGCAGGGCGATCTTGCGCTGGATGCCCATCTTGCCCAGCGCCAGGTCGACATAGCCGAGGCCGCTGCGTCGGCTGGAAATATGGATGTGGGTCAGGCCCAGATAATCATCCAGGCTGAGTTTATCCTTGCCCGCCAGCGGATGCCCCTTGCGCATGGCGCACACGTAGCGGTCCTCCATCAACTTGACGTGACGCACCTGCGGGTCGGTGTTGAGTGGCGCATCCACCGCGAAATCGAGGCGACCGGCTGCCAGCTCTTTGGTGGTTTCCCGGCGTTTGGACAGGAAGCTTTCGATGATCACCGCCGGCGCCAGGCGGCGCAGGCGCTGGAACAATGGCGGCAGGATCACCGCTTCGGTGAGGTCGGTCATGCTGATGCGATAGGTCTTGACCGCTTGCTGCGGGTTGAAAATGCGGCTTTCCTGCACCGACACGCGCAGCAGCGAGAGCGCGTTGCGCACCGGGCCGATGATGTTCTGCGCCATGGGCGTGGGCACCATGCCTTGGGCGGTGCGTACGAACAACGGGTCGTTGAAGGTCTCGCGCAACCGGGCCAGAGCGTTCGACACCGCTGGCTGGGTAATGCCCACAATCTGCCCGGCACGGGTCAGGTTGGCTTCGGTGTAGATCGCGTCGAAGACGATGAAAAGGTTGAGATCGACCTTGCTCAGATTCATTACGCGGCTCTCTTGTTGTGTGGGCGGGCTGACCGTGACGATCAGTCGATCATATATCGGTGATGAATGTTTATACACGCCGAGAATAGGCTAGGTAAATTATCAGCGCTGTTCTAGCATCGATTGCATGACCTAAACAACCTCCCCCAAGAAGGTATCTCGCTCATGGATTTCGCTTATTCGCCCAAGGTTCAGGAACTGCGTGAGCGTGTAACAGCGTTCATGGACACCTACGTCTATCCCGCCGAAGCCGTGTTCGAGCGCCAGGTCGCCGAGGGCGATCGCTGGCAGCCGACCGCGATCATGGAAGAACTCAAACTCAAGGCCAAGGCCGAGGGCCTGTGGAATTTGTTTCTGCCTGAGTCCGAACTGGGTGCCGGGCTGACCAATCTCGAATACGCGCCATTGGCGGAAATCATGGGTCGCTCGCTGCTGGGGCCAGAGCCATTCAACTGCTCGGCACCGGACACCGGCAACATGGAAGTGCTGGTGCGTTACGCCAACGAAGAGCAGAAACAACGCTGGCTCGAACCCCTGCTGCGCGGCGAGATCCGCTCGGCATTCGCCATGACCGAACCGGACGTCGCGTCCTCCGACGCCACCAACATGGCCGCCCGTGCCGTGCGCGATGGCGACGAGTGGGTGATCAACGGCAAGAAGTGGTGGACGTCGGGTGCGTGCGACCCGCGCTGCAAAATCCTGATCTTCATGGGCCTGAGCAATCCGGACGCGCCACGTCATGCCCAGCACTCGATGATTCTGGTGCCGGTGGATGCGCCTGGCGTGAAGATCGTGCGTCCACTGCCAGTGTTCGGTTACGACGATGCACCACATGGGCACGCCGAAGTGCACTTTGAAAACGTGCGGGTGCCGTACGAAAACGTCCTGCTGGGCGAAGGACGCGGCTTCGAAATCGCACAAGGTCGCCTTGGCCCTGGCCGGATTCACCACTGCATGCGTTCGATCGGCATGGCCGAGCGGGCGCTGGAACTGATGTGCAAACGCTCAGTGAACCGTACGGCGTTCGGCAAGCCGCTGGCACGCCTGGGCGGCAATATCGACAAGATCGCCGACTCGCGGATGGAGATCGACATGGCACGCCTGCTGACGTTGAAAGCGGCGTACATGATGGACACCGTCGGCAACAAAGTGGCGAAAAGCGAGATCGCGCAGATCAAGGTCGTGGCGCCGAACGTCGCGTTGCGGGTGATCGACCGGGCGATCCAGATCCATGGCGGGGCAGGGGTTTCCAACGATTTCCCGCTGGCCTACATGTACGCGATGCAACGCACCCTGCGCCTGGCCGACGGCCCGGACGAAGTGCACCGTGCGGCGATCGGCAAGTTCGAAATCGGCAAATATGTGCCAAAGGAGATGATGCGTAGCGGGCACTAACACCGCAGCGGCTTCAATCGCCAGCAGGCTGGCTCCCACAGGTTCAGTGTGATCCCTGTGGGAGCCAGCCTGCTGGCGATGGCGTCGTCGAATTCAATACATCAACATCAAATTCAATACACCCAAACCTCAACCCGCCGATTCTTGATCCTTCCCTCATCGGCGCTATTGGCCGCCACCGGCATTTCGGCACCGAATCCACGTATCTCGCGAAACACCACGCCGCTCTTCGCCAACTCCCGCCGTACCGCCATGGCCCGCAGCTTCGACAACAGATCGGCACGCGCCGGGTCGCTCTTGGCATCGCCAAACCCCACCAGCGTCACTTGCCCGGACATTTTGTCTTGCTGCTTTATATAGTCGAGCACTCGCGTCAGGTCTTGCCGCGCCTTGTTGTCCAGGCTGGCACTGCCTTCTTCAAAGCGAAAATTCACCGACAACCGCTGGGCATGACGACTGAGGGACTGGTATCCCTCGGGCATCAATGCATTCGGCGTGACGGCCATGGCCTGGACGGTCTGGGCAACAAACCCGTTGGCGGCAACAATCGCCTGCCCTTTGCTGCTTTGGGCATAGGCCACCAGTGCCTGGGCCCAGGGATTTTTCCCCGTCGGTGGCAGGTAAAAGAACAACCGACGGGACAGCG
Source organism: Pseudomonas sp. ACN8 (assembly GCF_002303925.1). GTDB lineage: Bacteria > Pseudomonadota > Gammaproteobacteria > Pseudomonadales > Pseudomonadaceae > Aquipseudomonas. Next base: position 10,287 of record NZ_MRCS01000063.1, read on the forward strand.
GATAATCTTCCGTGGCAATCAGGCTGTTGAGCGGCAGCATGGCCTGCGATTGACCGTCGACAATGGCCACGGCTTTGGCCCGGCGCACGTAGGGCAAACCGATAAAACCGATACCTTGCGGGTCTGCGCTGACCGCATCGGACAATTGTTCGCTGGACTCGAAACGTTTCGCTGTACTGCCCAGGGTTTTCCCTCGGCCGCTGAGGACCAGTTCCTTGAAGGTGTCGTAGGTCCCGGACTGATCATCCCGAGCATACAGATGTATCGGCCCGCCGCGACCGCCGATGTCTTCCCAGGTCTTCACCTCGCCACTGAAGATGCGCGCCAGTTGCAGGGTGTCGAGTTGGTTCAGCGGATTGTCCGGGTGAAGGATGATCGCCAGGCCATCGATGGCAATGACCTGTTCGGCGCCCGGGCTTTTAAGGTCACCGAGCGATTGCAGGCTGACCAGTTCGCTGTCCTTGATCGGGCGCGACGAGGCGGCAAGATCGGCTCTGGCGGCTTTTAGCGCGGTAAAACCGGTGCTGGAACCATGGGCCGCCACCTCCACCACGACCCGACGGCCCTGAACGGTTTCGCCGACGATGCGCAGTTCGTTGGCGGTGTCCGGGGGTTCGCGGTGGATCTTGCGCAGGCCCTGTTCACTCAGCAGGCCCTCGACCAGTGCCGGTGCCAATGCCGCGCCGATGGTGTTGGAACCCTGAATCCGCAACACCGGGCCGTGTTCGGGTGTCGGCAAGTCGCCGGCCGAGGCCGCTTGCGGCAAGCCCGTGCACAGCATCAACAGGAACAACACGCGCAGCATCATGCCGGCACCTTACATAGCCAAAGGAGGTGTCGGGAGATTAAGTCAGTAAGGTTTCGGAAAAATGACACTTTCTCATGTGGGAGCGAGCCTGCTCGCGAAGAGGGCGTATCAGTCGACATCATTGTTGAATGACACACCGCTTTCGCGAGCAGGCTCGCTCCCACAGGAGTTTGATGCAGCCGGGAGGGATCAGCTCAACTCAAGCCAGATCGGCGCATGGTCCGAAGGTTTTTCCATGCCACGCAGTTCGTAGTCCACACCGGCGGCCTTCACCCGTGGCAGCAAGCCGTGGGAAGCCAGGATCACATCAATGCGCAGCCCACGCTTGGGCTCGTCCTCAAAACCGCGGCTGCGGTAGTCGAACCAGCTGAAGACATCCGCCACGTCCGGGTTCAGGTGGCGGAAACTATCCACCAGGCCCCAGTTTTTCAGGCGGGCCATCCACTCGCGTTCTTCCGGCAGGAAGCTGCATTTTCCGGTTTTCAGCCAGCGCTTCATGTTGTCCGGGCCGATGCCGATGTCGCAGTCTTCCGGGGAAATGTTCACATCGCCCATCACCACCAGCGGCTGGTCGTTCTTGAACTGGCTTTCCAGCAATTGCTGCAAGTCGCCATAGAAACGCTGCTTGGCCGGGAACTTGGTCGGGTGGTCGCGGCTTTCGCCCTGTGGGAAGTAACCGTTCATGATGGTCACCGGCACGCCGTTGACGTCGGCGAAGGTGCCCCAGATGAAGCGTCGCTGGGCGTCGTCTTCGTCGGTGGCGAAACCTTTATGCAGGGCCAGCGGCTCCTGGCGCGAGAGCAGGGCGACGCCGTAATGGCCTTTTTGCCCGTGGAAGTACACGTGATAACCCAGGGCTTGAACCTCTGCCAGTGGGAACTGATCGTCGTGGACCTTGGTTTCCTGCAAGCCGATCACATCGGGCTGGTGTTTTTCGATCAGCGCCGCCAGCTGATGGGGACGGGCGCGCAGCCCGTTGATGTTGAAGGAGACGATCTTCATGGTCGGCAGTCCTGGCAAAAGGGCGATGCTAGCTGACATGTGGGAATCGGGCCAGTGTGGGGTGAGGGGATTCGGTTTTGTCAGTCAGTCTTGTGTGGGCAGTGATGGCCTCATCGCGAGCAGGCTCGCTCCCACAGGGAACGGATGTGGTCTGTCCCTTTGTGGGAGCGAGTCGGCTCCGGGCGGCGTTCCGACGAAGGCGATTTCATTGCCTACACTGAGTTCGGATCTGTAAGGAACTGTGTCAGCGCCGACAGGCTCGTAACAACAAGAGCGCAGCCACCCGAGCTGTGCCGGGGAGATCAACCGTCATGCCCGAAACCTCGACCGCCATCGCCGATATTCACATGCTCGACAGCGGCTACGCCCGCGAAGCACGTTCGCTGCTGTACCAGGCTTATCGACACGAGCCGACCTTCGGCTATTTGTTCGAAGCCGAGCGCCCCGGCTACGAACAGCGGGTTCGCGCCACCGTGCGCGAACTGGTGACCCAGCACTTTCTCCAGGACCTGCCGGCCATCGGCCTGCTGGTCAACGACCGCTTGATCGGCATCGCCCTGATCGCACCGCCGCAACGACGCCTGGGCGTCACTGAAAGTTGGGCCTGGCGCCTGCGCATGGTGCTCAGCACGGGATTTCGCTGCACCCGTCGCTACCTCGAGTATCACGCCGCCGTGGAGGCCTGCGTGCCGAACGAGTCGGTGCACGTCCTGCCGTTGCTGGGGGTTCATCCGCAGTTCCAGGGCCAGCATTTCGGTGAACAATTGCTGCAAGCCGTGCACAACTGGTGCGCGGTGGATGAAAACTCTCAGGGCGTGATCCTCGACACCGGGAACCCTCGCTACCTGGAGTTCTATAAGCGCCAGGGCTATCAGGAAATCGGTGAGGTTGCCGTAGGACCGATTCGCGAACACGTGTTTTTTCACCCCAATCCCCAGGTGTTACATACTGCAACGGCTTGAACGACGAACTTTCTTTGCTTGTCAGGCTCTATCACGCTCCCATGTTCATGATCCATGCTCGTGATAGCATCCGCGCCTATGAAGTTTCCAGGAAGAATTACCAGCGGTGTGCTGATGCTGATGACCAGCTGCACGGCGCTGGCACAAAGTGAATTGGATGTACGGATCAAACCGTCCAATGACGAGCTGAAGGCCAATATTGAAGGCTATATCGGCGGCCTCGGCGATCGCGATGAAGAGGCGTTGCTGCGCTTCAGCCGTGGCGCCGAAGAGCAGGCGCGCAAGGCCGCCCAGGCCCTGGGTTATTACCAGCCGCACATCGACAGCGAGGTGAAGGGCGGCGAAAAACCGCGCCTGGTGCTGAAGGTCGACCCCGGCGAGCCGGTGCACTTGCGCAACGTCACGGTGCGTGTCGACGGTCCGGCAGCTTCCCTCAAGTCCTTTCGAATCCCTAAAAGCGACGCGCTCAAGCCCGGCGCCGTGCTCAACCATGGGCATTACGAGGACGCCAAGCGCCTGATTCAGAACCAGGCTTCGCGTTATGGCTTTTTCAGCGGCCGTTTCACCCGTTCAAAACTGTCGGTCGACCCCCGTGCCGGCGTCGCCGATATCGAACTGATCTATGAAAGCGGTCCGCGCTATACCTTGGGCAAGGTCAGTTTCGAGGGCGATACGCCGTTCGATGACGATCTGCTGCAACGCATGGTGCCGTTCAAGACCGGCACGCCGTATGACTCGGAACTGATCGCTGAACTCAATCAGAACCTGCAATCGAGCGGCTACTTTGAAGTCGTTCGCGTGGACGCGGCACCCACGGCGTCCAGGGACGAAGCGATCCCGGTGGACGTCAAGCTCGAAACCCGCAAGCCGCGGACCATGGGCCTGGGCCTGGGTTTTTCCACCGACGTCGGTCCACGGGCCAAGGCCAACTGGACCCGGCACTGGGTCAATGCGCAAGGGCACAGTTATGGCTGGGAAACCGAAGTCTCGGCACCTCGGCAAAACGTCGGGCTGTTCTACGACATTCCGCTGGACCCGCCACTGACCGACAAACTGCGTTTTGCCGGTGGCTATCAGAATCAAGAAATTGCCGATAAGGACAGCCACAGCAAGCTGCTGACCCTCGGTCCCGAGTGGCACAGCAAACTGCCCAGCGGTTGGCAACGGGTGGTGTCGCTGAAGTGGCAGCGCGAGGATTACCAACTGGGCGACGACTCGGGACTCAGTACCTTGCTGATGCCCGGCGTGAGCTACTCGTACCTCAAAAGCGACAACCGCATCGATCCGCACAACGGCTATCGCCTGCAATTCGAGTCCAAAGTGGCCAAGGAAGGTTTGGGTTCCGACAGCAACTTGCTCTACGGCACGGCATTGGTCAAAGGCCTGACCACGGTGTTCGATAATCACCGGTTCCTCGGGCGGGTGCAGGTCGGTGGCAGTGCCACCAACGGCTTCAAATCGGTACCGCCATCGTTGCGCTTCTTTGCCGGTGGCGATCAGAGCGTGCGCGGTTACGACTATCAGAGCCTGTCCCCGGAAAACTCCGACGGTGACCGCATCGGTGGCCGCTACATGGTAGCCGCCAGCGCGGAATATCAATATTCCATCGCCGAAAAATGGCGGATCGCGACCTTTGTCGATCAGGGCAACGCCTTCAACACGCTTGAGTTGCCGAACCTCAAGACCGGGGTCGGTATCGGCGTGCGCTGGGTATCGCCGGTGGGGCCGATCCGCCTCGACCTGGCCCACGCGCTGGACGACGATGGCGGCATTCGACTGCACTTTTCCATGGGGCCTGAGCTGTGAAGCGTGGTTTGAAAGCAACACTGCTGACGATGGCGGCGCTGGTGGCGGTGGTTGTCCTGACGCTGGCCACGGTGCTGGGCACGGCGACGGGCAGCCGCTGGGCATTGGGTTTCGTGCCGGGTTTGACCCTGGAAAACTACCAGGGCCGGCTGGGCGGGCAGTGGAGTGCCGACCGGGTGCTGTGGCAGCAGGACAGCAACCGGGTTGAGCTGAGCAAGGTGATTTTCGCCTGGTCGCCGTTGTGCCTGACCCGTATGACCCTGTGCATCGAGCAATTGCACGCCGATCAGGTCAGCCTGACGTTCCCGCCGGGTGCCGAAGAGCCAGACAGCGGCCCGATCACACTCCCGGAGCTCAAGTTACCGTTGGCCATCGAACTGGGGGAGATCAAGGTCGGCAGCCTGTTGTTCAACGGCAGCGAAGCGCTCAAGGGTTTGCAACTGGCGGCGCACTGGACGACGGCGGGTTTGAAGATCGACGCGGTGTCGTTGCAGCGCGATGACCTGAGCCTGAACCTGTCCGGTCTGTTGCAACCCTCCGGCAACTGGCCCCTCAGCGCTTCCGGCAAGCTGACCCTGTTGTCGACGCCTGAGCCCCTGGCGCTGGCGCTGAAGGTCGACGGCGACCTGCTCAAGACCCTGAACCTGAAAGCCGACAGCAGTGGTTACCTCAACGGGCAACTGACCGGCGAACTGCAACCGCTGGTGGAAAACCTGCCGGCCAAGGTGCGGATCACCGCCGATGGCTTCAAGCCCAGTGCCGATCTGCCGGACACCCTGCAACTCAATCAGCTTGAACTCACGGGGGCGGGCGACCTGAAAAACGGCTACGCGCTGCTCGGCAAAGCCACGCTGCCCGCCGAGCAAGGGCCAGTCGCCCTGGTGCTGCAAGGCAAGGTCGACGCCAAGGGCGCGCAGATTGCCGCGCTGGACCTGACCGCCAACGACAAGCAAAACCTCAAGCTCACAGGGCTTGTGGATTGGAGCAAGGGTCTGAGCGCCGAGGCGAAGATCGACTGGCTGGACTTTCCGTGGCACAGGCTCTATCCGCTCATCGACGAACCGCAAGTTGCGCTTCGCACGTTCACCGGCGAAGTCTCTTACACAGACGGCAAGTACCTCGGTCATTTTGACGCAGCGGCGGATGGTCCGGCCGGCGCCTTCACCCTGGCCAGCCCGTTCGCCGGCGACCTGACGAAAATCTACCTGCAACAGATTCAACTCCAGGCCGGGCAGGGCAAGGCCGAAGGGCACCTGAACCTGCAATTCGCCGACGGCATTGCCTGGGACACCGCGCTGGACCTGTCGGCGATCAACCCGGCGTACTGGGTCGCGGAGCTGCCGGGCACACTGGCCGGGCCGCTGCGCAGCACGGGCGAGCTGAAAAACGAAGTGCTCAGCCTCAATGCCGACCTGGACCTCAAGGGCAAACTGCGTGGTCAGCCGGCGGTGATCCAGGCCAAGGCCGACGGCCGTGGCGAGCAATGGAACCTCAACGCTTTGCAAGTTCGCCTCGGCGATAACAGCATCAGCGGCAAAGGCAGCCTGCAACAGAAACTCGCCGGCCAGATCGATCTCAAGCTGCCGCGCCTGGCCCAGCTCTGGCCGCAATTGCGCGGCCAGCTCAATGGTCGCGTGGATGTCGCCGGCACGCTCAAGGCGCCCCAGGGCAAGCTTGACCTGCAAGGCTCGCAACTGGCTTTCCAGGACAATCGCCTGCAAAGCCTGAACCTGGACGCCACGCTCGACAGTGCGCAACGGGCGAAGATCAACCTCAAAGGCAGCGGCATCCGGGCCGGCGACACTTCACTGGGAACCCTGACCGCCAGCGGCCAGGGCGACATCAAGAACCAGAAGCTGAGCCTCGATCTGCAAGGGCCGAAGCTGACACTGGCGCTGGGTCTGGACGGTGCGCTGGACAAAGGCAATTGGCGCGGACGCCTGGCCAGCGGTGATATCCAGGCCGGTGGCCAGGACTGGAAGCTGCAAGGGCCGGCGAAACTCGAACGCCTGGCGGACGGCAAAATCAACTTTGGCGCCCATTGCTGGGCATCCGGCCAAGCCAGCCTGTGCGGTGAAGACTCACGCCTGATGCCCGAGCCGAAGTTGCGTTATCACCTCAAGCAATTCCCGATCGACAGCCTCGCGCAGTGGTTGCCGAAGGATTTCGCCTGGCAGGGCCGGCTCAACGCCGACCTGCAACTGGACCTGCCGGCCGGTGGCCCGAACGGCCAGATCAGCGTCGATGCCGGCGGCGGCACGCTGCGCATCAAGGACAAGGACCAGTGGCTGGACTTCCCGTACCAGACCCTGAAACTCTCCAGCAAACTCACGCCCAAGCGCATCGATACCGAGCTCAACTTCCTCGGCGGCAAACTCGGCGAACTGATGGTGCAGGCGCAGCTCGATCCGTTGCCGAAGAACAAACCGTTGAGCGGCTCGTTCCGCTTGAGCGGGCTGGACCTGTCGGTGGCGCGGCCGTTCGTGCCGATGGTCGAGAAACTGACCGGGCGCTTGAATGGCAGCGGCACGATTTCCGGCGGGCTGCTGGTGCCGCGGGTCAATGGCAGCCTGCAACTCAGCGACGGTCAGATCTCCGGGCCTGAATTGCCGATGGAGCTGAAAAACCTGCACGTTCAAGCACTCATCGCCGGCGAAAGCGTAGAACTGAACGGCGGCTGGAACAGCGGCAAGGTCGGGCAGGGCAGCCTGAGCGGCAACGTCACCTGGGGCCAGGCACTGGTGGTGGACCTGGCGCTCAAGGGGGCGCAGTTGCCAGTCACCGTCGAGCCATACGCCAAGCTGGAAGTCGCTCCGGACCTGAAGATCTCGATGAAAGGCGACGAGTTGGCCATCGCCGGCAAAGTGCTGGTGCCCAGGGGCGAAATCACCATTCGCGAGTTGCCGCCGTCGACGGTCAAGGTCTCCGATGACACGGTGATCATTGGTCAGCAAACCGAGGAGGGTAAACCGCCGCTGGCGATGAAGATGGACATCGAAGTGCTGGTTGGCGAAGACAAGCTGAGCTTTGCCGGGTTTGGCCTGACCGCGAATGTGCAGGGGCATGTGCACATCGGCGACAACATGGACACCCGTGGCGAGCTGTGGCTCAACGACGGGCGTTATCGCGCCTACGGCCAGCGGCTTTCGGTGCGCCGGGCACGCTTGCTGTTTGCCGGGCCCATCGATCAGCCGTACCTGGACATCGAGGCCATTCGCAAGACCGGCGACATCATCGCCGGCATTCGCCTCAGTGGCAGCGCTGAGCAGCCGACCACACAGATCTTTTCCGAACCGGCCATGAGCCAGGAGGAGGCCCTGTCCTATCTGGTGCTCGGGCGTCCGCTGAGCAGCAATGGCGAGGACAACAACATGCTCGCCCAGGCGGCCCTCGGTCTGGGCTTGATGGGCAGTTCCGGGGTGACCAGCGGCATCGCCAAGAACCTGGGCATCCAGGACTTCCAGCTCGACACCCAGGGTAGCGGTACTGCCACCAGTGTGGTGGCCAGCGGCAATATTTCCGAGAAGCTCAGCCTGCGCTATGGCGTCGGCGTGTTCGAACCGGCCAACACCATTGCCTTGCGCTACAAGCTGAGCAAGAAGGTTTACCTCGAAGCCGCTGGCGGCGTGGCCAGTTCGCTGGACATCTTCTACAAGCGGGATTTCTAAGCCCCCGTTTCTTCTCGGATCCGAGTCGCTGCCATCGCGAGCAGGCTCGCTCCCACAAGGGTTACGCAGAACCTGTGGGAGCGAGCCTGCTCGCGAAGGCGTCGGCGTGGGCAGCACAAAATCTGACGCCATTAGTCAACTATTTACCAAGCCTGCTAACTATTGCGTTGACATTCGCTGCCTAGGCAGTAACATCTCGACATACATTCACTGCCTAGGCAGCTAATTGGTGGTCAGATGAAACATTTCTCTCCGGACGATTTCCAGAATTGCCATCTCGGCCTGTTGCTCGGGCGTGCCGCGCTGCTCAAGGACCGGATCATCGACACCCACATGGAACCCCACGGCATCACCGCCGCACAGTTCAAGGTGTTGATCATCATCGCCCAGTTCGGCGTCGATTCGCCGGGCGAGTTGTGCCGCCACCTGTCCCTGGACAGCGGCTCGATGACGCGCATGCTCGATCGTCTGGAACAGAAGGGTTTCCTCGCTCGCCAACGCTCCGAGGCGGATCGCCGTCAGGTGCAGTTGGTACTGACCGAAGAAGGGCAGAAACTGGCCGACCGCCTGCCGCACATCGGTGCCGAAGCCATGAATGAACTGGCCGGTGCCATCACTCCAGAGGAACTGAAAACCCTGGAGTTGATCCTGAAGAAAATTTTGGTGGCAGCCGGTGACGCGATCACCCTGCTGCGGGTAGGTGACAAATGAGCAGTAACCCCTTGCGTACCGGCCTGAGCTTGGTGCTGTTGGCCATGAGCGTCGCCGGTTGCGCCAGTTACAGCGGCCTGAAAACCGAAGGCGTCAGCCTCGACGCGAAGACCCTCAAGACCGGGAAATCCCTCAGCGGTGTGACTTTATCCCCCGCCGCCTGGCCGAAAAGCGACTGGTGGAAAAGCCTCGGCGACCCGCAACTCGACGGTTTGATCCGCGAGGCCCTGCGCGACAGCCCGGACATGCAGATCGCCGACGCCCGTGCCCATCAGGCCAGCGCTGCCGCTTCCGCAGCCGACGCCGAGCGGATGCCGACCCTGGATGCCAGCGCCGGTGTCAGCCGCTCGCGCCTGGCCCGGGACCAGGACCCGCGTGGGCAGGGCGATACGTACGCCACCGTGCGTAGCATCAGCAGCAGTTTCAATTACAACTTCGACCTGTGGGGCGGTCAGCGCGATGCCTGGGAAGCGGCCTTGGGCCAGGCCCGCGCGGCCGAAGTCGACCAGCAGGCTGCGCAACTGACCCTGGCCGCCGATGTCGCCCGTGCCTATAGCGACCTCGGCCAGGCACACATCGTCTATGACCTGTCCAGTGAAGACCTCAAGCGCACCCGGCAAATGCTCGACCTGAGCCAGCGACGCCTGACTGCCGGGATCGACAGCCAATACCAGTTCCAGCAGACCGAAAGCCTGGAAGCCACTTCCCAGGCCAACCTGATCGACGCCGAAAAACGCCTGAACAGCGCGAAAGTCGCTCTCGCGGTGCTGCTCGGCAAAGGCCCTGACCGCGGCAATGAAATTGCCCGCCCGAACATTCTTCAGCCGAGTGCGGTAGCGCTACCTTCGGTGCTGCCGGCCGAATTGCTCGGGCGTCGCCCGGACCTGGTGGCCGCGCGCTGGCGGGTCGAGGCCGCGAGCAAAAGCATCGATGCCGGCAAGACCCGGTTCTATCCCAACCTGAACCTCAGCGCCGCCGCCGGTGCCGAATCGTTGTTGGGCGATGCGATGTTTGGTTCGGCCAGCCGCTTCTTCAACATCGCACCGACGATCTCGGTGCCGATCTTCGACGGTGGCCGCTTGCGCGCCGACCTCGATTCGCGCGACGCCGATTACGACCTCGCCGTGGCGCAGTACAACAAAAGCCTGGTCAAGGCACTGGGGGATGTCAGTGACAGCATCAACCAGCTACGCGATATCGGCCGGCAGATCGCTGCCCAGCAGCACGCCACCGACATTGCCCAGGATTCCTACAACACCGTGGTACAGCGTTACGGTTCCGGCATCGGCAACTACCTGGACGTGCTCAGCATCGAGCAGCAATTGCTCCAGGCCCAGCGTCAGCTGGCCAACCTGAATGCCGAGCGGATTGACCTGTCGATCCAGTTGATGCAGGCGCTGGGCGGCGGTTTCCAGCCTGAGGCCATTGCCACGGCCACCGCCACGCCAGCCACGCTGACCCACTAATTCAAGGTACTTGTCATGGCCACTGCCGATACAACTCAACCTCCTGAAAACACCCAGGGCAACCCCAATTCGGGCAAGCGCAAGTTCATGCTGCTGGTCCTGGCGACCATCGTCGTGCTGAGCGGCGCGGGCGTCTGGGCCTACCATGAGTTCTACGGGCGCTGGAGCGAAAGCACCGACGACGCCTATGTGAACGGCAACGTGGTGGAAATCACCCCGCTGGTCACCGGCACCGTGGTCAGCATCGGCGCCGATGACGGCGATCTGGTCCATGAAGGCCAGGTACTGGTGAACTTCGACCCGAACGATGCCGAAATCGGCCTGCAAAACGCCCAGGCCAATCTGGCGCGTACCGTGCGTCAGGTGCGTGGCCTGTACAGCGATGTGGATGGCATGAAGGCCCAGGTCAACGCCCAGAAAGCCGAAGTGCAAAAGGCCCAGGACAACTTCAGCCGGCGCAAGAACCTTGCCGCTGGCGGCGCGATTTCCCAGGAAGAGCTGTCCCACGCCCGCGACGACCTGACCTCGGCGCAAAACGCCCTGGCCAATGCCGAACAGAAGCTCAAGACCACCAGTGCGCTGGTCGATGACACCGTTGTTTCATCGCACCCGGACGTGATGGCCGCCGCCGCACAACTGCGCCAGGCCTACCTGAACAACTCGCGCAGCGTCCTGATTGCACCGGTCACCGGTTACGTGGCCAAGCGTTCTGTACAACTTGGCCAGCGCGTACAACCGGGTACCGCGCTGATGGCGGTGATTCCTCTGGATCAACTGTGGATCGACGCCAACTTCAAGGAAACCCAGCTGCGTGACATGCGCATCGGCCAACCGGTGGAGATCGAAACCGACCTCTACGGCAGCGACGTCAAATTCAGCGGCACCATCGACAGCCTCGGCGCCGGGACCGGCAGCGCCTTTGCCCTGCTGCCGGCGCAGAACGCCACCGGCAACTGGATCAAGATCGTGCAGCGCGTGCCGGTGCGAGTCCACGTCAACGCCGAGGAACTGGCCAAACATCCGCTGCGGGTCGGCCTGTCGACCATGGTCGATGTGGACCTGCACGACCAGAGCGGACCGGTGCTGGCGCAACAGCCACCGCAGAAGGCGTCGTTCAGCACCAACGTCTACGACCGTCAACTGGCCGAGGCCGACGCGATGATCACCCAGTTGATCCACGACAACAGCGCCGCGGTCAGCAAGACCGCGCAACGCTGATCCCTCTGCCCTTGTGGGAGCGAGCTTGCTCGCGATAGCGGACTGACATTCAACATCAATGTCGACTGAGCTGACGCCTTCGCGAGCAGGCTCGCTCCCACAGGGTTAGCTGCGTCTGTTACCGGCGCAGCGCCGGCCCCGCTCCAAAAAATTCAGCTCCAAAGGATTCGCGATGAGCAATAACGCGTCTTTCACGCCGCCCAGCCTGCTGCTCAGCACCATCGGCCTGTCGCTGGCGACCTTCATGCAAGTGCTCGACACCACCATCGCCAACGTGGCGTTGCCGACGATCTCCGGCAACCTGGGCGTGAGTTCAGAGCAGGGCACCTGGGTCATCACCTCGTTCGCCGTGAGCAACGCCATCGCCTTGCCGCTGACCGGCTGGCTCAGTCGACGGTTCGGCGAGGTGAAGCTGTTTGTCTGGGCGACACTGCTGTTCGTGCTGGCTTCGTTCCTGTGCGGGATTTCCACCTCGATGCCGGAGCTGGTGGGCTTCCGTGTGCTGCAGGGGGTGGTGGCCGGGCCGCTGTACCCGATGACCCAGACCCTGCTGATTGCGGTTTACCCACCGGCGAAACGGGGGCTGGCGCTGGCGCTGTTGGCGATGGTCACGGTGGTCGCGCCGATTGCCGGGCCGATCCTCGGCGGCTGGATCACCGACAGCTATAGCTGGCCGTGGATTTTCTTCATCAACGTGCCGATCGGTCTGTTCGCGGCGTGGGTGGTGACCCAGCAGATGAAAAAGCGTCCGGTGGTCACCAGCCGCCAGCCTATGGATTACGTCGGCTTGATCGCGTTGATCATCGGTGTCGGGGCGTTGCAGATCGTGCTCGACAAGGGCAACGATGCCGACTGGTTCGAATCCAGCTTCATCGTGATCGGCTCGGTGATTTCGGTGGTGGCCCTGGCGTTCTTCGTGATCTGGGAAATGACCGACGAACACCCGGTGGTCAACCTGCGCCTGTTTGCCCATCGCAACTTCCGCTACGGCACCATCGTGCTGATCCTGGGTTATGCCGGGTTCTTCGGGATCAACCTGATCCTGCCGCAGTGGCTGCAAACGCGGCTGGGCTACACCGCGACCTGGGCCGGTTTTGCCGTGGCACCGCTGGGGATCCTGCCGGTGCTGCTGGCGCCGTTTGTCGGCAAATACGCACCGAAATTCGACATGCGTCTGCTGGCGGGCGGGGCGTTCCTGGCCATCGGCCTGAGCTGTTTCATGCGCGCCGGGTTCACCAATGAAGTGGACTTCCAGCACATCGCCATGGTGCAACTGTTCATGGGCATCGGCGTGGCACTGTTCTTCATGCCGACCCTGACCATCCTTCTGTCGGACCTGCCGCCCAGCCAGATTGCCGACGGTTCGGGGCTGGCGACATTCTTGCGGACCCTGGGCGGCAGTTTCGCGGCGTCGTTGACCACCTGGATCTGGATACGCCGGGCGGACCAGCATCATGCCTACCTGACCGAAAGCATCACCCCCTTCGATCCGGCAACCCGTGAAGCACTGAGCCAACTGGGCGGGGCAGGGGCCAAGGCCTATACGCAGCTGGAGCAGACGGTGGTCAGCCAGGCGTACATCATGTCCACGGTGGATTACTTCACCTTGTTGGGCTGGATGTTCATGGGGCTGATATTGATCGTGTGGCTGGCGAAGCCACCGTTTACGGCGAAGGCCGGGCCTGCGGCCTCGGCCGGACACTAAACACCGCACACCCCCTGTAGGAGCGAGCCTGCTCGCGATAGCGGTGGATCAATCAACAATGATGTTGAATTTGAGTCCGCAATCGCGAGCAGGCTCGCTCCTACAGGGTTTTGTGTTTGGTAGTCAGTTCGCGGGTGCAGCCAGTTGCGGTGGCGGCGTGAAATCAAAGGGCGCCAGCGCAAACCCTTGCTCATCCACCTGCAGCGCCCACCCTTGACGATCCCAATCCCCCAGCACAATACGCTTGGCCGCTTGCTCGCCAAGCTGCAACTTGTGAATCGCGGGGCGGTGGGTGTGCCCGTGGATCAAGGTTTTCACGCCGTATTCCTGCATGATCCGCGGAATCTCCTCAGGCGTGACGTCGACAATGTCATTGGCCTTCATCCGCGTTTGCGTGCGGCTTTCACTGCGCAGCTTGCGCGCCAGCTTGTGCCGGGTGCGCAGCGGCAAGTGCCGCAGGATGAACAGGGTGATCGGGTTGCGCAGGTAGCGACGCAGCTTCATATAGGCTTCGTCGCGGGTGCAGAGACTGTCGCCGTGCATCAGCAGCACCGGCTCGCCGTTGAACTGCACGACACTCGGATCTTTCAGCAAGGTGCAGCCGGCTGCTTTGCAGAAGGCCTTGCCCAGCATGAAGTCGCGATTGCCGTGCATCAGGAAAATGGCCGTGCCACTGTCGCTGAGGTCGCGCAGGGCCTGGCAGATGGAGCGCTGGAAGGGGGTCATGGCGTCGTCGCCAATCCATACCTCGAAGAAGTCGCCCAGAATGTACAACGCACTCGCCGAGCGGGCGCGTCCGGCGAGCAAATCCAGAAACGCCCGGGTAATGTCCGGGCGCGCATCGATCAGATGCAAGTCTGAAATCAGCAATATCACTCAATGATCTCGGCTTTCTCGATGATCACGTCGTCTGCTGGTACGTCCTGGTGGCCGGACTTGGAAGTGGTGGCCACGCCTTTGATCTTGTCGACAACGTCGGTGCCGGCGGTCACTTTACCGAATACCGCGTAGCCCCAGCCCTGAACGTTCTTGCCGCTGTGGTTCAGGAAGCTGTTGTCGGCCACGTTGATGAAGAATTGCGCGGAAGCCGAATGCGGCTCCATGGTGCGGGCCATGGCGACGGTGTACTTGTCGTTGGAAAGACCGTTGTCAGCTTCGTTCTGGATGCTTGGGCGCTTGTCTTTCTTTTCTTTCATGCCTGGCTCGAAACCGCCGCCCTGGATCATGAAGTTACCGATGACACGGTGGAAAACGGTGTTTTCGTAGTGACCGGCTTTAACGTACTCGACGAAGTTGGCCACGGTGATCGGGGCTTTGTCGGCGTTCAGTTCGAGGACGATGTCGCCATGGTTGGTAGTCAGTTTGACTTGGGTCATGATCGGTACTCTTTTGAGATGAAGCATATCTAAGGAATTCGTGGTTCTGGGACATTCCGTCCCGCAACCGGTTCGGCCTGTCTTGGCCAAGGTGCGCAGTTTAGCGTGCCAGACGCGAATTTCGAGGCAGTTTTTTCATTTGCGGCCTATTAAATACGACGGTTTACAGAGTGCGCTCTGTCAGGTACTTGACGGCATCGGCTATGATAGCGCCTTTGTTTTGTCCGGCCTTCATTACGGCCACGCACTTGTACGTTCAAGGATCCTATGAGCAAGCCCACTGTCGACCCTACCTCGAATGCCAAGACCGGCCCTGCCGTGCCGGTCAACTTCCTGCGGCCGATCATCCAGGCAGACCTGGACTCGGGCAAGCACACGCAAATCGTCACCCGTTTCCCGCCTGAACCCAACGGCTACCTGCACATCGGCCACGCCAAGTCGATCTGCGTGAACTTCGGCCTGGCCCAGGAGTTCGGCGGCGTCACGCACCTGCGTTTCGACGACACCAACCCGGCCAAGGAAGACCAGGAATACATCGACGCGATCGAAAGCGATGTCAAATGGCTGGGCTTCGAGTGGTCCGGCGAAGTGCGCTACGCCTCGCAGTATTTCGACCAGTTGCATGACTGGGCGGTGGAGTTGATCAAGTCCGGCAATGCCTACGTCGATGACCTGACCCCGGAGCAAGCCAAGGAGTATCGCGGCAGCCTGACCGAGCCGGGCAAGAACAGCCCGTTTCGCGAGCGCAGCGTCGAAGAGAACCTGGACCTGTTCGCCCGCATGAAAGCCGGCGAGTTCAAGGACGGCGCACGGGTGCTGCGGGCCAAGATCGACATGGCCTCGCCGAACATGAACCTGCGCGACCCGATCATGTATCGCATCCGTCACGCTCACCACCACCAGACCGGTGACAAGTGGTGCATCTACCCGAACTACGACTTCACCCACGGTCAGTCGGACGCCATCGAAGGCATCACCCACTCGATCTGCACCCTGGAGTTCGAAAGCCATCGTCCGCTGTACGACTGGTTCCTCGACAACTTGCCGGTGCCGGCGCACCCGCGCCAGTACGAGTTCAGCCGCCTGAACCTGAACTACACCATCACCAGCAAGCGCAAGCTCAAGCAGCTTGTGGACGAAGGTCACGTCAATGGCTGGGACGACCCGCGCATGTCCACGCTGTCGGGCTTCCGCCGCCGTGGCTACACGCCGAAATCGATCCGCAACTTCTGCGAAATGATCGGCACCAACCGTTCCGACGGCGTGGTGGACTTCGGCATGCTCGAATTCAGTATCCGTGACGACCTCGACCACAGCGCCCCGCGCGCCATGTGCGTACTGCGTCCGCTGAAAGTCGTGATCACCAACTATCCGGAAGGCCAGGTCGAGAACCTTGAACTGCCGTGCCACCCGAAAGAAGACATGGGCGTGCGCGCTTTACCGTTCGCCCGGGAAATCTACATCGACCGTGAAGACTTCATGGAAGAGCCGCCGAAGGGCTACAAGCGCCTGGAACCGGCCGGTGAAGTGCGCCTGCGTGGCAGCTACGTGATTCGTGCCGATGAAGCGATCAAGGACGCCGATGGCAACATCGTTGAACTGCGCTGCTCGTACGATCCGGACACCCTGGGCAAGAACCCTGAGGGCCGCAAGGTCAAAGGCGTGGTCCACTGGGTACCGGCTGCGGCCAGCGTCGAGTGCGAAGTGCGGTTGTACGATCGTCTGTTCCGTTCGGCCAACCCTGAGAAGGCCGAAGACAGCGCCAGTTTCCTGGACAACATCAACCCTGATTCGCTGCAGGTACTCACCGGTTGTCGTGCTGAACCCTCGTTGGGCAATGCACAGCCGGAAGACCGTTTCCAGTTCGAGCGCGAGGGTTACTTCGTCGCCGATCTCAAGGACTCGAAACCAGGTCAGCCGGTATTCAACCGTACCGTGACCCTGCGTGATTCGTGGGGCCAGTGATTTAGCGTCAAGGAATTAACGTGCTTACGATCTACAACACGCTCACCAAGAGCAAAGAAGTCTTCAAGCCGCTCGATGGCAACAATGTGCGCATGTACGTCTGCGGGATGACCGTGTACGACTACTGCCACATTGGCCATGGCCGCAGCATGGTTGCGTTCGACCTGGTGACCCGCTGGTTGCGCTTCAGCGGTTATAACCTGACTTATGTGCGCAACATCACCGACATTGAAGACAAGATCATCAATCGGGCGAAAGAGAACGGCGAGCCGTTCGACGCGCTGACCGAACGCATGATCACCGCGATGCATGAGGACGAGGCGCGCCTCAACATCCTCAAGCCGGACATGGAGCCACGTGCCACGGATCACATTCCGGGCATGCTGAGCATGATCCAGACCTTGATCGACAAGGGCTACGCCTACGCCCCGGGCAATGGCGACGTGTACTACCGCGTTGCCAGGTTCATGGGCTACGGCAAGCTGTCGCGCAAGAAGATCGAAGACCTGCGCATCGGTGCACGCATCGAAGTCGACGAGTCCAAGCAGGACCCGCTGGACTTCGTGCTGTGGAAAGCCACCAAGCCGGGCGAGCCGAGCTGGGAATCGCCGTGGGGCGCCGGGCGTCCGGGCTGGCACATCGAATGCTCGGTGATGTCCACCTGCTGCCTGGGCGAGACCTTCGACATTCATGGCGGCGGCAGCGACCTGGAGTTCCCGCACCATGAAAACGAAATTGCCCAGAGCGAAGCAGCGACCGGCAAGACCTACGCCAACGCGTGGATGCATTGCGGCATGATTCGCATCAATGGCGAGAAAATGTCCAAGTCCTTGAACAACTTCTTCACCATTCGCGACGTGCTCGACAAGTACCACCCGGAAGTCGTGCGCTACCTGCTGGTGTCGAGCCACTACCGCAGCGCAATCAACTACTCGGAAGACAACCTCAAGGACGCCAAGGGCGCCCTGGAGCGTTTCTACCACGCGTTGAAAGGCCTACCGAACGTTGCACCGGCTGGCGGCGAAGCTTTCGTCGAGCGTTTCACCACGGTGATGAACGACGACTTCGGTACGCCGGAAGCCTGCGCGGTGCTATTCGAGATGGTCCGCGAGATCAACCGCCTGCGCGAGAGCGATCTGAACGCAGCGGCCGGTCTGGCAGCCCGTTTGAAAGAGCTGGCCAGTGTGTTGGGTGTGTTGCAGCTTGAGGCAGATGACTTCCTGCAGGCTGGCGCCGAAGGGCGCGTGGATGCAGCCGAAGTCGAGGCACTGATTGCAGCGCGCCTGGCGGCACGTGCCGGCAAGGACTGGGCCGAATCCGACCGCATCCGCGACCAGCTCACCGCCATGGGCGTGGTGCTGGAAGACGGCAAGGGCGGCACGACCTGGCGTCTGGCTGACTGATAGTTTTACTTGTTACAGACAAAACCCGCCTTGTGCGGGTTTTTGTTTATGAGGTGGCTGCTGTTTTTGAGGTGCCTGAGCTGACTTAATCGCGAGCAGGCTCGCTCCTACATTGGGTTTTCGCCAGGTTTGAGTTTTGTGAGCAACATAGATCCCCTGTAGGAGCGAGCCTGCTCGCGATGGTCTCAAGCCAAACCCCACCAGCGCGGTTCAATCGTCATTCAGTCTGGCGCAACCGCTTGTAAAGGGTATTGCGACTAACCCCCAACCGCCGCGCCAGATACGAAATATTCCCCCCTGCCGCCTGCAATTGCCGGTTCAAATCCTCGGTATCATTCAGATCCACGGCCAACGGTTCCGGCGTATCGACCGGTTCCATCTCCAGGTCGACAAAAAAATCATCCGGCAAATGCTCCGGCCTTATCGGTTGTTCCTCGGCCATCGCCAATGCCACCTGCATCACACTGCTGACCTGGCGCAAATTTCCCGGCCACGGATGACGGTCGAACAGCTCCAATACCTCGCGGCTCAGCCCAGCCCATTGGCTGGGTTCGCGATGCTGTTCCCACAGGCGTTTGAACAGTGCCTCTTTATCGCTGCGCTCTCTTAACGGCGGCAGTTCCAGGGTCAGGCCGCCAATGCGGTAATACAGGTCTTCACGAAACCGCCCCAGTTGTACCTGTTCGCGCAACGAGCGATTGGTCGCGGAAATGATGCGCAAGTCCACAGGGAACAACTCGCTGCTGCCCACCGGCTGCACGCAACGCTCCTGTAACACCCGCAACAGTCGTGCCTGGGTCGGCAGCGGCATGTCACCGATTTCATCGAGGAACAGCGTGCCCTTGTCAGCCTTGCGGATCAGCCCGATGCTGCCTTTCTGGTTGGCGCCGGTGAACGCGCCTTTCTCATAGCCGAACAGCTCGGACTCCACCAGTTCGGCGGGAATCGCTGCACAGTTGACGGCGATGAACGCTTGTTTGCTGCGTGAGCTGGCCTGATGCAGGGCTTTGACGAACACTTCCTTGCCAACCCCGGTTTCACCGTGGATCAGCAATGGAATGTCTTTTTCCAGCAAGCGCTCGGCCTGACGCACGGCTTTTTCCACGCGACTGTCGCCGAAGTGCAGGGTGTTGAGGCTGATGGGCGCGGGTGCAGCTACAACCGGCTCGGTGAACACTCGAGGTTGAATCGTTGCCTGTTTCGGCCGCTTCAACAGGCACTGGAAGCGATTGCGCCCCGAGGTTTGCAGGGCGAAGGGCAGGCCGTCGGGCTGGTTCAGCAACTCCAGCAGCGAGACCTTGAACAGGCTTTCGACACTGACCCGCGACAGGCTGATGCCCAGCAGATTGTCAGCCCGGCGATTGGCCGACAGCACCTGGCCGGTCTCGTCGAATATCAGCAACCCGGCCCACTGACTGTCGAGGTTGTTCAGTCCGGTATTGAACGTCAGCTGGAAATGCTGGCCATGGAACAGGTTGAGGATCAGCCGGTTTTCCACGGTCTGGCTCATCATCTTGACCATGCCCAGGGTGTGGGAGGGGGGCAGGTAGCTGTCGCTGGACACGTCCAGCACCGCGATCACCTTGCGCTCGGCATCGAAAATCGGCGCGGCGGAACCGGTCATGAAGCGGTTGGCCTTGAGGTAATGTTCATCGTGCTCGATGTGCACCGCTTGTTCGCAGGCCAGGGCGGTGCCGATGGCGTTGGTACCGGTGCAACGTTCCATCCAGCTGGCGCCGGCGCTGAAACCCCGGGCCAGTTTCGGTTCGATGAAGCGCTGGGTGCCCCAGGACGTTAGCACCTGGCCCTGGTGGTCGGCGAGCATGATCAGGCAATTGGAATTGCTGAGGATGTTCTCGTAGTAGGGCAGCACTTCCTGATGGGTGGTTTGCACCAGTGAATGCTGGCTCTCCAGCAATTGCGCGATGCCCGCGGCCGGCAATTGGTCGAATGCCGGCGTGCTTTGATGGCTGAGGCCGAACGCGCGGCAACGGGACCAGGAGTCCTGGATGATGGCGTCGTGGGACAACGGCGATGCGGGTGCGGCCATGGCAGTCGATCTCTGGGCAAGCTTTTATTGTTTTTATGGGTAGTTCCCTGTGGGAGCGAGCCTGCTCGCGAATGGGAGTGTCAGTCGACATTGATATTGGCTGAACCACCGCTATCGCGAGCAGGCTCGCTCCCACAGGTTTTGCATTTATTTCATGTTCTGGGAAAGGCAAAAATCATCCGTAGAGTGTTGTTCACTATTGTTCACTGTCAATGGGTGAACTGTTCAATTGTTCATTTCC